>NZ_JBILQK010000028.1:0-43853 GCF_044373315.1 Roseateles sp. | reverse complement strand
CGATCTATATGAGCGCAGCCGACTACAGCGCCTATGCCGAACGCACTTTCGCAGCCGAGAAGGCCACGATTGATCGGCTGAAGGCGGCAGGCAAGATCTAGGCCTTGCTGCTGGTGGTGGCGCTGACTTGCAGCGTCAGCTCCAGCACCTCATCGCCCAGCGCGTCGAACTCGCCGGTGGGCCGCCAGCCCAGGTGGCGGTAGAAGCCGTGCGAGCGCGTGGCCGGAGCGCGCGCGCAGCCGAGGAACAGGCGCTGGTGGCCGGCCGCCCGCAGCGTCTGCACCATCAAGCCCAGCAAGTGACGGCCGATGCCCTGGCCTTCGTGGTCGGGCAGCAGGGCCAGCACCACGATCTCGCCGCTGGCGGTGTCGCCGAAGCAGTAGCCGACCAGCTGCTCGCCATTCAGGCAGACATGGCCGGGCAGGCGGCCGCTGCGGGTGTCTTCGGCCCAGCTCTCGGGCGTGATCCCCAGCTCGGCCAGGCGCTCGCGCGAGACGGCGTTTTGCCGCGTGCGGCCGCGCAGGGCCACGCAGGCTTCGGCATCCGCGGGGCAGGCCGGGCGGTAACTCAGGGGGCTGCTCATCTCGGGCGGCTGTGTGAAGAAGCGCTGATCATCGCCGCTGCGGCGCTCAGGGCTGGCGTGCATTGCGGCCGGCAAGGAACATGTTTCAGGGGGCACGGTGGCGCATCCGCAGGCATACACTGCAGCCATCCCATCCGCCCTCCGGCCCCATCCACAGGCCGGTCCCGCCGACCATGATGCTGACGCAGCCGCCCTCGCCGCCGCCGTCGCCGCAGCAACAGTTTGAGCCTAGCTCGGGGGCAGGGCTGGAGTCGTCGGTCGCCGTGATCGATCTTGAAGCCTCCGGCTTCGGCCGCGGTAGCTACCCCATCGAGGTGGGTTTCGTCCAGGCCAGCGGCGAGTGCTTCTGCACACTGATCCAACCCGAAGCGGACTGGCAGCACTGGGATGCTTCGGCCGAGGCCCTGCATGGCATCACCCGCGAACTGCTGCGGCGCCATGGACGCGCGTCTGCCTGGGTGGCTGAGCAGCTGAACCAGCGGCTGGCGGGCCAGGTGGTGTATTGCGATGCCTGGGCGCATGACTATCCCTGGCTGTCACGCCTCTACGATGCAGCTGGCCTTGTGCCCAGCTTCCGCCTGGCGGATCTGCGGGCCCTCCTCAGCGAAGACGAGGCTGTGCGCTGGCATCCGGTGCTGGATCAGGTGCGTAGCGAGGCCGCGCTGGGGCGGCACCGCGCCAGTGCCGACGCCAGAACATTGCAGATGGCCTTGCAGCGCGTCAAGCGCACCTCCCTGCTTCTGCTCTGAACGCGGCGCCTTGCGCCGTGGCATCAGAACAGGCGTGTCACAAGTCGACGCTAGACTGCCCCTCCATGACCCTCGCCATCAAACCACGGCCAGTAGCCCGCAAGAGCACCGACGACAGCCGTAGCAGCAGGGCGGAAGCGCCCGACCTCGGCACGAAGCGGGCGCCCACGCAGCTGCGTGCGGTCGAGACCTTCGAGCGCATCCTCAGCACCTGCGCCGAATTGCTGGCCGAGGTGGGCATCGAGCGCCTCTCGACCAACCTGATCTGCCGCCGCGCCGGCATCACGCCGCCGGCGCTGTACCAGTACTTCCCCAACAAGTACGCGATCCTGCATGAGTTGGGACGGCGCATGATGTGGCGGCAAAACGAGTTCCTGACGCCCTGGGCCACCGTGCAGACGATGCAACTGCCCGAGGCCGAGTTCGCGGCCAGCGTGGCGCAGGTCTTTCTGGGCACGCTGCATGTCACCGAGGACACGGCCGGCGGCGTCTGGGTGATGCGTGCATTGCGCGCCGTGCCGTCCTTGCAGCATGTGCGCATGGCTTCGCATGAGGCGGTGACGAATCTGGTGCTTTCGGCCTTCCAGGACAGCCATCCCGCCGTCGACGTGGCGCAGGCCCGCCTGACGATACGGCTGGCCATCGATGCCTTGTATGCGGCGCAGGAGTTGTTGGTGGATGACCCAGAGCAGGACCCCGAAGCCGTGGCGCGCGTGATGGCCGAGATGGTGGCGGCGCAGTTTGTGAAGCTGCGGGCTACCTGATCCGACCCTGCGGCGATACTCGGCCGCATGAATCTGTCCCTGGCTTCTTTGTTTTCCCGGCGCCGGCTGTTGTGGCTGGCCGGCTTTGCCGTGCTGGCTGTGGCGCTTTTGCTGTGGTCGCAGCGGCGCCCGCAGGTGGAGGTGCTGCCGCTGCAGGCTGCGCCGATGCTGAGCAGCCTGCAGCTGTCGGCCCGCGTGGCGGCGCGCAGCCGCGTGGAGGTGGGCAGCACGCTGACCGGCCGTGTGCAGCAGGTGCTGGTGCGCGAGGGCGACAGCGTGGCGGCCGGCCAGGCACTCGTCCGGCTGGAGTCCGATGAATTGGCGGCCTCGCTCAGCCAGGCGCAGGCCAGCGAGCGTGCCGCCAGTGCCCGTCTGGCCGGGCTGCGCAGCAGCGGCCGCAGCGGCTTGCAGGCGGGAGTGGCGCAGGCGCAATCGGTGCTGCTGGCCGCCGAGGCGGATCTGAAGCGCCAGCAGTCGCTGGTGGCGCAGGGCTTTGTCAGCGAGGCCCGGCTGGATGAAGCGCGCCGCGCTGTGGCGGTGGCTCGTGCGCAGAATGCCAGTGCGCAGGCTCAGCTTCAGGGCAATCAAGACCAAGGCGGCAGCGATATCGCGCAGGCCGAGGCGCAACTGGCCCAGGCCCGTGCGGCCACGGCCGCCGCCGCGGCCAAGCTGGCGCAGGCCACGCTGACCGCGCCGGCCGCCGGCCGCGTGCTGGCGCGCAGCGCCGAGCCGGGGCAAATCGTGCAGCCGGGTCGGGCATTGCTGAGCCTGGCGCTGGATGGCCCGACCGAGTTGTTGGCCCAGCTGGACGAGCGCTATCTGGCCCAGCTGCGCGTCGGGCAGACGGCGCAGGTGCTGGCCGATGCTTATCCGAAGCAGCGCTTTGCCGCCACGGTTCAGCGTATTGCGCCGCTGGTGGACGCGCAGCGCGGCTCGGTCGAGCTGCGGTTGGCGCTGGCGCCGCCGGTGCCGGCCTTTCTGCGTGAAGACATGACGCTGTCGGTTGAGGTGGAAACCGGTCGCCGCGAACAGGCGCTGGTGCTGCCGCTGCAGGCCTTGCGTGGCGAAGGGGCGGATGGCGACGCGACGGTCTGGCTGATCAATGCCGACGGTCGGGTTGAAGCCCGGCGCGTGAAGCTGGGCCTGCGCACGCTGGAGGCGGCCGAGGTGCTGCAGGGTCTGCAGGCGGGCGATCAGCTGATGCTGGGCACGGCAGCGCAGCCTGGGCAGCGGGTGCGCACCCGGCCGGCCAGCACCCTGCTGCCGGCGGCTGCAAGCAGCATGAGCAAGGACAGCCGCGACGCTGGCGGCTCAGTGGTCAGCAACGCAATGGGCCGCTGAGGTCAGGACGCACACATGGCCGCCTGGTTCGGATTTGAAGGCCGCGTCGCGGTTCGCTTCTTGCGCGAAGGACGCTTTCAGACGCTGCTGATCATCGTTGGCGTTGCGGCCGGCGTGGCCGTGGTGGCCTATATCTCGGCGCTGATCTCGGGCTTGCAGAGCAACACGCTGAACAAGACCCTGGGCGCGCAGGCGCACATCACGGTCAAGCCGCTGGACGATGCCGTGGTCAGCGCCCGTGCTGCTGATGCACCGGGTGTTCAGGCTCTGGCGCAGACCCAGCCGCGTAGCCAGCGGCCGCGTTCGATCGCCAACTGGCAGCAGCTGCTGCCGGTGCTGGAGGCCATGCCGGGCGTGGCAGCAGTCTCGCCGATGGTGTCGGCCGCCGGCCTGGGTCTGCGCGGTGACGGCTCGCGCGCGGTGGCTTTGATGGGCGTGGAGCTGGATCGTTATGACCGCATCGTTCAGCTGCGCAGCAAGGTGGTGGCGGGCCAGGCCCGGCTCGGGCCTGGCGAGGCCATGATCGGCCGCGAGCTGGCCAACGACCTGGGCCTGAGCGTGGGCGACCGACTCAGCGTGGTGCTGGGCAGCGCTGGCAACACGGTCAGCGAATCGCTGCGCGTCACAGCGCTGGTGGACCTGGGCGTGCGCGACCTGAACCGCCGCACCGTCTTCCTGCCGCTGCGCAGCGCGCAAAGCCTGGTGGGCTTGCCGGGCGGCGCCACCAGCCTTGACATCACGTTGCACGATGTCTGGACCGCCAAGGGACTGGCCCAGCAGCTGGCGCAGCGCTGGCCCTACAAGGTGGAAAGCTGGCAGGAGGCGAACGCGCAGCTGGTCTCGGCGCTGAACGCGCAGTCGGTCAGCACGACCTTGATCCGCAGCGTGGTGATGATTGTGGTGGTGCTGGGCATTGCCAGCGTGCTGGTGGTGTCGGTGGTGCAGAAGAAGCGCGAGATCGGCATCCTGCGCGCGATGGGCGCCACGCAGGGTCAGGTCTTGCGGGTCTTTCTGTTGCAGGGGGCGCTGGTCGGGGCCTTGGGCTCGATGCTGGGCGTGCTGCTGGCCAGCGGCCTGATCTGGGCTTTCACCACGTTTGTGCGCGGCTCTGATGGGCTGCCTCTGTTTTCGATCAGCCTGCAGCCGATGCTGGCGCTGCAGATTGCCACTGTGGCTACGCTGTGCGGCGTGCTGGCCGCGGTGGCGCCGGCGCGCCGTGCCGCAGCGCTGGACCCAGCCCAGGCGATTCGCGCATGAGCGCGCACACCACCGCGGGCGCGCCGCTGATCGAGATCAGCGAGCTGCGCAAGAGCTACAACCTGGGCCTGCCCAATGAAGCCGAGGTGCTGCATGGCCTGTCCCTGCGCATCAATGCGGGCGAGTTCGTCGCGCTGATCGGCCCCTCGGGCTCGGGCAAGAGCACGCTGCTCAACATCATCGGCTTGCTGGAGCGCATGAGCAGCGGCAGCTTCAAGCTCCAGGGCGAGGAGGTCGGCGGCCTGGACGATGCAGGCCTGACGCTCAAGCGCCGCGGCGCGCTGGGCTTTGTGTTCCAGTTCCACCATCTGCTGCCGGCCTTCACTGCGCTGGAGAACGTCACGCTGCCGGCGCTGATGCGCGACGGCCGTGTCAGCGCGGCGCAGCGCGAACATGCGCGCGCGGTGCTGGACAGCATGGGCCTGGGCGCGGCGCTGGACAAGAAGCCGGGCGAGCTGTCGGGCGGCATGCAGCAGCGCGTGGCCATCGCCCGCGCGCTGGTGATGCGCCCGCCGCTGGTGCTGGCCGATGAGCCGACTGGCAATCTGGACACCGCCTCGTCCGACGAGGTGTTCGCGCTGATGCGCCGCATGCACGCGGAGCTGGGCACCTCGTTCCTGATCGTCACGCATGACCCGCGCCTGGCGGCGCGCTGCGACCGCGTGGTCGAGCTGGTGGACGGGCGGATCAGCCGCGATGGACCGGTGCCCGCGGCGCCAGTGTCTGCTGCTGAAGCTCGCGCAGGCAGTTGAGGCACAGGCAGCCGCTGTAGTCGCGGCTGAGTTGCTGGCGCTGGGCATCGCTCAGCTTCAGATCGAAGCAGTCGCAGCGCGCTCCGGCTGCACCGCAGTGAAAGCCACCGCCGCAGCGCGGGCAGCGGCTGTTCACGTCAGTGCGTGCTTCGTCGCTCATGCGAACAGGGCCTTGTGCTGTTCGCGCAGCAGGTTCTTCTGTACCTTGCCCATGGTGTTGCGCGGCAGTTCGGCCACCACGAAGACCTTCTTGGGCACCTTGAAGTTGGCGATCTGGCGCTTGAGCTGAGCGACGATGGCCTCGCCGTCCAGCGCGGCGCCCGGCTTGGCCACCAGCACCGCCACCACTGCCTCGCCGAAATCGGCATGCGGCACGCCGACCACCGCCGATTCGGCGATGCCGGGCATGTCGTTCAGCGTGCCCTCGATCTCGGCCGGGTAGACGTTGTAGCCGCCGGAAATGATCAGGTCCTTGCTGCGGCCGACGATGGTGAAGTAGCCGACCTCGTCCACGCGGCCAACGTCGCCGGTCTTGAACCAGCCATCCGCGGTGAACTCTTCTTTGGTCTTCTCCGGCATGCGCCAGTAGCCGGCGAACACGTTCGGCCCCTTGACCTCGATATTGCCGATCTCGCCGGTGGGGCAGGGCGCGCCTTTGTCATCCTGCACGCGCACGCCCACGCCGGGCAGCGCATGTCCGACCGTGCCGCCGCGGCGTTCACCGTCGGCGGGCCGGTACGGGTTGGAGGTCAGCATCACCGTCTCGCTCATGCCGTAGCGCTCAAGAATGGTGTGGCCGGTGCGCATCTGCCAGTCGCGGAAGGTCTCGATCAGCAGCGGCGCTGAGCCGCTGATGAACAGCCGCATGTTGCGGCAGGCGTTTTGGTCCAGCGCCGGCTCAGCCAGCAGGCGCACATAGAGTGTGGGCACGCCCATGAACAGCGTGGCGTCGGGCAGGCGCGCGATCACCGCTTTGGGGTCGAACTTGCTGAACCAGATCATCTGGCTGCCGTTCAGCAGTGCGCCATGCGAGGCTACGAACAAGCCGTGCACATGGAAGATCGGCAGCGCGTGGATCAGCACGTCGCCTGGCTTCCAGCCCCAGTAGTCCTTCAGCGTCTGCGCATTGCTCAGCATATTGCCGTGCGACAGCATCGCGCCCTTGCTGCGCCCGGTGGTGCCGCTGGTGTAGAGGATGGCTGCCATCTCGTCGGCCGTCTTGTGCGCCACTTCATGCTGGTCGCTCATGTGCGCGGCGCGGTCCAGCAGCGTGCCGCTGCGGTCCTCGTTGAGCGTGAACACATACTGCGTGCCGGCGGTGAAGGCGATCTTGCTGATCCAGCCGAAGCTCTTGCTCGGGCACACCATCACCGCAGGCTCGGCATTGCCGATGAAGTACTCGATCTCGGCCGCCTGGTAGGCGGTGTTCAGCGGCAGATAGACATAGCCGGCGCGCAGCACGGCCAGGTAGAGCATCAGCGCCTCGACGCTTTTCTCGGTCTGCACGGCGACCCGGCTGCCTGCAGGCAAGTCCAGCGAGACCAGCAGATTGGCCAGCATTGCGGTGGCGCGCTCGATGTCGCGCCAGCTGTAGCGCAGGCGCTCGCCATCGGCACATTCGATGGCCGTGGCGTCTAGGTCGGCGGGAAAGGCCGCGCGCAGCGCGGCGAACAGATTGGCGTTGGTGCTCGTCATGGGATCGGTATCTGTCAGTCGAGTTTGGCTCCGGAGCTCTTCACCACATCGGCCCAGCGCTTGATTTCGCTGGAGACGAACTGGCCGAAGGCATCGCCGTACATGTTCGGCACTTCGGTGCCCAGGCTGGTCCAGCTGGCCTTGATGTCGTCCTGCGCGAACGCTTTGCGCAACTCGGCCTGCATCGCGGAGATGGTCTCCCGGGGGGTGCCCTTGGGCGCCCACAGCCCATACCAGGTGGCGACCTGATAGCTGGGCACGCCGCCTTCAACGCTGGTCGGCACATCAGCGAAGCCCGGCGCGCGCTTGTTGGCAGCCACCGCAATGGCCTTGATGCGGCCGCCCTTGATGTGGGTGGCCGAGCTGCCCAGGCCGTCGAACATCAGATCTACTTGGCCAGCGATCAGGTCCTGCAGGGCTGGGCCGGCACCGCGGTAGGGGATGTGGGTGATGAAGGTCTGCGTTTGCAGCTTGAACAACTCGCCCGCCAGATGGTGCGAGGTGCCGTTGCCGGCCGAGCCGTAGTTCAGCTTGCCGGGATTCTTGCGGATGAATTCGAGCAGGCCCTTCAGGTCGGTGGCCTGCACGCGAGTCGGGTTCACCACGATGACCTGGGGCACGCTGGACACCAGCGCGACGGGGATGAAGTCGCTCTCCAGCTTGTAGTCCAGCTTGGGATACATCGACGGCGCAATCGCGTGGTGCACCGCGCCCATGAAGAAGGTGTAGCCGTCCGGCGCGGCCTTGGCGGCGATGCTGGCGCCCACCGTGCCACCGGCACCGCCCTTGTTGTCTATGATGAACTGCTTGCCAGTGGCCTTGGTCAGGGCGGCGGTGAGTGGGCGCGCAAAGGCGTCAGTGCCGCCGCCGGCCGGGAAGGGCACGATGAAGGTGACGGGCTTGGCCGGCCAGGCCTGTGCCTGGGCCAGCATGGGCAAAGCCAGCGCGGCGGCTGCAGCCGCCAGGGCCGAGCGGCGTGACAGCAGGAAATTGCGGTTCATCTGGGTTTGTCTCCTGTGAGGGCCGGTGTCCGGCCTGTTGTATCGAGAACGGTCAAAGCAGAGCAGAGACGGCGCGCGAGCAGGCGACCTCGCCGGCCATGAAAGCCTCATGATGCGACTCGATGCGGTCGAGATCGTAGAGGTAGTTGACCATCAGGCCGCAGCTCTGGCGCAAGCCCTTGTGGCTGGGATTGCCGTCGAGATTGAGCCGCTCAAGCCGGGCTCCGTTGTCGAGATGGAAGCGCGCCACCGGATCGCCGCCGGGCCGCGGCGTCTGGGCTATCAGGTAGGCGGCGCACAGGCGCTGCAGGGCCTCGCGGGCCTCGTCTTCCAGCAGGGCAGCGCCCGCGGGCTGGCTGAGTCGGCTGAGGTTCCCATTGCCGGCCTCCAGCAGGGTCTGCATGGCCTGACGGGCGCGCTCCAGCGCCGGCTTCTTCAGCCCCAGGCTCTCGTCCAGCACCGGGCCGGACTGCAGCCAGGCGGCGAAACCAGGAATCGGTGACAGCGTGCAGAAAGTCTTGAGCCGCGGCAGCTCGCGCTGCAGCTGCTCGGCCACGCGCTTGATCAGGAAGTTGCCCAGCGACACGCCCTTCAGTCCGGGTTCGCAATTGCTGATCGAGTAGAACGCCGCCACCTTGGAGCGATCAGCCGAGGCGACCGGCGCCTGCTTGTCGATCAGGGGCGCGATGGCGGCGGGCATCTGGTCCGCCAGCGCCACTTCGACAAAGATCAGCGGCTCCTCTGGCAGTTGCGGATGGAAGAAGGCGAACAGCCGGCGATCTGGTTGCAAGCGGCGGCGCAGATCGTCCCAGCCGTCGATGGCGTGCACCGCCTCGTGGCGGATGATCTTCTCCAGCAGCTGGGCTGGCGAAGTCCAGTCGACCTGGCGCATCTGCAAGAAGCCCGGGTTGAACCAGGAGCTGAACAGGTGCAGCAGGTCGGCCTCGACGCTGTGCCACTGTGGATGCTGGGCCAGGCCAGTCAGCAGACTGCGCCGCAGGCGCACCAGCACGCCGGTGGCGCCAGGGGCGCGGTTGAGGCGGCGGAACAGCTCCTGCCGCGGTGGTTCGCTGGCGCGCAACAGTTGCTGCAACTGGGCTGCCTCGGGCGTGGCGGCGTAGGCCTGCGCCGCCGTCAGTACGACCTGGGGATCGGGGTTGAAATCCAGTGCCAGGTGCTCGAACAGCAGCTGCAGGCCTCCCGCCGGCAGTGAGTCGATCAGCTCGATCAGCTCGCCTGCCAGGTGCAGGCTATTGGCTTCGCCGCGCTCGGAAAGCAAGCGCCGGGCGGCCTGCAGCACGCGGCGCACGTGGCGCTGCAACAGGCGTTGTTCGGAGGCTTGGCGGAGTTCGTCAAACATAGGGGGGAAGGCCTCCCGCTATGTTCCAGCCCAAGCCGACTGTTTGACATGCGGGTAGTCCCGCGGATGTGCGATCGGCGAAGCGCTGACGGTCTCAGTTGATGCGGGGCAGATTGAGCCAGCTGTCGAGTCGGCTGCGCAGTGCCGCAAAGTCGAGCGGCTTGGTCAGGTGCTCGTCCATGCCGGCATCCGAGCTGGCGACGATATCGCTCTCCAGCGCATGGGCGGTCAATGCGAGGATGGGGAAGGGCGGCAGCGCGCCCTCGCTCTGCAGTTGGCGCAAGCGGCGCGCGCATTCCAGCCCATCCATGCCAGGCATCTGGATGTCCATCAAGACCAGATCGGGGGCGGCTTCCTGGCAGGCAGCCAGGGCTTCGAGTCCGTTCTTGGCCAACCGGCTGTCCACGCCCATCAAGGCCAGGAACTCCAAGGCGACGACTTGGTTGATGTGGTTGTCTTCCACCAGCAACACGACGGGCTTGCGGGCCGAGGCATTCGGCTCGGAGCCACCGCTCGCATCGGCGTCAGCCGGATGCGAACTGGCGTCGCCGGCTTGCACCCAGAACACGGGCTGCCGGATATTGAGACTTGCAGAGCTCATATGAATGCCTTGACTTCACCAAACCGTGTACTGATTCCCGCGTCGCGCGCCTGTGCATGCAGGGCTGCTGTCGACCTGTGCTGAGCCGCAGTCTTGCGTTCTGCGCTTAGTCCATCCCTGCAGACTTGGTGGCATGCAAGCCTTCCTGTCTCTCAGGCAATCGGCGCAAGAACACTGCGTTGAAACAGAGCCTTCCAGAGTGGATGCCGACCGTGGGGTCAATTGTTGCCTGTCACGTTCTTCAACGCAATGCTCGGGAGTCCCCTATTGGGCGGGCATTGACAGCGGGCAGCTTCGCTGCTGACAGTCCTTGACACGGCGCGTCTCTAGAATCCGTGCTCCCTGCCAGAGAAGGTGTCTCCCCCATGTCCGAAGGTCTGATCCGCATCCGCGGCGCCCGCCAGCACAACCTCAAGAACCTGGACCTGGACATCCGCACCGGTGAGCTGACCGTCGTCACCGGCCCCAGCGGCTCGGGCAAGTCCAGTCTGGTGTTCGACACGCTCTATGCCGAGGGCCAGCGCCGCTATGTCGAGACCTTTTCGGCCTATGCGCGCCAGTTCCTCGACCGCATGGACCGGCCAGCGGTGGACAAGGTGGACGGCGTGCCGCCGGCCATCGCCATCGACCAGACCAATCCGGTGCGCACCTCGCGCTCGACGGTCGGCACCATGACCGAGCTGAACGATCACCTTAAGCTGCTGTTCGCCCGCGCGGCGGAACTGTTCGATCGTGAGACAGCCTTGCCGGTGCGGCATGACACAGCGCAGACCATCTATGCCGAGCTGCTCAGCCGCACGGCAAGCACTGATCCCCGCCTGGTGCTGACCTTTCCGGTCGAGCTGCCGGCCAACACCACGGCCGAGCAACTGGAGCAATGGCTTTCGGCCAGCGGTTTCACCAAGGTGCAGGCGGAACGGGAAGTCGGTGACAAGAAGCTGCTGGATGTGGTGGCCGACCGCTTCCGCATCCAGGGTGCCGACAAGCAGCGCGCAATGGAGGCCATTGAACTGAGCCTGAAGCGCGGCGGCGGCCGGCTGAATGTCTATGTCCTGCAGGAAGAAGGCGAGCCGCTGCTGTGGCGCTACTCCACCGGCCTGCACTGCCCGGACAGCGATCTGCGCTATGCCGATCCGCAGCCGCCGCTGTTCTCCTTCAACTCGGCGATGGGTGCCTGCGAGAGCTGCCGCGGCTTCGGCCGCGTGATTGGCGTCGATCTGGGGCTGGTGATCCCGGACGAGAAGAAGACGCTGCGCAACGGCGCTATCAAGCCCATGCAGACGCCGGCCTGGCAGGAAAGCCAGGACGATCTGCTGAAGTACGCCGGCGAGGCCGGCATTCCGCGCGATACCGCCTGGAGCCAGCTCAGCCCGGCGCAGCGCGACTGGGTGATCAATGGCTCGCCGAACTGGAACGGCAACTGGAACAAGCAGTGGTACGGAGTCAAGCGCTTCTTCGAATACCTGGAGAGCAAGGCCTACAAGATGCACATCCGCGTGCTCTTGTCCAAGTACCGCAGTTATACCGAATGCCCGGCCTGCGCCGGTGCGCGGCTCAAGACCGAGGCGCTGCTGTGGCGCATGGGATCGAAGGCGCTGGCCGATGCGGTGCTGCCGCCCGAGCAACGCTTTCTGCCCAAGGGTGTGGGCTGGAGCCGCGCGCAGCTGGAGGCTCTGCCGGGCCTCTCCTTGCACGACCTGATGCAGCTGCCGCTGCACCGGCTGCGCCGTTTCCTCGACGAGCTGAGCCTGCCCAGCACCCTGCTGGACGAGGCGCTTAAACTGCTGCTGGACGAGATCCGCAACCGCCTCAAATACCTCTGCGACGTCGGCATTGGCTACCTGACGCTGGACCGCCAGAGCCGCACCCTCAGCGGCGGCGAGGTGCAGCGCATCAACCTGACCACGGCCTTGGGCACCTCGCTGGTCAACACGCTGTTCGTGCTGGACGAACCCTCGATCGGCCTGCACCCGCGCGATATGAACCGCATCGTCGAGGCGATGAAGCGCCTGCGCGATGCCGGCAACACCCTGGTGGTGGTCGAGCATGACCCAGCGGTGATGCTGGCGGCGGACCGCCTGATCGACATGGGCCCGGGCCCGGGCGAGAAGGGCGGGCAGATCGTCTTCGATGGCACGCCTGAGCAAGTGCGCGGCGCCGACACGCTGACCGGCGCCTACCTGGGCGCGCGCAAGCATGTGGGCATGGGCCTGAAGCGGCCGGTAGAGCCGGGCACGCCGAGGCTGATCCTGGAGGGCGCGCGCGAACACAATCTGCGCAATGTCAGCGTGGAGTTCCCGCTGCAGCGCATGGTGGTGGTCACCGGCGTGTCGGGCTCGGGCAAGAGCACGCTGATGCAGGACGTGCTCTATCCGGCGCTGGCCCGCCACTTCGGCCAGGCCACCGAGACGCCCGGCGCGCACGACCGTCTGCTGGGTTCCGACCATCTGGCCGATGCGGTCTTCGTCGACCAGTCGCCGATCGGCAAGACGGCGCGCTCCAATCCGGCCTCCTATGTCGGTGCCTTCGATGAGATCCGCAAGCGCTTCGCCGATGCGCCGCTGGCGCGCGAGCGCAGCTATACGGCCGGCATGTTCAGCTTCAACGCCGGCGACGGCCGCTGCCCCACCTGCGGTGGCTCGGGTTTTGAGCATGTGGAGATGCAGTTCCTCTCCGACGTCTACCTGCGCTGCCCGGACTGCGACGGCAAGCGCTTCCGCGCCGAGATGCTGGACGTCAAACTGCAGCGCGGCGAGCGGGAACTTTCTGTAGCCGATGTGCTGGAGCTGACCGTCAGCGAGGCGGTGCAGCTGTTCAGGGACGAGCGCGACATCATCGCAAAGCTGCAGCCCATCATCGATGTGGGTCTGGAATACCTGAAGCTGGGCCAGCCGGTGCCCACGCTGTCGGGCGGCGAGGCGCAGCGCCTGAAGCTGGCCGGCTTCCTGGCCGAGGCTGCGACGGCGGCCAGCAAGAGCCGCCAGGCGGTGGCCAAGAAGGGCACGCTGTTCCTGTTCGACGAACCGACCACCGGCCTGCATTTTGACGATATCGCCAAGCTGATGCGCGCGCTGCGCAAGCTGCTGTCGGCCGGGCATTCGCTGATCCTGATCGAGCACAACCTGGACGTGATCCGCGCGGCCGACTGGCTGATCGACCTCGGCCCCGAGGGCGGCGAGGACGGCGGCGAGCTGGTCTGCCAGGGCACGCCCGAAGAGGTCAAGGAGCATCCGACTTCGCACACAGCGCTGGCGCTGCGCGAGTACGCCGCGCACATGGACCGTCCGGCGATGGTGGTGGAAGAGGGCAGGCCGCTGCAGAGCATCGTGCGTGCACGCCGTGCCGCGGCTGAGGCGATTCAGATCATCAATGCCCGCGAGCACAACCTGAAGTCGGTGGACGTAGACATCCCGCGCGGCAAGTTCAACGTCATCACCGGCGTGTCCGGCTCGGGCAAGAGCACGCTGGCTTTCGACATCCTGTTCAACGAGGGCCAGCGCCGCTACCTGGAATCGCTGAATGCCTATGCGCGCTCCATCGTGCAGCCGGCGGGCCGGCCCGAGGTGGACGCGGTGCGCGGCATCCCGCCCACGGTGGCGATCGAGCAGCGGCTTTCGCGCGGCGGGCGCAAGAGTACGGTGGCTACCACCACCGAGGTCTGGCACTTTCTGCGCCTGCTCTATGTGAAGCTGGGCGTGCAGCACTGCGTGCACGACGGCATGCCGGTGCGGCCGCAGAGCGTCGAATCCATCGCCGCCCAGCTGATGCGCGATTTCAAGGGCCAGCATGTGGGACTGCTGGCGCCGTTGGTGGTCAACCGCAAGGGCCTCTACACCGACCTGGCCAAATGGGCCAAGGCGCGCGGCTTCAGCCATCTGCGCGTGGATGGCGAGTTCCTGCCCACCGCACCCTGGCCGCGCCTGGACCGCTTCAAGGAGCACACGCTGGAACTGCCGGTCGGTGACCTCGTGATCGCGCTAGACAAGGAGGCCGAGCTGCGCGAGCTGTTGGCAAAGGCCCTGGATCATGGCAAGGGCGTGCTCCATCTGCTGAGCCCGCTGGACAGCCTGCACGCCGCGATTGCCGAGGGCCGCGGCACGGCGGGCCTCGGCGGCGTCAAGGTGTTCTCCACCAAGCGCGCCTGCCCGGCCTGCGGCACCAGCTATGCCGAACTGGACCCGCGCCTGTTCAGCTACAACAGCAAGCACGGTTGGTGCACCAGCTGCGTGGGGACAGGTCTTGCCCTGACGCGCGAGCAGCGCAAGGCTCTGGACGAAACCCTGCAGGACAAGGACAACCGCGGCCGCGAGCAGAGCTTCCCCTCGGAAGAGGCCGAGATCGAGGGGCTGACCGATCAGCCCTGCCCGGACTGCCACGGTGCGCGCCTGAACCCTGCAGCGCGCTCGGTGACCTTCGAGACCGAGGGCATTGCCACGGTCGCTTCATGGAGCGTGGGCGAAGCGCGGGCCTGGATCGATGGGCTCAAGCTGCTCGGACGCGATGCCGACATCGCGCGCGACGTGGTCAGCGAGATTCGCGGCCGGCTGGAGTTTCTCGAAGAGGTGGGCCTGGGCTACCTGACCCTGGACCGCGCCGCGCCCACGCTGTCGGGCGGTGAAGCGCAGCGCATCCGGCTGGCGGCGCAGCTGGGCAGCAATCTGCAGGGTGTCTGCTATGTGCTGGACGAGCCGACCATCGGCCTGCATCCGCGCGACAACCAGATCCTCTTGAAGGCCCTGTCCACGCTGGGCGACAAGGGCAATACGCTGGTTGTGGTGGAGCACGACGAGGACACGATACGACGCGCCGACCACATCATCGACATCGGCCCCGGCGCCGGCAAGCGCGGCGGTACGGTGGTGGCGCAGGGCACGGTGGCGCAGATCATGGCGGCCGGTGACGAGTCCTTGACCGGACGCTTTCTTTCCAATCCGCTGCTGCATCCGCTGCAGGCGCGCCGCGAGATCGATTCTGGTGCACCCAAGCTGATGGTTCTGAACGCATCGCTGCACAACCTGCGGCAGGTGACGGTGGATGTGCCGCTGCATCGACTGGTGGCGATCACCGGCGTCTCGGGCTCGGGCAAGAGCACGCTGGCGCGCGATGTGCTGCTGGCCAATATGGCGGTGGCGGTGCCGCTGCGCAAGAACCCGTCGAAGTGGACCGGCTGTGAGGGCGTCATCGGCCATGAGCAGGTGGACCGCGTGCTGGAGGTGGACCAAACGCCGATCGGCAAGACGCCGCGCAGCTGCCCGGCCACCTATATCGGCTTCTGGGATGCCATCCGCAAGCTATTCGCTGAGACCTTGGAGGCCAAGGCCCGCGGCTATGCCTCCGGGCGCTTCTCCTTCAACACCGGCGAGGGCCGCTGCCCGGGCTGCGAAGGGCAGGGCATGAAGACCATCGCGATGAGCTTCCTGCCGGACGTGAAGGTCCTCTGCGACCAGTGCCATGGCCAGCGCTTCAACCCCGAGACCCTTGGCGTGACCTGGCGGGGCAAAAGCATCGGTGATGTCCTGGCGATGGAGGTGGACGAGGCGGTGGAGTTCTTCGCCTCCATGCCCTCGATTGCGCACCCGTTGCAGCTGCTCAAGGACGTGGGTCTGGGCTATCTGACGCTGGGCCAGCCCAGCCCGACGCTGTCGGGCGGCGAGGCGCAGCGCATCAAGCTGGTGTCGGAGCTGGTCAAGGTGCGCGACGACGTCACGCGCCGCGGCCAGAAGGCGCCGCACACGCTCTATGTGCTGGACGAACCCACGGTGGGCCTGCACATGGCCGACGTCGAGAAGCTCATTCGCGTGCTGCATCGGCTGGTGGCCGGCGGCCATTCGGTGGTAGTGATCGAGCACGACCTGGACGTGATAGCCGAGGCCGACTGGGTCATCGACCTGGGCCCAGAAGGCGGCACGGCCGGCGGTGCTGTGGTGATCGAAGGCACGCCCGAGGCGGTGGTGGCCAGCGGCAGCCACACCGGCCGGGCGCTGGCGCCTGTGCTGGCCCGAGGCAAGGCCTGACCCCATGGACGAGGCTCAGCTGCAGCATGCGCTCGAACTGATCGAGCGGGCCGACCTGCTGGTGATCGGTGCCGGCGCGAGCACGGCCTTGCCGTCGGTGCGGCACTTCGGCCAGGGCTTGGTCAGCGAGTGCGGCGGACGCCTGCTGCGCATCAATCTGCGCGAGTCGAAGGTGCCTTTGGCTGACGATCTAGGGCTGGCCATGGGCGCCTTGGCGGCGCTGTAGGCCATCGACGCCGCGCTGGCGATTTGAAAAAAGCGGGCCCGGACGGGCCGCGGGCTCAGTGCGGCTTCTGTGGCGGCTGCTCGAAGCGCTTGGGGCGGTAGACGTTGCCTTCCCAGCTACCATCCAGCGGGGCAGGCTCCGTATGGCTGGAGCGCTGGGCCCGTTTGATGGCGTCCATGGCCGCCTGATGGGCAGCCAGCCGACGTTCCCGGCGATCGAAGGGGCGGCTTGTGACTGAGACAAACCAGGCCATGACTCTGCTCGCCAGTTGCTCAAGCTTCAATTGCTGGCGCTGGCCCAGGCACATGTGCAGGGCCAGTGCAAGGCAGATCAGCAGACCGAAGCTGGCGAGGATTTTGGCAACCATGGCGAACCGGGTGCATTGAGGGGCTCAGACGCCTCAAATGCAAGCCAATAGTAACTGGAACGGATGGGCTCGTCCTGCTTCTGTGCTAGGGGCTGGCCCTGAGTGCGCGATCAGTGAGGCCGGTAGCTCCACAGCGCCAGCACCGCATCCGGCACGCTGCGGCTCAGCCCGTCACGGGCGACAACGTCGCCGAGCTGTTCCTGAGTCTCGGCGTCCAGCAGGCTTTCGTCACCGCCCAGGCTCACGATGGGCTTCAGCACTTCAGCCAGCAGCGGATCCTCGAAACGCGACGCCCAGCCGTCGTTGTCGAGGTCGGCAGCCAGCATGAAGCCGATGCACCAGTCTTCCGCATCGGTCAGCTCTTCGCCGTCGGCTTGTTCAGCAATGCTGAAGATCGGCTGCCAGCCATCGGGCCGGTCGCGCAGCAGGCAGGCAATGCTGTGCAGGTGCCGCAGCACCAGCAGGACCAGCTTCTTGCGCTGCTTGCCGCTGGCGAAGGGCGCACCGTCATCGCCGTCGCCGCCCCACACCGGGGGTAGCCAGTCTCGGCCGGGCAGCTCGGCCAGGGGCCGAGGGCTCAGCAGCAGGCCGGTCAGGTAGCCGTCCAGCGCCTCGATATTCATCACGGCTTCGCCTGGCAGGGCGCTCAGCTGGCGATCCAGAGTCTCCAGCTCTTCGTCGGTGAGGGGCAGGTTGTCTGAGCCGGGGTTGTAGCTGGGATATTCCATTGTTGTGCTTCTGTGTGCCGCGGGCTCAGCCGGGGCGGCCGTGGCGGCTCTTGGGTTTCTTGGCGTCGAACTCGGCCAGCTGCTTCTTCAGCAGGGCCATCAGCACGCGGGCATTGGCCTCGCTCATGATGAGCAAGGAGCTAGGCGACACATCGTCGGGCGACGCCGCTCGGGCGCTGGCGAGCACATCGACCTTGAACATCACCTCGCCATGCGGCGAGTTGGCGGCGGCCTTGAACTTCTGGATCTCGATCTGGTGGGTCTTCATGGTCTGACGTGCAAAGAAGCGAGCGTAGCAGGCAGGCGCCGGTGGCAGGGCGGCTGGATCAAGAATCAAGGCAGGAGCTTGGGCCAGAAGCTCCGGCCGGCGCCTGCCTTCGAACCAGCGCAAGCCCGTCGGCTTGATCAGGCTGGCGGCCTTGCAAGGCGCCAGAGCCTGCTGATCCCTTTGACACTGAGCAGGCAGACGGCGCCGGCCACGATGCCGGTGACGGCGTCGGCCAGCAGCGCGAACAGGTCCTTCAGCAGGCCAGTGGCGATGCCGTCGCTCAACTGGAGGATGAGCTCGTGGAGCATCGGAAGACCGTGCGTCAGGATGCCTCCGCCCACCAGGAACATCGCCGCGGTGCCGAGCACCGACAGCGCCTTCATCAGCCAGGGCGCAGCGGCCAGCACCGCGCGGCCGATGCGCTGCTGCATGGCGTTGCGCTGGCGGCTGAGGTGCAGACCCAGGTCGTCGAGCTTGACGATGCCGGCGACGAAGCCGTACACGCCCACCGTCATTACCAGGGCGATGGCGGACAGCACCAGCAGGCGCGTCGTGAAGCTGCTGTCGGCCACGGTGCCCAGTGTGATGGCGATGATCTCGGCTGACAGGATGAAGTCGGTGCGTACGGCACCACGGATCTTGTCGCGTTCGAACGCCACCAGATCGACGGCAGGATCCGCAAGCGCCTGTATCAGCGCCTGACGCTTGGCGTCAATCTCTTCGGCGCGGTGTAGGAATTTGTGCGCCAGCTTCTCGAAACCTTCAAAGCACAGGAAGGCGCCACCCAGCATCAGCAGCGGCGTGATGGCCCAGGGCGCGACAGCGCTGATCAACAAGGCGGCCGGAACCAGGATGGCCTTGTTCAGCAGTGAACCTTTGGCCACGGCCCAGACGACGGGCAATTCCCGCTCGGCACTGACACCGCTGACCTGCTGGGCGTTGAGGGCCAGGTCGTCGCCCAGCACGCCGCTGGTCTTCTTTGCGGCGATCTTGCTCAGTACCGCGACATCGTCCAACACCGTGCTGATGTCATCGAGCAGGGCAAGCAGGCTTGAGGCCATATGCAGGATTTGTCCAGAGTCTCAGGAGCCCGGTTTGTACCCCATGCGCAGGACGCGGCGCGAGGGGTCAGTCCTTGCCATGGGTGCCGGGATCGCCTATTTTTTTGCATGGCCCGACCTCCACGCATTGAGTTCCCAGGCGCTGTGTACCACGTGACGACGCACTCGGCGCCGGGCGGAAGTGTCTTTGTCGACGATGCTGATCGGGCACTGATGCTTGAGTTGCTGGGGCGGGTGCTGCATCGTTTCGATGCCCAGGTGCTGGCGTTCTGCCTGGCGAATGATCACTACCAGTTGCTGCTGTTTACGCGCCAGACGAACCTCTCGCGCCTGATGCGCCATCTCAACGGCGTCTACACCCAGGTCTTCAACCGGCGCCATGGCCGTCTGGGTGCGGTCTTTCAGGGGCGCTTCAAAGCCAGCCTGGTCGACCGCGAGGCCTTGCTGCTGGATGCTTGTCGCTATGTGGACCTCAGTGCGCAGCGCTTGAGGCTGGTGCGTCGCGGAGCGGACTGGCCATGGCACAGCCAGGGAGCGCACACCGGTGTGTCCGAGGCGCCGCCTTGGCTCGATGTGGACGGGTTGCTCAGCCATCTGCTACGCAGAGAGTTGCGCAGCGCGGCCGACCGCCGCCGGGCCGCTGATCGCTATGCACGGCTCCTGGCGGCTGAACCGAATCTGGACATCTGGGCACATCTGCGCCATCAGATCTTTCTGGGTGACGAAGCCTTTGCGGCCCGCATGTTGGCCCAGGGCGGCGCGCCTGCGCCGCGGCTGCGCCCCGCTGGAACGAGCCTGGCGAGCTGGCGGCGCGACGACCGCTCTCGTGGCGAGGCGCTGTATCTGGCCCACACGCAAGGCGGTGTCACGATGACGGCGCTGGCCAGGGAGCTGGGCCTGTCGGTCTCGCGTGTGAGCCGTATGATCGCCAGCCATGAGCATCGCGCGCCTGCCTGAGTGCCTGTCTTGGCGCCAGCGCCGTTCTGGCCTGGCGCTCTGGCTTCTGCTGCTGGCGTTCGCGGCACCGCCGCTGCGGGCACAGCAGCAGGCCTATGTTGGCCCCTTGTTCGACGCGCACCTTCACTACAACGAGGAAGCCCAGCAACCGCACCCCTTGGCCGATGTGCTGGGCCGCATGCAGCGCAGCGGCGTGCGCGCCATCGTCGCCAACAGCCGGCCCAACGACGGCACGCAGACCTTGGCCGCGGCGCGCGAGGCCACGGTGGCGGCCGGCGTGCGCGTCGTGCCCTTCATTCGTCTGTACCGCAACCGGGCCGACTACAACAGCTGGTTTGCCGATCCGAGCATCTACCAGATGGTGCTGGATGAACTCAAGCGCGGCACACCAGCCGGTCCTTATCGCGGCATTGGCGAATTCCATCTCTATGACAGCGCCAATGCTGACGGCCCGGTGGCGCGCCAGCTGATGCAGCTGGCGGCTGAGCGAGGCCTGGTGGTGCTGGCCCATGTCGACGATGTAGCGATCGACAAGCTGATGGCGCATGCGCCGCAGGCGCGCCTGGTCTGGGCACACACCGGCATTGGCGGCACGCCGGCGGAGCGGGTGCGCTCGCTGCTGCAGCGTTATCCCGCGTTGATGGGCGAGTTGTCCTACCGGCCGGGCCTGACCGACGGCAGTGGTCGCCTGAGCGCTGACTGGCGTGCGCTGCTGATGCAGCACAGCACGCGCTTCATGATCGGCTCGGACACCTGGGTCAATCAGCGCTGGCAGTACTACGAAGGCCTGATGCAGGAAGCACGCGCCTGGCTGGGTGATCTGCCGCCTGAGCAGGCGCGGCGCATCGCCTGGGGCAATGGCGCCGCGCTTTTCGGGGTCGAGTGAGGCCGCTGTCCCCAGCGGCTGTGGATAAGCAGGTGTGCAAGCGTTCGACAGGGGCGCCAAGTGCCCGTCATCATTGAGGAATTGCTGGCGTGCCTTAAAAACAGGCAGCTGACCAGGCGCTCAGCCCTTTTCGGCCAGGGTTTTGAGCCTGGCCAGCCCGGCCTCGAAGTCCGGGCCGACCATGCGGTCGCTGAACAGCGCCAGCCAGCGGAAGAGCGGGTTGGCGCCCATGTCTCCATCCATGCTCCAGACCACTTCGGTCCCTTGGCCGCTGGGCTTCATGCGCAACTCGCCCTTCGAGGTGGTGCCGAAATCGGGGAAGTACAGGTCGTAGGCCAGCAGCCGCGCAGGCTCGGCGGCGGTGAAGCTCATCTTGCCGTCACCTTCGCTGGCGCTTTTCCAGGCCCAGGCTGCCCCAACGCCGGACTCCGGCCCGCTGTACTCGATGTGCATGGCGGGATCGCGCTGATTCCACACACTCCATTGCTTCCATTGGCGGGGATTCGCCACCAGCGCGTAGACCTTCTCGGCGGGGGCCTGGATCTGCACCGTTCGCGTGACGCTGAACTTCGGCGATAGCAGCAAGCCGCCGAGCGCCAGCAGCAGCGCAAGCGCCACCACGGCACCAGTCGCGATCTTGAGAATCTTCATGGAAACGCTCCGATGTCATGAGCGTCCAGCATGCCTGTCCAGGGGCGATGACACAATGCACCAAACCCACCCCAGAGCCCCCGAAAGATGCTGAGCGAGTCACAGAAGCTGGCCTATGCCGAGCAAGGTTTCCTGGTGCTGCCAGGCTTCAAGAAGCCCGATGCCATCGCCACGCTGCGGGCGCGTGCCGAAGCGATGGTCGAAGCCTTCGACCCCGGCGAGCAGCGCTCGATCTTCTCCACCCAGGAGCAGGACCGCAAGGTCGACGACTACTTCCTCGATTCCGGCGACAAGATGCGCTGCTTCTTCGAGGAGGATGCCTTCGATGAGAGTGGGGCGCTGCGCCAGGCCAAGGCCCTGTCGATCAACAAGATCGGCCATGCCATGCATGCGCAGGATCCGGCGTTCGGTGCTTTCTCCAGCGGCCCTGAGCTGGCGGCGCTGGCGCGTGACTTGGGCCTGGAGCATCCGCAGGTCTGGCAGTCGATGTACATCTTCAAGCAACCCGGCATCGGCGGCGAGGTGCGCTGGCACCAGGACGCCAGCTTCTTCGAGACCGACCCGATCACGGTGACGACCTTCTGGTTTGCGCTGGAAGACGCAACGCGCGACAACGGCTGCCTGTGGGCTGAGCCGGGTGGACACCGCGGCGCGCGCGGCGTGCTGCGCGAGCGCTTTGTGCGGGAAGGCCGGCGGGCCTGGATGGAGACGTTGGACGACACGCCCTGGCCTAGTACGACCGAGCTGGCGGTGCCGCTGGAGGTGGAGGCGGGGGCTTTAGTGCTGTTCCACGGCCTGCTGCCGCATTACAGCGCGGCCAACCGCTCGGCCAAGTCACGGCACGCTTATACCCTGCACGTGACGGATGCGAGCAGCCGCTATTCGGCGCGCAACTGGTTGCAGTACGGCGCGGATCAGGCGATACCGGGTTTCTGAAATCAGTGCAGCAGCACCGCCACAGGTGCTGGCGTCTGGATGTCGACCGTGCCTTCGTCCTCACGCTCGGCCCAGGCCTGCTGGCTGAGTTCGCGCGCGGCTTCGAGTTGCTGGCAGAGCTCGAAAACACCCAGGCCATCGGCCTCGCCCTGGGCGGGCGGCGTGGGGGCTGCGGCCACTTCGGCCGGCAAGTCCGCCAAGGCGCCAAGCAATTCGAACAGCAGTTCCAGGCCCGGTTCGTCAGGCGTCAGCTGGCGCGCGGCGCCCAGGCTGCGGCACAGGTACCAGCAGGCGCTGGCGGCGTCCTCGCAGCGGGCGTGATACAGCGCCAGCTGCTCCAACGCAGCGGCACGCTCTGCCTCGGTGGGGGCCGACGCCACGGGCTCAGCAGCCGGCCAGGCGCTCTCAGGCGTCACCGCTTCGGGCCCTTGAAACAACTCGGGTGTCTTGGTCGCCATCTGATGCCTTCAACAACAATCGAAACCTCAGGCGCATGCTAGAGATCGTCACCGGCCGGCGCAGTCCCCTGTTCAGGGAGCCTGCCGCGCCGATTCGGCCCGCGCTGTGAATTATTCCCGATCTGCCCCGGCCTGCCGAGTGCTCAGCGTTTCTTGGCCGGCCGGGTCCAGCCGCTGATGGCGATCTGTTTGCCGCGCGCCACAGCCAGTTCTGCGGCCGCGACGGTTTTGGTGATGGTCGAGCCGCCGCCAATCGTCGCGCCGGCACCGATCTCGACCGGCGCCACCAGCACGCAGTTGGAGCCCACATGCACATCGGCACCGATCACGGTGCGGTGCTTGTTGGCGCCGTCGTAGTTGGCGGTGATGGAGCCGGCGCCATAGTTGACGCGCTCGCCCACCGTGGCGTCGCCCAGATAGGCCAGATGGTTGGCCTTGGCGCCCTTGGCCAGCGTCGAGTTCTTCACTTCGACGAAATTGCCGATGTGAACTTCGGCGCCCAGCTGGGCGCCCGGGCGCAGGCGTGCGAACGGGCCGATCAGCGCGCCTTCGCCGACACTGACGCCGAGTGATTCGCCATCGATATGGGTGAACTCGTGGATGCGCGCGCCGGCGGCGATGCGTGCGTTGCGGATCACGCAGTTGGCACCGATCCGGACGTTGTCGCCCAAGCTGACTTCGCCCTCGAACACGCAGTTGACGTCAATCTCCACGTCCTGGCCGCAGCTCAAGGAGCCGCGCAGATCGAAGCGGCGGGGGTCGGCCAGTCGCACGCCGGCTTCCAGCAGTGTTTCCGCCTGCTCCAGTTGAAAGCGGCGCTCCAGATCTGCCAGTTGCACCGGGCTGTTGACGCCCAGCACCTCGGTTTCGTTGGGGGCGGCAATGCCCAGCACCGGCAGCCCTTCAGCCACGGCCATGGCGACGATGTCGGTCAGGTAGTACTCGCCCTGGGCGTTTTGATTGTTCAGCTGGCTGACCCAGCGCTTGAGCGCGCCGGTGGGCGCGGCCATCATGCCGGTATAGCCTTCGCGGATGGCGCGCTGTTCGGGGCTCGCGTCCTTGTGCTCGACGATGGCCAGCACGTTGCCGTCGGCGCTGCCACCTTGGCGCACGATGCGGCCGTAGCCGGTCGGGTCACTCAGGTGGATGGTCAGCAGCACCAGGGCTTGGCCGCCGCAGGCGTCGACCAGGCGTTGTGCGGTGGCCTGCTTGATCAGGGGCACATCGCCGTTCAGGATCAGCGTCGTGCCCTCGTCCTCGGGCAGGGCCGGCACGGCCTGCTGGATGGCGTGGCCGGTGCCCAGTTGGGGCATCTGGCGCACGAACTGCACGCCGGGGCCGGCGACTGCTGCTTCCACCACCTCGGCCCCATGGCCGGTGATGACCACGCTGCGCCGAGCTTGCAGGCCCTGCGTCATGTCCAGCACATGACGCAAGAGCGAGCGGCCGGCCAGCTTGTGCAAGACCTTGGGCAAGGCCGACTTCATGCGGGTGCCCTTGCCCGCGGCCATGATGACGATGTTCAGCGCCATAGCGTTTGTTGTCGCGACGTCGGTTGAGAAGCCGCGATTATCAGCGCGTGGCGTGGCCCGCCTGCCACGCGCTCGCTCAACGGCTGCGCTGAACGCTGACGCGATGCGGCTCAGGCCGCGTGCTCGGGAAGTCGCTCATCGCGGCCTCGAGCATCGCACCGATCAGGTCGGCATCGCCTTGTGTCATGCCATCGTTACTGGCGCGGGCCTCGTACAGCGGCTCGCTGCTGGCGCGGTCGCGCAGCAGCAAGGCCACCTCGCGGTCGTAGCGACGCTCGTTCTCGAAGCCGAAGGGCGGATTCAGCCGGCCGTAGCGCCAGTGGTAGAGGTTGCCGTGCCAGCGCCACCAGAGCGGGTCGTCCCAGGGCGCGCGGTCCTGCGCGCTGATGCGCACGCCGACCGACACGATGATGTCCGCCGTCTTGGCATCGGCCGCGGGCTTGAAACCGGCTTTCTCGAGCGCGATGCGTGCCTGGGCCTCGATCTGCTCCTGGCGACCCTGGTCCTGTTTCTGCTGCTGCGAGGGCAGGCGCTCGAAGGCGTAGCTGCCGGGCGCGCGGCCTGCCGGCCAGTTGCCGAAGCTGCGCACTTCGGCGCTGATGGTGTAGATGCCGCTGCAGGCGCTCAGGCTGGCCAGCGCCACGGCAGTCAGGCTGAGAAGGGCAAGACGTCGTTTCATTTTGGGCCTCCTTGGAGACCCTATTCTGTACCCAGCTCGCCTGGCCTTTGCAAAGCAGGGGGCTCAGTCGTCGCGGTGGAGGCGGATGACGGACTTGGCGCTTGAGGGCGTGCTGCCGCAGTCCTCGGCTTCGTCAAAGGCGATGTCGCCATCCGGCTCGGGCTGGCCGCTGGCCTTGATGGTGGTGAAGGGGAACAGATCGCGGTCCATCATGTGCGAGGGCACGATATTGCTCATCGCGGTGAACATGTTCTCGACGCGGCCCGGGTACTTCTTGTCCCACTCGCGGATCATTGCCTTGACCTGCACGCGCTGCAGGTTCTCCTGGCTGCCGCACAGGTTGCAGGGAATGATGGGGAATTCGCGGTGCGCGGACCAGCGCACCAGATCCTCTTCCGCCACATAGGCCAGCGGGCGGATAACGACGTTCTTGCCGTCGTCACTGACCAGCTTGGGCGGCATGCCCTTCATCCGGCTGCCGAAGAACATGTTCAGCAGCAGCGTGACGACGATGTCGTCGCGGTGGTGGCCCAGCGCGATCTTGGTGGCGCCCAACTCACCAGCCACGCGGTAGAGGATGCCGCGGCGCAGGCGCGAGCATAGCGAACAGGTGGTCTTGCCCTCGGGCACCAGCTTCTTGACGATCGAATAGGTGTCCTGGTTCTCGATGTGGAAGTCCACACCGACGCTCTTCAGGTAGGCCGGCAGCACTTCTTCGGGGAAGCCGGGCTGCTTCTGATCGAGGTTGACCGCGACGATATCGAACTTGATCGGTGCGCGTTGCTTCAGGTTGATCAGGATGTCCAGCATCGAGTAGCTGTCCTTGCCGCCCGACAGGCAGACCATCACCTTGTCGCCGTCCTCGATCATGTTGAAGTCGCTGATGGCCTGGCCGACCTGGCGATGCAAGCGCTTGGAGAGCTTGTTGATCTCGTGCGCGGCTTTCTTCTCTGCGGCCTTGAGCTCGGCGGCCTGTTCAGCGGCTTGCTCGGCGGTTTCGGTGGACAGGATTTCTTCGGTCGTCGTCATGGCGTAATCACCTCGGGTTCACCACTGGCCGCATTCGGCGCTGATGGCGACTTGGCAGTCGGGAAAGATTTCAAGCTTGGTCACCTTGATGCGTACGCCCACCACGCCGCTGAGCTTCATCAGCCGCGTGCAGAGCTTGCCCAGCAGGGCTTCGAGCAGATCGGTGTGTTCGGCGGTGCACTCGTCGATGATGATCTGGCGCACGCGGCGGTAGTCCAGCACATGGCCGATGTCGGCGTCGCGCGAGACGATGGTCTGCGCGCCCAGATTCACCTCGGCATCCACCTGGATGGGCTGCGGGCCTTCGCGTTCGAAGTCCAGCACGCCCAGGTTGGCGCCGAAGCGCAGGCCGCTGATGTGGATAATCTGTCGGTTGTTCCGGCGCAGGGCCGGCGTGGGCTGGCCTTCCTTGGCCGGCCGCAGGAAGGATTCGATCTGCTTGGCGGCCACCACGCCGTCGCCGAGAGCGGTCTGTACGCAGGGATGCTGGCGGCTGCTGGCGTCGCCGGCGACGAACAGGCCCAGCGGCGCGAAGCGCGGCTCGTCGCGCCAGGGATGCGAGGGAGCAGTGATGCCGGCCCGCTGCAGCGCATCACCCACCAGCAGCCAGGCGGAAGGTTCGGGCACGTAGCCGAGGAGAGCAGCGACATGGTCGTAGCGCTCCTCGCCGAATTCCTTTGAGCTGACGACGATTTGCGCGCCGTCGACGCGCAGCGCTGTCGGCATTGGGCAGCGCGGCCTTTGCACGATGGTCGCGCCCTCGGCGCTCAGTCGCTCCTGCAGCGCCTGCTGCGCACGCCAGTCGCTGCGCGACCACAGCGTCACCTGGTGGCCGCGAGCATGCAGATAGAGCGCGTTCTCCATCGCGTTGTCGCCGCCGCCCAGCAGCAGCACGCGGCCGGGTGCCAGTTCGGCACGGCGCTGGGTCAGGCTCAGCGCATCCATCACCGGCGAGCCGCTGGGTCCGCCAGGGAAGAACGGCTCTGGCCGCAGCGGCGTCAGCCCGGTGGCCAGCAGGAGGGCGCGGGCGCCCAGGCGCTGGCCATCGTCCAGCTGCAGCTGCCAGCCGGATGCCGACCAGTCGATGTGGCAGGCGCTGCGACCCAACAGCCGCTGCACGCCTGCCAACTGCTCGGTATGGCGTGCGAAGTGCTCACCCATTGACGCCAGACTCTGCCCCGGCGCACCCAGCAGCCAGTCCTGCTCGAAGCCGAAGTCCCGCAGGCTGTGGCACAGCTGCGGGGCCCGCTCGATGATCGCCGTGCGCAGGCCCAGCTGGCTCAGCCACGAGGCCGTACTGCAGCCGGCCGGGCCGCCGCCGATGATCAGCACGTCATGCAAGGCTGGCGACGTCATCAGGCGCTTTCCAGTCGCGAATGGGCTTGCAGCCCGCTGTCGCGCAGCTCGTTGTAGATCACGCCGACGGCAATTGCCAGGTCTTCGGCGAAGTAGCGCTTCAAGTACGGCGAGGCCAGAAAATGCTCCTGCATCTTCTGGCGCAGCGAGAACTGCAGGCGCAGCCGCTCTTCGCCTTCCGGATGGATGCCGATGCGGATGGCATAGCCTTCCTCGATCGCACCCTGCAGGCTGCCGTGGAAGCGCCTGAGCAGCGGGTGCTCCTGGATGCGGTGTAGATTGCTGCGGTCGACGAACTCGGCGCCGGCTTCCTGCGGCCGGCCCAGTGCGCGGGCGTTGATGAGCAACTCGGCGACCAGTTCGATGTTGAAGACGTTCATCTTCACATCGACGCGCGCGGCTTCCGCGCAGCCGTTGGCCCAGTCCAGCTTGTAGCTCACATAGGAGCGCCCGCCGGCGCTGCGCACCAGGTCGGCCTTGCTGAATGGGTAGCCGCTGCGGGCATGGTCGCGGCAGGCTAGTTGCAGGCGGTCCTGCACGGTGCGCTCCAGGAAGCGCGCCACCAGTTCATCGATCTGCCGTGTCGAGGTGCGGCGGATGCCGATGGCGGCCGCGACGGCGAACAGCATCGGCAGCAGCACCACCAGCATCTGGCCGGCCGGACCTTGGAGGCTTTCCGGGCCTTTGAGCAGCAGTCCGATGGCTGCGGCCATCGACAGCAGCACGAACAGGCTCAGCCCTACGATCGCCGCGACCGGCAGGGTCACGATGATGTCGTGCAGGCCGCTGCTGCGCGGCGAAGAGGCTTCGGGCTTGCTGTCCATGGGGGGCGTTGGGAACGAAGCTGCGATTATCCCTGTCCGCGCTGACGCCTGCGCTGCCACAGCCGCCAGCTCAGCAGCACGGCCAGAATGGCGCCATAGATTGCCGGCTCGACGAACAGCTGCTTGCCAGCGCGCATCCAGATGAAGTGCGCCAGCGCCACCAGCGCCAGCAGATACACCAGCCGATGAAGCGCCTGCCAGCGTTTGCCGCCCAGCGCCTTGATCGCGCGATTGAAGCTGGTGGCGGCCAGCGGCAGCATCAGCAGCCAGGCGCAGAAGCCCATCAGGATGAAGGGGCGCTTGGCGATGTCGTGCAGGATGTCGCCGGGGTCCAGCCCCATGTCCAGCCAGCCATAGGCCAGCAGATGCAGGCTGGCGTAGGCAAACGCGAACACACCGAGCATGCGCCGAAAGCGCAGCAAGGCCGGAAGCCCGGCGAGCTGGCGCAGCGGCGTGATGGCGAGCGTCAGCCACAGCAGGCGCAGCGTCCAGTCGCCCAGACCGCGGATCAGGGCCTCTGCCGGGTTGGCACCCAGCGTCTGGGTGACCGCCCCCCAGACCAGGCTGGCCAGCGGTGCCAGGCAGAGCAGGAACAGCAGCGGCTTGGCCGCCGGATGCAGCAGCCAGCCCGAGATGACGCGTCGCATGCTCAGTAGAGTTTCTTCAGATCCATGCCGGCGTAGAGCTGGCCCACCTGGGCCTCGTAGCCGTTGAACATCAGCGTCGGGCGCTTCTTCGCGAACAGGCCGTCCTCGCCGATGCGGCGCTCAGTCGCCTGACTCCAGCGCGGGTGGTCGACCTTGGGGTTCACGTTGGAGAAGAAGCCGTACTCCTGCGGCGCGGCACGGGTCCAGCTGCTGACCGGCTCGCGCTCGACAAAGCGGATCTTGACCAGGGACTTGGCCGATTTGAAGCCGTACTTCCAGGGCACTACCAGGCGCAGCGGTGCGCCGTTCTGCTTCGGCATCACCTCACCGTACATGCCGAAAGCCAGCAGCGTCAGCGGGTGCATTGCCTCGTCCATGCGCAGGCCTTCGACATAGGGCCAATCCAGCACGCCCGAGCGCAGCCCCGGCATCTGCGCGCGGTCGGCCAGGGTGACGAACTCGACGTACTTGGCGCGGCTGTTGGGCTCCACCTTCTTGATCAGCTCGGCCAGCGACCAGCCGACCCAGGGGATCACCATCGACCAGCCTTCGACGCAACGCAGGCGGTAGATTCGTTCTTCCATCGGCGCTAGCTTGAGCAGCGCGTCGAGGTCGAACACGCCGGGCTTGTTGATCTCGCCTTCGACCACGACGCTCCAGGGGCGGGTCTTCAGCGCGCCGGCAGCGCGCGCCGGGTCGCTCTTGTCGGTGCCGAACTCGTAGAAGTTGTTGTAGGTAGTGGCGTCCTGGTAGCTGGTGAGCTTTTCCATCGTCATGCCGCCAGGGGTGGTGCTCTTGATGGCGGCAAGCTTGGCATTCTGGTTCTGCGCCATCGCCTCGCGCCCGGCCCAGCCGGCCAGTGCCGTGCCGGCGGCGGTACCGGCCATCAGCCGCAACCAGTCGCGACGCTGCTGCACCAGATGGCGCGGGGCGATCTCCGAAGGCAGCAGTGGGTCTGCCGGGCGCAGCGAGGGCTTGGTCATCGGGTTCTCCGGAAATGAAAGAGCTTCAGTCGCATGAGGCGGCTGAACCTTACGTCATCTGCGCCGATTCCGCTGGACACGCCGCTGAGGCCTGACGATCAGGGATGCTTGACGCCGTTGTTCCAGTCGCGCGGGCAACGTACCGAGGCAAGAATGCGCGCATGTTCGCCGGACGCCTTGAGGCTGGCGAGGCCGCGATTGAAGGCCTCCAGCAGGGTGCGGCTGGCCGGCAGCTGGGGCGGCAGCATCAGATGGGTCGTGAAACTGTCGGTCAGCAAGCGCGGATGGGCTGCCAGGCGCGCGGCCTCGGCGTTGCTGAAGTTGCGCGCCAGCAGGTCGCAGGCCACATTGCGCTCCATCGGGATCAAGTCGATGCGACCCGCCAACAGCTTGCGCAGGCCGAGAAGATCGTCGGGCGTGTTGTCGGTCTGCAGCGTCCCGGCCTTCACCAGCGCCCAGAACTCGGGGGTGTAGGTGTAGTCGCGGATCACACCGATGCGCCAGGGCTTCAGGTCAGCAAGCTGGCGCCAGTCCACCGCCAGTTCGCGGCGATGCACGATCACCCATTGCTCGGTCAGGACGTTGTCGCTGAGCAGGAAGTCGCGTCGCCGTTGATCGGATGCACCCCAGTAGGCGGTGGCATCCCAGCGCCCGGCCAGAGTCTCCTGCTGCGCGCGTGACCACGGCAGGAAGTGGTAAGTGACCTCATGCCCAGCGAGTTCAAAAGCCCGGCGCACGATCTGCAGGGCCACGCCCTGGTCCGGGCGCGAGGCTGTGGCGTAGGGTGGGAGTTCGCCGGTGGCAATGCGCAAGCTGCTTGCGTGGGCGGGCAGCAGGCCGGCCGCCGCCAGCAGCAGGATGAAGACGCTCAGCGCACGGCGCACGGTCGGCTCGTTTACAGCGTTCCGTAGGAATGGAGCCCCGACAGGAACATGTTCACGCCTAGGAAAGCGAAGGTGGTCACCAGCAGGCCCACCAAGGCCCACCATGAAGCCACCACGCCACGCAAGCCCTTCATCAGGCGCATGTGCAGCCAGGCGGCGTAGTTGAGCCAGACGATCAGGGCCCAGGTCTCCTTGGGGTCCCAGCTCCAGTAGCCGCCCCAGGCCTCGGCGGCCCAGAAGGCGCCCAGGATGGTGGCAATCGTGAAGAAGGCAAAGCCCAGCGCGATGGCCTTGTACATCAGGTCATCCAGCACGGCCAGCGAGGGCAGGCGTGCCGTCAGCTTGCCGCGCAGTGCCACACAGACGCTCAGGAAGATGAAGACGCCGCCCATCTTGCGCGCCCAGCCTTCCAGGCCGGATGCGATCTCGGGCGTTGTCGTCATGCCGAAACGGAAGGCCAGCAAGATGGCCACCAGCACGCCAGGTACGCCGATCAGGCCGATGACCAGCGCACGCGGCGTGGCAGTCTTCAGCAGATAGGCCAGGGCCACCATGGCGGCCATCGCAAAGGTGCCGTAGCCGACGAAGTTGGCCGGCACGTGGATCTTCATCCACCAGCTCTGCAGCGCCGGCACCAGCGGCTGGATCTCGTGGGCGCCGCGCGCCACCGTGTACCAGAGCAGGAAGGCCACCGAGGCGCTGACCACCAGCATCACCCACGCACCCAGGGCACGCGTCTTGAAGCGCTGCTCGTAGTAAAGGTACATCAGCGTGGTCATCCAGGCGAACATCACGAACACTTCGTACAGGTTGCTGACCGGGATGTGGCCGATATCAGGCGCGATCTGGTGGCTCTCGTACCAGCGCACCATGGTGCCGACCAGGGCCATGAAAACAGCGCCCCAGGCCAGCCGCGTGCCGATGTGCTCGGCCACGCTGTCGTTGCCGACTTCGCGCTTGCTGAAGAAACCGCCCCAGTAGAACAGCGTGCTCATGAAGAACAGCAGGCTCATCCACAGGATGGCGCTCTGGCTGGACAGGGCGTACTTGAGCAGGAAAACATTGTCAGCGGCGGCCAGGTCAGCGCCGAAGCCATCGGTCTGGCGCAGATACAACTGGATCGCCAGCAGGCTGGCGGCGCCGACCAGCACCGACAGCAGTCGCAGCGGTCGCCAGAACCAGCCAAGCGCGATCAGCGAGGGCACGGAGCAGGCCAGGATGCCTTTTTCGTAGACGTCCATCGACGCGCTGTAGCGCGAGAACGCATAGCCTGCTCCCACCACGAGCAGCAGGGCGAACAGCCAATCGCCTGCCGTGCGTGTGGCCAGAAGGCCACGCCGGCCCAGGCTGATGCTTGGCGTCACAGTGTTGGTGGCAGCGTTCATGTCTTGTCGTCCTTCAGTACAGCCTTCTTCAGGCTCTCGAATTCGCTATCGGTGTCCAGCGAGTTGCGGGTGCTGGACAGTGCCATGCGCAGGCGCGTGCCATTCTGGACTGGCTCCAGCCAGATCCACAAGCGCCGCTCCTTGATGTAGAGCATCGCGAACACCCCGATGATCAGCAGTACCGCGCCCAAATAGACCATCTTCTGTCCCGGCGCCCGGGCGACCTGGAACACGCTGGCCTGGATCTGCTTGAAGTCCGCCAGCTGCAGCAGCACCGGTGCCGGATAGAACATGCTGTCGGAAAGTGCCAGCACGGCCTGTGTCATGAAGGCCTGGGTCGAGGCGCTGGGCTCCGGCGCAGGCTGGCCGGCTTGCTGGCGGGTCATCTTGTAGAGCTCAAACAGGCCGCCATTGAGGATGCGCAGCAGCACCTCGGAGACGCGGGCACGTTCGGCCTCGGGCACTTCGCTGTCGATGAACTGTGAGAGTGCTGGCAAGCCGCCGATCTCGCCGGTCGAGCCGGGCTTGACGCCTTCGGCGCCAGCAAACAGGCCCAAGGCACGCAGGGCCGTGGCCTTCAGCTGGGGGCGCATCTCGGGTTTGTCTTCCGGGGCTGCCAGGGCGGCATAGCGCTCGGCGGCGCGCTCTCGCATGCTGGCATCGCCCAGCGCCTGGCGCAGATGCACCCAGCCCTGAATCTCGCCCTGCTCGTCCACCGGGATGCGCAGGTAGCGGTAGGACTCGGTCGGGGTGTCGCGCACGCCGGCCAGGAACACGCGCTGGCCGTCCAGCTCCACCGGCACCATGTAGTTGTTGTACTCGCGGGCCTGGCCGCTGGCATCGCGCAGCTTGTAGCTCACCGAGGGGCCGACGTTCTGCAGCTTCTTGTCGGCGGGGGGCTTGCCACCGCTGCCCAGGTGCTTGTCGAGAGAGGCGACCAGATCCACCTTGCGCACGTCGGTGCCGGTCTCCGTCTTGCTCATGTTCTCGACGTTGATGATGCGCAGGCCGCTGAACTCGAGGGTCAGCTTCTCGTCGCCATTGCTCAGCGAGGTCGAGCCGCCGACGATGCCTTCGATGTCGAAGGCCGGCGCGCGCGCCTTGAGCGGCAATGCAGTCAGCTTCAGCTGTGACCCGCCATCGTCAAAGCTGCTCTGGTAGATCGCCACGCCACGATGGAAAGCCGGCTCGTTGACCTTCACCAGGGCCTGGCTCACTGCACCGGTTTCATGATCGCGGATCGAGATCTCGCTGGCGAACAGCTTGGGCATGCCGGTGTCGTAGTACTCGACGATGAACTTCTTCAGCTCGACGTCGAAGGGCAGGTCCTGCAGCACCACGCCGTCCGGCATGGACAGGATGGCGGTGGCGGCACGACCACCCTCGGGCACCATCAGGTTGCCGCGGAAGCTGGGGTTGTCCGGGCCGAGGCGATGGTCGGCCTTCACCTCGCTGACGAGGCCGCCGCCCTGGTAGATGCTCTTGTCCTGAGCCCACATCAGCGCCCGCACGATCAGGTCGCCGTCAAACAGGCCGCCCAGGCAGATCAGCACGATGGATGAGTGCGCGGCCAGATAGCCGATCTTGTTGGCCGCGCCCTTACGTGCCGCAATCATGGTGCCGCGCTCGCGCACCTGGGCACGCGCCTTCCAGCCTTCGTTGTCCAGCAGTGCCGAGATCTGGCTCATCGCCTGTTCGGGCGGCAGGTTCAGGTGTCCCAGGGCCTTGTGCGGGAAGGCCTGCAGCGAGCTCTCGCGCACATGCTCCTTGTAGCTCTTCAGGTCAGCAATGATCTTGGGCGTATTGCGGGCGATGCAGAGGCTGGTGGACAGCACCAGGAAGGCCAGGATCAGCAGGAACCACCAGGCGCTGTAGACAGTGAAGATGTCCAGCTTGCCCAGCACTTCAGCCCAGAAGGGGCCGAATTGGTTCACATAGTTGTTTAGCGGTTCGCGTTGCTTGACCACCGTGCCGATGACGGAGGCGATGCAAATCACGGTCAGCAGCGAGATCGCGAAGCGCATCGACGCAAGCAACTCGTACAGCTCACGCCAGGCACTGGTGCGGCGCGGCGCCTCCGGCGCCGGGCTGGTAGGCGATGGCGATGGCGCATCTTGCGTCAGGACGGACTCGGACATGGTGGCGGATTGTGGCTTCGGGCCGTCAATGGGGTGCGGCATGGAAAAATGGCCGGAGCAGAGCACCGGCCATTCAGCTTGTCTTCAGAGTCAAGGCGGTGGTATCCGGGTCATGGCCCGGCCGCCCATGATCAGCGCAGGCCGGCGATGTAGTCGGAAACGGCCTTGATCTCGCGATCATTCATCTTGGCGGCAATGGCCACCATGGACGCGTTGTTGGCACGTGCGCCGCTGCGGAAGGTATTCAGCTGCAGTTCGGTGTAGTCGCTGTGCTGGCCGGCGAGACGGGGATACTGGGCTGGCATGCCGGCACCGTTCGGGCTGTGGCAAGCTGCGCAGGCCGGGATGGCTCGGTCGGAAATGCCGCCGCGGTAGATCTTCTCGCCGAGAGCAACCAGGGTCTTGTCCTTGGCAAAGCCAGGCTTGGCGGTCTTGGACGCGTAGAAGGCGGCGACGTTCTTCATGTCTTCCGGCGTCAGCGCTGCGACCATGCCGCTCATCACGGCGTTCTTGCGCTTGCCTTCCTTGAATTCGGTCAGTTGCTTGAACAGGTAGTCAGCATGCTGGCCGGCCAGGATCGGGTTGGCGGGGCTGCCGCGCGAGCCATCGGCGGTGTGGCAGGCCACACACATTTGCGTGGCGATCGCCTGGCCCTTGACCAGATCGGCCTTGGCCGGGGCCTGGGTTCCAGCGGCGCCGGCTGTGGCAGCGAACAAAAGGCCCGTCAACAGGAATGCGGCAGTCTTCATGGGATTTATGGGTTCGGTAAGCGCAACTCGGGGATTTTACAATGGCAATTCCTCCAGCCCGGTAGCTTCATGACCAACTCCACTCCGAATACGTCGCCAATCCAGGCGTCCGAGACGCCTGCACCCATGGAGGCACCCTCGGACAAGACGGTGTTGGCATGGACCCACACCGCACGTTTCCTGACCACCGCCAGCCAGTTGGTGCACCTGCCTGTGACCGAATTGCCCGAGATCGCCTTCGTCGGCCGGTCCAACGCCGGCAAGTCCACGGCCATCAACACGCTGGCCCAGCAGAAGCGTCTGGCCTTCGCGTCGAAGACGCCAGGCCGCACCCAGCACATCAACCTGTTCGAGCTGGGCCCGAAGGACGCGGCCGACGCCTTGTTCGCCGATCTGCCAGGCTACGGCTATGCGGCGGTGGCGCGCTCGGCCAAGCTGCGTTGGCAGAAGGTGATGGCCGACTATCTGGAGCTGCGCCGCAGCCTCTCGGGCGTGGTGCTGATGGTCGATTCGCGTCTGGGCCTGACCGATCTTGACAAGCAGTTGCTCGATTTCGTCGCTGCTCGCGTGGCCAATGGCTCGGTGCGCCTGCTGGTGTTGCTGACCAAGGCAGACAAGCTCAACCGCAAGGAAGCCAATGCGGCGCTGGCGACCTGCCAGGAGTTCCTGGGCGAGTTGGCAACCGAAGAGGCGGACATTTCCGTCACGCTGTTCTCAGCCCTGAAGAAGCAGGGCGTGGCCGACGTCGCACACATCCTGCACGACTGGGTGCACAGCGCACCGCCGGCGCCGCAGATGGGGGAAATTCCGCCCCCCGAGCCGTCGCCGGCGTGACAGGGTGGCGCAGCCCTGCGCCGCCATACTCGGCCCCCGCATGCTGGAGGGCTGATGATGATCGAGACACTCAAGCTGGCGCTGCCGCATGGCATCAGCCTGTCCTGCCGCGCCAGCGGCCCGGCCGATGCGCCGCGCTTGCTGCTGCTGCATGGCTTTCCGGAAGGCGCCTTCATCTGGGATGAGCTGCTGCAGACCCTGGGCCGGCGCTGGCGCTGCATCGCACCTGATTTGCGCGGCTACGGCGAGAGTAGCGCGCCGGCCGAGGTTTCGGCCTACCGCGCCAAGCATCTGGTGGCCGATCTGGTGGCGCTGATCGAGCAGACCGGCACCGGGCCGCTGGACGCGCTGATCGCACACGACTGGGGCGGCGCGGTGGCCTGGAACCTGGCGGTACAGCGGCCCGAGCTGATGCAGCGCCTGGTCATCATCAACTCGCCACACCCCGGCACTTTCTTGCACGCCTTGCAGCACGACGCGGCGCAGCAGGCGGCCAGCGAGTACATGAACTTCTTCTGCCGCCCCGACGCCGAGGCGCTGCTGGCCGCGAACGACTATGCGCGCCTGTGGCCCTTCTTCAACGGGCCTGACGGCAGTGCACCGTGGCTGGATGAGGCATTGCGCCAGCGCTACCGCGCGCAGTGGGCGCATGGCCTGACAGGCCCGCTGAACTACTACCGGGCATCGCCGATGCGGCCTGCCACCTCTGCCGATCCGGCCGCTGCGGCGCTGAGCTTCGCGCCGGAATTCGTCACCGTGACGCTGCCTACGCTGGTGATCTGGGGCGAGCAAGACCATGCCTTGCTGCCTGTGCTGCTGGACGGTCTGGAGCGTTTTGTGCCGCAGCTTCGATTGGCGCGCGTGTCCGACGCCGGGCACTGGATCGTGCATCAGCAGCCGTCGCGTGTGGCCAGCCTCATCGAGGGCTTCGTCAGGGCCGGCCTATGAACAGATAGAGCGCGGTGCCGCCGCGCGGCGCATGGCCCAGGCCAAGGTACAGCGGTCCTAGGCCGGTATCGGCGCCGACGAAGACGCTGCTGGCCCCGCGCAGGTCGGACAGCGAAGCGGCCTGGCGGCGATTCCAGGCATTGCCGGCTTCCAGCGAGGCGCCCAGCACGAAGCTGCGTGTCAGCAGCGGCGCGTCGCGCAGTCGCATGTAATAGGTAGCGCGGCCGAACAGCAGCGTGTTGCCATTGAGCTGGCCCGCTTGGTAGCCCGAAAGCTGCTGGAAGCCGCCCAGCGTGTACGGGCCCTGGGCCGAGGTCTCGGGCTGCTTGGCATGCAGCGCCCGCATATTTAAGCTCAGTGTGTGTGCGCCCCAACTCTTGACGCCAGTGGCTTGCAACTCCATCCGATTGAAGTCCGCTCGGCGGGTGGCGGGTCCGGACTGGTGGCCGCCCAGCGCGTCGAACACAAGGCGGTAGCCGCTTTGCGGGAAGTTGGCGTAGTCGAGCTGGTCAATCACGGCCTTCAATCGCAGGCCGGTCTCACGCCAGGTCTGGCTGGCGATGCCCTGGGGCAGTTCGGCCGAGAGCAGCTCAGGTGTGACGCGCCAGCCCTGATGCACCAGGCCCAGGCGCAACTCGCCGAAGTTGCCCCAGGGCTGGCCCAGGTCGAGGCCGATGGTGCTGCCGGAACGTCCGAAGCGCGCAATGTTGCGGCCCTCGCCGGCCTGGTCGTAGAGGTTGATCCGGCGCCGGTCCAGCTCACCCCAGGCGGACAGGAACCAGTCCGCCGACTGGCCGATCTTCAGGGTCAGCGGCTGGTAGATCTCGCTGTACAGGCGCGGCGTCTGGCCAATGGTCAGCTGGTTGCGCCACTCGGTGCCGCTTGGGGTCAGCCAGTGGCGGTTGTGGCTGACACGCAGGTTGAAGGCACTGTCGCCGGAAAAGTCGGTGCTCAGGTCCAGCCCGATGCGGAAGTAGTTGGGCCCCCAGGGCTTGTCCTCCGTCGTGAATACCAGCGTGTCGCCGCTGCTGCGCTGTTCCACGTGGTAGTCGACGCGCACATAGTCGCCGGACGAGGCCAGCAGCCGCATGTCGCGCTCGGCCCGTTCGGGGCTGAAAGGCTCGCCTGATCTTGAGGCCAGCTGGGCCGTGAGACGTTCAGGGTGTGTCTGTTCGCTGCCCTCGATCACGACCGCGGCCAGGCGCGGCGCCTGCCGGTTGGGATTGCGGCGTGCCAGTTGCCAGCGCGCGTAGTCCTCGGCGGGAACGGCGAAAGCACGCAGCCGCGGCAGCAAGGCTTCGGCGGCGCGCTCGCCGGCTGCAATGAACTCGCTGCTGCGGTCGAAGTCAGCCGACGAGAGCCGGCCCAGTTCGGGTGAGATCAGCACGTCCTGTTCCCACAGGCTGGCCAGGCTGCGCTGAACGTTCTGCTCGGTCAGGATGTTGATCATCTGCGCCGTCAGTCCGACCAGGGAGGACAGGCTGTCGCGTCCGGCCAGCGGCGTGCCGACGTTGACGGCCACCAGCACTTCGGCGCCCAGGCTGCGTGCCACGTCGACCGGCAGGTTGTTGACCAGGCCACCATCGCCGAGGATGCGACCCTGCCGTTCGATCGGCGCGAAGACACCGGGCACGCTCATGCTGGAACGCATGGCCAGCGCGAGATCACCTTGGTCGATGACGACCTGGCCACCGCTTTCCATGTCGGTGGACACGGCGCGAAAGGGGGTGGGCAGGGCATCGAAGCGTTCGATCTGGCTCACTGGCAGGGTGAAGCGGCGCAGCAGCAGCTCCAGGCCGCGGCTGGACAGGGTGCTCTGCGGCGCCAGGATCTGACCGTTGCGCATGCCCAGCTCGACGGCTGGCGAGAACTCGAAATCCTCTTCCTTGCGGCGCTGCGACAACAGCTGCCGATCAACCCGCCTGTTGAACACCTGGGACCAGGACAGGTCCGCCAGCTCCCGCTCCAGCTCGGTCGCAGAAAGGCCGCTCGCGTGCAGGCCGCCGATGATGGCGCCCATGGAGGTACCGGCAATCATGTCGACCGGGATGCGCTCCCGCTCCAGCACCTTGAGTACACCGATATGGGCCAGGCCGCGCGCGCCGCCACCCGACAGCACCAAGCCGAGCTTGGGGCGCGCTTGCGGCGTTTCGCTGGCCTTGTCGGCACGCGGGTTGGCCAGCACTGCAGGCGTCAGCGCTGCAAGCCACAGCAGGCCCAGCAGGGCGTGCCAGGGGCGATCAGGGCCCTTCATCGAGGGTGTGCATCAGTTGTTCGATCGCGCGCTGCACCAGGCTTTGCTCGTCGATGTGGGCGATCAGTCCGTTGGCCAGCAGCTGCTCGATGGCGCCGCGGGTGAGCGTGTGCTGCTGGGCGCTGTCCTGGCCGACGAAATGGAACATCTGTTCGTTCTCGCTGATCCAGGTGATCTGCGCGGTGATCCATTCGCTTTGCACGAACATGTGATGCCAGGTGCCAAGTTGCAGCTGCTCCATCCAGCTGTCGATCGCGTCGCGTCGCGTCTCGGTCGGCAGCGGCAGTGGCACCGTGGGCAGCACACCGCGGTCGATCCGCGTCTGGAAGAAGGCGCTGGGCAGCTGGGACTCGCGTTCCGCGAGCATGCGCCGCGTCAGCTCCGCAGGACTGAGTTCGCGTGCTGCGGCGGCCAACTGCTCGGGGGCCGGCTTCGGGGTCGCAGGCCCCAGCAGCAAGCGTCCGTGCACCTGCATTAGGTCGTCGAGCAGCAATCTACGTTTGTCCGACGCCAGACCGACAGCCTCCATGCCGCGTTCGAGCTGCTGCACCAGGCCCGGCAGCATGCGACGCAGCCGTTCTCGTTCTGCGCTGTTGGCGGGGGGGTGCAGGCTGGTGAGCAAGGCGTCGACCAGTTCGATATGGGATTGCGCGGCAGCTGACTCGCGGCCGTTCTGCACCATGGCTTCGACGATCACGTCCACCCAGACGCTGCGCAGGAAGGCACGCAGCACCGGGCTGACCTCGGCCGTGCCTGTGGCTTCGGCCAACTGGTCGGTGATCTGCTCCTTGATCAGCCGCTGCCATTGCTCGCGCATCTGCTGCCGTTCGAGCACGGCCAGCGCCTCGGTGTTGGGCGCATTGCGCTGGCTGGCTGCCTGGGCGATGAAGTCGCGTACCGAGAGCTGTGCTTTCTGGAACAGGGCGGCGCTCAACTGCGGCTGAGAGACCAACTGCTCGATCTGTTCATCGAGGAAGCCCAGGAACACCTGCAGCTGGGCATCGTCAGCCCTGTCGAAGCCCATGCCATGGGCAGCAACGCGGTTCAGCAGCAGCCAGGTCGGATGGTCCTGGCGGCGCAGCAGGCTGAGGTCCACCATGGCCAGCCGCGACACCGCCACCTGCAGTCTGGCCAGACGGGCTTTCACTGGCGCAGGCAGATGCGGGTCGGCCAGGATCTGGTCGTACAAGCGGCTCAGCAGGTCCTTGCCTGGCGCCAGGCTGGCCGGCCCGAGCAGGGGTGCCGGCTCGGTGTTGAGGGGCTGCGGCCTCGAGTTGACAGCATCCACCCGGCGCGACAAGCCGTCCAGCGTGGCGGGCTCGGTGAACTTGAACAGGCCAACTTCCGTGCTCGACTTGGCGCGCCGCATCTGCTGCAGGTTGTCGGCGTGGCGCGCGGCATGGCTGGAAACGAGGTGGCTCAGCTCCGCCTGGCGCAGCTGCTCGCACAGGTTGGCATAGAGCATGTTGACGCTCTGGGCCAGCGGTGCAGCGGCGACCTGGACGAGGGCGTAGGCAGACTGCGCGTCGAGCGGGATGGTCTCCAGCACTTTGTAGAAGCCGTGGGCGAACAACTCGGCACGCAAGGGGTTCTCGTTCTTGCGCGGCCTCGCGATACCGCGCAGCGCGGCGAAGAAGTTGCCCAGCTGATGTAGCTCGGCGCGGCTCTGATCCTCGATGGCCTGGGCCGCGTGGGCGATGGCCACGTCACGCAAGGCCTGCGTTTCGTCGACCAGGCTGAGTGAGGTCATGCCCTGGGAGCTTCCCAGGTGCAAGGGGTCGCGACCCTGACCAGCGGCTTGCAGCATCGGGCTGAGTGTGGCTTCCAGTGCCTCGGTCAGGCGTCCACTCTGGCGCTGCCAGGTTTCGAACAGGGGGTAATGCTGCGGGCGACGCCGCAGTTCGCCCAGCGTGTCGTCGACGATGCGTCGCGCCAGCGTGGGCAGCAGGATCAGGGCGTCGTCGACAAGAGATTGCAGCGAAGGGGCGGAGGCCATGTTCAGTTGGGGCGGAGCCCCGGCGAAAGAATGCGGGGGATTATGGAATGCCGGCCCCATGAAAAAAGGGGCCGCCTCGCGGCGACCCCTTCATTGAGCAAAATACTGCTCGGACTGGACTTACATGTCCATGCCCATGCCGCCCATGCCGCCCATGCCGCCAGGCATGCCGCCGCCGGCTGCTTCTTCCTTCGGCGATTCAGCGACCATGCACTCGGTCGTCAGCATCAGCGAGGAGACCGAAGCAGCGTTCTGCAGCGCGGTGCGGGTCACCTTGGTCGGGTCCAGGATACCCATTTCGATCATGTCGCCATAGGTGTCGTTGGCGGCATTGAAGCCGTAGTTGCCCTTGCCGGCCAGCACGGCGTTCACGACGACGGAGGCTTCGCCACCAGCGTTGTAGACGATCTCGCGCAGCGGGGCTTCGATGGCCTTCAGCACCAGCTTGATGCCGGCGTCCTGGTCAGCGTTGTCACCCTTGATGACGCCAGCAGCTTGCTTGGCGCGCAGCAGGGCCACGCCACCACCGGCCACGATGCCTTCTTCAACGGCTGCGCGCGTGGCGTGCAGCGCGTCTTCGACGCGGGCCTTCTTTTCCTTCATTTCGACTTCGGTGGCGGCGCCAACCTTGATCACGGCAACACCGCCGGCCAGCTTGGCCACGCGCTCTTGCAGCTTCTCGCGGTCGTAGTCGCTGGTGGCTTCCTCGATCTGGATGCGCACTTGCTTGACGCGGGCTTCGATGTCGGCAGCGGCACCGTTGCCATCGATGATGGTGGTGTTTTCCTTGCCCACTTCGACGCGCTTGGCCTGGCCCAGGTCAGCCAGCGTGACCTTCTCCAGCGTCAGGCCGACTTCCTCGGCGATGACCTTGCCGCCGGTCAGGATGGCGATGTCTTCCAGCATGGCCTTGCGACGGTCGCCGAAGCCCGGAGCCTTGACGGCCACGACCTTCAGGATGCCGCGGATGGTGTTGACCACCAGGGTTGCCAGGGCTTCGCCTTCGACTTCCTCAGCGATGATCAGCAGCGGCCGGCCGGCCTTGGCCACTTGTTCCAGCGTGGGCAACAGGTCGCGGATGTTCGAGATCTTCTTGTCGAACAGCAGGACAAAGGGGTTGTCCAGGATGGCCGACTGCTTCTCGGGGTTGTTGATGAAGTAGGGCGACAGGTAGCCGCGGTCGAACTGCATGCCTTCGACGACATCCAGCTCGTTGTTCAGGCTCTTGCCGTCTTCGACGGTGATCACGCCTTCCTTGCCGACCTTGTCCATCGCCTCGGCGATGATGCCGCCGACGTCGGAGTCGCTGTTGGCCGAGATCGTGCCGACTTGAGCGATTTCCTTCGAGGTGGTCGTGGCCTTGGATGCCTTCTTCAACTCGGCGACCAGTGCGGTGACCGCCTTGTCGATGCCGCGCTTCAGGTCCATCGGGTTCATGCCGGCGGCCACGTACTTCATGCCTTCGCGCACGATGGCCTGGGCCAGCACGGTGGCGGTGGTGGTGCCGTCGCCGGCGTTGTCAGAAGTCTTGGAAGCAACTTCCTTGACCATCTGAGCGCCCATGTTCTGCAGCTTGTCCTTCAGCTCGATTTCCTTGGCCACGGACACGCCGTCCTTGGTCACGGTGGGGGCGCCGAAAGAGCGCTCGAGCACCACATTGCGGCCCTTGGGGCCCAGGGTCACCTTGACCGCGTTGGCCAGGATGTTCACGCCTTCAACCATGCGGGCACGTGCCTCGCCGCCAAAGATCACGTCTTTTGCTGCCATGTGTATTTCTCCGAATTCTTAAGTGAGGTCAGATGTGTTGCGGGTTGCGGAAGATTTACTTCTCGACAACGGCAAACAGATCTTCTTCGCGCATGACGAGCAGCTCGTCGCCATCAACCTTGACGGTCTGGCCCGAATACTTGCCGAACAGCACGCGGTCACCGACCTTGACGTTCAGTGCGATCAGGTCGCCCTTGTCGTTGCGCTTGCCAGCGCCGACGGCCAGCACTTCGCCCTGATCCGGCTTCTCGGCGGCGGCGTCAGGGATGACGATGCCCGAAGCGGTCTTGGTTTCTTGTTCCAGGCGCTTAACGATCACGCGATCGTGCAGAGGACGCAGTTTCATCACTTCTCCTTGAGATTTCTCGGTGCTTGAAGCCAGGATGCCCGGTGAACCGGACCTCCGTTCAGATGCGAATACCCAACGGGCTGGGAGCCCGGAGAGTCATTAGCACTCTATTCCGGTGAGTGCTAGTAGAACGATTATATGGGTGTCTGTCTGGCTTTCAAGGGGCAGGCCTTGCTCGTTGTCGGTTCTCACTCAGTTTTGAATTTTTTTCATTTAGTTTTGAACTCCCCAGGCCTAGCGGGGATGATTGAGACGCATTGCAGAACGAAGACACGGGCACTTGGATGTGCGGGGAGTCCCCGGATGCCCCCTCTAGAGCACGAGCTTCTCGTCACCTTGTGTGACGATGCGGCCGAAGGGGGGGGGCTGCGCTACTTCTACTGCGTGACTACGTATGGCTGCGATCGGTTGTGAGACGAAGCGGCGAGGAGGCCCCCGCCACTTTAGGCTGATGGGAGTCACTCGCTGGTCAGCGCCTGAGCGGCTGCAGACACGAATACCGGTCATTGAGCACCGCTGACCTTGATCGGCAGCTTCACCTCCAGCACCGGTCGTTCAATTGCGGCACTTGCGCCGTGCCGGCACAAACGACTGCTTTCACGCGTTGCTAAAGCCGCATCACGAGCCATCGGATCAGGCTCGCTCAATCGTTGTGTAAGGCAGGTTCGTGCCCAGAGCCGAAGTTCACCGAACCTCAGTACCAGGCTGAAAGCGGACTTAGGGATGGTCTGCATAAACCCCGGGGAAATCAGCTACCGGACGACCTGAGCGGCTGAGATGATTGAGACCATGAAGCAGACGAGTCTTGGACTGGGGCAATCGAGCAAGCGCACGCGGCGACGCG
>NZ_JBILQK010000035.1:0-36302 GCF_044373315.1 Roseateles sp. | reverse complement strand
CCCTGTCGGTGTTATCGGCAGCCTCTGGAGCAGCTTTAGCGCAAAGTTCGGGCGGCGGAGCGACGCTGCCGCTGCTGATCGGCCAGGGCGCCGGCGGCAGCAGCTACTCGGTGCCGATCCAGACCCTGCTGTTCTTCACCGCCCTGGGCTTCCTGCCCGCGGTGCTCTTGATGATGACGGGCTTCACCCGCATCGTGATCGTGCTGTCGCTGATGCGCCAGGCTCTGGGCACGCAGGCGGCACCGCCCAACCAGGTGATCATCGGCCTGTCGCTGTTCCTGACCTTCTTCGTGATGAGCCCGACGCTGGACAAGGTCTACAGCGAGGCCTGGCAGCCCTACTCCACCAACCAGATCGCCTTCGATGAAGCGCTCAAGCGCGCCGAGGTGCCGATGCGCAGCTTCATGCTCAAGCAGACCCGCCAGGCGGATGTGGCGCTGTTCTCGCGCCTGGCCAAGCTTGATGCCTCCGTGAAGCCCGAGGATGTGCCCTTTCGCGTGCTGGTGCCGGCCTTCGTCACCAGCGAGCTCAAGAGCGCGTTTCAGATCGCGTTCCTGATCTTCATCCCCTTTCTGGTGATCGACATGATCGTCTCCAGCGTGCTGATGAGCCTGGGCATGGTGATGCTGTCACCGGTGCTGGTTGCCCTGCCCTTCAAGCTGATGCTGTTCGTGCTGGCCGATGGCTGGAACCTGCTGCTCGGCTCGCTCGCCGCCTCCTTCGTCACCTGACCGCCAAGCCATCATGGATGCACAACAAGTCTTCACCTTCGGCCAGCAAGGCCTGTACATGCTGCTGCTGGTGGCTGCACCGATCCTGCTGACGGTGCTGCTGGTGGGCGTGCTGGTCAGCGTGTTCCAAGCGGCCACTCAGATCAACGAAGCCACGCTGTCCTTCGTGCCCAAGGTGGTAGCCGCCGTCATCGTGATGGGCGTCGCCGGCCCCTGGATGATGACCACGCTGGTGGAGTACATCCAGCGCACGCTGCAGACCATTCCGCAAGTGGTCGGCTGATCTACAGAAGCTCGCCGTGTTTGCCGTCACCGAAGCGCAACTGCTGGCCTGGCTGACACCGCTGCTGTGGCCCTTCATCCGCACGCTGGCGCTGTTCGCCGGGCTGCCCATCTTCAGCCAGCGGAATATGCCGATGCGGGTGCGCGTCGGTCTGGCGATGTTCGTCGCCATCGCGGCCCAGGCGTCGCTGCCGCCGATGCCAGTGGTGCCGCTCGACTCGCCGCCGCTTCTGCTCTTGCTGGTGTCGCAGCAGCTGCTGATCGGCCTGGCGATGGGCTTTGCGGTGCGCGTAGTGTTCGCTTCGCTGGAGTTCGCAGGCGAGCTGATCGGCCTGCAGATGGGCTTGAACTTCGCCGGCTTCTTCGACCCCGCCACCGGCAGCCAGGGCACCTCGACGGCACGCTTCTTCGGCGCGTTGGTGGCGTTTCTGTTCATTGCCATCAATGGCCACCTGCTGCTGATCAATGCGCTGGTGCAGAGCTTCACCGTCTTTCCGGTCGGCGAGGAGCCGTTCCGCTTTCTGCGCGTCGCTCAGCCCCAGGTGTGGGGCGCCGAGATCTTCCGCATCGGCCTGTGGATCGCCCTGCCCTTGATCACGATGCTGATGTTCGTGAACCTGGTGCTGGGCGTGATCTCGCGGGTGGCGCCTCAGATCAGCGTCTTCGCCGTCGGCTTCCCCTTGACGGTGAGCATCGGTCTTGTCGGCATGGTCGCCACGCTGCCGTTGATGCAGACGCCCTTCATGACGGCGCTGGAGCGCATGCTGGCGGTGTTCGGCTGAAGCAAGTGACGCTCAGCGCACTTCGCGCGCCAGCTTGAGCACCTGCGAGCTCAGCACCAAGCCGCGGCGGCGTGCCTCGCTGTTGTTGACGCGGAACGCCAGGCCGTTGGGTTCCAGCACCAGCGTGAACACCGCGCCTGCCCGATAGGCATCGGGCGAGTCGCCAATCAGCAGCACCGGCTCGTCCTTCAGCGAGCTGATCCAGCGCTGCCAGCTCAAGCGATCCATGTCCACCAGCACCAGTACCTGGCAGTCCTCGGCCTGCCTGGGCGACTGGATCACCCGCAATTGCGCGGGCGCACCCGCCAGCGGCTTGGCGCTGACCTCCTGCAAAGCCGACTGCAGCGGCCCGGCCCCGACCAGGCAGTAATTGAACTCACGCATGGGCGGCGGCGGCCAGTCGGTGTACTGTGCAAACCGATAGATGAAGGCGGCCTTGAGCTGCGCCTCCTGCGGAGTGGCGAAAGCCGACATGCCGGTGCCCAGCCCCACGGCTGCTCCCAGCAGCAGCCGGACCAGGCAAAGCAAGCAGCGGGCAGTCAGGCCTGGCTTCATCGAAGCCGCCACTCGGTCGCCAACTGAAGGCTGCGCCCGGGCTGCCGAATCGCCAAACCGAACGGCGAGGTGCGGTCGTAGCTCCGCGTTGCCGTCAGGTTGTGCACGCCCAGTGACACGTTCAGCCCTTCCTTGGCCCGCCACAGCAGGTGGAGGTTCTGCTTGGCGTAGCCGGGAAGGTCATCCAGCGCGGTGCTCCTGCGGCTGACGCTGTAGAGCTGCCACGCAACGGAGAGCTCATCGCTCAAAGGCTGGCGATGGTTCAGTTTGAGCAGGGTCCGGGGCGAGTTGTGCAGCAGGGCCCCGTTCTGATCGAGGCTGCGTTGCAAGGAGAGCGCCAGGCTGAGTTGCGCACCGCTCCGCCAGCGCTGCTCCAGCCCGAGCTCCAGGCCTCGGCTGCGGACACGGTCGGCATTGATGTAGGAGAACCCTTCGCTATCGAGGCTGATCAGGTTGCGCAGTTCGGAATCGAAGACCGAGACGTGATAGCGCAGCGCCGATGTCAGGCGAGCGTCCCAACCCAGCTCCACCGTCCGAATGCGCTCCGGCCGCGGCACATCTTCGAAATTGAGAGAGTTCACCATGTCTTCGTACAGGTTGGCTTGGCGGAACGCCCCCCCGTACATCAGCCGAAGACTGGCGTCAGCGGATGCGGTCCACACCCATGCCAGGCGCGGAACCCAGAGCGAGCGGCTGTTGCTGCTGCCATCTCGCCGGACACCAAGCACGAGCAGATGCGCGCCCGCGACCTGCCACTCGTCCTGCAGGAACAGGCCGATCCTGTGCCCCTGCTTCTGATAGACCTGCAAGGGCTCGGCCCCCAGGGCGCGGAACACCAAATCCTGCCGATCGTCATCCTGCACCTCAAGCCCTGCGGTCAAGCGATGGCCGCGGGCCAGCTGCCGTCGCAGTTGCAACTCCAAGTTGCGCCACTGTCCCAGGGACTGAACACGGAAGCGCCCCCTCTCCCCGGTCTCCAGAATGAAGGGGGTTTCCTGCCGGTAGCGCATCTGCTGAGCCGAGAAGCGTGTTGCAAGATCCCAGGCATCACCCAGCACGGTGTCGTAGGCCAGCTGCAGGAACCCGTGATCGTTGACATCATTCGCCTGCCCCATTTCGGGCTGCGGCCCACTGCCCAACAGCAACGGCGTACCCCTGTTGTAGCTGTTGAGCCCGAACTGGAGCCGGAGCCCGCGCAAGCTGCCGTAGCCGAGCAGCTTGCGAGATCGCTCCCAGTTGAGCTGCCGCGATCGGGCCGACTGGAACTCTGCCTCATCGACCGGCGTGTACATCTCCGGCCGCTGGTAGGCGCTGAATGCAAGGCCCCATTCGGCCCCACTGTCGCTACGCTGGGCCCAGCTCAGCCCGGTGCGATAGCCACGCTGCGAATCGACCCCAGCGGTCCAGCGCAGTCCGCCGCCCGCGCCGGCGCCTCGCGTCGTGATACTGATGACACCAAGGAAGGCATTGTTCCCGTACACCGCACCGCCTGGACCGGGCGAGAACTCGACGCGATCGACAAGCTCGATGTCGATCGGGAAGTCCTCACCCACTGGCGCGGCGTCATAGAAGTTCTCGTTAAGGCGCATGCCGTCCAGCAGGATCAGCAAGCGGCTGTTGATATCCGCAGGCCGCCCCAGGCCTCTGGCCCCGACAAACGTCAGGATGCCGTTGCTGGTGACGTACAAGCCTGGCAGCTGGCGCAACACGTCGGCCAGGTTGCGCAGCCCACGCAGGCGGATCTCATCGCCCGAGAGCACATAGGTGATGCCGGGCGCTTGCGCCGCACTCTGCGCGAACCGGGAGCTGGTCGTCACCTCCAGATCCCGGGGCTCGACGGGCAGACTCTGGCGCAGCAACTGCTCGAGGCTGAGCTCACTGGCCACCGGTTCGCGTTGGGCAGCAGCGGGGCCCGCCAGCAGCGATGCCAGCGCCAGCAGGGCTCTGCTGATGCCTGCACATACCGCACTACTGCTGCGCATGTTCAGCCCTCCGCCAGCAGTTCTTTCCCGCCCGCTTTGCGGCATACATCGCTGCATCCGCAGTTTTGAGCAGCGCCTCGGCATGCTGGGCATCCAGTGGACAGAAGGCCAGGCCGACGGTGGCCCCAACCGGCATCAACACGCCGGTGACCACCAGGGGCGATCGCACCGAGTTAATCAGACGCTGAGCCATCTGCTCGGCCACGGCGGCGTCCTCCAACTCCGGCAGCAGCAGGGCGAATTCATCGCCGCCAAGCCGGCATAGCAAGTCGCCGCGGCGCAGCACGGCTGACATGCGCTGCGACACCACCTTCAGCACCTCATCGCCCGCCTCATGCCCGTGGTTGTCATTGACCGCCTTGAAGTTGTCGAGATCGATGAACATCAAGCCCATCAGTCCCTTGGCCGCCAGCGACCGCGCAACCATCTCTCGGACGGCACTCTGAAAGAACAGCCGATTGGGCAGCTGGGTCAAGCTGTCATGGTGCGCAAGCTGCTGAAACTGCTCTCCCGCGGCCTGCTCCCGGCGCAGGCGCTGGTTGATCTGCTCTTGCGCCACCTCGATGCGCGCCAGCATTTCGTTGAATCGCTGAGCGAGTCGCCCGACCTCGTCGAGGCGATGGACTGGAACCCGCTGGCTGAAGTCCTGCCGCTCCGCGACCTGCTCAGCCAGCCGCCCAAGTTCGACGATGGGAGCCAGCGCCCGCCGCTGCACCTGGCGCAGCACATAGGCTGCCGTGAGCGTCGCCAGCGCGACCACTGCCAATGCCGCAACACCGAGAATCAACAAGCGATGGACCAGCTGGTCCAGGCTCTCGACCAGGGTCAGACTGCCCAGCTTCTCGTCCTTGAACGTGATGGTCTCGCTGACCCGTACATCCGCGACGCGCAGGAAGCTGGCGGGGGTGGTTGATCGGTCGCGCCGCCGCTCCAGCAGTACATGCCCGTCCGCGGAGAGCAGCCGCACCTCCAACAGGTCGGGCCGCTGGGCAAAGGCCACCAGCTCGGTCCGTGCCGCATCCAGATCGTTGAAGGCCACCATGGAGGCCAGGCTGCCAGCCAGCAGCCTGGCGGATTCCTCTGCCGCATCCTGCTGGCGCTGGACCGCCAAGTTCCAGGCCAGGGTGGCGATCAGCAGCACCGAAACCAGCAAGGTCAGCACAAGCACCGAGAGATTGAGCGCGGTCAGCCGACGGACCAGCGACACGCTGCCACGCACAGCCACAGGCTGCACGCCGTCGTTCCCGGATTGCAGCGTTGCAGATTCGCTCTCGCTCATGCTTCGGATATCGGCTCAACTGCGACAAGCATTAACGAAACGCTGCCCGCTGTCCAGGTCAAAGAAGCGCCGAAGCGCACCGCCTCTCAGCCCTGAACCAAGCCGTTCCGGATGGCGTACACCGTCAGTTCGGAGTTATTGCCAAGCGCCAGCTTCTCCAGCACGCGCGCCCGGTAGACGCTGACCGTCTTGGGGCTCAGGGTCAACTCCTCGGCAATGTCAGAGAGGCGCTTGCCCGAGGCGATCATCACCAGGGTCTGCAACTCGCGGTCCGACAGTTTGTGGTGCGCCTGCTCGGTGGTCGGGGCCGTCAGGCTTTCGACCAGCATCTGCGCGATCTCGGGAGTCACGTACTTGCGGCCCTGGGCCACAGTGCGCACCGCCTGCACCAGCAGCTGCGGATCGCCACCCTTGTTGACGTAGCCGAAGGCACCCGCCTTCAGCGCGCGGATCGCATACTGGTCTTCGGGGTACATGGAGACGATCAGCACGCGCAGCGCAGCGCCTTCATCCTTCAGCACATGCAGCACATCCAGGCCGCTGCGACCCGGCATGTTGATGTCCAGCACCAGCACATCGCAGTCACGCCCATCGCCGGCCAGCTGGCGCATCAGGCTGCGCAGCTCGCCATAGTCGCCGGCCTCACCGATGACCTCGATGTCGGCCGCGTCAGCGAGCGTGTCGCGGATGCCGCGCCGGATCAGGGCATGGTCGTCGCAAAGAATCACTTTAATCATGCACTGCCCCAGGCAGATGGATCGTGGGCCGCGGCCTTGCCGTCGGCGGAGTCATCGTCTGCATCAATGTCCGGCTCCTGCAAAGGCACCGATAGGATCAGGCTGGTCCCGCGCACGCTGCTGCTGAGATCGACCCACCCGCCGACCGTAGCCGCCCGTTCATGCAAACCGCGGATGCCAAAACTGCGGGCCTTGGCAAGATCACCGGGCGCGATGCCTTGGCCATTGTCGCTGACCTCCAGGGTCAGCACGCCCGAGTCCACGCTGAGTTCGATGTCGACGCGCGTCGCATTGGCATGCTTGGAGACATTGGTCAGCGCCTCCTGCGCGGTGCGATAGGCCACCAGCGGCACACCGGCCGGCAGCTGGATCTGCTCGTGGCTGGTGCGGACCTTGGTGATGATGCCGGTGCGACGCTCGAAGCGCATGCTCATCCACTGCACCGCGGCCACCAGCCCCTGCTCAAGGATCGCTGGACGAAGGTTGTGCATGATGCGCTGGCTGGCTTCGATGGCATAGCTGACCGTCTCGAGCGCTGACTGCACGCGCTGATGCAGTGCTTCGTTTTCCGCATGCCGAGCCATCCACGCCAGATCGAACTTCAAGGCGGTCAAAGAGCCCCCGACATCATCGTGAATCTCGCGGGCGATGGCGGCGCGCTCCATTTCGACACTGGTCTGCAGATGGCCGGCCAGTTCATGAAGGCGCTGCTTGGACTTGCGCAGCTCGCGGTCAGCCTCCTGCCGCGCCCGCTGGGTTTCATTGGCCTCGATCGCATGCAGGAGTGCCGGCGCGAGCCGGGCCAGGTTGTTCTTCAGCAGGTAATCCGAGGCACCCGTCCGCATGGCCGCGACAGCGGTGTCTTCACCGATTTCGCCAGAGACCAGGATGAAGGGAATCAGGCGCTTGCTGTCCTTCAGCATGTCCAGCACCAGCAAACCGGAGAACCCGGGCAGGTTGTAGTCGGACACGATGGCGTCCCAGGGCTCGCCCAGCGCGCGCGCCACCTCAGACAAGGAATCGACGCGCTCGACCTGAACTTCCAAACCAGCCCGACGCAGCTGGGCAAGAATCAGCTGGTGGTCCAGCTCGGAATCTTCGACATGAAGTATGCGCAGGGAACGCTCGACACCGGAACTCGTCATGGGGCCCGAGTATGCCAAGAATGTATTGGCTTCCCGCAACACCGCGCCCCGGCCACCGAAGCTGCTTGAGCATTCGAAAAACCGGGGGAATACTAGGCTCCGTCAGGAATTCTTGGCAATCCGCGCAAATAGACCGGTTTCATCTGGGTTGTCCTGTCGACATGCGAGGCGGAAATGCCGAAGATCCCGGCTATTGATGGTGATCGTTTTTGCCGACTTGAGACGGCAGCACCATGGGTCGGGTGAGGAACAACAAGTGTGGAGCCAATAAGTTGATGACAGATACCCCTGCCCCCGACGAGCCCGGGACGCTCCCCCTGCTGGCCGCTGCCGAGATTCAGGATCACCTGATGACGGTCACCAACGACCTTGAGCGACTGCAGCGTCTTCTGGATGACGCCGGCGAATCACTTTCGGCTCACTTCTTCACTGCCTCGAGTCACCTGCACACCCTGTTGCGCCAAGCCGCTGAAAAAGGGGACAACGAGGCGGCCGCGCTGCACAGCGTGATGGAACAGATTGCCGGCGCCATCACGGCGCTGCAGTTTCAGGATATGGCCACGCAGCTGATCGCCCACACCAGCCAGCGGCTGCGCAACTGTGCCGACCAGTTGGCCCGCGACACCTTTGGCGATGACGAGGAAGGCGAGGCCGTGGTCGAGATAGCGCCACTTCGCCCCAACCCCGTGACCCAGGATGAGATGGACGCGGGCTCCATCGAACTGTTCTAAAGATCCCTAAAGTTCAACCGATATCAGCTTGTTATCCGGAGAGAAAGCGATGCATTCAATTCTTGCTGTGGACGACTCGGCCTCGATGCGCCAGATGGTCTCCTTCACCCTCAAGAACGCAGGTTTCAATGTGGTCGAAGCGGTCGATGGTCAGGACGCGTGGGAAAAATCCAGTACCCGCGACTTCGACTTGGTGCTCACTGACCAGAACATGCCCCGCATGGATGGCATCAGCCTGACCAAGAAGCTGCGCGACAACCCCAAGTTCAAGACCACGCCCATTCTGATCCTGACCACCGAGTCCAGCGACCAGATGAAGCAGGCCGGACGCGCCGCAGGTGCGACTGGCTGGTTGGTCAAGCCCTTCGATCCAGCCAAGCTGATCGAGGTGATCGGCAAAGTGATTCGTTAAGGCATCGCAAGCGCAGAGGAGCAGAGCATGGGAGAAATGACCTCCGAAGGCGCCAGCCTGAGTGCCGGCATCGACCTGAGTCAGTTTTATCAAGTCTTCTTTGAGGAGGCTGGCGAGAACCTCGACAACATGGAACAGCTGCTGCTGAACCTGAACATCGAATCCGCCGACGATGAAGAGCTGAATGCGATCTTCCGCTGCGCTCACTCCATCAAGGGAGGCGCTGCGACCTTTGGTTTCAGCGATGTGGCTGAACTCACGCACCAGATGGAGACGCTGCTGGACAAGCTGCGTCGGCATGAACTGGCGCCCAACTCCGACATGGTGGATGTGCTGCTCCAGTCGGGCGATGCCTTGCGCGCCCAGTTGGGACGGCACCAGGGCTCTGGCGCTGACGCCGTCGACACGACGGATCTGCTGAACAGCATCCGCGGTTTCGTCGAAGGCCAGGCGCCGGCACCAGCGGCAGCGGCCAAGGCGCCAGCCCCGGCAGCGGCAGCCCCGGCGCCCACCGCGACGGCAGCGCCTGCCAAGCCTGGTGCACGCCTGCTGGAACTTCAGGTCGGGCCGCTGAGCGATCCGGCGCAAGCAGACAACTTGGTCGAGCTCTTCAAGGAAATCACCGATCTCGGCACCATCGAGCCGCTGGATGCAGGTGTTTCTGCTGACGGCATGCGCCGCTTCAAGGTGCTCACCAGCAGCAGTGACAACGACTTGCTGGATCTGTTCACCTTCCACGTCGCCCGCGAGCAAGTCAAATTGCTTCCCCATGGCCCAGGCTTTGGATTCCACGAGGGCGCGCCAGGCTCGCCGGCTGCTGAAGCCCCGGCGGCAGACCCAGGCTACGGCTTCTTCGACAACGCGCCAGGTGTGCCCGCGGATACCCCAGCGCCTGCGATCGTCGAAGCCCCCAAGTCCGCAGTTGTGGCCAAACCCGCAACGCCTGCAGCCAAGCCAGCCGAGGGCCGTCCGGCAGCAGGCGGCATGGATCAGTCCACTCTGCGCGTCTCGGTCGAGAAGGTCGACCAGTTGATCAATCTGGTGGGTGAACTGGTGATCACGCAGGCCATGTTGGCGCAGAACAGCGCCGGCCTCGACCCGGCGCTCTACCAGCAACTGGCCTCCGGCCTCGCTGACCTGGAACGCAACACCCGGGATCTGCAGGAATCGGTCATGTCGATTCGCATGATCCCGATGTCGATCGTCTTCAACCGCTTCCCACGCATGCTGCGTGATCTGGCATCCAAGCTCGGCAAGAAGGTCGAGTTGGTGACCCAGGGTGAAGCCACCGAGCTGGACAAGGGCCTGGTCGAGAAGATCACCGACCCGCTGACCCATCTGGTCCGCAACAGCTGCGATCACGGCATCGAGTCACCCGCAGACCGAGTTGCCAAGGGCAAGCCCGAGCACGGCACCATCACCCTGGTCGCGTCGCATCAGGGCGGCTCCATCGTCATCGAAGTGCGTGACGATGGTCGCGGTCTGAACCGCGACAAGCTGATCAAGAAAGCGCGCGAGAAAGGCATTGATGCACCGGACTCCATGACCGACGCCGAGGTTTGGGGCCTGATCTTCGCGCCGGGCTTCTCCACGGCGGATCAAGTCACGGACGTGTCAGGCCGTGGCGTTGGCATGGACGTGGTGAAGAAGAACATCACCTCGCTGGGCGGAACGGTCGAGATCGACTCGGCCGAAGGCTATGGCATGAAGGTTTCCGTGCGCCTGCCGCTGACGCTGGCCATCATGGACGGCATGAGCGTCGGCGTGGGCGAAGAGGTCTACATCCTGCCGCTGGCCTCGGTGGTCGAATCCTTCCAGGTGCAATCCGACACCATCAAAACCGTGGGCGGCTCGGGCCGCGTGGTCGAGGTGCGTGACGAGTTCATGCCAGTGATCGAGCTTGAACGGGTCTTCAACGTGCCGCGTTTCGACTTCGAGCATGTCAGTTCCATCATGGTGGTCGTCGAGGCCGAAGGCGGCCGGGTCGCGCTGCTGGTGGATGAGTTGCTCGGACAGCAGCAAGTGGTGGTGAAGAACCTGGAGGCGAACTACCGGAAGGTCACGGATGTCTCCGGCGCCACCATCATGGGTGACGGTCGGGTCGCCTTGATCCTTGACGTTGGCAGCTTGGTGCGCCGCTCACGCCACTGATGGCGCGAACGGCATCATGAACACGATGAGAACAACCTCCGGAAAGAAACGATGAATCTGCGCGCCCTGCTCCGCCAGTTCAGCATCCGCACCCGAATGATCGGGGCGATTGCCATGGTGTTGGGCTTGCTGCTGGCGGTCGGCGGCGTCGGCCTGCTGGGCATGAACTCGCTCAACAAGCTCACCCAGGACTTTGCTGACACGTCCGTCGCCGAGGCTACCCATCTCACCCGCCTGGTTCGCACCATGGGGGAGATGCGCGGCTTCGAGAAGGACATGATCATCAACTACGAAAAGTCCGAGGTCGTGAAGGCGACCCGGGCCAAGTGGGACGCGGCGCGCAAGGCGATTGGCGAAATTGCCAAAGACATGGCCGTCAGCCAGACCGAAGCGGATCGCGTGCAGATGGGGAAGATGCTGGCGGCCCTCGAAGCCTACGCTGGCAAAGCCCAGGCCGTCTTGGCTCAGCTAGAAGCAGGAGGCTACGACAACGCCGCTGTCGCCGACAAGCTGTTGGGCCGGGCCAAGGAGGATGCTGCCCTCGCCGAGAAGCTGATCGATGAGATGCGCGAGCAACTGGGCAAGGAAAGCGAGGCGGCCCAGGCTTCAGCCGCCTCCACACGCGCCAGCGTACTGACGGCCTTCGTCGTTGTACTGCTCGTGTCAGCCGTGGTGGTGGTCCCGCTGACCTTGCTGAACATGACCAGCATTTGCGAGCCGCTCTCCGATGCCGAGCAACTCGCCAATGCGATTGCGCAAGGCGACCTCACCAGCACACCCCGGACGATCGAAGGCAAGGACGAAGCCTCGCACCTGATGCAGTCGCTGCAGCACATGCAGCAGTCCCTGCAGGGCTTGGTCGGGCAGTTGCGTTCATCGGCTGAGAGCATCCGAACCGCCTCCGTCGAGATTGCAAGCGGCAATCAGGATCTGTCCGGCCGTACGGAGCAAACCGCCAGCAACCTCCAGCTGGCCGCTTCATCGATGGTGCAATTGACCGGCACCGTCAAGCAGACGGCAGATTCCGCACGCACGGCAAACCAGCTGGTCTCGTCCGCGTCGGGGGCCGCAGCCAAAGGCGGTGAGGTGGTGGGTCAGGTCGTCGCCACGATGGACGACATCAACACCAGCTCGAAGAAGATCAGCGACATCATCGGCGTAATCGACGGCATTGCCTTTCAGACGAATATCCTGGCGCTGAATGCTGCCGTGGAAGCGGCCCGTGCCGGCGAGCAGGGCCGTGGGTTTGCGGTCGTGGCCGGAGAGGTTCGCAGCCTCGCCCAGCGCAGTGCCGGGGCCGCGCGTGAGATCAAGACTCTGATCGGTGCCAGCGTCGAACGCGTCGAAACCGGCGCGCGCCTCGTGCAGGAAGCTGGCTCATCGATGAGCGACATCGTTACCAGCGTGCAACGTGTCAGCGACATCATCGGTGAAATCGCCGCAGCAGCGAGCGAGCAGAGCGACGGTATCGGGCAAGTTAACCAGTCGGTCGTCCAGCTCGACCAGATGACGCAGCAAAACGCGGCCCTGGTCGAAGAATCCGCCGCAGCCGCGGAGAGCCTGAAAGATCAGGCCGAACGGCTGGCCCAGGCCGTGGATCGATTCCGCGTCAGTGCGAGCACAGGTCAAGCGGTGACTCATCACGCCACATTTAAGCCCAGGCCGGCTGCGCCGGTCAAGCCGCTATCGGCCGCCGCCACGAGCGTGCCGCCCACCGCACCGAAGTCACCCAAGGGGCAAGCAGCGCCCCGGCCGACGGCAAGCCTTGCGCCCCGCACGGCGCCTGCACCGCGGGCCGCAACAGCACCTGCTGAAGCCACCAAAGTTACAGCACAGCGCCAGTCGGACAAGACTGCCCTCGCCGATGGCGAGTGGGAAAGTTTCTGAGCCACTCCTTCACCCGCAATCAACGATCCCGCACACAGACGAGGTAAGCCATGGAACAAGTCTCCGAAACCACTCAACTGGTCCCGCATGCCGGTTCCGGGAATCTGACCGTCAAGGCTCATGGTCCGGCCAGTGGGGAATACCTGACCTTCCGCCTGGGCAGTGAAGAGTACGGCATCGACATCCTGAAGGTTCAGGAGATCCGCTCCTACGAACCGCCAACCCGGATCGCCAATGCCCCTGACTTCATCAAGGGCGTGGTGAACCTGCGCGGCGTGATCGTCCCCATCGTTGATCTGCGGCTGAAGCTGGGGTGCCCGACTGCGGAGTACAACAGCTTCACGGTCGTGATCGTGCTGAACGTGCGCAACCGCGTCGTCGGCGCGGTCGTCGACTCGGTGTCCGATGTGCTGGAACTCAGCCGCGATTCGATCCGCCCCGCGCCAGAGTTGAACGCAAGTGCGGTCGACACCAGCTTCATCACCGGCATCGGTGCCGTCAACGACCGCATGCTGATCCTGATGGACATCGAGGGGCTGATGAGCAGCGCCGACATGGGCTTGATGGACGTGATGGCCGCCTGAGCCTGAGCTGAACCCGGCTCCGCGCCGGGCATCTGCTGTTGGCTGGCGCCGCACTGCAGGCGTTGAACGTTCGTCTTTCGGATGAGGAGTACCCATGTCCGCACCAGTCACTTCGATCGCCAGACGCGTTTCGCTGTTCGGCAGCCTCACGCTGGCAGCCATCCTGCTCGGCAGCAGCGTCGTCGTCAGCATCATGCTCAGTCGCGATGCCAAAGAACGTGTCATCACATGGGTCGGCGACAAAACCACGGCGATCGCAGACAGCATCCAGGCTCTGGACGATGCCGCGCGGGCACAGACGCAGCGTTCCTTCGGTACCTTCCGCCAGGAATTCGGCCCCGCCTTCAGCTTGGACCCAGCCACAGGTGAGTTGAGGGACTGGGGCCCACCGCTGAACGGCAACTTCACACAGGTCGACAAGTTCACGTCGACGACGGGCGGCGTCGCGACAGTGTTCGCGGCCAAGGACGACGACTTCATCCGCATTACCACCTCGCTAAAGAACGAAAAAGGCGAGCGCGCGATGGGCACCATGATGGGCAAGCAGCACCCAGCCTACGCTGCGGTCAGTGCGGGCAAGCCCTATACCGGTCGAGCCACCTTGTTTGGCCAGGCCTACATGACCTACTACGAGCCTGTGAAGAGCGATGCCGGCAAGGTCGTGGGCCTGCTGTTCATTGGCTTCGCGCTCGACAGTTTCGAAGCGGCCATCGCCAAGATGGCCCAGGACTCCAGATTCTTTGACAGTGGCGGCATCTATCTGCTGACTGGCAATGCTGACCCCGCCAAGGCCCGCCTCTTTGGTCACAAGACCGCCAGCGGCAAACCGGTGAGTGAGGCTGCTCCCGGCCTGGACAAGGTGCTGGTCGAGGCCGATGAGCGAGGCTACATCAGCGAAGTGCCTGACGTTCTGGGCAACGGTCGCAGCGACAACTTTGCTGTCGTCCGAAAGAGCGAGAAGACAGGCCACTGGGTGATTGCTCAGGTGTCCCGCGGTGAAGCCTCGCGGGCGCAATGGGCCACCCTGCTGCCCTTCTGGCTGCTGCTGGGCGGCGCCGCCGTGGCACTGGGATTCGGACTGCTGTGGATGATGCGCAATTGGGTCGCTCAGCCGCTTGCCAGCCTGAGCGAGGCCATCAAGGCCATTGCCCAAGGCGACCTGACCACGGCCGTGCACAGCGATCGGCCGGATGAGATTGGCGCACTGATCCGCGACACGGAAAGCATGCGCAGTCGCCTGGCGGACATGATCGGCACGGTACGCCATTCGGTCGATTCGATCGGCACGGCCAGCGGTGAGATTGCTTCGGGCAATCAGGACTTGAGCCAGCGCACGGAGCAGACCGCGTCCAATCTGCAGATTGCTGCGTCGTCCATGGAAGAGCTCAGCAGCACCGTCCGGCAGACCGCTGATTCTTCCCGCACGGCCAATCAACTGGTATCCAGCGCCGCGGCGGCGGCCGCCCGCGGTGGTGATGTGGTCGGCCAGGTCGTCTCGACCATGGACGAAATCAATGCCAGCTCGAAGAAGATCAACGACATCATCGGCGTGATCGATGGCATCGCCTTCCAGACCAACATCCTGGCCCTGAACGCTGCTGTGGAAGCCGCCCGCGCCGGCGAGCAAGGCCGCGGCTTCGCCGTTGTCGCCAGCGAGGTTCGCTCGCTGGCTCAGCGCAGTGCTGAAGCGGCGAAGGAAATCAAGACGCTGATCGGCGCCAGCGTGGACCGCGTCGAAGTGGGCGCACGGCTGGTCCAGGAAGCCGGCACGTCGATGACCGACATCGTCTCCAGCGTCCAACGGGTGGCTGACATCATCGGCGAGATCAGTGTCGCATCGGCCGAGCAGAGTGATGGCATCGGCCAGGTCAGTCAGTCGGTCGCACAGCTGGACCAGATGACACAGCAGAACGCAGCGCTGGTCGAAGAATCGGCGGCGGCGGCCGAAAGCCTGCGCGAACAGGCGCATCGATTGGTGAGCGCCGTGTCGGTGTTCCGAACCTCCGCGTCTGCTTCCCTGGCTGGGTCGCAGAACAAGCCCGGCAGCGCCGCTACGCGTACGCCGGTGCCGCACAAGCCGCTGGCAACGACGACCTCAACGACGAATCGCGCGCCGGCGGCAAAGCCGGCAAAACCCGTCAGCGCGGTTCACGCCAAAACTGCAGCGCCGCGTCCGGCTGCGCCAGCTGCCCCCAAAGCAGCGGCAAGCCCGCCGCCTGCTGCCGCCAGCAGGCCTTCCAGCGACAACAAGGTCAGTGACGAATGGGAGAGCTTCTGAGCGTCGGACGCGTTCCGGGCTGCCCGACGGATTGAGCGCAGTCTCAATCCGCCTGTGCAGCCCTCAGCGTCGCCACCACCGGTCGCTCAAGCACACCGCGCAGACTCCACCAGCCGGCCAGCTGCGCCAGCAACGCCCCCGCAGCCATGCTGGCCGGCAGCACCCAAAGGCTGCCGCCCCAGCTGAACTCGAACACATAGCGCGCCAGCAGCGCGGACAGAAGCAGGGCCATGCCGCCGCCAAGCAAGCCCGCCAAGGCACCGACACCCAGGAGTTCAGCACGCTGCACGCGGGACAGCAGTTGCGAGCTCGCGCCCAGCGCACGCATCAGGCCGAACTCGCGGATGCGCGCCTCGCGCGTGCTGCCGACCGCAGTCAGCAGCACCACGACGCCACTGGCCAAGGTGAACCCGAACAGGAACTGCACCGCCTCGATGACCTGGTTCAACACGCTCTGCACCTGTCGCAGCTGCGCAGACACATCAACTGCAGTGATGTTGGGGAAATCGCGCGCCAGGCGCTTGTCGAGCACCGAACCCGCGGGGGCGCGGAACGCCGCGATATAGGTCAAGGGCAGCTCCGGCATCTGTGCGCGCGGGTACATGACGAAGAAGTTCACGCGCATTGACGCCCAGTCCACTTTGCGCACGCTGCTGATACGAGCCTCGACGGTCTGACCGGCAATGTCGAAACCCAGACGGTCGCCTAGCTTGATGCCCAGTTGCGCGGCCAGGCCTTCCTCGACGCTGACGCCATCGGTCTCTTCCTCGCGCCATTGGCCAGCAATCAGACTGTTGTGGACAGGCAAGGTGCGGCTGTGGCTGAGGTTGAACTCGCGCTCGACCAATCGCTGCGCGCGCGCTTCACTGAACTGCTGCGGCGAGACCGCAGCCCCGTTGATGCTGACCAAGCGGCCTCGAATCATCGGGTACCAGTCGAACTTGCCAACGCCGCCTTCAGTCAGCGCTGTACGAAACGCTTCCGCCTGCTCTGGCTGGATGTTGATCACGAAACGGTTAGGCGCATCGGCGGGGCTGGCTGCGCGCCAGCTGTCGATCAGATCCGTGCGCAGCAGCACCAACAGCGTTAGGGCCATCAAACCGACCGAGAGCGCCGACACCTGAACCACGGCGAAGACCGGGCGTGCCGCTACCTGGCGCGTGGCCAGCAGCAACCAGCGCGGCATAGACATGCCACCCGCACCCAGCGGTACCAAACGCCGGAGGGCTGCGACAGCCAGCCAGGCCAGCAAGGCGAACAAGCCCAGAGCCAGGCCGAATCCGCCAGCGGCCATCAAACCCAAGGTCGCGTCCTGAGCCAGCAGGACCAGGATGCCGGCAAAGCCCAGCACACCGGCGGCCAGGACCAACAGGGAGCTGGCCTTGAGCCCACCCAGATCACGCCGGATCACCCGCAGAGGCGGCACAGACGCCAGCTGCAGCACCGGCGGCACCCCAAAGCCCAGCAGCAAGCTCATGCCCAAACCCAAGCCAAGCCCGACCGGCCACAGGCTGGGATTGGGCAACTGGACCTCGATCAGGCCGGCCAGCAATGCGAGGAAAACATGATGCAGGGCATAACCTAGCACCACGCCTGCCACGCTGGCGAACAAACCCACCAAGCCAAACTCGAGACCGTATGACCAGGCGATGCGGCGCTGCGGCTGGCCGAGCACCCGCAGCATCGCGCAATCATCAAGGTGCCGGGCTGCGAAATCGCGCGCCGCAAGCGCCACGGCAACCGCCGCCAGCAAGGCCGCCAGCATCGCAACCAGCTTCAGAAAGCGCGACGCGCGGTCCAATGTCTGGCGCATCTCGGGCTGTCCGCCCTCCAGGGTTTCAATCCGTACGCCACGCAGGTGCTCAGCCTCGATCAAGCCACGCGCACGTCGCTCAAAGCCGGCAAGTACGGTCGCACGCCCCTGCGGATCCACCACCGCGAATCTGTAGTTCAGCCGGCTCGCAGGCTGCACCAGGCCCGTGGCAGCCAAGTCAAGCTTCGCCAACATCACCCGCGGGGCAAAGTTGATGAAGCCTCCGCCGCGGTCCGGCTCCTCGGCGATCAGCCCTGCCACCGTCAGGCTCAAGTCACCCAGCAACAGCTTGTCGCCGACCTGCAAGCCCAGGGCGTCCAAGACTGGTGCGTCCACCCAGACCGAGCCAGGCGCCGGCGCCCCGACCTTGCGCCCGTCCAGCAGCTTCAACTGCCCTCTCAAAGGGTAGGCCTCATCGACGGCACGCACCGCAACCAGGCGGCTGGCGCCGCCCTGAGCCTCCGGTGCACGAGCCATGCTGGGGAAGCTCACCGAAGCCGTGGCTTTCAGCCCCAGTTCAGCGGACAGGGCCTGCAGCGAGGCAGCCGTTGGCTTGTCACTCGACAGCACCGCATCGCCGCCCATCAGTCGACCGGCGTCGCGCTGCAGCCCACGCTCTAGCCGGTCAGCCAGAAAGCCCACCGCGCACACGGCCGCCACCGCCAGCGCGACAGCCAGCACCAGCAAACGCAGTTCGCCAGCACGCCAGTCACGCCAGAGTTGGCGCCAAGCCAGCAACCACACAGGGGGTGGATGCAGGGAAGAAGATGAGGGTGAAGGCTGGGCAGACGAAGCGGAGGTGCGGCTCATGCCTCGCACTGTAGCGCCCGACGCCTTCCAGTCGGTTAGCCAGGGGCTTGGCCGCCTCTCAGGCTCAGAGGGATCTACCTATAATCCGTCACGCGCGGGTGTAGTTCAATGGTAGAACGGCAGCTTCCCAAGCTTCATACGAGGGTTCGATTCCCTTCACCCGCTCCACATGAGTGAATCACAAGGGTTCACAAAGGCTAAAGCCCCCAAGTAAATCAACGACTTAGGGGCTTTTTCATGTCAGGACCGCGCACAAAGGGGCTTTACATCGCAAGCATGACGGGGGAACATCAGGGGGAACAGATAGCGCCCCCCGTAGCAAACCGCAGTTTGTACCCCCGGAGTTGTTCCCCCATGCTGACCGATCCCGCCTGCAAGAATGCTTCCTGCCCCCCTGACAAGACGCGCGTCAGACTTCCAGATGCCGGAGGCCTGTACCTGGAAGTGACGCCGAACGGCAGCAAACGGTGGTTCGCAAAGTACCGCTTTGACGGCAAGGAAAAGCGCCTAGCCTTGGGCACCTACCCGGACGTATCCCTGAAGGCGGCGCGGGATGGCCGAGACAACGCACGCAAGACAAGGGCCGAGGGCACAGACCCTGTCCAGGCCCGCAAGGCTCACAAGATCGCCAAAGCCGCCAGCAACGCCACGACCTACGAAACCGTGGCGCGCGAGTTTCACAACGTCAAACAATCCGGCTGGAGCGAGGGCCATGCGACAAAGTGGATTCGCATGAACGAGATATATCTGTTCCCCCACATTGGCGCACTGCCCCTAAGTTCGATCAAGGCTCCCGCACTGCTGTCGACGCTGCGTAAGGTGGAGGCCAAAGGCGTCTTGAGCACGGCGCAAGACCTGCAACAGATGGTGGGCCAAGTGTTCCGCTATGGCGTGCAGGCTGGCTACTGCGAGCACAACCCTGCCGCCGACCTGAAAGGCGCACTCAAGCCGCATGTTGCCAAGCACTTCGCCGCCGTGCTGGACCCAGTCAAGGCGGGGGAACTGCTGCGCGCCATTGATGGCTACACCGGCCAACCCACCACGCTCGCCGCCCTGAAGTTGTCGGCGCTGTTCTTCCAGCGTCCGGGCAATATCCGCGCGATGGAATGGGCTTGGGTTGACCTGGGCGCTGCACTGCTGACCATCCCGCCGACCGACATGAAGCGGACCAAGCAACAGAAGGCTAACGGCAAGCCGCACCTAGTCCCGCTCTGCGCCCAAGCGATCGACATTCTGAAGAGCCTGCAACCGCTGACCGGGCATGGGCGCTATGTGTTCCCCGGCGCGCGCGACCACGCCAAGCCCATGAGCGACGGCACCATCAACGCAGCGCTTCGCCGCCTGGACTTCTCCAATGACGACCATGTGGCCCACGGATTCCGCGCGATGGCCCGCACCATGCTCGCAGAGCGCATCCCTGGCATTCCCGCCGACATGGTGGAAGCGCAACTAGGGCACGGCAAGAGCGGCCCGCTGGGGTCAGCCTATGACCGCGCAGAGTACATGCAACAGCGGCACCAGATGATGCAGACCTGGGCCGACTATCTGGACAAGCTCAAGGCCGGGGCAAAGGTGATCGAGTTCAAGGCTGCCTAAGCCGAACAAGCTTTTTTTGATTGACGCTGGACTATTGCTCTGCATAATCGCCATCACTGGACTAACTGGGCTTTTGAACAGTCATCACATCGCTCGTTAGCCAGCAAAGAGGAAACCCATGATCTACATCTTGACCGGCAGAACTTCTTACGCCGAATACGTGAACAGCATCCTCACCGGCGGCAGCTACGAGAAGCGCGCAGGAAATACCTTCATCACTGACGGCTTCCCCGAAGCTGGCGGCGGCGGCGCATCTGCGACGACTGAAGCGGCACCAGGCGCTGAAGGTGGATCGGGCGGCGATGATGATGACGGCGGCGACGCCGACCCAGAGCCTCGACGATCACGCTCATCTGCACGACCATCTGCTACTAGCGGCAAACGCCGCGACGCCACCGCAACGGCTGGCGCTCTCGCTCACCCCCCCAAAGATTCCAGCATAGAACTGTGGCGCTTGCCCACGGTACTTCAGCACGTCCCTATTAGCCGCTCTGGCTGGTGGGCTGGCGTTAAGGCTGGTCGATACCCTGCCCCCGTCCGACTGTCTACGCGCTGTGTCGCGTGGCGCTCAACCGATATTCGCAGCCTTATCGCTTCGCTCTGACCGGGGGACAACATGACAACGATCAATGCCACCAACAAGGCAGGCGCAGCCGCGTCCATTCACACCACCAATGCATTCAAGCCGGAGCCATTGACGGGCGCTGAACGGTGCATCAAGAACATCCAATCGCTCGATGTTCTCCAACTCGCAGATGCGCTGCTGCGCATTCAGACCGTAGGCCAAGCAACCGGGCTATCTGGGGCCACCATTTACCGCAAGCTGGCGGCCGGTCAGTTCCCCGCACCTGTGCGATTGGGCGCACGCTGCACCCGCTGGAAGGCGGCTGATGTGCGGGCCTGGATTCAGGCTCAGGGGGGCGACCAATGAGCGCCCCAAAGACAGAAGCCCCGACCGTTAGCGCGGCGCAGGGCTTCGGAAAACAAACATCATCAAACAGGGTCGATTCTGGCACCGATGGCGGCACCTTGGTACTGACCGCCTACAACGACGAAGCGCGGCTGGACTCCCGGCTGCTGGCTGGGCGGCTGGGCGTGCAGCATCAGAGCCTGTTCGAGCTGGTCAAGAAGCACCGCGCCGACTTCGAGCAACTGGGAAAGGTCCGGTTTGAAACCGGAGCTTCGAGCGGCAGCCGCACCGGGCAGAGCGTCAAGTTCGCGCGACTCAATGAGGATCAGTGCTATCTGCTGCTGACCTACAGCCGCAACAACCGTCGCGTGCTCCAACTCAAGCTGGCTCTGGTGAAGGCGTTCCGGGATGCCCGCAGCGCTGCCGACTTGCATCGGGTCGAGTATCTGCCGGGCTATCACCAACTGCATGACGGCATTCAGGCGCTGGCGGCTGGCTCGCCGAATGAGCGCTTCGTTCACCAGAACGTGAACAAGCTGATCAACAAAGTGGCCGGGCTTGCGGCTGGAGAGCGGCGCACTGCCCCGGTGCCGCAGCAGGCCATGCTGATCATTGCGCAGAGCCTGGCGGCGCAGGCCATGCGCGGTGCACAAGATCATCACGAAGGCTATCACCGGGCCAAGAGCGCATTGCAGTGCCTGGCAGCACTGACCCAAGCGCCGGGCGCTGACGCAGGGCTTCGCCATCATGAGCAATGACCGCGCGAAACGAGGCAAGGGGGACTCTGGCCGCGATGCTGGCGGGTTTGTGGCTCTGCCTTGGGCAGTGCTGGACAGCCCCGCCTACAAGGCTCTGAGCTACCCGGCGAGGGCCTTGCTGATGGAGCTTGCGCGCCAGTTCGTACGCGACAACAACGGGCGATTACTGGCGAGCCGGGCCTACCTGGCAAAGCGCGGCTGGACTTCGGCCAGCGTGATCGACCGGGCCAAGCGGGAGTTGATCGCGGCCGGGCTGATCTTCGAGACCGTGAAAGGGCACAGGCCCAACAAGGCGAGTTGGTACGCCGTGACCTGGCGCACGCTGGATCGGCACGCCGACTATGAGCCTGGCGCAGTGGCGGCCTTCGAGCGCGGTGCCTACCGCACGCTGGAGATTGCACCGACTCGACCGACCCGGGAGCAGTGCTTCGAGCGCTGGCGCGATGCTGGCAGCGAAAACACTGCGCTTAGTCCTGCTGGCGGAACAGAGCCACCCGCTATTGGTCCTGCTGGCGGAACAGGGAATGCGCTGCCTGTTCCTGCTGGCGGGCCTATCAAGACCACTTTGAGGGCTTCGCCTGTTCCTTCTCCAGAACACCATCTAGAGAAGCCATCTGCTGTAGCGGCAGCGGCCGGGAAGCGGGTCCAAGGGTGCATTGATGAGGGCGAGACCGTGCGCGTCCGTGATCAGGACTTGGACCCTGGGCTGTACGACACGGCGACCGGCGAGTATCTGCCCGGCAAGAGCTCGCCGCAGCGGCGCCAGCGTGCCGACGCTCAAGCATGGGTAGCCAACGCACTACAAGGCCGGGCCAAGCGCCTTAGCAGTTCCTAGCGGCTGATCGTCGGTGCGGCATGGCGCTTTCCGTGCTGTGCTGCACCGGCTCTTGAAAAACTATCGGCAAGTATCGGGAGGCTGGCAGGGGGAGGGGGCGCATAGATCTTGAAAAGCTGTTGGTTTTCCAGACCGACAGGTTCCTCATTCGCGGAACGAATCGCCCCTGGAACGATATTCAGCAAATGGAGCAGGAATCAGCAGCGAATGGCTGGCGGCGCTGCCTGCACCGTCCGCATCACGCACGCGCGCGGAACGCTCAGAGAGAGTCAGCCCAACAAACCCTAACCGTGACAACCGCTTAGGCGCTGCATTCATGGCGCTGCTGTGAAGCGTGCCGACCGATGCACGACCGGGCTCGGGCCTGAAACAACTGGAGAACAACAGGCGCTGACAGTAAGCTAGCGGCAATTGGCAGCGTAAGCGAAACGGGGGAACAAGTGGGGGAACAAACAAAACTCCAATCGTCGCTCGCCCAGTATTCATGCGGTCAAACGTTGTTTATTGGCTTCCCTTCACCGCTCCACATCTCGCTAGCTACTTGATTCTGTTCAGGATTTCGAGCTAGCGCAGCACCAGGTACAGCGCGCTCATACAAAGGGTGCCCTTTGAATAGCTTGGATCGCCGCCGCAGCGGCATCTATTTCGTCCGCCTTGTCGTCCCCCTGCCCTGCGCACGCTTGCCGGCAAGAGCGAGCTCATCAAGTCGACGGGGCACAGCAACCGCCAGGCAGCCAAGGTTGTAGGCAGTCGCCTCCTGGCCGCGATGCGGCAGTGGCTGGCTGACTTGGCAGAACCACGCTTGCACCCAATGGATCTTGATCGAATTGCAGCCGGACACCGGGGCGACGGCAATGCTTAGCGACGAGTGAAGACACCCAAAGTACAGATAAAGTACAGGCGAAAATCAGCAGGCGAGACCTCCCTTGCGGCATGGCCGCTTTGGGCTTACTCCCACGCCCACGTCCACGCCTGGAGGCGCTATCGGTACTCGGCCTCTATGAATTCCGACCGAGTCTGTTCTTCATCTCTGATTGATGGCCATTCGAGTTCTAGTCACCTTCGTCGTCTTCGCACTTTGGGCGGTCTCGGCGACTGCAGATCCCTACGCTGCGCTCAGCCGCCTCGAAGGCGCTGAGCTCAAGAGCGCGGTGTCTGCCATCGCCGCTCGCGGCCATCGCCCTCTGAGTTACCGGGAGCTTTGGGAGGTGCTCAAGGACGCCGATCAAGACCCAAGCCGATCCGGCCATGTCGTCGGCATATACAGCCGTACTGCAATTCCGGCCCACTGCACTGAGGGGAAGGCGCCAGCAAGCTGCGACCAAAAGTGGAACCGCGAACACGTCTGGCCCAAGTCCAAGGCATTTCCCCGCCGTGACCAATGGGCGCACACCGACGCGCACCACGTTGCTGCGGAGCTCGTCCGCTGCAACTCCCTACGCGGCAATTTGGACCTGGCCGTCGGCGGCGAGCACATACCCGAGTGCGCATCGCGACGCGGCAAGGGCGCATCTGCGACATGGGAGCCGAGTGACGCGGCCAAGGGGCAGGTGGCACGCATGCTGATGTACGTCGCCGTCCGTTACGAAGGTGATCCGATCGGCGACAGGACCCCAAACCTCGAACTCGTCCAACGCTCGACCCGCGACGGCGAACCCAACCTGGGCAACCTTTGCGTGCTGCTTCGCTGGGGACAGGCCTTCCCGGTCACACAGCAGGAGCGTGATCGCCACGCGGCCGTAGCGCGCCATCAGGGCAACCGCAACCCGTTTGTCGACCGTCCAGACTTGGCTCAGCGAATCTGGGGCAAGGAGTGTCGCGTTCCCTGAAGGTGTACTTCGCGGAAGGCCCGTCTCGGGCGTGAACTAGCGTTCCGACGGCTCTCCTCTCGGAGTCGGCCGACGGATTCCGCCGACCGACGCTGTGCACGAGTGAGACATTTGGTTGGGGCATCGCGCACGCACGCGGAACATTCCGGGAGAGTCAGCCTACAAACCCTAACCGTGACAAGCGCTTAGGCGCTGTATTCATGGCCTTGCTGTGACGCGAGCCGACCGATGCACGACCGTGCCTGGACCTGAAAGAACAGCGAATCAACAGGCGGCAGGCGCGCGGTAGGCCAACGGTAGCGGGGCAGCGTATACAAAGCGGGGGAGCAAATCAAGCTCCAATCGGCGCACATCCCGCATCCTTGCAGCCTAACTCGGTTTCTGGCTTCCCTTCACCACCCGATGACGGCCCCTTGTGGGCCGTTGGCGTTTGGGGCGCGGCGTTGGGAAGAGAACGCTCCACAAGCAAGCCTGAGCTGAACCAAGCGCCCTTCGTTTGCCTGCTGTGGCGCCTGGTGCTCCCTGATCAAGCGGCGATCGCCGCATCAGACAGCTGCTGCAGCCTGACTTGACCGCGCCCTTCGGCCTTGGCACGGTAGAGCTCCGAGTCCGCCATGGACAGCATCGTCCAATCCGGGCTTGGCGAGCCCACGGCCATGCCAACGCTGACGGTGACGACGTCGGCCACATCGGACATCGCATGGGGGGTCCGCAGCGCCCGCACGGTCTGCTCCATGGCACGCCCGACGGCAAGAGCGCCGGCTGCATCGGTTTCAGGCAGCACGCAAGCGAACTCCTCGCCGCCAAAGCGGCACACGATGTCGCCCGGTCGCTTCAGCACCAGGCGAAGCGCAAGTGCTACCGCTCGCAGACAGTCGTCCCCTGACAAATGGCCGTAGTGATCGTTGTAGCGCTTGAAAAAATCTACATCGATCAAGGCGATCGCCAGTTTGCTCTTGTTGCGCTGCGCGCGCTGCAACTCGGCGTTAAAGCGCTCATCAAAAAAACGCCGGTTGTGCAGCCCGGTGAGGCCATCAATGAACGCGACTTCGCGTAGCAGATCCGATTGCAGCTTGAGGCTGAGTTGGGTCCGAACCCGCGCCCGGACAACAGCGGGATTGAACGGCTTTGAGATGAAATCAACAGCGCCGCAGTCCAGCCCGCGGGTCTCGGTATCGCCGTCCTGATGGGCGGTCACGAAAACCACCGGTATCTCGCGCAACTGGGCGTCCGCCTTCAGGCGCAGGCACACCTCGAAGCCATCCATATCGGGCATCTGCACATCCAGCAGCACGAGATCCGGCAACTGCTGACTGCACAGTTGCAAGGCCTGCGCACCGGAGGTCGCCATGAACACCTGACAATCAGCCGCAAAGACACGATGCAAGGCTTGGATGTTCAGCGCCTGGTCATCAACGATCAGCAGGCGCGGCTTGCGCCCCAGCAACTCATGCAGTTCAGTGTGCAAGGCGTGCTCCAGCAGTCAGGCGAATCATCATGGTTCGAGAGTGTCCAACAATTTCGCGCAGCACCGGCTCGCGGAAGAAAAGTCCAGCTCCGCCACCGCCTCATCCAGCGCTTCGAGCAAGCTGGGCTCCAGAGCTTGACCGTGTTCACGGCGCAGGGCCTCGAGCGCATCCAGGGCCTCCAGATCGGAGGCGGCGAGCAGTTCGGCAAGGGCCTGAAGAGCCATGCGAGCCGCGCCAGGGTCGACAGCGCCGCGCAGGGGGTGAGCCTCGGACTCAGGCGCTAGGTCCAACGCTTGCGCGAGTTCCAGAAAGGCCAAGTTGGCCTGATCGATCTGCTGCTCCAAGGCGTCAATCCATGCGGACTGCAGCTGATCAGCGCTGCGCAGCAAGTCCTCGCCCTGGCGGGCCGCCTCCGCCAGATGCGGAGCCCCGATGGTGCCTGCCAGTCCCTTGAAACCATGCAGCGCTGCACAGGCCTCAGCACGGGAACGCGCCTGGCGCAGATCAGCTGGCAATGCCCGCGCGCTTGCTGCGAAGGATCGAGCCATGCGAACGTAAAGCGCCTTCTTGCCCATCAGGCGACTCAAAGCACCTGGCAGATCCAGCCCGGCCAGCTCCGCCCGTTCAAGCAGCTCCCGGGACAAGTCGAGCTCCGGCGTCATCACCGCCGCCGCGGTCTGGCTGCGCCCGGTCAGTCGGCGCAGCAGCACCACAAGCGTGTCGAGGTCGAAGGGTTTACCGATATGCTCGCTCATGCCGGCCGCCAGGCACTCGGTGCGGTCAGCGGCCATCGCGTTGGCGGTCATGGCGATCACGGGCAGGGACGCCCATTCGGCTCGTTTGCGAATCTCGCGGGTGGCCGTGTAGCCATCCATCACCGGCATCTGCACATCCATCAGCACCACATCCGGACACCGGCCTTGTGCGGAAAGTTCCTGCAGGTGATCGAGTGCGATGCGCCCGTTGCCCGCCAAGTCCACCTGCGCGCCTTCGTCCTGAAGCAACTCCTGCGCGACCTGCTGGTTATTGAGGTTGTCCTCCACCACCAGCAAACGCATGCCGGCCAGTCGCCCTGCACTTTCGCGCGCCACCTGCTGCAACGGCAAGGCCGCCGGCAGCGCCTCGGCCACACCCAGGCGCAACTCGAAATGGAACCGGCTGCCCTTGCCCGGCTGACTCTCAAGCGCGAGCTCCCCCCCCATCAAACGGACCAGCCTTTGGCTGATCGCCAAGCCCAGGCCGGTGCCGCCGAAGCGGCGCGTGGTCGACGCTTCCGCCTGAGAGAAGCCAGCGAAAATCTGCTGCTGGTGCTCGGGTGCGATGCCGATGCCGGTATCGGTGACCTCGATGCCCACGGTCTGAACCCCTTCAGACTCACCGCAGCTGCTGAGTTGGATACGCACCTCGCCGGATGGCGTGAACTTGATGGCATTGCTGCCGAGGTTGATAAGCACCTGCTTCAGGCGCAAGGCATCGCCGAGCAGCCAGGCCGGCAGGCGAGGATCCCGCACCAGGCTCAGCCGCAGGGCTTTTTCGCCCGTGGACGCGTTGAGAACGACCTCCAGATCAGCCAGCAAGGCGTCAACGCTGAAAGGGTGCAGGTCCAGCTCCATCTTGCCGGCCTCCACCTTGGAGAAGTCCAGGATGTCGTTCAGCAGGCTCAGCAGCGAACGCGCAGCGCCGTCGATCTTGCTCGTGTAATCGCGCTGGCGCCCATCAAGCGGCGTGCGCTGCAAAAGCTGCAGCATGCCCAAGATGGCATTCATCGGCGTGCGAATCTCGTGGCTCATATTGGCCAGGAATCGGCTCTTCGCCTCGGACGCCTGCTCGGCCGCCTGAGTGGCCTGGACCAAGTCGGTGATATCGATCCGAAACCCCACCGTGTGTCCGTCCGTCATGCGGCGCTCGACAACCCGCACCCAGCGGCCATCGTCCAGGCTCTGCACAAGGCTTGTGTTGGCTCGACGGTGCGCCTCCATGCGCTCGGCCACCCACTCGTCCACCCGGCCGATCGCAGCCGCGTACTGACCGCGCTCGGCCCCGGCGCGGATGATGGATTCGAAACTGTTGCCCGGCACGATCAGATCCGCCGAGGTCGCGTACATCTGGCGGTACTTCTCGTTGCAGAACAGCAGGCGGTCCTGCGGGTCATACAGCACGAAGGCTTCATTGACCGTGTCGATGGCACCGCGCAGCAGCGTCTCTGCGCTGAGCCTGTCACGCACCGCACTGTGCAGCTCGGTCACGTCCGTGTAGGTCGCGACCAGGCCATGCGGCGCTGGATTGCTGCGTACCTCCATGACAGAGCCATCCGGCCGGGTACGTTCCCAGACCAGGGGCTCGCGCAAGGCCACCTGCACCCGTCCGAGCGCCAGCGCGATGGCAGTCTCCAAGGGTGTATCGCCGTAGTCACCGCGCGCCCAGGACAGTTCGACCTGGCGGCGGACGGGCACCACCTCGCCATCCAGCGCCTCGCGTGCGATGCCCAGCTGATCCCAGAATCGCTGATTGCTCAGCACGATGTTCGCGTCGGCATCGATGAGAGCTAGCCCGCAGGGCAGACTTTCCAGCACCGCACGCAACAGGGCGGCGGCCTGCTCGCGGCCGGCCTCCAGCCGTTTGCGTTCGCTGATATCCACATAGGTCGTGATCAGCCCGCCGCCCGGCAAAGGGGCGCCGCGTACTTCAAGCGTCACCCCATTCGGGCGCACACGCTCGAAGCGGTGGGGTTCCTTGGAATGGGCACTCTCGAACAGCGCACGCACCAGCCGCTCGGCATCGTCGACCGGACCGTACTCGCCCCGAGCGGCGTTGAAGCGCGCGAGGTCCTCAAAGCTCGGCGCTCCGGCATCGAACACATGTGCGGGCAAATCCAGCAGCGTTTTAAACTGCTGGTTGTCGGCCAGCAAACGCCAGTCGGGGCCGAAGACGATCAGGCCGCAAGGCAGGTTGTCCAGCACGGAGCGCAGCACCGCGTTGCTGCGTTCGGTACGGGCTTCCAGCTCGCGCCGCGCCGTGATGTCGGCAAATGCGCCGACCAGACGCACAGCGCTGCCGTCAGTGCGCTCGAGTTCGCCCACGCTGCGCAGGCACCTGGCTTGGCCCTGCCTGGGGAGCGTCTCCAGCTCCAGATCCCAACCCTGCCCGTGGGCCATGGCTTCATCGATCGCCGCTTGCAGCCGCGCCCGGTCCGCGTCATCGAAGGCTTGCAGCAAAGGGGTGAGCCCCATGTCAGTGCCCAAGGCCGGACCGAACAGCGCCGTCATGCCTGCCGAAAGGCTCAAGGCCTGTGCATCCAGGTCAAAGGACCAGCCCCCGACACCGGCCAGGCTCTCCACGCGATTGAGCAATCGCCGGCCTTCCCTAAGGCGCTGTTCGGCTTGCATGCGGGCGGTGATGTCCAGATGCGTCCCGGCCATCTCCAACGGGCGGCCATCGGCATCACGGCTGAGCAGTTTGCCGCGCGTCAGCACCCAGACCCAGTCACCGCTGGCATGGCGCATGCGCAGCTCGGACTCGTACAGCGGCACGTCGCCGGCCAGATGGCTGTTCAACGCAGCCTCGGCCGCCGGGAGGTCGTTCTCGTGCACCAGCCGACGCCAGGTCTCGATGCTCGCGTCCTGCACATCTTCGGCCGTCAAACCCAGCATCTCGGCCCAGCGCGCATTGAAGCTGGCGGCGCCCGTCTTCAGGTTCAGCTCCCAGGTGCCGGCACCTGTGCCCTCGATGATGTGGCTCAGGCGCTGGCGCTCGCGCTGCAGTTCATCGGCCGCGCGTCGACTCTGCGTGATGTCGAAGCGGATCGATACATAGCGCGCCGGCGCGCCGCGCTCGTCCAGGATCGGCGCGATCAAGCTGTCCACCCAGTACAGGCTGCCATCCTTGGCCCGGTTGCAGATCTGCCCACGCCAGGAGCGGCCCGCGGATATCGTGGCCCACATATCGTGCCAAAACTGCGGGGGCATCAGGCCGGACCTGATGATGCGGTGGTCGGCGCCGAGCAACTCTGTGCGGCCATAGCCGCTGATCTGCTCAAAGCCTTCGTTCGCCTCCAGGATCACGCCTTGTCGGTCGGCCACCGAGACGATGGCATGGGTCTCCACAGCTTTCCAGACCGCGCGGCTCTCGGCCAGCGCGGTCGCCAAGGAGGCTTCCGTTTGCTTGAGCCTGGTGATGTCGTGCAGGATGTCGACGAAGCCACGCAGCCGCCCCTGCTCGTCACGCTGCGGCAGCAGATTGCGGTGCACCCAGCCCTCGCTGCCGTCGCGCCGCATGATGCGCTGCTCCAGCTCACAAGCTTGCTCGCGCCGCCGCGCGTCGTCGATCAGTCCGGAACTGCCCGAGGCGGTATCGGCCAAGAGTTCGCTGGAGTATTGCCCGAGCGCTTGCTCCGCGCCCAGGCCGGTGATGCGGCTGAAGCCTTCGTTGACCCACTGGATCTGTCCCTCGGGATCCAGATACATCACCGCGTCACCGGTCGCCCGCGCCACATGCGCCAGACGCTCCAGATCCTCGGTCAAGCGCCGTGCCAGGGACTCGGCACGGCTGCGCGCGGAAACCAGCACAAAGCCGGCCAGCGCCAGGCCCACACTGGCCAGAACGCCAAAACCGATCACCCATGAGCTGGCCGCGCTTTTGTCCAAGCCCTGTTCAAAGGCGGCATTGCCGCGCAGCAGCAACGTGAAGCGCTGACCACCGAAGTCGATCCCCCGGATCCCCTGCAAGCCCATAGCGCCTGGCGCGCCGGGTTCACTGGCGTACAGCAGGCGCTGCGCGTCGACAAGCGCGCCATCATGGAACTCGACATCCAGTTGCCCCTCGGCCAATCGCTCCACCCGCGCCAGCAGCTCGGGCATGATGATGGACGCGTAGGCGAGGCTGATCAGCGCGCGCTGGCGCTGCTGGGGCGAGACCGGGTCGGCACCGGGTCGGAAAATGGGCAGGAGCAGCAGGAATGCAGGCTGTGCCTTGGCATCGTGCAAGGGATTGAAGCGGCCGCTCAGCGCCGGCTCGCCGCTACTGATGGCGCGCTCGATCGCCTGCCGCTTGATCGCCTCACCGCCGATATCCAGCCCCCAGGCCAGGTAGTTGCGTGACAGCGGCGCGACATGCTTGATGACGTAAGCCAGCGGGTCGGTTCCGCCCGGTCCGTGGACACGGAACTCGGCCAGCGTCTCGCTGCGCATCTGCAGCTCAAACGCGTCCAGTGCTGCCCGCCTGACCGGCGCCACGATGGCGAAGCTGCGCACCCCTTGGCGATCCGCTTCGAGATCAGCCGTATCGACGAACTGATGAAAGCGTGTGGCGGAGGGCTCTCCACCGTCCGAATACAAGCCCCGAATCGCAAGCAGTGCCGGCAAGGGCTGCCGCAGGCGCCGCTTGACCTCAGCCTCGACCCGCTCTGCCAGGCGCTCGAAGCGCTCGCGGCCTTCGTCCCTGGCGCTGCGCTCGATCAGCGACCAGACGGCGGCTGTGGCCGTCAGACCGACCAGCGCCAACAGCGAGGCGATCAGCAGCGCCGACCCGGGCATCCAGCTCGCCCGCTGCCCTGCCTGGTTCATGTCGGCGTCGTCGCGCTTCATCTGTGAATAGCCTCCTTGTCAGCGTCGGCGCAGGCTCAGCAAGCCGGACCGGGCACGACCACCCTACTTCAGGATGTCGCCGAGACAGAGGTACTTCAGCTCGACGTAATCATCGATGCCATGATGCGAGCCCTCACGTCCGAGCCCGGACTGCTTGACGCCGCCGAAGGGCACCTCGGCCACCGAGATCAGGCCGGTGTTGACACCCACCATACCGTACTCGAGCGCTTCTCCAACGCGGAAGATGCGGCCGATATCCCGGCTGAAAAAGTAGCTGGCCAGCCCGAACTCGGTGTTGTTGGCCAGGGCAATGGCTTCGGCTTCACTTTCGAACCTGAACACCGGCGCCACCGGACCGAAGGTTTCCTCGCGCGCGCACAGCATGCCGGGCTTGGCGTCGGCCAGCACGGTAGGCGCGAAGAACCGGGCGCCCAGGTCTTCACGGCGCTGACCTCCAGCCAGCAGGCGGGCTCCTTGGGCCAGCGCATCGGCCACATGCGATTCGACTTTGCTGAGGGCCTGGTCATCGATCAGCGGCCCCTGGTTGACACCAGGCTCGAAGCCATTGCCGACCTTGATCTCACCCACCTTGGCCGCGAGCTTCTCGACGAAGGCGTCATAGATGCCCGACTGCACATAAAAGCGGTTGGCACAGACACAGGTCTGGCCCGCATTGCGGTACTTGCTGGCCAGCGCCCCTTCGACAGCGGAATCGATATCGGCGTCGTCGAAGACGATGAAGGGTGCGTTGCCGCCCAGTTCCAGTGACAGCTTCTTGATCGTCGGTGCGCACTGCTTCATCAGGATGCGGCCGACCTCAGTGGAGCCGGTGAAGGACAAATGCCGCACCACGTCGCTGTCACAAAGCACATGGCCGATCACCACCGAGTTGTCGGCGTCGGCGCTGAGCACATTCAGCACGCCGGCAGGCATGCCCGCGCGCTGAGCCAGTTCGGCCACAGCCAGGGCGCACAGCGGCGTCGCTTCGGCCGGCTTGATGACCACCGTGCAGCCGGCCGCCAGAGCTGGCGCCACCTTGCGGGTGATCATGGCAATGGGAAAGTTCCAGGGCGTGATCGCCGCGCAGACGCCCATCGACTGCTTCAGCACCAGATAGCGCTTGTTGTTATCGGTGGTCGGAATGGTCTCGCCGTACATGCGCTTGCCCTCTTCAGCAAACCACTCGACGAAACTGGCGCCGTAGACCACCTCGCCACGGGCCTCGGCCAGCGGCTTGCCCTGCTCGGCCGTCATCAGCCGCGCCAGATCGTCGGCATGCTTGATCAGCAGCTGATACCAGCGCATCAGCGTCGCGGCCCGCTCCTTGGCCGTCTTGCTGCGCCAGGCGGGCCAGGCATTGTTGGCGGCGGCAATGGCGGCTTCAGCTTCAAGGGCACCCACATTGGCGACATCGGCCAGATGCGCGCCAGTGGCGGGGTCGAAGACGGCGAAAGTCGACTGCGCGCTGACCCACTCACCGTTGATCAGGGACTGGGTCTTGAGCAGGCTGGCGTCTTCCAGGGCAGCCAGGGGGCTGGTCTTGCTATCCATTGCAAACTCCACACAACGAGGACGGGAACACCGCACTCTACCTGCTCGGCTGGGGGGCGCTGACGGAGCCCGCACCTATAATCAAAACCCTCCCAAAATCAAGCATTTACCGCGTGCGGTGTGAGCAGAAAGCCCCGGAATGAAAGCAGCTGAGATTCGCCAAACCTTTCTGAAGTTCTTCGAGTCCAAGGGCCACCAGATCGTGGCGTCCAGCCCGGTGGTGCCCGGCGACGACCCGACGCTGCTGTTCACCAATGCGGGCATGAACCAGTTCAAGGACGTGTTCCTGGGCTTCGACAAGCGCGCCTACAGCCGCGCCACCACCAGCCAGAAGTGCATCCGCGCCGGCGGTAAGCACAACGACCTGGACAACGTCGGCTACACCGCACGCCACCACACCTTCTTCGAGATGCTGGGCAACTTCAGCTTCGGGGATTACTTCAAGCATGACGCCATCTCCTTCGCCTGGGAGTTGCTGACGACCAAGTTCATGCTGCCGGCCGAGAAGCTGTGGGTGACGGTCTATGCCGAGGACGACGAGGCGTACGAGATCTGGAACAAGGTGGTGGGAGTGCCCGCCGAGCGCATCGTGCGCATCGGCGACAACAAGGGCGGCCGCTACATGTCCGACAACTTCTGGATGATGGGCGACACCGGCCCTTGCGGCCCCTGCACCGAAATCTTTTATGACCACGGCCCCGATGTGGCCGGCGGCCCTCCGGGCAGCCCGAACGAAGACGGTGACCGCTACATCGAGATCTGGAACAACGTCTTCATGCAGTTCAACCGCACCGAAGACGGCGTGATGCACAAGCTGCCCAAACCCAGCGTCGACACCGGCATGGGCCTGGAGCGTCTGGCGGCCGTGCTGCAGCATGTGCACAGCAACTATGAGATCGACACCTTCGTCGGCCTGCTGGCTGCGGCCAAGGCAGCTGTGGATGGCGCCGGTGCCGGTGACTGCGACAAGGACAGTGCCTCGCTGAAGGTCATCGCCGACCATATCCGCGCCTGCAGCTTCACCATCGTCGACGGCGTGATCCCGGGCAACGAAGGCCGCGGCTATGTGCTGCGCCGCATCGCCCGCCGCGCCATCCGCCATGGTTACAAGCTGGGTGCGCGCACGCCCTTCTTCCACAAGATCGTGGCCGAACTGGTCACGCAGATGGGTGATGCCTACCCCGAACTGCGACAGGCCCAGGCCCGCGTCACCGAGGTGCTGAAACAGGAAGAGGAGCGCTTCTTCCAGACCATCGCCAATGGCATGGAGATTCTCGAAGGCGCGCTGGCAGGTGACGCCAAGCAAGTGGATGGCGAAACCGCCTTCAAGCTGCACGACACCTACGGTTTCCCGGTCGACCTGACCGCCGACGTCTGCCGCGAGCGCGGCGTGACGGTGGACCAGGCCGGCTTCGAAGCTGCGATGAATCGCCAGCGCGAGCAGGCGCGTGCCGCCGGCAAGTTCAAGATGGCCCAGGGTCTGGAGTACAAGGGCACGCCGACCGCCTTCCATGGCTACAACCATCTGGTCTGCGAGACCTCGGCCGTGACCGCCGTCTATGTGGACGGCGTGACCGTCGCCGAAGCCAAGGCCGGCGATGACGCGGTAGTGGTGCTGGACCACACGCCGTTCTACGCCGAGAGCGGCGGTCAGGCCGGCGACAACGGCGAGTTGCGCAACAGCAGCAGCCGCTTCGCCGTCGAAGACACGATCAAGATCCAGGCCGATGTGTTCGGTCACCACGGCCGCGTGTTGGAAGGATCGATCAAGGTTGGCGATGTATTCGCGGCCAAGGTGAATGCCGAAGCCCGAGCCAAGACGGTACGCAATCACAGCGCAACCCATCTGATGCACAAGGCCCTGCGCGAAGTGCTGGGCAGCCATGTGCAGCAGAAGGGTTCGCTGGTGAATGCCGAGCGCACCCGCTTCGACTTCGCGCACAACGCGCCGATGAGCGCCGAGCAGATCGCCAAGGTGGAGCGCCTCGTTAACGCCGAGATCCTCGCCAATGCGGCTGCCGACGCGCAAGTGATGGCGCTGGAGGATGCCCAGAAGAGCGGCGCGATGATGCTGTTCGGCGAGAAGTATGGCGAGACGGTGCGAGTGCTGAGCATCGGCTCCTCGAAGGAGCTCTGTGGCGGTACCCACGTCAAGGCGACGGGCGACATCGGCCTGTTCAAGATCGTCGCCGAGGGCGGTGTTGCTGCCGGCGTGCGCCGCGTCGAAGCCGTCACCGGCGACAACGCGCTGGCCTATCTGCAGTCGCTGGAGTCCACTGTGCAGGCCGTGGCTGGCACGCTGAAGGCAGCACCGGCTGAGCTGGAGCAGCGCCTGCATGCAGTGCTGGATCAGGTCAAGGCGCTGGAGAAGGAACTCGCCGCTGCCAAGAGCAAGCTAGCCTCCGCACAGGGCGACGAGTTGCTGGCGCAGGCGGTCGACGTCAAGGGCCTCAAGGTGCTGGCCGCCACGCTGGTGGGCGCCGATGCAAAGACCTTGCGCGAGACCATGGACAAGCTCAAGGACAAGCTGAAGACCGCTGCCATCGTGCTGGCCGCGGTGGATGGCGACAAGGTGCAGCTGGCTGCCGGCGTCACCGCCGACTCGATCGGCAAGCTCAAGGCCGGCGATCTGGTTAACTTCGTTGCTCAGCAAGTCGGCGGCAAGGGCGGCGGCAAGCCGGATCTGGCTATGGCCGGCGGCACCGATGCGAAGGCCCTGCCTGCGGCGCTGGCCGGCGTGCAAGCGTGGGTGGAAGCCAAGCTCTGAAGAATCGTCGGACAATGCAGGACGCAAGGGCCCGTCGCGGGCCCTTGCCTTTTATCTCGCAAGACAAGGACACGGCCATGAGCCAGGACATCGACCACGACAACACCGAGCGCCTTGCCGCGCTGCTTTCCCTGCTGGCAGCCTCGAGCGAGGATGACGAGGCGCCTGTGCCGATCGACATGCTCGATGGCTATCTGACCGCCCTGATCTGCGGCCCGCAAACCGTCTCGCCACTGGCTGCCATGGATGCGCTGTTTGGCGAGGACTGGGCGGCCGTGCTGGATGAGCAGGAACAGACCGAAGCCTTTGTCGAAGCACTGCACGTGCGCTGGAACGAGATTGCAGAGAGCCTGGATCCCGAAGTCCTGCTGGCTGAGCCAGAGTCGATGCACCTTACGCCCTTGATCACCGAATTCGATGAGGCCACGAAAGCAGACCTGATGAGTCAGGGAGTGCTCAGCGCGGCCCAGCTCGATCAGCTGCCTTCGCCCGGAGTCATTTGGTCCGAAGGTTTCATGTTGGCAGTGCAGGACCATGAAGCCGATTGGTATGTCCACAACGACGAAAGCCAGGCCGGCCAGATGCTCGATGCCATGCTGCTGGCGATCGCCGCCGTGGCCATGCCGGCGGGCGAGCAGCGGGAAACCTACATCGCTGAGGCCTACGATGAGGACATCGACGTCGACCAGAACGTACTGATCGACGATGCACTGTTCTCGGCGCAGGACCTGCGCCTGTTCTGGCTGCAGAACCCGACGCCGGAGGGCGAGTTGCACTGAGCGCCTGCCTGTGCGCCTGCAGTCACCCAGGCGCACACGGCTCGGATTGAGGAGCCGCAGTCAAAGT
>NZ_JBILQK010000117.1:0-9364 GCF_044373315.1 Roseateles sp. | reverse complement strand
TCGATGACGGCCAACCAGGACTGGCGCGCAGCAGGGTCGGCCAGCAAGGGGATGCCGTCAGCCAAGCCATCTGCCATGTCGAGCACATGGGCGAACTCGTGGATCACGACGTTGTAGACACTGTCCAGCCCTGCGGCGGGATCGGCTCCATGCTCCAGCTCGCTCCAGGCCAGCATCAACGGTCCACCCTCCATGGCTTCGCCAGCCAGCAGCTCCTCGTACTGGTGCACGATGCCATCCTCATCGATGTACTCGCGCGCCGCGAGCACCTCGCCCTCGTGCATCACGATGCCGACAAAGCCGTCGTAGGCCCTCAGTCCCAGTTGCAGCACTGGAAGGCAGGCCTGGGCTGCGACGGCCAAAGCGACTTGATCGCTGACGACGAAGCCGGCGGCGCCGTGGAACTCCTTCTCCGCCAGGAAGAGGGAGCACAGCCGGCGCAGACGCTTCAAGTCCTCGTCACTGCGGCTGGCAATGAAGGGATACCGGGCGAGGGTGAGTTGCCACAAGTCTTCGGGAATCGCGTGGCGCTGCAGCTGACGATTCTCGCGGGAGCGCTTCCAGCGTTCTAGCAGGCGATCTAGCATGTGGCTGGGGCGAGTCGATGCAAGCCAGCCGAATCAAGCCGAAGCACATCGGCCCTTGGGTTTGGGGCCTCGCAGTCCCAGTCGGACAGCACCCAGCGCTGCCGGCCATTTCCGAGCTCATGCACCGCGGGGCGATGGGTATGGCCATGTAGCAGGACTTGGCATTCGGCGGCGTCCAGCCATTGGCAGCAGGCCTCAGCGTCCAGATCCGACCAGTCTGCAGGCGTCTGCTTGCGCTTCAAGGCCTCACTCTCGGCGCGCATCCGGCGTGCGAGCTCCCGGCGCTCTGTCAACGGGCGCGCCAGCAGTTGCTGCTGCCAGGCTGAGCTGCGGACCTCGGCGCGAAAGCGTTGATAGTCCGTGTCGTCCAGGCAAAGGGCATCGCCGTGGCTGAGCAGCAAGGCATGGCCGAAAGCCTTCAGCCGGCAAGGGTCAGACAAGCGGCGCATTCCAGCATCGTTCGCCATGTCTGGCCCGATCAGGAAGTCGCGGTTGCCAGCGATGAAGAACAAGGACAAGCGCTGGCTGGCCTCGCGAAGCAGATCTGTGCAGGTCTGCTCGAAAGCGTCGAAGCGCGCGTCGTCACCGATCCAGACCTCGAAGATGTCGCCCAGCAGGAACACTGCTTGCGCCGACGTGCTGCGCAGGTGCTGCTGCAGCGCGGCCAGCGTGGCGTCCATGCCGGGCGCGAGGTGCAGGTCGGAGATGAAGTCGATCGCACGCCATTCAGGCGCAGCGATCAGGGTCTCAAGCGGATCGGGCAGGGCCGGCGGCCCGGCCCGAAGCGCGGTCTCAGGCAACTTCAACCGCGCGCTCGATCACGACGTTCTCGGTTGGCACATCGTCATGGAAGCCGGAGCGGCCGGTCTTGACCTTCTCAATCGCATCCACCACCTCGGTGCCGGCAACGACCTTGCCGAACACGGCATAGCCCCAGCCGGACGGGCTCTCGGACTTGAAGTTCAGGAAGCCATTGTTGGTGGTGTTGATGAAGAACTGGGCCGAGGCCGAGTGCGGCGCGTTGGTGCGTGCCATCGCCACGGTGTAGTGCTCGTTGGTCAGGCCGTTGTTGGCTTCGTTCTGGATCGTCGAATCGGTGGGCTTTTGCTTCATGCCCACTTCGAAGCCGCCGCCCTGGACCATGAAGCCCTTGATCACGCGGTGAAAAACCGTGCCGTCGTAGTGTCCCTTGCGGACATAGGACAGGAAGTTCTCGACGGTGATGGGTGCCTTGGCGTCGTCGAGTTCCAGGCGGATCAGGCCGTGGTTGGTATGCAGTTCAACAGTCTTGGTCATTTCTTGGGCTCCACGATGGCCTTCTTGATGATCACGGGAGTCAGCGGCAGGTTCTGATGCATGCCCTGGGCGCCCGTGGGCTTGATGCGAATCTTGTCGACGACGTCCATGCCTTCGATCACCCGGCCGAAAACAGCGTAGCCGTTGCCGTCGCGCGCGTTGGCGGCGTCCAGGAAGGCGTTGTCGACCGTGTTGATGAAGAACTGGGCGGTGGCCGAGTTGGGGTCGGAGGTGCGCGCCATCGCGATGCTGCCGCGCACATTGTTCAGGCCGTTCTGGCTTTCCAGCGGGATCGGGCCGCGCGTCGGCTTCTGTTCCAGCTTGGGCGTGAAGCCGCCGCCCTGGATCATGAAGGTCTCGATCACGCGGTGGAAGATCGTGCCGTCGTAATGCCCGGCCTTGACGTACTTGACGAAGTTGTCGACCGACTTGGGTGCCTTGGCGGCGTCAAGCTCGATGCGGATGTCACCCTCACTGGTGCTGAGCTTGACAGTCTGAGCCAGCGCTGGGAGCGCCGCGAAAGCAAGGGCTGTGGTCAGCAGCGAGCGGGCGATGAACGGGGTCAGAAATGTGGCTTGCATGGCGGTCTTGCGGATCAACGCGGATCGGGGAAGGCGACAGGGGTGCAGATTCTCTCTCAGCTCTTCAATCACCGCGCTGGAGCAATGCCTGGCTGCGCTGGAGCTTGAGCATCAGGGCCTGTTTGTCGCCACTGGCAAAGCGTTGCGCGCGTTCATAGTGTTGTGCGGCCAGGCGAACCAGCACATCGCCGAGGTTCTCCAGTGCCTGCGCATGGTCGGGCTGCAGACGCAGTGCTTGTTCCAGAGCATCTCGCGCGCTGGCCAGGTCGCCGCGGGCGGCCCGAATGACGGCCAGGTTGTTGTATGGGTCGGCCAGATCCGGGTGGTCCTGGGTCAGGCCGATCAGGCCGAGTTCGGCCTCGCCCGTCTGGCGCAGCTCGAGTTGCATGCTGGCCAGGGCGAAGCGTAGGCGGCTGTCGTTCGGTTGGGTTTGCAGGGCGGCGCGCACCAGCTGCAGGGCCTGTTGCTGTTGCCCCTGCAGCCACATCGATTGCGCTTGCTCCAGACTGGCGATGGGGCCAGCGGCGGCTGCGGTCGGGGGGCACAGCACTGCGGCGAGCAGGCTGGCGAGCATCCCGATCCGGCGCAGCCGGGGGCTCCGAGTCAAGAAATCAAAGCTGTACATAGGGGCGGCGATCATCGATTCGGTGCAGCCGTGCGATCTGCTGCGAAGCTCGGCTGAGAGGCGGCTGGGCACGAGGGGTCAGCCGCTATACTGACCAGGATTCTACGGGTCCGCCCCGGTACTTGCTGCATCACGCTGCAGGTAAGCTGGCTTCAAGCAAAGCCTGCGGCACCCGGTTCGAGGCTCGCCAGAGCCTGACCACGCAGCCGGCCACCTCCTCGCTCATGTCCTTGCGCATCTACAACACCTTGACCCGCGCGGTCGAGCCTTTCGCTCCCATTGAACCCGGCCATGTGCGCATGTATGTATGCGGCATCACCGTGTACGACCTGTGCCATATGGGACACGCGCGGATGAACGTGGCCTTCGACGTGGTCTACCGCTGGCTGAAGGCCTCGGGTCTGCGGGTCACCTATGTGCGCAACATCACGGACATCGAAGACAAGATCATCCGGCGCGCGGTGGAGCGGGGCCTCACGATCCGTGAACTGACCGACGAAATGATCGCCGCGATGCACCGCGACTTCGCTGCGCTGGGCATCAGTGCCCCTACGCATGAGCCGCGCGCCACCGACTATGTCCCGCAGATGCTGGACATCATCGGCCAGCTGCAGGCCAAGGGCCTGGCGTATCAGGCCAAAGGCGGCGATGTGAACTATGCGGTGCGCAAGTTTGATGGGTACGGCAAGCTGAGCGGCAAGTCGGTGGATCAGCTGCGAGCGGGCGAGCGGGTCGCGGTGCAGGACGACAAGGATGATCCCTTGGACTTCGTGCTGTGGAAACACGCGAAGGCTGATGAGCCGGCCGAAGCCAAGTGGGCCAGCCCCTGGGGCGATGGCCGGCCTGGCTGGCATATCGAATGTTCGGCCATGAGCTGCGCACTGCTCGGCGAGCACTTTGACATCCATGGCGGCGGCATGGACCTGCAGTTCCCGCACCACGAGAACGAGATTGCCCAGAGCGAGGGCGCCACCGGGCGGCCCTTCGTCAACACCTGGATGCACAACGGCTTCGTCAATGTGGACAACGAGAAGATGTCCAAGAGCCTGGGCAATTTCTTCACCATTGCCGACGTGCTGGAGAAGTACGACGGAGAGACGCTGCGCTTCTTCATGCTGCGCACGCAGTACCGCGGGCCGATCAACTACAGCGATGCGACGCTGGACGATGCGCGTACAGCGCTGCGCCGGCTCTACACCGCGCTGGATGGCGTCAGCCCGGCTGGCTCTGAGCACATCGACTGGAGCAGCGGTCCTGCGGCGGCCTTCAAAGCGGCGATGGATGAGGACTTCAACACGCCAGCCGCGCTGGCCGTGCTGTTCGATCTGGCCAGCGAACTCAACCGCAGCCGATCACCCGCTGATGCCGCGCTGCTGAAGAGTCTGGGCGGTGTGCTCGGCGTGCTGCAGCAAACGCCGCGCGATTACCTGCAGTCGGGCAGCGGTCTCGACGAGGCCAGTATCCAGGCGCAGATCGATGCACGTGCGGCGGCCAAAGCCGAGCGCAATTTTGCTGAGGCGGATCGGATTCGCGCCGAACTGCTGGCAGCGGGCATTGAGCTCAAGGACTCTGCCTCGGGCACGACCTGGGTCAATATCGGTGTGAGGGCCTGACGTGGTTCGACAGCCTGCCGAGGTGACCCCGGACTATTGGGACGAGGCGTGTCGCCATTTGTCCAAGCGCGACCGCGTGATGAAGAAGCTGATTCCGCAGTTCGGCGAGGCGCGACTGCAGAGCCGCGGGGACGCTTTCACGACGCTGGCGCGATCCATCGTCGGCCAGCAGATCTCGGTGAAGGCGGCGCAATCGGTGTGGGACCGACTGGCCGCTGTTCTTGAGGCGACCTCGACCAAGGTGCTGCCGGCAGCCGTGCTGGCTCAGCCGGTCGAGCAATTGCGCGGCGCCGGCCTGTCGGCGCGTAAGGTCGAGTATCTGAACGACCTTGCGCAGCACTTCGAGGCCGGTCGTGTGCATGTGCGCCAATGGACCCAGATGGATGATGAGGCCATCATCGAAGAGCTGGTGGCCATTCGCGGCATCGGCCGCTGGACCGCCGAAATGTTCCTGATCTTTCATCTCATGCGGCCAAACGTGCTGCCGCTGGACGATCTGGGCCTGCTCAAAGGCATCAGCCAGAACTACTTCTCCGGCGAACCCGTCTCGCGCGCAGAAGCCCGCGAGCTTGGCGAGGCCTGGGCGCCCTACCGATCGGTAGCCACATGGTACATTTGGCGCAGTCTTGATCCGCTGCCGGTGGACTACTGAGCAAGCGAATCTCTGTCCCACGAGGGCCGGTTTTCGCTCCATCATCACTGAACAGATCACCAGGATGAGCAAGAAACACTTTCTCGAATTCGAGCAGCCCATCGCCGAGCTCGACAACAAGATTGAAGAGCTGCGCTACGTGCAAAGCGAGTCGGCCGTCGACATCTCTGAAGAGATCGATCGGCTCTCCAAGAAGAGCCTGCAGCTCACCAAGGACATCTACGCCAATGTGGCGCCGTGGCAGGTCTACCAGATCGCCCGCCACCCTCAGCGTCCGCAGACGCTGGACTACTGCGCCGATGTGTTCACCGAGTTCCAGGAACTGCACGGCGACCGCCACTTCGCCGATGACGCCGCCATTGTCGGCGGCCTGGCGCGCTTCAATGGTCAGCCCTGCATGATCGTCGGCCACCAGCGCGGTGCTGATGCCAAGGAGCGCACGCTGCGCAACTTCGGCATGCCCCGTCCGGAAGGCTACCGAAAGGCCTTGCGCCTGATGAAGCTGGCCGAAAAGTTCGGTCTGCCTGTGTTCACCTTCATCGACACCATGGGTGCCTACCCCGGCATCGGTGCCGAGGAGCGCGGTCAATCCGAGGCGATCGGTCGCAACATCTTCGAGATGGCGCAGCTGGAAGTGCCCATCATCGCGACGGTGATCGGTGAGGGCGGCTCTGGTGGTGCGCTGGCGATCGGCGTCGCCGATCAGGTGCTGATGCTGCAGTTCTCGGCCTATTCGGTGATCTCCCCAGAAGGCTGTGCGTCCATCTTGTGGAAGAGCTCCGAGCGTGCCTCTGAAGCTGCCGAAGCGCTGGGCATCACGGCCCACCGCCTGAAGGCCATGGGTCTGATCGACAAGATCGTCAGCGAGCCTGTCGGCGGCGCTCATCGGGACACCAAGCAGATGGCCTCGCAGCTGAAGCGTGCCTTGTCCGATGCCTTGCGCCAAGTCAGCGACCTCGAGCCCAAGGAGTTGCTGGAGCGCCGCTACCAGCGCCTGCAGGCCTATGGCCGATTCGGCGACACCAAGAACCGCTGACCTTTCGGCTGCCACCCCCTGTGTCGCGGTCGCCTACAGCGGCGGCCGCGACTCCACTGCGCTCTTGCACGCCACGGCGTCGGCGGCGGCGTTGGCGCTGCGGTATGGCCAAGGTGTACGAACCGTGGCTCTGCATGTCCATCACGGGCTGAGTGCGCAGGCCGATGCCTGGCAGGCCCATTGCGAGCAGCAGTGCCGGGACTGGGCCAGTCTAGGCCTCCCCATCGAGTTTCAGCACCGACGCTTGCTTGGCGCTCCAGCGCCTGGTCAGAGCGTCGAGGCCTGGGCGCGTGCCGGCCGATATGCCGCTCTTGACGAGATGGCTCGGGCGTGCGGCGCGTCGATTCTGCTGCTGGCGCATCACCGCCGCGACCAGGCCGAGACCTTCTTGCTGCAAGCTTTGCGTGGCGCGGGTGTGGCGGGCCTGGCAGGCATGCCGCGACAGCAGCTCCGCGCGGGGCTGACCTGGGCCCGGCCTTGGCTGGATGCGCCGCGCGAGCACATCGACGCCTATGTGTCGGCCCACGGCTTGCGCCACATCGAAGACGAGAGCAATGGCGACGCCCGCTATGCCCGCAACCGTCTACGCCTGCGCCTGTGGCCCTCGCTGGTGGCTGAGTTTCCGCAGGCGGAGCGCAGTCTGGCGCAGGCTTCGGCCTGGTCGCAGCAGGCTCTGGCGCTGGCTGACGAGATCGGCGCTGAAGATGTGCAGCGCTGGTCGATTGACGGCGGTTTGCAGCATGAGGCCCTGTCTGCCTTGTCACCGGCTCGTGCCAGCAATCTGCTGCGCGCATGGTTGACCAAGGTTCTCGGTCACGCTGCGCCGGCGACGCTGGTTCAGCGCGTCTTGAGAGAGGCATCGACTGCCGACGTCGCCCAGTGGCCTCTGCCGGGCGAGGGGACGCTCAGGCTCTATCGGGGGCTGCTGCGGGTCGAGCCGGCATCGTGTCCGGTTTCTCTGAGCCAGCCTCTTGCCATTGATTTGAGCACGCCGGGGCGGCATGTCTGCGCCGCCGTTGGCGGTGTTTGGCTGGTGCGCTCGGTCGATCAAGGCGGCGTCAGTCCAGAGCTTTTGCGTCAAGCGCAAATGCGCCCCCGGACTGGCGGCGAGCAGTTTCAAGCCCATGCGCGCGGCCTTCCTCGCAGCCTGAAGAAGGCGTGGCAGAGCGCCGGTGTCGATGTGCTCGGTCGGCAGGGGCCGCTGTTGTTCAGCGCTGCGGATTTGCTATGGGCGCCAGGCTTGGGCTTTGATGCGCGCAGGCTCGCCGTAGAAGGCCCGCAGCTCACCTTGGACTGGCTGCCCGGCGCGTCAGCTTGAACTCAGGTTTGCTGCAGCGCAGCAGCTAGAATTGCGGGCTGCGACCGCGGCGCAACCAGACTTTGTTTCGACCTCCGCGCTAACAAGACTTCCATGGCATTGATCGTTCACAAGTACGGCGGCACCTCGATGGGCTCGACCGACCGTATCCGCAACGTCGCCAAGCGCGTGGCCAAATGGGCGCGTGCGGGGCATCAAATGGTGGTGGTGCCTTCGGCCATGAGCGGTGAGACCAACCGCCTGCTGGGCATGGCCAAGGAACTGGCGCCTGCATCCAGCAGCCCGGAACTGAACCGGGAAATGGACATGATCGCCGCCACTGGCGAGCAGGTCTCCGTGGGCTTGCTCGCGATTGCGCTGCAGGCTGAGGGGATCGACGCCGTCAGCTACACCGGATGGCAGGTCCCTGTGGCCACCGACTCGTCCTACACCAAGGCCCGCATCGAGAGCATCGACGACAAGCGCGTGCGTGCCGATCTAGCTGCCGGCAAGGTGGTGGTGATCACCGGTTTCCAGGGTGTCGATGAGGACATGAACATCACGACCCTGGGGCGCGGTGGCTCCGACACCTCGGCCGTGGCCATCGCTGCGGCGATGAAGGCCGATGAGTGCCTGATCTACACCGATGTGGACGGCGTCTACACCACCGACCCGCGCATCGTGCCCGAGGCGCGCCGCCTGCACACCATCAGCTTCGAAGAGATGCTGGAGATGGCTTCGCTGGGTTCGAAGATTCTGCAGATCCGCTCGGTCGAGTTCGCTGGCAAATACCGCGTGCCGCTGCGCGTGCTGTCGAGCTTCACCCCCTGGGATATCGACATCAACGAAGAAGCCAAGTCCGGCACCCTGATCAGTTTTGAAGAGGACGAGAAAATGGAACAAGCCGTCGTTTCGGGCATTGCCTTCAATCGCGACGAAGCCAAGGTGACGCTGCTGGGTGTGCCTGACAAGCCCGGCATCGCCTTCCAGATCCTGGGCCCGGTGGCTGACGCGAATATCGATATCGACGTCATCATCCAGAACGTGTCCCACGACGGCAAGACCGACTTCTCCTTCACCGTGCACCGCAACGACTATGCGCGCACGATGGAGCTGCTGGAGAAGAGCGTCGGCCCCGCGACCCAGGCTGCCAAGGTGCTGGGCGACCCGAAGATCTGCAAGGTGTCCATCGTCGGCATCGGCATGCGCTCGCATGTGGGCGTGGCCTCGAAGATGTTCCGCGCGCTGAGCGAAGAGGGCATCAACATCCAGATGATCTCCACCAGCGAGATCAAGACTTCGGTCGTGATCGACGAGAAGTACATGGAGCTCGCAGTGCGCGCGCTGCACAAGGCATTCGAGCTGGATCAGGACACGCCTTCGGCCTGAACTTTTGTTTGAGAGCCAAAAAACGCTGCTATACTGCGTGGCTCTGCTGGAGACGTGACCGAGTGGCCGAAGGTGCTCCCCTGCTAAGGGAGTATGTGGGCAAAACCTGCATCGAGGGTTCGAATCCCTCCGTCTCCGCCAGCAAATCATGGAAGCGCCGCGCAATGCAAATTGCGCGGCGTTTTTCATTTGCGCGCAGCGCTGCATCGACCTGGTCAGGGCTTAGCGTGCGCTGTCGGCGGATAGCATCGACGCTTCAACAAGAACATTTGCGACGTCCTTCGCTGA
>NZ_JBILQK010000116.1:0-9370 GCF_044373315.1 Roseateles sp. | reverse complement strand
AAGCTATGTGGACTGCTTCTCGCTGACAGTCCCAATTGCTGCCACCCAGGCTGAGTTCATCGTGAGCGTCCAGTCCGCCCATCTTGAAGACCGGTTATGCGCATAGGAGGCTCGTATCCACCTCAACCTCTTGGTGGACACGTGAACACTACTCCCGATCAACAAGCCGGCGCGCGCCAGCGGCGCCGCAAACACAGCGACGAGTTCAAGGCCGAAGCCGTGGCCTCGTGCATGCAGCACGGCATCTCGATAGCCGCCATTGCCATGGCCCGTGGCATCAACGCAAATCTCTTGCGCAGGTGGGTCCAAGAGGCGGAGATGAAGCCGGCGCGCGCCCCCCGCAACAGCATTGCTGTTCGCGAGGTCCCACCCGCGCAGCACAAGCCATCGTTCGTGCCCGTGAGTCTGCCTCCCCCTGCAGCTGCAGTCCCGCCTGCGGACATCCGCATCGAGCTGCATCGCGGAGACACGGCGATCACGGTGACCTGGCCGGCAAGCGCGGCCAGCGAGTGCGCGGCCTGGATGCGCGAGCTGCTCCGATGATCCGCATCGACGCCATGTGGCTGGCCGCCGAGCCCATCGACATGCGCGCCGGCGCCGACCGGCTGCTGGCGCGTGTGGTGCAAGTGTTCGGTGCCGCGCAGGCTCACCATGGCTACCTGTTCGCCAATGCCTCTGGCACGCGGATCAAGCTGCTGGTGCACGACGGCTTCGGCGTTTGGTGCGCCGCACGCCGCCTCAACGCCGGCCGCTTCGTCTGGCCTGTCGCGGCCAATGTGACGCCCTCTGTGTCACTGACGCCCGCGCAGTTCGATGCTCTGGTCCTGGGCTTGCCCTGGCAGCGGCTGCCCGAGCTGAGTCGCATCACGCGAGCGTGAACGATTGATGCACTTGCCAATCCGTTGACAGTGCATCTGCCGATGGGCGACATCGGCAAGCTCTGGCACGATGCCACGCATGCTCAGCATGCGTGGTCTTCCTCCCATCGATCCTCAGGGCCTCCCGCCCGAGGTGGCCGGACTGATCGCTCTGTTGCAGCAACAGGTGCAAGACCAGGCGCAGCAGCTGTCCGAGCGTGACCAAGCGCTGGCCCAGCGCGATGCGCTGCTGGTGCGCAAGGACCGCGAGATCGCGCTGCGCGAGGCCAAGATCGAGAAGATCAACTTCGAGCTGGCCCGCCTCAAGCGCTGGACCTACGGCGCGAAGTCCGAGGCCATGAGCGCCAACCAGCGGCGCCTGTTCGAGGAGACACTGGCCGAGGACGAGGCCGGCCTGCGCGAACAGCTCGACCGGCTGCGGCGTGAGGCAGAGGCTGCCGCAGCGGCGGCCGGTGCGCAGCTCAAGAAGCCGCCGCGTAAGCCTCGGCGCAATGCGTTCCCCGAGCACCTGCGCCGTGTCGAACACCGTCATGAGCCCGAGAGCACCGATTGCCAGGCGCTCGACTGCGGGCGCCCCATGAACCGCATTGGTGAGGACGTTACCGAGCGACTGGACATCGTGCCTGCCGAGTTCTTCGTGCACCGCCACGTCTACGGCAAGTGGGCGTGCCGGCACTGCCAGGTGCTCAAGCAGGCGCCGAGCGTGCCAGAGATCGTCGAAGGCGGCGTGGCTGCGAGCGGCCTGCTCGCGCACACGCTGATCAGCCGCTTCGTGGACCACCTGCCGTACTACCGGCAGGAGACCATCAACGCGCGCTCAGGCGTGCACACCCCACGCTCGACGCTGGCGGCGTTGGCTGGCCAAGCCGGCGCGGCACTGGAGCCGCTGTACGAGCTGCACAAGGACTTCATCCTCGAGTGCCGCGTCCTGCACGCCGACGAGACGCCGGTGGCCTTGCTGGACCCGGGCGCTGGCAAGACACGCAAGGCCTACGTGTGGGCCTACGCCAGGAGCTGGCACGACACGGTGCCGGGCGTGATCTACGAGTTCTGCCGAGGGCGCGGGGCCCAGTACCCGGTGGCGTTCCTGAATGGCGACGAGAAGCTGGGGCAGCGACGATGGCGTGGAACGCTGCTCACCGATCGCTACAACGCCTACGAGACCGTGGTGGACCCTCGCCTATACCCCGGCCGCACCAGTGCAGCGTGCGCAGCGCATGCTCGCCGGAACTTCGAAGAGCTCGCGCATGGCGGCAGCAGCCTTGTCGGCATGGATGCGGTGCGTCGGTTCGCGCGCATCTACGAGGTCGAGGGTGATCTCAAGGGCCTTGGCGATGAGGAGCGAAGCGCACAACGGCAGCGGCTCGCCAGGCCGCTGTGGGAGGAGTTGCGCCAATGGCTGGAGCTAGAGCGCCGGCTGGTCGCTGACGGCGGCGCTGCGGCCAAAGCCATCGACTACACGCTAGGCCATTGGATGGCCTTGACGAGGCATCTTGAGGACGGTGCGGTCGCGCTGGATAACAACCACCTCGAGCGGCAGATCAAGCCCTGGGCAATGGGACGCAAGGCGTGGCAGTTCGTGGGCAGCGAACTCGCGGGGCAGCGCGCCGCCATCGTGATGAGCCTGGTGCAGTCGGCTCGCATGAACGGGCATGACCCCTGGGCGTATCTGCGCGACGTGCTGCAGCGTCTGCCGACATTGCTCAACAGCCGACTCGATGAGCTGCTGCCGCATCGTTGGCAAGCCCGCGGCGAGTCGCCGAGCGTCGTATCGTGAACAACCTGGAAGCCCTGATCGAGGATGGTGGCGAGATATCACTCGGTCGGGAAGATGGCTACCCCTTCGTAGCCATCGCGACTGACGAAGACGTTGTCGCCATGCTCGTCCGTCGCGAAGGTGAGACGCTGACCGCGCTACTGCGACGGCTTGATCGTGCCGTGGGTAAATACTTCGAAAACGGCCAAGTCATCGACGAGGTCTACGACCTCTGACCCATGACGTCCTGCGCGTCAAGATGGTCGGACCAGACGCTCACAGTTCATCGAAGCCTTCTACACATCCAGGCTCTTCAAGACCGAGCGCTTCATTCTTCGCCTGCTTGCAGGAAAGGGATCAAGCGACGAGCAAGCCGCTGAACTTGCCGCTGGAAGCGGAACTTCGTTCGCTGTGTGGCAAGTCACCGAACGTACTGCAAGCGAAATACTGCTCACAGACGAAGCCGGCCGCACAAGCTCGTGGCTGATGGCTCTGCCGGACGCCACTTCAGGAGTCTTGAGCACACGCCTGTTCTTCGGCTCCGCCATCAAGCCCAGACGAGCAAGCCCAGCTGGCGGCCCGCCGCAGTTTGGTCGCCTGTTTCATGCACTGCTTGGGCTTCACGAGCTGTATTCCAGGCGGCTTCTTGAAGCGGCAGCACACAGACTTGCGGCAACAGCCGCTGCAGCTGCGCGCGGTGGCACCTGAGCCTTCGCTGAAGCGCAGCACCAAGGGCAGGCCGCCTGGCCTGGGCTGGCGGTAAGCGGCACATGTTCGCCAGCCCGGGCCTGGCCTCCACCCGTGGTCGCGCGCTGGCCTGGAACCTTGGGCTTGCCTATGTTCGCTGGCGAACAGATGTTGAGGCGTCTGTACCCGAGCATTGCGCGTCATGCGCCAGGCACGGCAAGAAGGATTGACATGCAGCGGATCCCACTGACAGAGGCCCCATCCCCCTTGCTTGGCCAGGAGTGCTGGCGCAAGCGTTCAGATTGCGCGGAACAACAAGTGATGGTGCCGCTGCGAGAACTGTTGACCGAGCGCTTCCTTGCCCGATGCAGTCGCTTCAGCAACTTGGAGTCCTTCCTTGCGGCCGGTGGCATTCAGCAAGCCGATTTGCTTGAGCTGGATTCGAACACCGCCAGACGCTGGGATCTCTTTGTTCGAGGGAGTTCGGGCTACCCCGACTGGAGCACCATGCTGAAGGAAGCAGGATCAGAGTGGGTGATCGGCCGCCTTGGGGTCATCATCGACGCCTGACCCCTCGCGCAGCACCGCACCTGCTAAGGCAGGCCATCTTGGCCCGGCCTGAGGTACAAGCTACATTCCCCCAGCCCGGGCCACGGCGTTCTATCTCTGTGGCTCGGTTGGCTCGAATGTCAGACCGCATCAGGCACCCATGCTTGTCCTCTACGTCCACGGAATGGGTCGGTCACCGTTGTCGGGATGGCCGATGCTTCGCCGCCTGCGCCAGGCGGGGCTCAGGACCTCTGTGTTTGGCTACGTGGCCGCGTTGGAGTCGTTTGACTCCATCGTTCGTCGGCTTCGCAAGCACATCGAGCACATCGCCAGGCAGGGCCCGTATGCCGTCGCTGGGCACTCCCTCGGAGGCGTTCTGTTGCGCGCAGCGCTAGCGGGCATGCCGGCCGGCACGTTGCAGCCCAAGCATGTCTTCCTCATCGGCTCGCCGGTGTCCAGCGCTCGCCTCGCCGTCAAGCTGAAGTCTCGCTGGGTCTTCAAGCTCTTGGCTGGCGATTGTGGCCAGTTGCTCGCCGCGCCAGAGCGCATGTCCACTGTTTCAGGGCCCCAAGTGCCTACCACTGCAATTGTTGGCGTGGCGGGTCTTAGGGGGCGTCTCTCGCCGTTTGGGGATGAACTCAACGACGGTGTTGTTTCCGATTCCGAGGTCAGCGCAAGCTGGATCAGTGCCAAGGTGGAATTGCGGCAGTTGCATACCTTCCTGCCCGCGAGTGCGTCGGTTGCAGACATCATCGTCCGCAGCTGCGCAAGGGATACGGACTAAGCCCTCGATCAAGCGGAGCACCAACGGCGCGCCGTCTGGCCCGCGCAGCCCTGCCGTTTGTCGGCAGCCTCGCGGGCCTGGCGGCACACTGCATGCTCCCACGTCGCGAGAAAGTTATGCATCGTAAAGTCGCCGTTCTTCTCTACCCAGGCTGCGTGTTCTTTGAAGTGGCGCTTGCCCTGGAGATCTTGGCGCGCCGATCGTCAGTGGCCTTCTACACACCTGATGGTCTCGCGCACCAGGCATCCAACGGCGCGACCCTCCAGGTGGCGGGCAGCTACGGCGATCTCGAACGCACTCAGCTTGACTGTGTCTTGGTTCCGGGTGGCGATCCCGCCTCGATCATTCCCGGAGGTCTTGCCGCTGCCTGCCTGCACGCTCAACGCGCCGGCGGTGCCCTCATCGGGGCGATCTGTGCCGGGGCTCTCGTTCTTGCAAGTGCGGGCCTGCTTCGAGGTGTCCGCGCCACTCACAACTACACGCCCGAACACGCAAGCCCGGAAGCCGTAGAGTTCACCCAGCACTTCTGGGAGGGAAGCCAGTATGTGCGCGCGGACCTCGTCTCAGACCGCGGCATCATCACAGCCCAGCCCTGGGCTTACGCAAAGTTTGCCGCGGCGATTTCAGAAGCAGTTGGGGCGTTGTCCGCGCCGCAGGCAGCCGCACTCACCGCCTCTCATGCCTTCTCGTACGACGATGCCTAAACCCTCCATCGAGGCGACAGCGAACGGCGAACAACAGTTTGGCCCTTTGCCAACGGTTGTGCCGCCGCTGGCCGCGCCCCATGTCCAACTCCGGACAGAGAACGACATACCGATGCATGTTTACCTTGAGTCGCCAAGACAGGCGGAGGTCATCGAGCTGATTGCTGAGCTCGATGCGTTTCAGGACGCGCTGTATCCTCCCGAGGCTCGGTACGCACTCGACCTGGTGAGCCTGGAGCAAGAGAACGTGTTGTTCGCCGTTGCACGAGACAGCGCCGGCGTTGCCATGGGTTGTGGCGCGGTGGTGCTCCAAAGCGGAACTGGAGAGGTCAAGCGCATGTTTGTCCGCCCATCTTGCCGCGCACACGGAGCCGCGGCAGCCATCCTGGCCACACTTGAGAGCGAGGCCCTCTCTCGTGGCTGTCGTCTGCTCCAACTTGAAACCGGGCCCTACCAGCATGCGGCCCTGGCTTTCTACAAGAAGCATGGCTTTGAAGTCCGTTGCGCATTCGGTAGCTATCCAGAGCACCCGCTGAGTGTGTTCAGGCAGAAGTCTCTAGGGGGCGAGCGCTGTGCGGTCTAAGCGGCCGCTTCAACTCGAACCGCCGGCCTCGCGATGAACGCATGGGTACACGAAGAACTGCGCTTCCTGCTTGGCCGACCGCAGGTCCTTGATCCCGATAGAGGCCTAAGCCCTCGCTCCAGTCGAACCCCAGCCGGGCGGGGGAACCAGGCTCGAGTCGGCGGTGTGCGGTGAACTCCGCCAACTCGGGTCTGGCGTGCTGCTGGGGTCGCCCGCGTGGCCAAAGCGCTCGGCCTCGCAATGGGCGGCGAGGCCCTGTCCGTGGCAGATCATGCATCACTCACTGCTGAGGTTTCCCGCCGCCGCCTCCGCCTGGCGTTGCTGTTCAATCCACTGCGAACCCGCGCGAAGCTTCTTCGCAAGTGGCGACTTAGGATCAATGACTCGCCAGAACGGCGCAAGCTCCGTGACGGACTTGCCGGAAATGAATTCGTCCCAGGCAGCCTCAGCAACTGTCCTCAGGAAGATCGACGTTGACACCGGACAGGTGGCATCAGCGTTATGAAACGTGGCGAGTTCCCGGCGCACCTGCTGAATCTCTTTCGTTGTGCCAGCCGGGACATGCTTGCGCAGGTACTCTTCCAACTCGAGCGGGCAAGAGATCAGCAGTCGGGAGCCAGCAGCAATGCCAGCGAAGTCCTTGTCCAGTGTCACCGTATGCGGCGGCTTCGCCTTTCGCTTTTCGGCCCATGTCTTCGCACTTCGCGGCATTTCAAGCTCCAAGAGTAGAGTCAGGTCGGCATTGTTCAGCCCCCAGGCGCCAGTGCAAATAATCCCCGTACAAACCCTAGCGTGTGCAACTGCGGCGAGGCCTAAGCATTTGCTGGACGGACCTATTGCGGCGTGCGGCCATAAGCCGCTCATGTCATTCCGGGCCACTGGCCATACGGCGCAACTGTCCTGATAGCTCGAGCGACAGGCGTCGCAATCACCACCATCTCTTCTCTGTCCTTGCAATGAGCACCAAGTACTACGAAGGCGGCTGCATCTGTGGCGCTATCCGATTCCGGGTCACAGGCGTGCCGGCCAAGCCCCATACGTGTTCATGCGAAAGCTGCCGCAAGCACTCAGGTGCTCTCACCCTTGCATGGGTGGAATTCCCCGCGCAGAACGTCGAGTGGGTCGGTCCGGGTGGCAAGCCTTCAAGCTGGCGCTCGTCTTCTTACTCCAGCCGGGTCTTCTGCAGTTCGTGTGGCAGCACCATCGGCGCGATCGACGACGAGCCAACCATCGCCATCGCCACAGGTGCGCTCGACAAGCCGCACCTGAAGGAGTTCGCTCCAAGGTATCACTCCTATGTTTCTCGTCGCCCGCGCTGGTGGCACCTGCACTCGGACCACGAGTCCGGCGGCAAAGCGTGATAAGGGCGCGTAGGCCTCATGAAACAACGCTGCGCCGTCCTCCTGCTGATTTCGGCGGCAGCTTCGGCTTCCGCACAGTCTCTGTGCAGGCCCTCAGAGCAGGTCGTCTTCGCTTGTCCCACCAAGCCGGGCAAGCTGATCTCACTTTGCTTGGCCGGCCAGGCCCTGACTTACCGCTACGGTACGAAAGCCAAGGTCGAACTTGAGCACGCAGCTTGGGGCCCGGGCAAGGCGGATGCGTTCAAGTACTTCCACTACGTCCGAGCGGGTACGTACAGAAGCTCGGTTGGGTTTGAGACACCGGACGCAAGCTACGAGGTCTTCTCCCACGACGAGGCGCCAGCCCAAGCGGAATCCGGCGTGCGAGTCACACTGAAAGCTGGCAGTCACACGGCAAGCTATCGCTGCGCAAAGCCTCCTGAAGCGCGGTGGTTTCTGCTCGATGGCAAGGTGGCGTGTTCGGATGAGGCCATGAACTCCTGTACTCCACCCCCGCCGCGATGACGCCTGGCCGCTTGCTTAATCGGGGCTTTGAGCGCTATCCATGCAGGCCCAAGCGGTGACAGCGAAAACTGCTGCGGTGTTTCCCAGATGCTCTACGGAATCCAAGCTAGGCTATCCTTGCAGTGGATTGCCTGCCGAGGCCGGTAAAGTCCGGCGTTATGGCACACGGAATCCACCTCTTCGTCCTGACACCAAGCAAGCTCATATGAAACAACTGATCGTCCTTCTTGCCGCATTGATCGCAATGTCAACCGGCGCTGCCGCTAACCCTCAAGTCGATGCGCTCGGCAAGTGCGTCGCCGAGAATTCATCCGGTAAGGATCGCAAGGATTTGGCCCGTTGGCTGTTTGTTGCGATGTCTGCGCACTCCGAGATGAAGGCGATCTCTTCGGTCTCCGCCAATGTCACCGACGATGTCTCGCGCACTGCTGGAACGTTGTTCACGCGCCTGCTTGCGGACGCGTGCGCCACGCAGGCCCGCGCAGCGATTCAGGTCGCTGGATCGACCGCAATCCAATCCGCCTTCTCAGTTCTTGGCCAACTTGCGATGCAAGAGCTCATGACGGACAAGGACGTGGCGGCCACCATGGGTGTGCTTGAGCGCTATCTTGATCGGCAGAAGCTTGAGGCGCTCAATCGGTAACCTTGCAGCCTGCCCTTGCTCAACCGTAGCGGCTCGGGCCGTTTGAGCTGAGGCCTTTCCGGCAATGAGTTGGCAGGTGAGTGCTCACGCCAAGTGGGCACGTGTCCGAGGCCAAAGGGCTGAGTTGGCCTTGAGCCTGTTCGAACACGCGTGCTTTCCATACCCGGCCCTTGGCGATTGGCCGTGAGCTGTGATCTGCCTCGACTGAGCCGACACCGATAACATCACGCCGGAATTCGCCGCCTGGGTGTCGGCGCATGAATGACGTCGGCATTGCCGCCGCACCCAATCATCTGTTCCTCTAGGACAGGATCTGGAAATGGATGCTGCACAGGCCGCTTGGCTTGCGAAACTGGTCGCGATAGCACATGCGACCCTTGTCGGCGTGACGATGTATGGCGTCGTGGGCGTACTGCTGGGCCGATTCTCCAGGGCCAGTCTCAAGCGCCCCTTCGCCTGGATCTTCATCGGGGCCTGTGTGCTGCAGCTGAGCTCGTATGCCCTCTTCAGCGAGTGTCTTCTGACCCGCTGGGAGAAGGAGCTTCTGGAGCTTGCAGGCTCTCCCCATACCTATACCGGGACCTTTCTGCAGCGGTTCATCCCGGATCTGCCAGACAGCGTGGCTCATACAGGCATCCCGCTCATCGTTCTGGCGATATTCATTGGGCTCCTGTTGCAGATCTTTCGGCGCTAAGGCACCTGCTGACCCGCCTGCGCTGTTTGCAGGCAAGCGGCGCATGGCAGAGCGGGTGCTGAGCTCCGCACTGACATCGCTGCGGCTGCGCAGCCCATGCACGGCGGCATTCGCCCCTTCGTGGGTGTCGGTGCTTGGAGCTGGCGCGCGATCCATCGTCGATTCCAGCCCTTGAGCGTGCAGTCCGCGGCCCGCGGCTGCTCTGCTTATCATCCGGCCCGCCGGCC
>NZ_JBILQK010000003.1:0-105989 GCF_044373315.1 Roseateles sp. | reverse complement strand
GCGTCGCCGCGTGCGCTTGCTCGATTGCCCCAGTCCAAGACTCGTCTGCTTCATGGTCTCAATCATCTCAGCCGCTCAGGTCGTCCGGTAGCTGATTTCCCCGGGGTTTATGCAGACCATCCCTAGTGCAGCTTTCGGCAACAGTTTCCGTTAAGGCTCAGTGCCAGCGCCGCGGAGCGCCAGGAGAGCTGTGCATCTGCCGACGCGATGCCGCACCGTGCGGATCGGCATGTGCAGCACGGCGCATTTCGAGACCAAGCGCCGCCGCTGTTGGCGGCAGGTGCATACGTGCAGCGCGTCGCGGCTCACGAAATGACAGGCAACGCTCTTGTGTAGAGACTTCCTAGCTGCGCCGTCAAGGCCGATTTGCTTGAGCGGCGCGGCATCCGGCAGCTAGGCTCTGTGTTGAAATTGCTGAACAAAAAATTAGGGAGCCCAGCCATGTCCAGCCAGATGAGCGAGATCGAATCAAGCCTTCTTGCGCGTCAGCTCAGAAGAAACGATGAAGCGCGGCGGCTGCTGGAGAAGCAGCCCAACCGTCTGTGGCCGGCGATGGTCGCCACGCTTCCGCTGCTTGCACAGACGCTTTTTCCGAACCAGATTGCCGATCTGGTCGGCCTGCCTTCGAGTGCTGCTTGGTTTGTCGTATTCACCCTGACCTGGGTCATCTATTTGTCCGCCGAGGTGACCCAGCTGCATCGCCAAGTCAAGGCGCTTCACCAGTTGCACAAGAGCGACGTCTGATCTCTTGATCGATGGTTCGAGCGGGCGGCCACGACCGAGCGTGCGGCCGCAGGCTGCGATGCGGTTGACTGCCTGTGGGTGAGCTATCAACGGAATCGTTAGCTCATTTGGCGACCTCGCTGTGGCTGATGGTCATTCCGCCCGCGATGGTGCCACGAATGGAATCACGATCTCGAAGCGCGTTCCCTCGCCTGGCACGCTGCTGACTTCAATGCTGCCGCCCAGCACTGAATGCACGATGTTGTAGCTGATGTGCAGGCCGAGGCCACTGCCGCCTTGGCCCAGCTTGGTGGTGAAGAAGGGTTCGAACACGCGGGTGATGTGCTCGGCGCTGATGCCGCGGCCGTTGTCGCTGAAGACCAGGCGAACACGCTCGCCCGCGATGGCCTCGGCCGACAAGCTCAGTAGACCGTGGCGCCGCCCTTCCAGTCCATGGATGACGGCATTCATGATCAGATTGGTCAAGACCTGTCCCAAGGGGCCGGGGAAGCTGTCTAGTGTCAGGTCTTCGGGCACGGACAGGCGCAGTTCGTGGTCTTCGCGACGCAGGCGGTTGCCCAGAGTCTGGACGACTTCAGAGCACAAGCTGTGGAGCTGAAACTGGCGCCGCTGCTCTGAGGTCTGGTCGACCGCCAGCTGCTTGAAGCTGGTGATCAGTTGTGCCGCGCGTTCGAGACTGCGAACCAGCAGGAGGCTGGAGTCCTCTTGGTCCTGGCACAGCTGCACCAGCTCCGAGCGACGCAAGCCACCGTCGGCCATGCGCTGCGTGAATGCCCTGCCCCGATCCAGCATGGTGCTGGCCACCAGCAGACTGTTGCCAATCGGCGTGTTCAGCTCATGAGCCACACCGGCCACCACGGAGCCGAGCGCGGCCGTCTTCTCCTGCTCGACCAACTTGGCTTGGGCCGACTGCAACTGACGATAGGCATCCGCGTTGTCGAGTGCGACTGCCGCATAGGCACCCAGCGTGTCCAGGATCGCCAAGTCGCTGGCCTGGAAGGCATGGCTGCGTTGGCTCAACATGAAGACCACGCCCACCACTCTGTCCTTGAGCAGCATGGGTGCGTAAATGCCCGAGTGCACCGGTGCCGGATCGGCGCCGCTTTTCAGCACGATGCGCGTTGGGCCGTCCTGGCGGTACAGCACCCGGCTGTCGCGTTCGATCTGATCCACCCGCAAAGCCTTGCCTTGCAGGACCGCCTGCACCGCGGGCATCTCAACTGCGGCCAGGCTGCGTTCGTAGGGTTGGCAGGCTTCGCCGCTGTGCATGACGAAGTCAAAGGCCAGGGTGCGCGTCGACCAGTTGACCAAGCCGAGGCCGAAGACATCGCTCTCGATCAATTCGCCGACTTGCTCATACAGCGTGCGCTGGATGGAGTCGAGTTCCAGCGATTCAGTGATCTTGCGTCCGATGTCGCTCAGCAAGGCGATGTCATGGCGGGCCCGATCCGCGGCTTTGCTGGATTGCAGCGCCAGCTCGGTCTGCGTCTGCGCCAATTGCTTTTCCTGTGCCAGCTGCAGGGCCTGCTCCTGAAGCTCGCGGGTGCGAGTCGCCACTTCCTGCTCAAGCATCTGGCGCGTCCGGTGCAGGCTGCGCATGCGCCAGCGGTAGGCGCCCATCAGACTTAGCAAGGCTGCCAGAACCATGCCCGTCCTCCACCAGGCGGTGCGCCAGAACGGCGGCCGAACCACCAGGTCCAGCAGCACCTGTTCCTGGCCCCACACCCCATCTGGATTGGCCGCCTTGGCCAGCAGGCGGTAGCGGCCGGCGTCCAGATTGGTGTAGGTGGCTACGCCGGCGTTGTCCTGCCCGTAGATCCAGTCGCGGTCAAAGCCTTCGAGCTTCCAGGCATGGCTCACCAGGCTGCGCTTGCTGAAGTGCAAGGCCGACATCACAAAGCTCACCATGGTTTCGCGGTGGCTCAGCGTCACCTGCTGCGCCAGATGCAATGGTCCGGTGACGCCGAGCTCAGCCAGCGTCAGCGGCCTGCTGTCGGCGCCTGAGCTTGCTCCGACTGGAGCGGCCGGCATGCTCTCGGCAGCCAGCGATTGGTTGAATACCCGCAAGTCACTTAGCACCACCTGCGGCGCCTGACGGTTCTGCTGCATGGTTTCGGGGCTGATGCGCACCAGGCCCTTGCCACCGAAGTAGAGGCTGCCATCCGGAGCGCGGGCTGCCGCAGCAAAGTTGAATCCGCCGGAAAAGTGGCCGGCGCTGGGGTAGAAACGGGCCCGCTGAGCCTCAGGCAAGACCTCCGTTAGCCCCATCTCGCTGCCGAGCCAGACACTGCCGGAGCCCGAATCCTGAATCGAGTCGAAGCTGCCGCTCGGCATGCCAGGCAGCTGCGACCATGCCTTGTACTGCCAGCGTCCCGCGCCGCTGGCGACGAGCTCAAACAGGCCCGATTCCGAGGCGACCCAGATCCGTCCGCGTTCGTCCTGGCGCAAGCCGTGCACAGGCAGATCGCCGGGTCGAGACACCTCCGCATTGCCGTCAACAGGCTGCGAAAAACTGTCGCTCGTTGCATCCCACAGATTCAGACCGCCTTTGGTGCCGACCCAGAGCCGGCCGTCTCGGTCTTGCAAGAGACTGTCGACAGTCGCATGGCTGAGCGCCCCGGCTTCGCGTGGCTTGGCCCCGTAGGCGCGCACCCTGCCGCTGCCATCGATTCGAAACAGCCCCTGGGCGCTGCCCACCCAGACACTACCGGTGGGCGACATGCGCAGCAAGGAACTGACGGAAATCGATCCCAGTGTGGTGGACCGCAGGTCGATGCTTTGGCTGCGCTGCTGGCCGGGAACGAAGCGCTCCAGTCCGCGTTCGCCACCGATCCAGAGTGCGCCATCCGGTTCACGCAGCAAGGCCTTGATGTGCGTCAGCGGCATGTGCTGCGGACTGACGCGGCTCACCTTTCCCGTCGGCAGATGGAGTCGATTCAAGCCGCCGCCAAACGTGCCCACCCAGGCCTCGTCCCGTCCTTCGAACGCAAGCGCCATCACCGCATCACTGGACAGGCTCTGCTCGTCACCGGGCAGGTTCATGTAGGAGAAGAAGCGCCGTCCGCCCAAGTCAGCCAGGCTCACACCCTGGGAAAACGAGCCGACCCACAAGCTGCCGCTGCGGTCCTGCATCAGGGCTCCTACCCCGTCTTCGGCCAAGCTGGCTTCAACTGTCGGCAGCTTGACGAAGCTCTCCAGGCGACCCTCGGCCGACACGCCGGATGCTTCCTCTTCGGTCCAGCGGTGCAGGGCCGGGCGGCTGAAGCTGCCGATCCACATCGTTCGATCACGATCGCGCATCAGGGCGTAGATGCGCTGCCTGGGCAGGTTCAAGCGCTGGGCCAAAGGATCGGGGTGCGGTGTGTCTTGCGCCTGCAAGCGCCAGGTCTGCAAGCCGCCGGCCATGCCGACCCAGAGCCTTCCATGCCCGTCCTGGGCCAGGGCGCTGATCTGCAGATCAGCGGCTGTCATGGCGTCGGCACCCAAGCCATTCAACGTGCCGAATCGATAGAGGATCTTGCCTTGGGCATTGATCTTCGAGACCTCGTGGCTCTCGCCAACCCAGACGCCGCCCTCACCATCCGGCAACAAGGCGCGAATGGTGCGCTGCAAGGACAGGCGCTCGGCTCCGGGTTCTTGCCAGGGAATGAAGCGTCGTTCAGCCGTGTTGAACATCAGCAGGCCGCCGACGGTGGCTACCCACATACGCTGCGGACCCGCCGGAGCCAAAGCCAGTACGCGCCGCTCCGCCAGACCGAAAGACTCCGGCAGGGCCTGGCGTTCAATCTTCTCGGTGGCCAGTGGCATGCGGTCCAAACCACTGCGGGTGCCGATCCACAACACGCCCTGTTCGTCTTCGAACAAGGCCTGGACCAGGTTGTTGCTGAGTGAGTCCGCTTGATCGGGGTGGCGCTTGAAGGTTTTGACACCCTGGCCATTAAACCGGGCAAGTCCTGATGTAGTGCCCAGCCAGATCAAGCCCTTGCGGTCTTGCACCATGCTGAGGATGCCGGCGCTGGGTAGCCCCTGTCCCACCCCCAAATGCGAGAACCGCAGGCTGTGCAAGGCATCGGCTTGTGCGGCTTGGTGCAAGGTCAAAACCATGATGACGGCCGACGCGAGCAGCGCAGCCTTCATCACCGACCAGACACAGCCTTGCTTCGCCGACGCCATGAATCCCGCCAATTCAGCCATCCCTTCAGCCGCCCAGCGGCTGTACCCGCGCCGATCGAGAAACAAGGACGCAGCGCAGACGAGCCGAGCGATGCTTTGGAGCATAAAGGAGACATCCCGGCTGCCCAGCCAAGGTAAATCCGCATGCGGTGGCAATATGTTGGCTCAAATCCATGCCTCAGCCTCCGACTTAAGCCGCGGCAATGCCCGCCCGGCAAGGCTGGGCAGGGCGGTGAGGCACGTGCTGAGCAGCGGCGCAAAGACGGAGGCCAGTCTCAATCGCGGCCAAGCCGCAGGCAGCGCTCGAAGGGCCGCCAGGGCTGGCCCGGACGGGCCACAAGCAAGAGACGGCTATTCGCCCTTGCTGTCATCGAACTGCAAGGTCGCAAGTCGCGCATAGAGCCCGCCGCGTGCCAGCAGATCGGCATGCGTGCCTTGTTCGACGATCCGGCCTTGCTCCATCACGACGATGCGGTCGGCCCGCTGCACGGTGGACAGACGGTGGGCGATCACCAGGCTGCTGCGGCCTTGCATCGCATGTTCCAGCGCGGCCTGCACCATGCGCTCGCTTTCGGCATCCAAGGCGCTGGTGGCTTCGTCCAGCAGCAGCAGCGGCGGGTTCTTCAGGATGGCGCGGGCAATCGCGATGCGCTGGCGCTGGCCGCCGGACAGGCGCACCCCGCGCTCGCCCAGAAAGGTTTGGTAGCCTTGCGGCAGCTGCATCAGGAAGTCGTGCGCGAAGGCGGCCTTGGCGGCGGCGATAACTTCCTCGTCGCTGGCTTCGGGTCTGCCGTAGCGGATGTTTTCCATCGCATCGGCCGAGAACACCACGCTGTCCTGCGGCACCAGAGCGATGGCGTGCCGCAGCGATTGCAGTGAGAGCTGGCGCAGCGGCTGGCCATTGAGCTGGATGCTGCCCGACTGCGCGTCATAGAAGCGCAGCAGCAGCTGGAACACCGTACTCTTGCCCGCGCCGCTGGGCCCCACCAGGGCCACCGTCTCGCCGGGTTCCACGCTGAGGCTGAAGTCGCTCAGCGCGGCCTGGTCCGGGCGCGACGGGTAGTGAAAGCGCAGGCCTTCGATCTGCACCGAGGCGCCATGCGGCAGCGCCGGCAGCGGCACGGCGTCCGGCGCCTCGGCCACTGGTGAGCGCGTCTCCAGCAGCTCCATCAGGCGCTCAGTGGCACCGGCAGCACGCAGCACATCGCCCCAGACCTCGGCCAGCACGGCCACGCTGCTGACCAGCAGGATCACATAGACCACGGTCTGGCCTAGATGGCCGGCGCTGATCTGGCCGGCGATCACCGCCTGCGTGCCCTGGTACAGGCCCCACAGCAGCGCGCCGAAGGTGGCGGTGATGACAAAGGCGACCAGGCCGGAGCGGACCTGCGTGCGGCGCTTGGCGGTGTCGAAAGCGCCCTCAGTAGCCAGGCGGAAGCGCCGCGTCTCGGCCGCTTCCTGCGTGTAGCTCTGCACCACGCTGACGGCGTTCAGCACCTCTGAGGCAATCGCGCTGGTGTCGGCCACTCGGTCCTGGCTGGCGCGGCTGAGCTTGCGCACGCGCCGGCCAAAGGCCAGGGTGGGCAGCACCACCAGCACCAGGATGCCCAGCACCTGCACCATCACCAGCGGGTTGGTGGCGATCAGCATGATCAGCGCGCCGACGCCCATCACCGCATTGCGCAGCCCCATCGACAGGCTGGCCCCGACCACCGTCTGCACCACGGTGGTGTCGGTGGTGATGCGGCTCAGCACTTCGCCGGTCTGCGTGGTTTCGAAGAACTCCGGGCTCTGGCGCAGCACATGGGCATAGACCGCATTGCGCAGATCGGCGGTGACGCGCTCGCCCAGCCAGGTGACCACGTAAAAGCGTGCGGCCGAGAACAGGCCGAGCGCCGCACCAACGCCGAACAGCGCCAGGAAGTGCTCGCGCAGCGCCATCACCCGCTCGCCCGGGTCAGTGGCCACCAGGCCCTGGTCGATCAGCGACTTCAGCGCCAAGGGGAACACCAGCGTGGTCAGTGCGGCCAGCAGCAGAAACAGGCCGGCCAGCGCGATTCGGGCGCGGTAGGGCTTCAGAAAGGGCAGCAGTCCGCTGAGCGACCGTGGGCCGGCGCGGGTGGGGCTGGAAGAGTCGGTGGCGCTGGGCTTCATCGCGCGCAGTGTACGCAGTGCAGTAGGGGCTCGCGCTGCGGCTGGGGCGTGTTGAATGGCATCTGTCAAGCCGGTGTGCAGGGGGCCCTGCGGGATCGCCGCTCTGTGTTCGAATAGGTGCTTTCCAGCAGTACCGAGGCCATGCAGCAATTCGACGACATCGATCAGCCCGCCTGGCTGCCGACGCTCGACCACTGGTTGCAGCGCCTGGGTTTGCTGCGCTCCGTGCTGCTGCTGGCGCTGTTCGGCTGGTTGTCAGCGCTGCTCTGTTCCTGGCTGGTGATCCGTGTGATCGGGCAGGGCAACTTTCTGATCGCGGCCACGATTGCCAGCGCCTGTTCTATTGGGCTGAGCCTTTCTTTCGGCTATCTGCTGCTGCGGCTGGTGCGATATCAGCAAAGCATGCAGGCCAGGCTGGCGCGGCGCGCCCACCAGGACGGGCTGACCGGCGCCTACAACCGGCGCTACTTCAACGACCTGGCCGAGCGCGAACTGGCGCGGGCGCAGCGCTATGAGATGAGCTGCGCGCTGCTTCTGCTGGATGTGGACCACTTCAAGCAGGTCAATGAGCGCTGCGGGCCGATCTGCGGCGACCAGCTGCTGTGCGAGATCAGCGAAGCCTGTGCGGAAACGCTGCGCCAGGGGGATGTTCTGGCGCGATTCGGCGGCGAGGAGTTCGCGGTGTTTCTGCCGCATACCGACCCACTGGGCGCGCTGGATGTAGCCGAGCGGCTGCGTGCCCGCATCGCCGGCTTGGGCTTTCACTGGCGCGGCCAGGCGGTGCCGATCAGCATCAGTGTCGGCGTGGCCGCCTTGCGCAGCGAGCATCTGACGCTTGCGCAACTGGTCAACGATGCCGACCGCGCCTTGGCCAATGCCAAGTCGCAGGGGCGCAACTGCGTGCGTGCCGGCGATGGCGGCGTCGGTGGGCGTTCTAGCTTCGTCAGCCGTTGACTTGCGCCTGACGCCGCGTGCCCGGGTGGAGCCACCGGCCACCTTGACTTGACAATGATTGCCTAGGCAAATAAATTGCCTGCATGAGCCGCGTCACGCCTCGTTTCTACCAACCCGACAACTACCGGCGTGAAGAAAGCCTGGGCTGGCTGCTCAAGCGAGCGATGGCCACCATCGTGCATCAGGGCGACCGGCGACTGACGCCGCTGGGCTTGACGCATGCCCAGTGGTCACCCTTGCTACGCCTGCGCCTGAGCGGCCCGGCGCCAGCCGCTACGTTGGCGGCTGAACTCGACATCGACCCCGGCGCCGCCACGCGCCTGCTTGACCGGCTCCAGGCCAAAGGGCTGATCCAGCGCGAGCGCACGCTTGAGGACCGTCGTGTCGTGATGGTGTCGCTGACTGCGGCAGGGCAGGAGGCCACCGCCGGTGTACCGGTCGTGTTGGCCGAAATCTTCAACGATCTTCTGACCGGATTCAGCGACGCCGAGTGCAGAACGCTCATTTCGCTGCTGCAGCGCCTCGTAGTCAATGGCGAGGCCTTGCGAGGGCGTGACCGCGCTCCCAACGACGAACCGATATGAAACCCTTGAACCCTGAACGCCGGGCCGGCGCCGGCGCCCGCTGGTGGCCGCTTGCGGCGGTGGCATTGCTGACGGCCTGTGCCCGCATTCCCACGCTGCCGCAGAGCACCCAGCCCTTGGACGCCAAGGCGGCCGGCGTGCAGGCGAGCAGCAGCCTGCCAGAGCCGGTCAGTGCCTGGTGGACGGCTTTTGGCGCGCCGGAGCTGAATGCCTTGATCGACCGCGCGCTCCGCGAATCTCCCACACTGGCCGCGGCCGAAGCGCGGCTGCGTCGAGCCGCGGCAGCCGCCGAAGCGGTCGGCGCTGCTGAATTGCCGCAAACCGGCTTGGGTTTGGATGCCATGCGTCAGCGCTATACCGAGCATGGTCTGGTGCCCAAGCCGGTCGCTGGCAGCACGCGCAGCACGGCCACCCTGCAGATGGGTGCGAGCTACGAATTCGACTTCGTCGGCCGCAACAAGGCGGCGTTGGAGGCGGCCTTAGGACGGCAGCAGGCGGCCGCAGCGGATACCGATGTGGCGCGTCTGCTGCTGGCCACGCAGCTGACGCGCAGCTACATCGGCTTGGCGCGTGTGCTGGCGCAAACCGAGCTGCTCGATGCCCAGATCGGACAGCACCGGCAGCTGCTGGGCCTGATGGCGCAACGTCGTGCCGCCGGCCTCGATGGCGCGCAAGCGCAAGGGCAGGCTGAGTTGCCGCTGCTGGACCTGCAGCGTCAGCGTCAGCAGCTCGACGAGCAGGCCGCCGCGCTGCGGCACCAGCTGGCCGCCTTGTCGGTCCAGCCCGCGGTCGCGCTGGCCACGCTGAAACCGGGCCTGCCACAGGCGCTGCCGCTGGATGCGGCCGGCGAACCCGGCTTGGACTTGCTCGGGCGCCGTCCCGACGTGCGGGTCGCTCGCCGCCTTGTTGAAGCCGGTCTGCACCAGGTGGACGAGGCACGCGCCCAGTTCTATCCCAATGTGAGCCTGACGGCCTTTGCTGGATTCAATGCGATCGGCCTTGACCGCCTGCTGGAGGCCGGCAGCCGGCAGTACGGCATCGGCCCGGCGCTGCGCCTGCCGCTGTTCGACAGCGGGCGGTTGCGCGCCCAGCTGCGCGGCGCCTCGGCCGATGCCGATGCTGCGGTGGCGCAGTACAACAGCGTGTTGCTGGACGCAGTGCGTGACGCCAATGATCAGCTGCTGGCGCTGCGATCGCTGCATGCGCAGCAGCCGCAACAGGCGCAGTTGCTGGTGCAGGCACGCGCGCTGCAAGCCCTGGCCGAACAGCGGCAGTTGGCCGGACTGGGCAATCGCATGAGCGTGCTGAATGCCCAGCTCCAGACCACGCAGCAGCAGCGCCAGGACGTCGAACTGCGCGCGCAGCTGCTGACGGCCCAGGCTGGCCTGCTGCGCAGTCTGGGAGGCGGCTTCACTGATGCGGGCCGCTGAGCAGGCCGCCACACACCGATCAACACGCCGCTGAAACGAAATTCCCGCTAGGCCTAAACCTTCCATGAACGAAACCGTGATTGCCCCGAACCGTCGCCGCAAAGCCGGTCTGATCCTGCTGTCGCTGTTGGTGCTCACCGGCGCGGCGGGCTATGTGGCCTACGAGCTGCTGGTGGCCTCGAACTACGAAAAGACCGACAACGCCTATGTGCAGGCCAATATCGTGCAGATCACGCCGCTGGTGGGCGGCACGGTACGCGCCATCCATGCCGATGACACCGAGTTCGTGCGAGCCGGCCAAGCCCTGGTCAGCCTGGATCCGGCCGATGCGCGGGTGCTGCTGGATCAGGCGCAGAGCAATCTGGCCCAGACTGTGCGCGAGGTGCGCAATCTCTACGCCAACAACAGCACCTTGCAGGCCCAGATCGAGCTTCGCCAAGCCGAGGCGCAGCGCGCCCAGGCTGAGCTGGCCCGGCTGCAAGCGGATGTGGCTCGTCGCGCGCCGCTGCTGGACAGTGGCGCGGTGGGGCGCGAGGAGTACGAGCATGCACAGGCGCAGTTGAGCGCCACCCGCAGCGCCGGCACGGCGGCCCAGGCCGCCTTGCAAGCCGCGCGCGAGCAGCTGGCGGCAGGCAGCGTGCTGACGCAGGGGGTGAGCGTCGAGCAGCACCCCAGCGTTCAGCGGGCGGCAGCGCGGGTGCGGGAAGCGCATCTTGCCCTGCAACGGGCGGTGGTGCCGGCACCTGTTGACGGTTGGGTGGCGCGGCGCAGCGTGCAGCTGGGGCAGCGCGTGGCAGCGGGCGCGCCGCTGATGGCCGTGGTGGGGCTACAGCAGGCCTGGGTCGACGCCAATTTCAAGGAAGGCCAGCTCAAATCGATCCGCATCGGCCAGCCAGCCACCTTGGTGGCCGATGTGTATGGCGAGAAGGTCGAGTTCAAGGGCCGGGTGGCAGGCCTGGCCGCCGGCACCGGTGCGGCGTTCGCGCTGCTGCCGGCTCAGAACGCCACCGGCAACTGGATCAAGGTGGTGCAACGTGTGCCGGTGCGCATCCTGCTCGATGCCCAGCAACTGGCTGAGCATCCGCTGCGTGTTGGCTTGTCCATGATGGTCAGCGTGGATGTGCGTGATCAAAGCGGCGCCTCGCTCGCCGCGGCACGCAGCGAGGGCCAGGCGACGCCGGCCAGCACCACAGTGTTCGATGATGCCGCGCGTGCCGCCGAGGCGGCCGCCCAGGCCGATGTGGCCCGCATCATCCGGGCCAACCTGGCCACCCCGGTGGTGGCGCGTCGTGGCTGAGCCCTTGAACCGCCCCCAAGCCGCGCCGGACACACCGCCGCCGCTGAAGGGCGCGGCCCTGTTGCTGGGCACGGTGTCGCTGTCGCTGGCGACCTTCATGAATGTGCTCGATTCCTCGATCGCCAATGTGTCGCTGCCGGCGATCTCGGGCGATCTGGGCGTCAGCGCCACCCAGGGCACCTGGGTCATCACCAGCTTCGGTGTCGCCAATGCGATCTCGGTGCCGCTGACCGGCTGGCTGACACAGCGCTTCGGCGCGGTGCGCCTGTTCACCACCAGTGTGCTGCTGTTCGTGCTTGCGTCCTGGCTGTGCGGCTTTGCGCATTCGCTGGAGATGCTGGTGGCCTGCCGCGTGCTGCAGGGCCTGGTGGCCGGGCCGATGATTCCGCTGTCGCAGACGCTGCTGCTGTCCAGCTATCCGCGTGAGAAGGCCGGCACAGCGCTGGCGCTGTGGGGGGTGACGACGCTGGTGGCGCCGGTGGTCGGGCCGCTGTTGGGCGGCTGGATCACCGACACCGTGTCCTGGCCCTGGATCTTCTACATCAATGTGCCGGTGGGCCTGCTGGCGGCAGCGCTGACATGGGGCATCTACCGCAAGCGCGAGACGCAGATCAGGAAGCTGCCCATCGATGGCGTGGGCCTGGCCTTGCTCGTGGTTTGGGTCAGTGCGCTCCAGATCATGCTGGACAAGGGCAAGGAGCTGGACTGGTTTGCCAGCGGCGAGATCCAGCTGCTGGGCGTCACCGCCTTGGTGGGCTTTCTGGTGTTCCTGGTGTGGGAGCTGACCGACCAGCATCCGGTGGTGGAGCTTCGCCTGTTCGCGCGGCGCAATTTCAGTTTCGGCGTACTGACGCTCTCGGTGGCCTACGGCCTTTTCTTCGGCAATGTGGTGCTGCTGCCGCTGTGGCTGCAGCAATGGATGGGTTACACGGCCACCGATGCCGGGATGGCGCTGGCGCCGGTGGGGCTGCTGGCCATCCTGCTGTCGCCGCTGGTGGGGCGCAATGTCTCGCGTTTCGATCCGCGTGTGATGACGACACTGGCCTTCATGCTGTTCGCGCTGGTGCTGCTGATGCGCTCCAACTTCACCACGCAGACGGATTTCGCCACCATCATGGTGCCGACCCTGCTGCAGGGGGCGGCGCTGGCCTTCTTCTTCATTCCGCTGACGACCATCGCGCTGTCAGGCATCCCGCCGGACCGCATCGCGGCGGCTGCCGGGCTGTCGAATTTCGTGCGGATCACGGCCGGTGCGATCGGCACGTCGGTCACCACCACGCTGTGGGAGAGCCGCGCCGCGCTGCACCACCAGCACATGGTGGAACGTCTGGCGATGGGCGACCCCGCGACGCGGGCCAGCGTTGACGCCTTGACGCAGGCCGGCATGAGCGCCGAGCAGGCCTGGACGCAGATCAACCGCCTGATCGATCAGCAGGCCTACACGCGGGCTGCCGACGACATCTTTCTGGGGTCGTCGTTTCTCTTTCTCGGCTTGATCGCCTTGATCTGGTTCACACAGCGGCCTGCGCGCCTGGGGGCCGCGCCGTTGGATGCGGGCGGGGCCCACTGAGCAGCGACGGGTGGCTGGCTGCCCTTACAGCGCCATCGGCTGGCGGTAACCCGTCATTTCCAGGTAGCCGCGGCCGACCAGCGCGCCACTGTGCTGATTCCTCAGTTCAGAGGCGCCTTCCCAATACAGCATTCCGGTGCTGCTGCGTGCGTCGACCTCCTGCGCATCGGCCAAGGCGCGCAGGCGCAAAAGCCCCAGCGGTGTGGCGAGCTGCCATTCCACCGGGTACTCCGCCTGGCTTAGCGCGCTGCGCCAACGTCGGAGCGGCGTGAAGCTCAAGTCCTGCGGCGAAAAGATCCGCACCCGGCCCTGGGCATCGCGCCAGCTGCCGCCGGCCCACAGCGTGCTGCCATCGGCGTGCCGCATGCGGAAGGCGGTCAGCGCGCCGCCGTCCAACAGATTGATGCCCAGCCAGTCCCAGCCGACGGCGCCGGGGGGCATCAGGCTGTCGCTCCACTCATGATCGAGCCAGGCGCTGGCTTGCAAAGTCCGCGTCTTGCCATCGAGTTTCAGTCGCGCCGGGCCGCGAAGCTGGGTCTGGCTGTAGTAGTGGCTGGCATGTGCCTCGTCCGGCCCCTTGCGTGAGAAGCCGCCATCGCCTTGCAACACAGGCGCCAGCGCTGCGCTGAGCTCAAGCGACAGATCGAAACCCGGCCCGTTGAGCTGGGCCAGATAGCGGCTGGCGTCCGGGGCGCCTGAACGCTGCAAGCGCCAATCGCGCAGCTGCAATGAGCAATCGCTGTCGCTGAAATGCGCACCGGCGCCAACGCGCGCTAGGCGCTGGTCATGGCGCAGCACCGCTTGTCCCTGCTCAGGCTGCAGCAGGCTCAGTGCCACATGGCCCAGCAGCAGCTGGCGCGGCGCCAGACTGCTGGCATGGGCTTGCACCGCCGCGTCGCGGTTGCGCAGCCGGAAGAAGGTCAGCTGAAAGCCGAAGCGCGGCGCGTCCGCTGCTGTGCCTGTGCCTTCACTCAGCAGGCCGGTCAGGTACCACCATTCCAGCCCGGTGTCGGCATGCGCGCCGAAATCGCGCGGGAAGCGCAGCGCGCGGCGGCTGATGCCCTGGGGCGGCTCAGCGGCCGGCAGGGCCAGCGCCGGCGCCAGCATCAGGGCAGCAGCTAGCGTGCGTCTGTCGAAGAGCATCACCAGTCCTCCCGAACCGAGCGCACTGCGTCATCGCGGCCCATTTGCCGCCCCACCAGCGCCGCGGTCAGCAGCGCGGCCAGCAGCACCGCGGCCAGCAACAGGGTCAGCCGACCGAGTGGCAGGCTCAGCTCCATGCTCCAGTGAAAGCTCTGCGGATTGACGACGTAGACCAGCACGCCGCTGATCAGCAGGCCCAGGCCAAGGCCGGCAAGCGCACCGGCGCCGGTGTAGAGCGCGGTCTCGCCGAGCAGCAGACGCAGCAGCTCGCTGCGGCTGAGGCCCAGGTGGTGCAACAGGCCCATTTCACGCCGGCGCGCCAGCAGCTGTGCCGACAGGCTGGCGGCCACGCCCACCAGGCCCAGACCCAATGCGATGGCCTGCAGCCAGTAGGTGACCGCAAAGCTGCGGTCGAAGATGTGCAATGAAATCGCCAGCAGTTCGGCGCTGGCCGCGAACTCCAGCGCATCACCGCCCGCCAGTGCGCGCACGCGCTGCTGAAGCTGCTCCTGCGTGGCGCCGGGCGCCAGCCACAGATAGAGCTCGGTGATCTGGCGGTCGCCAGTCAGGCGCTGGTATTCGCTCAGCGACATCTGCAGCGCGCCGCTCTGGCGGGCGTAGTCGCGCCAGACGCCGCGCACAAAGGCCTGAACCTGCAGCGCTGGGGCGGCGGCGCCGCTCTGGCCGGCCAGAGTCAGCGTCAGCGGCATGCCGGGCTGGAGGCGCAGCTGGTCGCGCAGCGCCTCGTTGATGTAGACCGGCAGCCGATCAGCCGCGGGTGCCGGCGCCAGATGCCCGACCAGGGGCAAGGCGTCCTCCTGCGCGATGTCTCGGGCCATCAGCGCCACCTTCTCGTCGCCGATCTGCGCGCTGCGGCTGCGCTGCGGCGTCAGCGTCTGAACGGCAGACTGCTGGCGCAAGGCGTCCAGCAGCGAGACAGGCAGCGGCGAGGACTGGCCATCCGGTTCGCGCAGCGCGCTGCGCACATAGAGATCGGCCGGCAGTACCTGGCGCAGCCATTGCTGCAGCGAATCGCGGAAGCTGCTGACCATCACCAGCATGGCCACCGACAAGGCCAGCGCCACCAGCACGCCGGCGATCATCTGCGCCGCTTCGCCGGCCTGGTCGTGCGCGCGCCGGGTCAATAGCAGGCGCAGCGGCGCCTGCTGGCCGGGGATCAGCCGCAACAAGCTGCGCACCAGGGGCGGCACCGCCAGCAGGCCGGCCACCAGCAGACACAACATGCCCAAGTAAGCTGCAATCGGCAGATCGAACAGCGGCGGCATGAAGGCCAGCAACGCGCCCAACACCAGCAGGGCCGGCGCCAGCCACGCGGGCGCACGGGGCTGGGCTTCATTGCCCAGTCCCTTCAGCACCTGCGCCGGCGCGATGCTGCCAGCCAGCCTGGCCGGCAGCCAGGCGCTGGCCAGCGCCACTGCGAAGCCCAGCAGGCCGAACAGCAGCAGGCCGCCGGGCTCCAGCTGCAGATGCGGCGTGGCGCCGGCCAACAGGCCGCTGCCCAGATCCCCGCCCAGCAGACGCAGGCCCAGCGCGGCAAGACCTGCCCCCAGCGCCAGCCCCAGCGCAGAGCCCAGCAGGCCCAGCAGCGCAGCCTCGGCCAGCACCAGGGCCTGGCGCTCGCGTGCGCCCAGGCCCAGCACGCCCAGCAAGGCCAGCTGCGGCAGACGGCGCGTGACGCCGAGCGACATCACAGCGAACACTAGAAAACTGCCGCTGAACAAGGCCATCTGCGATAGCACGCCCAGGTTGACGCGGTAGGCGCGCGTCATGTCGCTCATTCGGTCGGCGCCCTGGGCCGGTGCGGTGGCCTGCAGGGACGCAGGCAGGCTGGCACGCCAGCGCTGCGCATCCACACCGGGCTGCAGGCGGATGTCGATGCGGTCCAGCCGACCCAGTTTGCCGAACAAGGCCTGGGCGGCGGCCACGTCCATCACGGCCAGCGCCGGTCCGGGTGCTGCCACGCGTCCGCCCAGGCGCAGCTTGGCGCTGCGGGGCTCGCCATTGACGGCCCAGTTCAGCGTCAGCGACTCGGGGCGAGGTTTGGGGAGGGCGGCCAACGCGGCGTCGTTCAGGAAGACCGTCTCGGGTGACAGCATGGTCATCAGCGCAGCGCTGCCTGAGACGGATGAGCTTGGCGCGGCAAAGGGCTGAGGCATCAGCTCGGGCGCGAGCACGGCGGCCTGCAAGGCGTCGAGGCCTTGCACGGCCAGACGCGGCAGGCCTTGCGCGCTGGCCTGGGCTTCGATGCGGGGCGCCGCCTGCGCCACTTGCGGATCGGCCAGCAGATCGGCTAGCGCCGAATCGGGCAGGGCCGCTGCTCGTCCACGGAGCACCAGATCCGGTGTGCCGGCCAGGGCGCGGGCGCTGGCGCTGAACTCGGCCAGCGCGGAGGCGTTCAGCAGGTGCACCGCATAGGCCAGCGCCACACCCAGCGCGATCGCTATCAAGGCCAGCAGCTGGCGACCCCACTGGGCCTTCAGCATTGGCCAGGACAGGCTGCGCAGCCAGCTGGCTAGCGTTGTGAGGAAGGCGACCATGAGAGCAGGCCGTCGGGGCTCATCTGAAGGCAGCGGTCGGCACCGGCCGCTGCGCGCTCGGAGTGCGTCACCAGCAGGCAGGCCGCGCCTTGCTCGCGGCACTGCGTCTGCAGCAGCGCTAGCACCGCGTCGGCATGCCGCGCATCGAGGTTGCCGGTGGGCTCATCGGCCAGCACCAGCGCTGGCTTGTGCACCAGCGCGCGCGCCACGGCCACGCGTTGCAACTGTCCGCCGGAGAGCTGGCGCGGCATGCGCTGGGCGAGCGCCGCTAATCCGACGGCTTCCAGCATCTGCTGCACACGTGCGGCGTCGGGCCGCTGCAGCAGCGTCAGGGGCAGGCCGACGTTTTCGGCCACGTTCAGATGCGGCAGCAGATGAAAGGCCTGGAACACAAAGCCCAGCGCGCGCCGGCGCAGCCGCGCCTGCGCCGGCTCGGGCAGCGCCGCGATGTCCTCGCCGGCCAGCAGGACCTGACCCTCGTCAGGTCGGTCCAAGCCGGCCAGGCAGTTCAGCAGCGTTGACTTGCCGCAGCCTGACTCGCCTAGCAGCGCCACCAGCTCGCCGGCTTTCAGGCTCAGCTCGATGCCGGCGAATACGGGGCTTTCTCCATAGCGCTTGGCCAGGCCGCGGGCTTGCAGCACGGTGCTCATGGCGCCTGCCCGATCAGGCGCTGCACCGCCGCTTGCAACTGCAGCGGCGCATCAGCCGCCTGGCAGTCGATGACGCGGCGCTGCGGCATGCTGCGCAGCCAGGTGATCTGGCGCTTGGCCAGCTGGCGGGTCGCGGCAATGCCGCGCTCGGCCAGCACGGCGCGGTCAAGTGGCCTGGCGCTGGCTTGGGCTTCGTCCAGTGCCTCCCAGATCTGCCGGTAGCCCACACAGCGCGTCGACGGCAGGCCCAGGTGCAGATCGCCGCGGGCGCGCAAGCGCTGTACTTCCTCGATCAGGCCCTGTTCCAGCATCTGCTCGAAACGCTGTGCCAGGCGCTGGTGCAACCAGGCACGGTCGCTCGGCTCCAGCGACAGCAGTGGCCAATCGACACCACCATTGCGCTGCTGCTCGGCATGCAGCTCGGACATGGGCCGGCCGCTCAAGTGCCAGACCTCCAGCGCGCGCTGGATGCGTTGTGAATCGCCGGGGGCCAGCCGGGCAGCCGTTGGCGGGTCCACTTCGGCCAGCCGGGCATGCATCGCGGGCCAGCCCAGGCGCGCGGCCTCGGCGTCCAGCTCGGCGCGCAGTGCGGCGTCGGCCTGAGGCATCTCGGCCAGTCCGTCGAACATGGCCTTGAAATACAGCATGGTGCCGCCCACCAGCAGCGGCAGCCGGCCCCTGGCCTGGATCTCGGCCACCACGCGTCGGGTGTCGGTGACGAACTGCGCGGCCGAGTAGGACTCCAGCGGATCCAGGATGTCGATCAGGTGGTGCGGCACGGCCGCCATCTCGGCCGGCGTAGGCTTGGCGGTGCCGATGTCCATGCCCCGGTAGACCAGGGCGGAATCGACGCTGATGATCTCCAGCGGCAGGCGCTCGGCCAGCGCCAGCGCGGCGGCAGTCTTGCCGCAGCCGGTCGGGCCGGCCAGGCAGATGGGGGTCAGGGCTTGCATGGGCTTGCTCATCGCCTTGCAGCCGCCATCGCAGCGGCTTGGCGTTCCTGGCTTTGCACCAGGGTCCAGCCGCACAGTGCGGCGCCGAGGCCCACCACCATCATCGTCAGCGCCATCGGCCGCACCGTGCCGTCCAGGCTCAGTCCCAGCCAGCCGCCGAGCGCAAAGGCCACCAGCGCCACGGCGAAGCCGGACAGGGCGGCCGCCGCACCGGCCTGGCGCGGGAAGGGGCCGACCGAGCCGGCCTGTGAACAGGGCTGCAGCACGCCATGGCCCAGCATCACGAACACATGCGGAATGAGCAGTGCCGGCACCGAGGGCGGGAACACCCAGGCCGCCAGGCCCATGCCCAAAGCGCCGGCAAAGCTGAACCAGGCGCCGCGCCGCACCGTCTGCGGCACGCTCAAGCGTTGCAGCCAGCGCCTGCACAGCAGGGTGCCGATGAAGTACACCAGCGCGCCGCCACCCACCACCAGGCCGTAATGCTGGCGGCTCAAGCCCAGCACATCGATAAACACAAAGGCCGAGCTGGCCAGGAAGGTGTAGAGCGTGGCGTATGCCAGGCAGGTCAGCAGCGTGTACGCGCGAAAGCTGGGATGCGCCAGAAGCGTGCGCCAGTTGGCGACGATGCGGCGCGGCTGCAGTGCGCTGGGGTCAGGTTTTGCCAGGCTCTCCGGAATGCGCGCCACCAGCACGGCCAACGTCAACGCACCGATCACGCCAGTGGCCAGCAGCGTGGAGCGCCAACCCAGCCAGCCGGCAAGCAGGCCGCCCAGCGGTGGGCTCAGCATCGCGATCAGGCCGAGTCCACCCAGTGCGCGCGCCATCATGCGCGTGCCTTCGGCGGGGGAGAACCAGTCGCGCAGCATCGAACGCGCGCCGACCACCGAGGCCGCCAGCGCCACGCCCTGCAGCGCCCGCCAAAGCAGCAGCGGCGTGATGCTCTGCGCCATGGCGCCTGCGATGGCCGCGACCACATACACGCTCAACCCGGCCAGCAGGACCGGGCGGCGGCCGAAACGGTCGCTGACCGGGCCCAGCACCAACTGGCCGATGCCGAAGCAGATCATCAGCGCCGACAGCGTCAGCTGGGCCGCCGCCATGGGCGCGCCGAGCTCGGCACGCAGCGCTGGCAGTGCGGGCAGGTAGAGATCGGTGCTGACCGGCTGCAGCCCCAGAAGCAAGGCCAGCGCAAGAATCTGCCAACCCGGGCCGGGCGCTGCGTTGCTTCGGGCCTCGCTCAATCGAAGCGCTCCCAGGGCGTCAGGTAGCGCCACTGGCCGGGCGGCAGGTGGCCGAGGTTGATGCGGCCGATGCGCACGCGCTTCAGACCGACCACCGTCAGACCGACCTGCTCGCACATGCGGCGGATCTGGCGCTTGCGGCCCTCACGCAGCACGAAGCGCAGCTGGTCTTCGTTCTGCCAGCTGACTTTGGCGGGCTTGAGCTGCACGCCGTCCAGCTCCAGGCCGTGGTTCAGCAGGGCCAGGTCTTGCTCCGGGAAGCGCTCCATCGGCGAGCCTTCGCCCTGGTACTCGACGCGCACCAGATATTCCTTCTCGATCTTGGAGTCCTCGCCGATCAGCAGCTTGGCGACGCGGCCGTCCTGCGTCAGCACCAGCAGGCCGGTGGAGTCAATGTCCAGGCGGCCGGCCGGTGCGAGGCTCCGGCTGTGGCCGATGTGGTACTTGATGCCCGAGGCATCGTCTTTCCAGTGGTTGGCGCTGCGCACCAGCACCGAGGCGGGCTCATAGCCGTCCTCGGCCTGGCCGGAGACATAGCCGATCGGCTTGTGCAGCAGGATGGTGACCTGCTTGGCCTGCTCCTTGTGGGCCGCCTGATCGACCTCGATCTTGGCGTCCGGGCCGACACGCTGGCCCAGCACCGCGAGCTTGCCATCCACCCGCACCCAGCCGGCGGCGATCCACTCGTCGGCTTCGCGGCGCGAGGCCAGGCCCAGCACGCCCATGCGCTTGGACAGGCGTTCGCCCTCGCTGCTGGGGTCGCGGAAATCGTCGTCGTCATCATCATCGTCGTCGCGCTGCGGCGCACGGCGTGCGGGCGCGGCGCGCGGCTGCGGCGGGTAAGGGCGTGCGGGTCCGCTGGCCGGGCCTGGGCGCGGGCCGGTGGCGCGGCGCTGATCGCGGCGGGGCTCCTGGCGACCGTCTTGGCGGCCCTCCTGGCGCGGGTCCTGACGGCTTTCAAAGCGGCCATCCGGGCGCCGTGCAGGTCCTTCGCCACGCCGGCTGTCCTGACGCCCCGGACCATCCCCACGTGGCTCGAAGCGCGGACGCTCGCCCGGGCCTTCGCTGCGCGGGCCGCGCCCACCCTGCGGGCCGCGATCACCGCGTGCTGGGCCTTCGTCCTGGCGGCGCGGCGGTCGGCGCTCTTCAAAGCGCGGGCCTTCGTCGCGACGGAAACCGCCCGTCGACTTGGCTCCCGGGCGATTGCCCGGCTTGGCTTGGGGGCGGTCGCCCGGACGGCCGGGCCTGTCACCGGGCCTGTCGCCAGGCCGGGCCGAGGGTTTGCCGCGGGCCGGCGCTTCGTTGCGCTGGGTTTCTTCGGCGCGGCGCTGTTCAAACGCCGCCTGGCGTTCAGCACGATCTGCCTGAGCCGCTTGCAGCGTCTGGCGCGGACGGGACACGCCCTTGCCGCGCACCGGCGCGCGCCGCTCGCCGCTGGGCTCCGGCGCAGCGCCAGGCTTCTTCTTCAACTTCAAGGTGGCCATCGGGGGCTCCAGGTCAGGGGCAGGGCGGAAGCGTCAGCGTCCGCGCAAAAACAGGGCGTCAAGCTCGCGCATGCTGAGCTGGCGCCAGGTGGGTCGGCCATGGTTGCACTGATCGGCGCGCTCGGTGCGCTCCATATCGCGCAGCAGGGCGTTCATCTCGTCCAGGCTCAGCTGGCGGTTGGCGCGCACGGCGCCGTGGCAGGCCATGGTAGCCAGGATCTCATGCTGGGCGCGCTCGATGGCGTGGCTGGCGTCGAACTGGGCCAGCTCGGCCAGCACGCCGCGCGTCAGCTCCACCACATCTCCGCCGGACAGCGCGGCCGGGCGCGCGCGCACCGCCAGCACCTTGGCCGACAGCGGCGCCACGTCCAGACCCAGGCGTAGCAGCGACTCGGCCTGCGCTTCCGCTGTGGCGATTTCTTGCGCGGTGGCGGAGAAGGTGACCGGGATCAGCAGCGGCTGTGATTCGATGGCGGCGGCGCCCAGGCTGGCTTTGAGGCGCTCATACACCACGCGCTCATGCGCAGCATGCATGTCGACCACCACCAAGCCTTGCGCGTTCTCGGCCAGGATGTAAACGCCTTGCACCTGGGCCAGCGCACGGCCCAGCGGCCAGGCCTGATCGGGCAGGGGGGCGTTGGCAGCAGGGCTTGCAGGCGAAAACTGCTGTGGCGGACTTTGTTGCCCATACAGCGTTGCCACTTCGTTCAGCGCCAGCGCGCTCTGGTGGGCCGAAGGCATGGTGCGCCAGCTGGCCGGGTCGGCCCGGCCCGTGGCATAGGCCGGTGCAGCAGGCTCGCCAGGTGCCGGGGCAAACCAGGCCGGCGGCCGGCCGGCTTCGGGCTTGTAGCCGGGTGCAGCAGCCGCAGCAGCCATGGCGGCTTCAGGCGAACTGACCGCTTCCGTTGCGGGCGCGGGCAGGGCGCTGGAGCGCGACTGCGCCAGCGCATCCTGCACGGCGTAGCGCACCTGCTGGTGGATGCTACGGCCATCGCGGAAGCGGACTTCGATCTTGGTAGGGTGCACGTTCACATCGACCAGCTCCGGCGCGATCTCGATGAAGAGCACATAGCAGGGCTGGCGGTTGCCGTGCAGCACGTCTTCATAGGCTGAGCGCACGCCGTGTGCGATCAGCTTGTCGCGCACGAAGCGGCCGTTGACATAGACGTACTGCATGTCGGAGCGGCTGCGTGCCGCTTCCGGCAATCCGGCCCTGCCACTGATGCGCAGTGGGCCAGCTTCAGCCTGCACACCACGGCTCTCGGTGACGAACTCGGCGCCCAGCACGTCGACAACGCGCTGCTCGGCACTGCCGGCCCGCCATTGCTCGACCAGCTTGCCTTCGTGCCAGACTGCAAAGCCGACATCGGGCCGCGCCAGCGCGTGGCGGCGCACGGCCTCGACGCAATGCGCCAGCTCGGTGGCATCGGTCTTCAGGAACTTGCGGCGCGCAGGCGTGCTGAAGAACAGCTCGCGCACTTCGACACTGGTGCCACGCGAGCGCGCGGCTGCGGCGAGTTCGCCCGAGCGGGCATCGAGCCGGTGGGCGTGGGCGGCGCCTTCGCTGCGGCTGGCCAGTGCCATCTCGGCAACCGAGGAAATGGCGGCGAGGGCCTCGCCGCGAAAACCCATGGTGCTGACCGACTCCAGCTCGTCCAGCGTGCGGATCTTGCTGGTGGCGTGGCGCTTGAGGGCCAGCGGTAGCTCTTCGACCGGAATGCCGCAGCCGTCATCCTCGACCACGATGGCGCGCACGCCACCGGCCATCAGCTTGACGTTGATCTGGCTGGCGCCGGCATCCAGTGCGTTGTCGACCAGTTCGCGCACGACCGAGGCCGGGCGTTCGACCACCTCGCCGGCGGCGATCTGGCTTATCAGTTCATCGGGGAGTTCCCGGATCGCGCGACGGCCCGTGCTGGCGGCGCTGGGGGAAGACAAATCCATCACGTGATTGTAGAAGTCCGGCCGGCCCGGCTGTCATGTCTGGCGCCGATAATCCCTCCTCATGGAACTCATCGCCTATCTGATCGACTTCATCGTCCATGTGGACAAGCACATTGCCGCCTTTGTGCAGGCCTATGGCATGTGGGTCTATGCGCTGCTGTTCCTGATCGTGTTCGTGGAAACCGGCCTGGTGGTAATGCCCTTCCTGCCTGGCGATTCGCTGCTGTTCGTGGTGGGCACGCTGTGCGGCGCAGGGCTGATGAATCTGTCGCTGGCGATAGCGCTGCTGCTGGCGGCGGCTATTCTGGGCGACCAGTGCAATTACACGATCGGGCGCCACTTCGGCCCCAAGGTCTTCCGCTGGGAGCAGTCGCGCTTCTTCAATCGCAACGCTTTCAATGCCGCCCACATGTTCTATGAACGGCATGGCGGCGTGACCATCATCATCGCCCGCTTCATGCCCTTCATCCGCACCTTCGCGCCCTTCGTGGCCGGCGTGGCCGAGATGAACCGCAGCAAGTTCACGCTCTTCAATGTGGTGGGCGCGCTGATCTGGGTGATCGGGATCACCGTGGTGGGTTACCTGTTCGGCAACCTGCCCTTTGTGCAGCAACATCTGCAGAAGATCATCTGGGCGATGATCATCATCCCCGGCCTGATCGCGCTCTATGGCGGCTGGAAGGCGCGGCGGATGCAAGAGGCCTGAGAGCCCGCCGCCGCCAGCTTCATCGAACAGAGCGGGCGCTTCCCAGCGCCCGCCTCCTCACCGGCTCAGGCGAACACGCCCGCGGTATCCAACATGCGCTGGCTGACCTCGCCGAGGTGATGCAGGCTGTCGCCGAACTGCATCTCCATCGCAGTCAGGCGCTTGAAATAGTGGCTGCTGACGTATTCATCGGTCACGCCGATGCCGCCATGCAGCTGGGTGCATTGCTGGCCGACGAAACGCGTCGACTGCCCCATCTGAACCTTCGCCTGCGACAGCGCACGGCGGCGCACATCGGCCGGCTCACCGAGCTTGAGCGTGGCGTAATAGCTCATAGAGCGTGCCAGCTCCAGCTGCATCTTCACATCCGCCATGCGGTGACGCAGCGCCTGGAAGCTGGAGATCACCACACCGAACTGCTTGCGCGTGTTCAGGTATTCGGCGGTGATGGCGACCAGCTTCTCCATCGCGCCGACGGCTTCGGCGCACTGGGCTGCAATGGCGATATCGACGGCCAGTTCCAGCACGGCCAAGCCCTGATCCGGGCCGACGAGCAGCGTGGCCGGCGCCTTGTTCAGGCTCAGCTCGGCCGCGCGCGAACCGTCTTGCAGGCTGTAGGGGCGGGTCGACACGCCGGCTGCATTGCGCTCAACCAGGTAGAGCGCGATGCCGCTGCCCGAGCGCGCCGGAACGATGAGGGCGTCGGCCATGTCCGCTACAGCCACCAGGCTCTTGCCGCCGGTGAGTGACAGGCCGTCAGCGACAGTCTCGACCTTGTCGAGCCGATAACGCGCGCCACGCTCCTGGTGGGCCAGCACGACCAGCGCCTCGCCGCCGGCGATGCGCGGCAGCCACTGAGCCTGCACGCTCTCGGGCGCCTGCGCGAGTACGGTAGGCGCTACCAGCGCAGCCTGTGCATAAGGCTCCATCACGATTCCACGCCCCAACTCTTCCATCACGACCATCGCGTCGACCGAGCCCAGCCCCAGGCCGCCATGGGCCTCTGGAACGATCAGGGCCGACAGGCCCAGACCGACCAAGCCATCCCAGGCCTCGCGTGAGAACCCGCCCGCCTTGACGATGGCGCGGCGGCGCTCGAAGTCATAGTCCTTGTCCACCCAGCGGCGCACTGCGTCGCGCAGCGACTCCTGGTCTTCGGTGAAATCGAAATCCATTGCGGTCTCCTAGCTTTCTATTTGCCTCAGCCCAGCACGGTCTGCGCGACGATGTTGCGCTGGACTTCGTTGGAGCCACCGTAGATCGTGGTCTTGCGGTAGTTGAAATAGTGGCTGGCCAGCGGCGGGCAGTGCGCGGCGCCAACGTAGTCACCTTGCCAACCAGCTTCCATGGCTTCCTGGATGAAGGGCAGGGCGTAGGGGCCGGCAGCCAGCATCATCAGCTCGGTATAGCGCTGCTGGATCTCGCTGCCGCGGATCTTCAGCAGGCCAGCGACATCCAGCGACTGCTTGCCGGACTTCTCGGCCGACAGCACGCGCAGAACCATCATCTCCAGCGCGACGATGTCGACCTCGAGCAGCGCGATCTGGTCCCGGAAGCGCACGTCATCCAGCAGGCCTTCGGCGCGTGCGATGCGCTTCAGGCGCTCCAGCTCGCGCTTGGCACGGTTGACGTCAGCGATGTTGGTGCGCTCATGCGCCAGCAGGTACTTGGCGTAGGTCCAGCCCTTGTTTTCTTCGCCCACCAGGTTCTCGACCGGCACTTCGACGTTGTCGAAGAACACCTCGTTCACTTCGTGCTCGCCGTCCAGCATGATGATGGGCCGCACGGTGACGCCGGGCGACTTCATGTCGATCAGCAAGAAGGAGATACCGGCCTGCGGCTTGACCGAGCTGTCGGTGCGCACTAGGCAGAAGATCCAGTCGCCGTACTGCCCCAGCGTGGTCCAGGTCTTCTGGCCATTGACGACGTACTTGTCGCCCTGGCGCTCAGCGCGGGTCTTGACGGAGGCGAGGTCGGAGCCCGAACCGGGCTCGCTATAGCCTTGGCTCCACCAGACGTCTCCGCTCATGATGCCGGGCAGGTGGCGCTGCTGCTGTTCGGGCGTACCGAAGGCCATGATCACTGGCGCCACCATCACCGGACCGAAGGGCACGATACGTGGCGCACCGGCCAGCGCGCATTCCTCTTCAAACAGATGGCGCTGCACGGCATTCCAGCCCGGGCCGCCGAACTGCTTGGGCCAGGCCCAGCCGTGCCAGCCCTGCTTGCCAAGGATCTTGGCCCAGCGCTGTAGATCGTCTTTGCTCAGACGCAGCGCGTTATGCACCTTGTGGCTGATGTCCTGGGGCAGGTTCTCCGCCACCCATTGGTGGATTTCAGCCCGGAAGGCGAGTTCTTCGGAGGTGAAGTTCAGGTCCATGCGGTCTCCTTGTCGCAGGACTCTTTTTAGCACGAGCGTGCTATTTTTTGCTGTCTCGGTAGGGACAGCTACGCGCTAGTGTTTGAGCACGCGCGGATGCTCGGTGCGAGAAGTGGGCACAAAAGCAAAGAAGCGACCGAAAGGTCGCTTCTGTTCATTCGGCGGTAACTTGTCTTGCCAGATTAGGCCGCGGACTTGTTCAGAGCCTTACGGCGCCGACTCAAGCCAATTGCAGCCAAGCCGATCGCGGCGAGCAGAGCGCTTGTGGGCTCGGAGACACCTGTCGGCGGCTTCGGCGTAACGGCCAGGAAAGTCTGCGAAGAGCCCAGCGGGCTGGATGCATACACGGTGTAGGTATAGCTGGTCGTTGCAGTCAGAACGGCGCCGTTGACCAAACTCCAGGAATTGTTGTTGACCGCAGTCAGATAAGCCTCGGCTTGAGCCCGGAAGTTGAGGTCGGAGCCTGTATGCTGCAGTCCGCCGCTCGTCGCGCTGTATCGACCCGGATCCTCGCCGAGGATGCTCCAAATTGCGTATTGGAATGCAGCGGATTTTTGCGTGCTGCTCAGCGAATCCACATAGGCGTGCGAATAGAGTTCAACAAGATTGTTGTAGACCTGGGTCTTGTCCCGCATCTTATAGCTCGTGCTATCCGAGCTTGTATTAAGCGAAGTGCTGTTATACGGCGACGCGCTGAAAAGGGCTTGGTAGGTTGGCGAACCAGAGGCCGAAGTGACGAAATTCTCCAAACCCACGGTCTGGTAGGTCGTCGGGAGATTCGTGCCAGTCAAGGGGTCAAGGCAGTACACCCAGAATGAATTGTTCTGGTTGGAATTCATCGACACACTCAGGGCGCCCATGGAGGTGCTCGCAGAGTCCCTGGTGCCGAACTTGACCGAATAGGAGTCGGTCTTGTTCGTGCCTGAGCCGTCGTAGAGCGTCTGAGCTTGAGCAGACACCGACACAAGGCTCAACGCCGCGAGGCCGAGGCTCAAACCCAGGCGCTTGGCAAAAATGATTGTGTTGTTCATAGCGTTGACCCTTGCAGTGACCGGTGTTGGGTATCTGATGTAGGCGGATGTTACAGATGATTTCCGCCCAGTCCGCCCCCCTGGATGCGGGGTAAGCGAGGAATAGAGCAGACATTCAGCACGAGGACGCCTTGGGCCACGACTCATATCGCGGCCAAACCCAGCTGGCGAATCAGTGCTTGGATATCCGGGCGCTTGGCCAACTCGGGCGCAAGCCGCAATGCGGCCTTGAGCTCGTCTTTAGCCTCCTGCGTCCGAGCAAGTCGCGTCAAGCCAGCCGCCAGCCGCACCCTCAGTTCGGCAGATGACGGTGCGCGCAGGCGCGCCTCACGCAATTGATGGACGCCGGCCTCAATCTGGCCTTGGTTGATCAGCACCACGCCCATGGTCGACAATGCATCGGCGCTGCTCGGCGCGAGTTTCACCGCCTTTTCCGCCGCTGGCCGCGCGCCTGCGTCGCCCGCCTTGAGCAGGGCGTTGGCGTATTTGATCCAGAGGCTGGCATTGCCGTCGTCCAACTGGACCAGCCGGGCGAATGTCGCTTTGCTTTCTGCCGTCTGACCCGCTTCCGATTGCACCTCCGCCAAGGCCAGCATCGCTGTGATGTCGCCGGGCTGACGCTTGCTCCAGTCCATCAACACGGTCACGGCAGCGGCTGCTTGCCCAGACGCCAGCAAACCCTGGGCCAGCAAGATCGCGTTGGGCGTGCTGGGCGACCTATTGAAAACAGTCCTATACGCCTCGACCGCCCGGCCAAACTGGCCGTTTCCCAACGCGGCATGCCCGTTGACGAGTTGCGTCAACAACTCATTCGGATATCGCGCGTTCAGCGCTTTGAGCGCGGCATCGGCCTTTGCACGATCACCGCGCCTGAACTCGATTTCGACCTGCAAGGCCATGGCGCCCAAGTCGTTCGGTCGAGCCTGAAGGGCTTTCTGGGCGTTATAGACCGCTTCGCCTATGCCGCCAGCCGCCAATTGCAGGCGACCCAGCATAACCAAACGCTCAGGATCGAATTCGGCCAGCCGTGCGGCATCCCTGTATGCCCCTCTTGCCCGCTGCGTCTCGCCTGCTGCGAGGTGTGTTTGCCCGATAGCAACCAGCACATTGATGTCCGAGCCGTGTTGTGCGCCAAGAGATTTGGCAACGCTGAGTGCCTTGGGCAGGTCGCCCTGCTTGCGCAGCGCTTCGATCATGGCCAGGCCGGGCTTCGGGTCCGACGGGCGCAGGCTCATCGACCGCTCCCAATGCTGCAAGGCCTGGTCAAAACGTCCGGCGCGGTATTCGAGCACCCCGAGTTGGAAGGCCAAGCCGGCGTCGGTGTTGTTTTCCTTGACGAGCTGCGTCAGGCGCGTCCGGGCTGCGTCGAAGCGTTTTTCCTCAATATCAAGCCAGCTCAGGTTGATCGCTGCCGGAGTGAATTTTGGGTCAAGTCTGAGAATGCTCTCGAAGGCCTCGCGTGCCCCTTTCTTGTTGCCGAGTCTTCCTCGCATGTTTCCGAGGAAGTTGTGCATGGTCAGATTTCCGGGGTCGGCCCGCACAGCAGCTTCGGCCATCTTCAGGGCCTTGTCCGGCTGCTCCTGGCGACCATAGAGCATGGACAGGCGCGCCATCGTGCCAATGTCCTGGGGGTTCTTGGCCAGTGCTGCTTCAAGCAGTTCCGTCCCGCGCTTGTCATTGCCCAAGCCCAATTGACTGAGGCCCAAGTCGCGCAGAGTCTGCGCATTGGGCGTTTTGCTCATCGACTTTTCAAAGTAGTCGCTGGCAAGCTGGTAGTTCTTGCGCGCCAGATGCAGGCTGCCGAGTGCACTCAGCACTGCGGGGTCGTTGGGCGCCTCGCGAAGCAGGCCATCGAGCATGGGCTGAGCCAGCCCGAAGTCCCTTGAGTCGATGGACAGAGTGGACAAGATGAGCTGCCCGGCATAGTGGCGTGGCGCCAGAGTGAGCAAGTCCTTCAGGTACTCGCGCGCCTTCTCTGGATTGCCCAGCGCCTGATGGGAGAGTGCGGCCGCAAGCAGCACGGTTTCATCGCCGGAGACCACACCCTTGGGCAGAACGTCAACCTGGTCAACTACATCGCTGTATGCCTGCTTTGCTGCCTTGCTGTCGCCCTTGCGCACCGCAATGGTGGCGAGCAAATAGGACGCCCGTGGGTCAACGAGCCCGCCTTCCTTAAGGACGTCGAGTACCGCCGAAGCCTCCCTGTCGCGTCCTTCCTGCAGCAGGAGCGCAGTTTTGGTGATGCGCGCTTCAATCTGCCCTTTGTCCAGTGCCAATGCGCGGTCAAACGCTGTCAATGCGGCCTTGGTGTCACCCGTGCCACGCAGCACCAGGCCCAGGGTAGCCCAGGCGGCAGCCAATCCAGGCTCAAGTTCGGTGGCCCGGGTGGCGCTGGTCTTGGCTGCAGTCAAATCGCCTGCGCGCAGTTTCAGCATGGCTTCGCCCATCAGGGGAGCGGCCGACTTTGGTGCGGCCTCTCGGGCGAGTTCGAAACTCTGCCCGGCCAGTGTGCGGTTGCCCAGCATGGCGTAGGCCGAACCGCGCAAGGTCAATACCTCTGCCAGTGTGTCCTTGGGCAGATCACTGGTGCCGATAACGTCAATGAGCTTCTTGTTCTCTCCGAGCAGCAGGTAGACGCGGCCCAGCGGCACCACGATCTCGGCGCGGTTTACCCCCAGGGTCTGTGCTTGCTCAAGGGAAGCCTCGGCCGCCTTGATCTCCCCCGTTCGCAGCAATGCCTTGCCCAGCAGAAGGTGGGCGGCCAGCATCTTGGGCTCTTCCTTGAGCGCGTTCTTCAATTGGACGACCGCGCCGGGCAGGTCGCCCTTGCCATAACGATCCACTGCGTCGTCGTAGTAGCGCCCGCCCGGTCCTGCAAAGGTTAGCGACGAGGCCAAAGCGAGCGCTGCAAAAGCGAAGCTGTGGAAGTGGCGATGGCCAAGTCGGTTCATGGTGGGCATCTAATGGGTAAGCAAGAACGGCGCAAGTCGCGGGAGCGCCCGATTGTGGGGCAAGGCCAGCGAAGCCGGCTGTCAGTACCGCTGCTGCAGCGTGAGGATTTCATTCTCTTGGCGCATCTGGAACCGGCTCAGGAAACTGTTCCCCAGCAGCACATGGTTCATCTGCCCTGGTACGACGATGGCTTCGACATTTCGCACTTCGACGTCGCCGATGCGCACGGTGTCCAACTGCAGGCGATGCGCGGGCACAGTGCCATTGGCGGTGTGGGTCATGATGCGCCGGCCCTCACGAAAGCGCAGGCCCAGCCGCTCTGCCTCCGCCTGGGCGATCGCGACGCTGGTGGCTCCGGTGTCGACCAGGAACTGCGTGCTGCGGCCATTGATCATGCCGGCGGTGAAGAAATGCCCGCCGGCGCCGGCGCTGAGCGTGATCTGCCTTGTACTGCCGACACCATTGATGCCGGGCCCGACACGTCCGGGCGAGGCGCCGAGGGTCAAACTGAGCCGCTGGCCGTTCAACTCGACCGTGGCCCGACCGTCTTCCAGTGCGATAAGTCGGACGCCGTCGACGACCTGCCCAACCCTGACGGTCCGCGCCTCGCCGTCAATCAGCAGCAGCGCTGCCTGCGAGCCCAGGCTTCCATTGAAACTGACGTTTGATGCCCCCAACGCCGAGGTGGCGCCAAGCAGCAAGGACAGCAGCAGCGCAGGCAGGCACCGCATCGCGGTCAATCCCGGAAGTTGCCGCAGTTCAGCGGCATGTCGGCAAATTCCTTCTTGATCAGCGCGATGGCCACCTGCAGATCGTCGCGGTTCTTGCCGGTCACCCGGACCGTGTCGCCCTGGATGGATCCCTGGGTCTTGAGCTTGGCGTTCTTGATGGCGGCCACGATCTTCTTGGCGAGCTCGGCGTCAATGCCATTGCGGATCTTGTAGACCCGGCGCACCTTGTCGCCGCCGAGCTTCTCGATCTTGTCCTGCTTGTCGAGAAAGCTGATCACCACGCCTTGCTTGATCAGCTTGGCATACAGCACCGCCTCGATCTGCTCCAGCTGGAAGTCACTGTCGCCGGTCGCGTGGATTTCTTTCTCCTTGTCCTTCAGGCTGACTTCGGCACTGGTGCCCTTGAAGTCGAAGCGGGTCGAGATCTCCTTGGTGCTGGTCTCAACGCCGTTCTTGATCTTGACCATATCGGGTTCGAGGGTGGTGTCAAAGCTAGGCATGTTTTTTCGTAAGTTAGGGGCAGGGTGCCCCGGTTGATCTGTGAAAATTCTGCCATGCCCGAAGCCGTACCGAATCCCTTGAGCAGGCGAGACTTGCTGACGATAGAGCATGACGTCAATCTGAAGCCCTACAACAGCTTCGGCCTGCCCGCGCTCGCTCACCGTCTGGTGCGCATCCGTACGGAGGCTGATGTGCGGCGGGTCGTCGATCATCCTGAGCTGGGTCGGGCGCCCAAGTTCATCCTGGGTGGCGGCAGCAATATCGTGTTGACGCGCGATCTTGACGCGGTGGTGCTTAAGATCGAGATTCCCGGCATTCGCTTGCTGGAGGACCGGTCCGACGCCTGGATCATCGAAGCTGGCGCTGGCGTCGCCTGGCATGAGCTGGTGCAGTGGAGCATCGATCACGGCTACTCCGGCCTCGAGAATCTGGCTCTGATCCCGGGCACGGTCGGTGCATCGCCGGTGCAGAACATCGGGGCTTATGGCGTCGAGTTGAAGGACCGGTTGGACAGTGTAGAGGTGATGGATCTCGTCACCGGGAGGCCCGCCTTGCTGCCGGCCTCGGTGTGCCGCTTCGGGTATCGCGACAGCGTTTTCAAGCACAGCGACTTCGGTGGTCTCGCGGGCAAGAGCGTGATCACCCGTGTGCGGCTGCGTTGTCCCAAGCCCTGGGTGCCGCAGCTCAGCTATCTGGATCTGGCACGCAAGATAGAGCAGACCGGCATCACTGAGCCCAGTGCGCGACAGATCTTCGATTGGGTCTGCGAAATCCGTCGCGCCAAGCTGCCAGACCCGGCGGTGATCGGCAACGCGGGCAGCTTCTTCAAGAATCCCGTCGTCAGCGAGGATCAATGCCGGGACATCATCGGCCGAGATCCCGGCATCGTGCACTATCCGATGCCGGATGGCAGCGTCAAGCTGGCGGCCGGCTGGTTGATCGATGCCTGCGGCTGGAAGGGCAAGGCGGTAGGCGGCGCGGCGGTCTATGAAAAGCAGGCCCTGGTGCTGGTGAATCGCGGTGAAGCGCGTGGCGCCGAAGTCGTCACCCTGGCGCGCGCCATCCAAGAAAGCGTGTACGGCCGCTTCGGCATCCGCCTGGAGCCTGAGCCCATCGTCATGTAGCCCGACACACGCTAGAGCAGGCCTCGTTCAGCACAGAGCTGCAGGCTGATCGTGAGCGCATCGGTCAAAGCGGCGGAACGCCGGCTGAGCAAGTCCGATGTCGCGCCCTGGCGTGCCGCCGTCTCAAGCTGCGCTGCGGCATCGGCCACATCCAGCAGCCCCAGGCTGCCACTGGCGCCTTTGATGGAGTGCGCTGTACTCTGCAGCGCCGCGGCGTTGGCAGCCTTCGAGGCCTGCTGAAGGTCTTGTATCGTGTGCTGCAGGCTATCGGCAAAGCCGCGATACAGCTCGCGGATGCGCTCCATAGGCAGGTTGCGGCGCAGTTCCTGGAACAGTGCCTCGTCGAACGCCGGCCGCAGTGCCGTGGGATGGGTGCCATGGCGCACAAGGCTGCCAGTGTTGGCCATGCTCAAGGACAAACGGGACAGGTGCTCGCCGAGCGCCTCGATGCCGACCGGTTTGATGATGAATCCGTCCATGCCGGCGTCGATGGCCCGCTGCCGCGACTCCTCGAAGGCATCGGCGGACAGGGCGATGATCTTCACCGCCGCCTTCGCACCTGGCAGTGCGCGCATCGCCTGCGCTGACTGGTAACCGTCCATCACCGGCGTGTGCAGATCCATCAGCACCAGATCGAAGTCCTGCTGCTTCAGCGTCTGCAGCGCGTCGAAGCCGTTGTCGCAGAACACCGCCTGGTGCCCGAGCCGCTCCAGTGCCGCCTCAAGAAAGCTGCGGTTGGTCGGATGGTCCTCGGACACGAGGATGTGCAGTGATCTTGCTTGGGCGCCTGATGCGCTGGGCAGATGGGCTGACGGCAGCTCGGCCGCTGCGGGGCAGGTAGGCAAGGGCAGCTCGACCGTGAACACCGAGCCTCGGCCCGGCGCGCTGTTCACGGTGATGTCGCCGCCCATGGCGCGAGCCAGGTTGCGGGAAATCTCCAGGCCCAGTCCCGCGCCGCCAAAGCGCCGTGAGCTGCTCTGGTCGGCCTGGTTGAAACGCTGGAAGAGTTGTGCCTGCGTCGCCTCGTCCATGCCGATACCGGTATCGCTGACTTCGAAGCGCAGGGGCTCGCCGTCCGGCGCACGGCTCAGGCGCAGGGCCACACGCCCGCGGTCGGAGAACTTGACGGCATTGCTCAGCAGGTTCAGCAGGATCTGGCGAAGCCGGGTGGGGTCGGCCTGCACCCAGGCGGGCACATCGGCGTCCACGCGCAGCGCCAGATCAAGCCCCTTGGCCTGCGCCTGCGGCCAGGTCAGCTCTTCGAGCTCCTGCACCAGGCGGCGCAGTTGAACGGCCTCGGGGTTGATGCGGATCGCACCCGCTTCCATCTTCGACAGATCGAGAATGTCGTTCAGCAGGTTCAGCAAATGCCGGGCTGAGTCACTTGCGGCCTGGAACTGGGCGCGCTGGGTGACGCTCATCGGCGTCTCACGCAGCAAGCTGAGCATGCCCAGCAGGCCGTGCATCGGCGTGCGCAACTCATGACTCATATTGGCCAGGAACGCGCTCTTGGCGCGGCTGCCGGCTTCGGCCGCCTGCTGCGCCAGCCCGAGGCGTTGCGCCAACGCCGCCTGTTCATGGTTGCGGCGCTCCAGGCTGCGGAACTGGCGCACGATGATCACGGCAAAGGCCAACAACAGTGCGCATTGCAACAGCGTCAATGCAAGGCTGAGCTGGCTTTGCTCACCCACCAGCTCGTGGCGCGATGTGACCTGGGCGGCAACATGATGCGAAGCGGCAAGCGAGAGATCCCGGGCCGGGCCGGCCATGGGCTCCAGACGCGTCAGCGCGTCACGCACCGCATCCGCGTCGGACGCGATCCGCGACGCATCCAGTGGCAGCGCATCGGCCCACTTCACGAAGGCCCGCGAGAGGCTCAGGGTTCTCTGATAGCCCGGCTCGCCCTGCAGCACCTTGGCGGCATGCGCGCCCTCGATCAGGTTGAGCCGGCTGATGAAAATCTCGTAGCGCTGGGCAGCGGCCTCAGCGCGTTTGATGCTGCGCTGATCGGAGACTTCAAGCAACTGTGTCTTTAGCTTCTGATACTCCAGCTCGAACTGGAAGAGGCTCCAGACCAGGTAGTCGTCCTGGTAGCGGGCCGTCGCATTGAGCAGCTCGATCTGGCGCGCCTGCAGCAGCCCGACGGCGCCCAAGGCGGTGACCAGCAAAACAGTCATGGCGGCCATCAAGGCCTGAAACCTGCGCCGCGTGTCCATCAGGGCCGAACTTCCAATGTTCTGAGCTGCCAGGCTGAGCGGCTGTAGTAAAGGCTGCTGCGCAACTTCGGATCCGTCGCAAACGGGTAGACGATGAACAAGGGGCCTTTTTCGCGTAGCGGCATGGGCTGCTCATCCAGCAGCCGCGCCAGGATCACTGCGTGATTCTGCAGATCCTCCATCGGGATCGTCACGCGGTAGTCGTTGATGGCGATGGCCTCGACGCTGCGCCCGCTGACCACAGCTGCGCTCAGCACGTCTCGCAACAGCGGCCCGGTGAACTTGCGCGGGCCAGCGTACCAAGGCGTTGCTTGCGTGATGCTGTGCTGAGGCAGGGCCGCGAGCATGTCCATGTCGAAGTCAGCTTCGCCGCCCCGGTTGGGCTTGCCGACACGGCCACGCAGGGTCAGTACCACCTGGCCACGCGGCACATCGAGCGCAGCCGCTGTCTGGCTGAGCAGGGCCAAGGGCGCCGCCAGCAAGGCCCCGGTCACCCCGAGCGCCCGGCGCCGCGCAGCCGAAGCTGGCAGCGCAGCCGGATTCAGCCGGGGCCGGGACATCAGCTCTTCTTCTCGTGCTTGATCTGCGGCAGCGGCACGCCCGTGCCGGCTGACAGCAGGCCGACGCGGCTGTAGGTAGCCAGCTTCTCGCGCGTGTCGACGATGTCGAGATTGCGCATGGTCAACTGGCCGATGCGGTCGGCCGGTGAGAAGGGCGCGTCCTCGACCTTTTCCATCGAAAGGCGCTCTGGTTTGTAGGTCAGGTTGGGGCTGCGCGTGTCCAGCAGCGAGTAGTCGTTGCCGCGGCGCAGCTCCAGAACCACCTCGCCGGTGATAGCGCGGGCCACCCAGCGCTGCGCGGTCTCGCGCAGCATGATGGCCTGCGGGTCGAACCAGCGGCCCTGGTAGAGCAGCCGGCCCAGCTTCAGGCCGTTCATGCGGTACTGCTCGATGGTGTCTTCGTTGTGGATGCCGGTCACCAGGCGCTCGTAGGCGATGTGCAGCAGCGCCATGCCCGGCGCCTCGTAGATGCCGCGGCTCTTGGCTTCGATGATGCGGTTCTCGATCTGGTCGCTCATGCCCAGGCCGTGACGGCCGCCAATGCGATTGGCTTCCAGCATCAGCGCAACCGGGTCGGCGTATTCCACGCCGTTCAGGGCCACCGGCATGCCTTCCTCGAAACGCACGCTGACTTCCTCGGCCTTCACCACCACGTCGTCACGCCAGAAGGCCACGCCCATGATGGGGTTGACGATCTTGATGCCGCTGTTCAGGTGCTCCAGGTCCTTGGCCTCGTGGGTGGCGCCTAGCAGGTTGGAGTCGGTCGAGTAGGCCTTCTCGGCCGACATCTTGTAGCCGAAGCCGGCCTTGGTCATGAAGGCCGACATCTCGGCGCGGCCGCCCAGCTCGTCGATGAAGGTCTGGTCCAGCCAGGGCTTGTAGATCTTCAGGGAGGGGTTGGTCAGCAGGCCGTAGCGGTAGAAACGCTCGATGTCATTGCCCTTGAAGGTCGAGCCATCGCCCCAGATGTTGACGTCGTCTTCCTTCATCGCGGCCACCAGCATGGTGCCGGTGACGGCGCGGCCGATGGGGGTGGTGTTGAAGTAGGTCACGCCGCCGGTGCTGATGTGGAAGGCGCCGGCCTGCAGTGCGGCGATGCCTTCGTGCACCAGTTGCGCGCGGCAGTCCACCAGCACGGCCTTCTCGGCGCCGTACTGCATGGCCTTGCGCGGGATGTCCTCGTAGTCCGGCTCGTCGGGCTGGCCCAGATTGGCGGTGTAGGCGTAGGGAATCGCCCCCTTCAGACGCATCCAATGCAGCGCGGCGCTGGTGTCCAGGCCGCCGGAGAACGCGATACCAACCTTCTGGCCGGCGGGAATGTGCTGAAGAATCGTAGACATGGGCTGCTGAGGTGAGGGGGCTGAAGACGGCGCTAGGGAAAGGTCGCGCGCAAGATTCGACCCGGGAAGAATCGGTAGCGCATTTTCGGTCAATTTCGGGCCCGCCCCGGAACGGGCTGTCTGCAGCCCTTGACGGCCGTGTCGCAGCAGCGACAGGCGGCACCCTCGCTGCATAGAAGAATCAGCGTCACACGGCCCGCAACATAGAGGCCGGGATCATCAGGAGACCACGCAAGTGACCAGCGCAGAAGCCCGCACGCCAAGCCCGATTTCCCCGCAACGCAGCCACTGGCCGCGCCGCCTGCCCAGGGAACTGGCCATCCCTCGAACCTCGCTGTGGTTCAACCTGGAGGTGGCCGCCGCACGTTTTCCCGACAAGGCGATGACGCATTACTGCGGCCAGGCCTTGAGTTACGCCGAGGCGCACGCACAGGCGCTGGCCTTGGCTGGATGGCTGCAGGCCCAGGGCGTTGGGCCGGGCGACCGGGTTGCGCTGTTCATGCAGAACTGTCCGCAGTTCGTTGTCGCCTTCTATGCCGTAAACCGCGCCAACGCGGTCGTCGTGCCGGTCAATCCGATGAACAAGGCCGATGAGTTCGGCCACTACATCACCGATCCCGAGACGAAGGTCGTCATCTGCAGCGCTGATCTGGTCGGCGTGGTCGATGCCGCCAATGCGGCACTGCCGCCGGAGCGGCGCATCAAGGCGCTGCTGGTCAGCCGCTATGCCGATGCCTTCGACCGCACGCCGGATTTTAGTGGGATGTCGGACGCGATGCGTGCCTGGCTGCAAGCCGAGCCGGCGCTGCCGGCTGGTGCCACCGCCTGGACCGCCGCGCTGCAAGCCGGCCTGCAGCCGAGCGCGCATACCGCACAAGCGGATGATCTGGCGCTGCTGCCCTACACCTCGGGCACCACCGGTCTGCCCAAGGGCTGCATGCACACCCATGCCACGCTGATGGCCAATGCTTGCGGTGGGGCTCAGTGGGGCTATGCCTCGGCCGAGTCAGTGGGTCTGGCCGTGGTGCCGATGTTCCACATCACCGGCCTGCTGTACGGCGTGCTGGGCCCGGTCTACCTGGGCATGACGATGATCCTGATGCCGCGCTGGGACCGCGAACTCGCCGGGCGCCTGATTTCGCAGCACCAGGTGACGCACTGGACCTGTATCCCGACCATGATCATCGATCTGTTCGGCAGCCCGAACTACCAGAGCTTTGACCTCTCCAGCCTGCGCTACCTCAGCGGCGGCGGTGCCGCGATGCCGGCGGCGGTGGCCGAACGGCTGCAGCAAGAGTTCGGCCTGACCTTCGCCGAGGGTTACGGACTGACCGAGACAGCCGCCCCCAGCCATGCCAACCCGCCCGAGCGGGCCAAGCTGCAGTGCCTGGGCATCCCGATCTTCGGCGTCGATTCGCGCGTGGTTGACCCGGATACCTTCAAGGAACTGCCGCCCGGCGAGGTGGGCGAGATCGTCACGCACGGCCCGATGGTGTTCAAGGGCTACTGGCGAGCGCCCGATGCCACGCGGGCTGCTTTTGTCGAGATCGACGGCAAGAGTTTTTTCCGCACCGGCGACCTCGGCCGCATGGACGATGAGGGCTACTTCTTCATCACCGACCGCCTCAAGCGCATGATCAACGCCAGCGGCTACAAGGTCTGGCCCTCGGAAGTGGAGCTGCTGCTCTACAAGCATCCGGCCGTGCAGGAGGCCTGCATCATCGCGGCCCGCGATGAATACCGTGGCGAAACCGTCAAAGCTGTGGTCGTCAAGCGCGCCGGCATGGAAGTCACGACGGCCGAAGACATCATCGCCTGGTCGCGCGAGCACATGGCCGCCTACAAGGTGCCGCGCGTCGTCGAGTTCGTGAGCAGCCTGCCCAAATCTGGCGCCGGCAAGGTGATGTGGCGCCAGCTTCAGGAGCGGGAGCTGCAGGCCAGCCGCTGACGGCTGCTGCCGGCGCCAATGCCGCTGTGCTCGGCGCCTGCCAGTAGGCTAGGATCGCCGCACCGTTTGGCTTCGCATGATTGCGCCATCTAATTGAAACCGCGTCTCTCGCTCGCTCGACAGCTCGCTCTTGAAATTGGCGGCCTCATTCTGCTGATGCTGCTCGTGCTGGCAATGATTGCCTATGCATCGGTTTCCGTGGTGGCTGCAGATGAGGTGCCCCGCATTCTGCAGAGCACGGTGACGCTCCGGGCGGCGCAGCAGGGCCAGGGTTTCAGTCAGGCCCAGGCCAGTGTCGCCCGCCTGAAGGCTGAGTGGCTGCGACGCGCCGAGGTCATGCAGACAGGCGATGCTGAGCAACGTTTCAGTGCGCTGTTCGAGCGCTGGGACGACGGTGTCTGGCGGCTGCGACCCGCCAAGGTCGATACGGCCTTGGCGCCCACCTTCTACCTTCAGCATGGCATAGCCGGGCCGGACGCTTCCGTCCAGCTGCGCGCGGTCGTCAGCTACGAACTGCTGCGCGAGCAAGGCCCGGCGCTGGTACCGCCCTTCTTTTCGACCTATGTGGATTTTGTCGAAAAAGGCCTGATGGTCTACTCGCGCGGGATCGATTGGGGGCGCAGCGCCACGCCGGAGAGTGACAACCATGATTACCCGACGATGACGGGCTCCGATCCGCAGCGCAACCCCGCTCGACGTGCGTTCTGGACGCCGGTCTATCACGACGCCGAGGCCAAGGCGTGGATGGTGTCGGTGATCGAGCCTCTAGACTGGCGGGGGCGCTGGGTGGGCACCGTCGGGCACGACATCACGGTGGACAGCCTTTACGCGGCCATCAGCGCCGCTGCCGAGCCGGGCAGCCTTTCGATGATCATCAGCCGAGATGGCCATCTGATCGCTCACCCACAGCTGCACGAACGGATTGCCAAGGCACAGGGACAGCTGTCCTTGAGTCAGCTCGGGGACCCGATGGTGGAGGCGGCCTATCGGCTGGCGCTGGACAGCGGCGGCGATCGACCGCAGGTGGCGCGCAGTGCGGATGGTCGCTACTGGATCGGTTGGGCCCGCATTGCCGGCCCGGATTGGTGGTCGGTGACCGTTGTGCCGCAGTCGCAGATCGATGCGCGCCTGCGCGGTGGCAGTTACTGGATTCTGGGCGTGGGCCTTCTATGCCTGGGTCTGATGCTTTGGCTGCTGCGCCGCATCATCCGGCGTCGGGTCCACCAACCTTTGCGTCGAATCGCCAGCGCGCTGGATGAGCTCAGCGCTGGGCGCGATCCTGCGCCCATCAAGTTGCAGGCGGCCAGTGACCTGGCCCGCCTAGCCGCCGCCTTCGACAGCATGGCCGCGCAGATCGCGATGCAGCGCAGCGCGCAGCAGGCCCATGCCGCGGCGCTGGAGCGCGAAGTGCAGGTTCGCACCCAAGCTGAGGCTGAGGTGCGCGAGCTCAATACATCATTGGAAGCGCGGGTTCAAAGGCGCAGCGCTGAGTTGCAGCGGACCCAGGAAGAGCTGGTGCAGAAGGAGACCCTGGCCGGGCTGGGCTCCTTGGTGGCGGGGGTCTCGCATGAGCTCAACACACCGTTGGGCAATGCATTGATCGCCGCCGACACGGCCGATGCGGCATTGGCCGCAGCCATCGCCCAGATGGACAGCGGTGCGGTGCGGCGTCGCAGCCTGATGGGTGAGTTGGAGCGTGCGCGTGAGGCGCTGGCGCTGAGCCTGGGCAATCTGCGCCGCAGTGCGGCCCTGGTGCGGGACTTCAAGCAGGTCTCGATGGACCGCGCCAGCTTGCAGCGACGCAGCTTCGATTTGCGCACGGTCAGCGAGGAGGTGGTGAACCTGATACGTTACACGCCGAGCGCCAAGGCAGTGCTGGTGCGGGTCGATCTGCCAGCCGGGATCGTGCTGGACAGCTATCCCGGCCCCTTCGGCCAAGTGATGACCAACCTGGTGCAGAACGCGTTGGTGCATGCCTTCGACGAGGCCGCCACAGGCGAGGTGAGCATCAGCCTGCTTGCGCAAAGTGATACGCGCGTCACCCTGGCGGTGAGCGACAACGGTTGCGGCATTGCGCCGGCCTTGCAGTCGCAGGTCTTCAAGCCATTCTTCACCACTCGCCTCGGGCGAGGAGGCAGCGGGCTCGGTCTTCACATCGTCTACAGCACCGTGGTCAATGTGCTGGGCGGGAGCATCGTGCTGCGCAGCACGCCCGGCCTCGGCAGCAGTTTCGTGATCGAGCTGCCGCTGGTCGTGAGCGAGCCGGGGCCCGCAGCCAGCTCAGAAGCCTGAGCCGGGCTGCGCCAAATAGTCCAGTTCTGCAGCGCTGCTCGGGCGCCCCAGGATGGCGTTGCGGTGCGGGAAACGCCCGAAGCTCTCGATCACGGCCAGGTGCCGTTGCGCATAGTCCAGCGCTCCGGCCAGGCTAGCGTCGGCGCCGGCCAGCGCTTCGAACAAGGCCACGCAGCGCTGCTGTAGCGCCAGGTCTTCGGCATGCTCAAGCGGGAGGTAGATGAACCAGCGCTGCAGCGTGCTGAGCTTGGTATCCAGCCCGCGATCGATCAGGGCCAGCGCGCTGCGAAGCGCCTGCGCATCGCCGGCAAAGGCCCGCGGCTGGCCCCGAAAGGCGTTGCGGGTGAACTGGTCCAGCAGCAGCACATGAGCCAGCGTGCCGAAGGAGCTGTGGTCCCACGATTGCAGGCCGCCGGCCAGTGCCTGCTCCAGCAGGGCGCCGAAGCGCTGCCGCACTTCATCGTCGAAAGACTCGTCCTTCTTGAACCAGGCAACGCGCGGCTGCCCGTCGGACTCGCTGCTGAGCGGGCCAAACCAGAAGTTCAGCACCTGTTGCACCGGGCTGGGCTCCAACAGGCGCAGCCACTGCGGATGACGCTCGATGTAGACCTGCACATAGCTGCAGGCCGGTACCAGATGCAGGCCCAGAGGTGCCGCCCAGCGCAGCGCCTGCTCCGCCAGCAAGGCGGCCAGGCCGCGCCCTCGCAATTCAGGGGCTGTGCCGGTATGCGTGATGATCAAACGGCCGGGCTCGATTCGGTAGTCGAGCTCGCAGCGATGCCCGTCGACCCAGGTTTCGAAGCACTGCCGGTGCTCGTTGTGGGTGATTTCCATGCTTGGCTTTCAGTTCGAGGACTGCCCCATGGCGGACTTCAGCGGCGCAGTTGTTGCCAAAGGTGGGTGTATTCCAGCGCCTGCATGGTGGCACGCTGTTCGTTGTCGGCCGCACCACCATGCCCACCTTCGATGTTCTCGAAGTAGAGGAAGTCGTGGCCCTGGGCCTGCATCAGTGCGGCCATCTTGCGGGCGTGGCCCGGATGCACGCGGTCGTCTCGGGTCGACGTGGTGAACAGCAGCTGCGGGTACTTCACGCCGGGCTTGAGGTTCTGATAGGGGCTGTACTTGCTGATGAAGGCCCAGTCCTCGGCCTTGTCCGGGTCTCCGTACTCTGCCATCCAGGAGGCGCCGGCCAGCAGCGTGTGATAGCGCCGCATGTCCAGCAGCGGCACCTGGCAGACCACCGCCTTGAACAGCTCCGGGCGCTGCACCATGGTGGCGCCGACCAGCAGGCCGCCATTGCTGCCACCCATGATGCCCAGATGCGCAGGCGAACTGATGCCGCGGCGGATCAGGTCCTCTGCCACGGCGATAAAGTCGTCATAGCTTTTCTGCTTGTTCTCGCGGATGGCCGCTTGGTGCCAGCGCGGGCCGAACTCGCCGCCGCCGCGGATATTGGCCAGCACCAGCACGCCGCCGCGGCTGTACCAGGCGCGGCCGAAGCCGCCCGAATACCAGGGTTGCATCGAGACCTCGAAGCCGCCATAGCCATAGAGCAGCGTCGGGTTCTTGCCGTCGGCCTTGGTGCCAGCCGGCCAGACCACGAAGTAGGGCACCTCGGTGCCGTCCTTGCTCTTGGCGAACAGCTGCTCGGCGCGCATGCCGGCCGCGTCGAACAGCGGTTTGCGGGCCTTCAGCGCCTCGCGCTCATCGCTGCCGGCCTGGGCCAGATACAGGGTGTCCGGCGTCAGGAAGTCGGCGTAGTTCAGCAGATAACGCTCAGCCAACTCGTCCTTGGCGAGGCTGGCATCGCGCAGGCTAATCAGGCTCAAGGTGCCGGGGAAGGGCGCCTTGACGGCGCGCTGCTTGGGTTCCTTGCCGCTGAAGTCCCATTCCTCCAGCCGGCTGGCGACCTTGTCGCTGATGTTGAGCAGCACGCGGCTCTGCGTCAGGCCGTAGCCCGCCAGCGAGCGTGTGCTGCTAGGGGTGAACAGCGGCCGGAACTTGCGCTCGCCCTTCAGGAAGGACTCGACATCGCCGACCAGCAGGCTGCCGGCCGGGTAGAGCGTCGGGCCGACCTGCCAGTCCTTGCGCAGATCGAGCAGCAGGCGCGCACCCCAGAAGCTGGGCTGCACGTCGGTGGGCAGGTCCAACGCCAGCTGTTTTCCGTCCGGCTGCAGCAGCCAGTGGCGGGTGTTGTAGAAGTCCAGCGCGCGGCTGAACACGGTGCGTTCGAAGCCGCGTGACTTGTCCACCGACACCGAAGCTGCCACGTCCTTGCTCTCACCCTCGAACACGGTGGTGGCCGACGCCAGCGGCGTGCCACGCTTCCAGCGCTTGATGATGCGCACATAGCCCGAGTCGGTCAGCGAACCGGGGCCGAAGTCGGTGCCGACGTAAATCGTGTCCTTGTCGATCCAGTCGACCTGGCTCTTGGCTTCGGCCAGCGTGAAGCCGTCCTTGACGAAGCGCTTTTCCACCAGATCGAACTCGCGCACGACGCTGGCATCGGCACCGCCGCGCGACAGCGACAGCAGGCAATGGCGGTACTCGGGCGCCAGGCAGCTGGCACCGGCGAAGACCCAGCTTTCCTTCTCGGCCGCACCCAGCGCGTCCAGGTCCAGCACCGTTTCCCACTTCGGCTCGGGCTTGCGGTAATCGGCCAGCGTGGTGCGGCGCCACAGGCCGCGCTTGTTGCGCTCGTCCTGCCAGAGGTTGTAGACAAAGTCGCCGCGGCGGCTGATGGCCGGGATGCGGTCGCGCGAGTTCAGTACTTCCAGGATAGCCCCGCGCAGCTGGCCGAATTCGGGCTGCTGCTGAAGCTGCTTCTGGGTGCTGGCATTGCGCTCACGCACCCAGTTCAGCGCACGTTCGCCCTGAACGTCTTCAAGCCAAAGGTAGGGATCGTCCTTGGATGCGGGGGAGGGTTGCGACATAGCGGCAAGAGGCAGCAAAAGGGTGGCCAGCAGGGCCAGTCGGCCCAAGGGGAAACGCAGATTTTTGATCATGCAGGACTCGGTCGTGCGGTGAGTAGCAAGGGGTCATTGTCAGCGCTGTGCGCGCAATGTCTGCTCCAGGAAATCCAGCAAGGCCTGGCGCGAATGCTCGCGCGCCTGCGCCTGGCCGCCCACATGCACGCCGGCGCCTGGATTGACGCCGTTGGGCACGTCGCGCCGCAGCTTCACCGGGGCCTTGCTGTCGAAGCCGTGATACGCCCCGGCATAGCTGTGCCAGATCGGCTTGGGCTCTTCCGCCTCCTGGGCCAGCGCCTGGCAGGGGGCTGCAGGCGTCCAGTCATCAGCCGCGCCGAGCAGCAGCAGCAAGGGGGCAGCCGGACGATAGCCACGCCGAGCTTCCTCGCTGCAGCCAGGGTAGAAGGCAATTGCCGCGCGCGGCCGCGGGCTGGCGTCGCGCACCTCGGGGTGGCGCAGATTGGTGGAGGCCAGCACGGCGCTGCCACCATGCGACCAGCCCAGCAGCACCAGGCGCTGCGCGTCGACATCCTCGCGGCCAGCCAGCCAGCGCAGGGCTGCCAGCGTGTCGTATCGGCGCTCCTGTTGGGTGATGCGCCGCGTGCCGATTCGCTGGGTGCAGAGCTCGGTCTCTCCACGCGGCGTCAGCGAGTCCAGCACCAGCGCGTGATACCCCTGCTGATTGAGCAGCGCGCCGTACTCGCGCATGCGAGCCGACAGACCGCCCTTGGCGTCATAAGGACCGCCGCAGCCGTGCAGCAGCAGCACCGCCGCGCGCCGTCCTGGCTGGGGAGATGGCGACCAATGGCCGACAAGGCTGAGCTCGCCGGCTGGCAGCTCGATGCGCTGAACCTCTGTGGCTGCGCACACCGGCAAAACCGGGGCCAGGGCCAGCAACAGGGCGAGAAGAGCGGCGCCGCGCAGCATCAGCTGCCCTCGCCAGCCTTCAGCACGATGGGGGCGATCTCAACCGAGCGCTCGCCGGCTGACACATAGGCGACGCCATCCTGGATGCTGATCTGCAGTTGCATGCTGCGCTCGGCCAGCTTGGCCAGCGCCTGTGATTGTTCGTGCGGGATCTGTAGCACGGTGACCCGTGGCGCCCGCGTCAGCTTGCCTTGCAGATTGCCCCACCACACCGGTGTGCTGGACGCAAAGCTGATCACCGTCACACGGCCGGCACGCCCATGGGCTTTCATGATGCGGCGTTCGTCAGGCTGGCCCAGATCGATCCAGTGGACGATTTCGCCGCTGAGGTCGATCTGCCAGAGATCCGGCTCGTCGACATCCGACAAGCCCTTGCTGAACTCCAGCCGGCCGCGCAGATCGTCGGCGGGCAGGTTCATGGCCAGCGCCAACACGCGGATCATCATCCGCTCATCGGTCTCGGAAGGGTGGCGGGCAATGGTCAGGTTGTGCTCGCCGTAGACATGGCGGTCCATGTCAGAGACGTTGAGCAGGGCTTTGTAGATCGTGGCTTTGAGCGCCATGGCAGGCCTTGGGAGCGGGGGGCGAAGCCAACGATTATCGTCGCCGGCTCGGTGCCCACCCCAAGGGCAGCATCTCGCGCAGCGTGGCATGATGCCGCCCGGGCTCGTCACCGAGCCCGCCATTCTTTGACTGCGCCGCTCAGGCGCACTGATCCAGAGTTCCGCTCCATGAAAAGCCTCTTTCTCTGCGCCGTTCTAATGGCTGCGCTGCCCGCGCTGGCCCAGACCGCCAACCCCAACGCCAAGGTCGACCCCAAGAACAACAAGGTCAGCCGCCCGGTGGTGGAGAAGCCCAAGCCCAAGCTGATGAGCCGCGACGAATTGCGCAGCTGCCTTCAGCTGGCCGAAGCCAACAACGTGGAGGCAAATGCAATCAAGGAAGCGCAGGCCGCCCATGCCAAGGAGCGCGCGGACTTGCTGGCAGGCAAGGAGGACCTGAGCAAACGTGGGCAAACCATCGGAACCGATGCGGCGCAGATCAAGGCCGACCGTGAAGCGGTGATCAAGCTCAACGAGACCTTGAAGGAGCAACTGCCCAAGATGGAGAAGGCCGACGCCGCCAAGGCCGTGGCTGACTACCAGGCCCGTGCTGCCGCTCTCGATGCCCGAATCGACGCCTTCAACAGCGGCAAGCGCCTGTACGACGCCGATGCCAAGGCCTTCGACGCCAAAGTTGAGTCGCACAACAAGACCACCGAGCCGCTGCGCGTGCGCACCGACGCTCACCTGGACAAGGCCGACGACTGGAAAGCCCAGTGCGCGAACAAGCCTTATGACGAAGCCGATGAGATTGCAGTGCGCAAGGAGCTGGGCCTGAAGTAAGGCCCCGTGCCCTGCCGCGCCTGCAAGGCCGCCGCTCCCAACAGGGCGGCGGCCTTTTTTCTAGAATCCCCCACATCCCAACTGCAACCCACCGGCGGCGCCATCCGCGCTGCACCGGGAGCCGAGACAGCACTCATGAGCAACCCCCTGCTTCAAGACTGGAACACCCCCTACGGTCTGCCACCCTTCGCTGCCATTGACGCCGCGCACTTCGCGCCGGCCTTCGAGGCTGCGCTGAGCAGCCACCAGGCCGAGCTCGATGCGATCGCCAATCAAGCCGACGCCCCAAGCTTTGCCAACACATTGGCGGCATTTGATCGCAGCGGCCGGCTGCTGAGCCGGCTGGAGCATCTGTTCTACACGCTCGCAGCCTCGGCGACGTCTCCGGAACTGCAGCAGGCACAACGCGCGCTGGCCGCGCCCCTGGCTGCGCATGGCAATGCGGTCTACATGCATGCCGGGCTCTTCAAGCGTGTGGATGCGCTGTACGGTGAGCGCCAGGCGCTGGGCCTGACGCCGGAGCAACTGCGCCTGCTCGAACGCATCCACCTCGACTTCGTGCGTGCCGGTGCCAAGCTTCGAGGGGCGGCGCAGCAGCGCTATGCCCAGGTGGTCGAACGCTTGGCCGAGCTCAATACGCAGTTCGCCCAGAACGTGCTGGCTGACGAGAGCGGCTACCAGCTGGTGCTGGCTAGCGAGGCTGACCTGGCAGGCCTGCCGGACTTCGTGCGCGCTGCGGCGCGCCAGGCCGCCGCCGAGCGCAATCTGGGCGAAGGGCGCTACTGCATCACCCTGTCGCGGTCGCATATCGTGCCCTTCCTGACCTTCAGCGAGCGGCGTGATCTGCGCGAGCAGGCCTACAAGGCCTGGGTGGGCCGCGGCGAGAACGCTGGTGCCACCGACAACCGCGAGGTTGCGCGCGAGATCCTGACGCTGCGCAACGAGCAGGCGCGTCTGCATGGCTATGCCTGCTATGCCGACTATGCGCTGGCCGACACCATGGCCGGCAGCCGCGAAGCGGTGCTGGGCCTGCTCGACCAGGTCTGGGAACCGGCCAAGGCGGCCGCTGAAGCGGAGCGTCAGGCGCTGGTCGGCATGATGGCCTCGCGCGGCGAAAACTTCACGCTGGAGCCCTGGGATTGGCGCTACTACGCAGAGAAGGTGCGCAAGGCGCGCTACGACCTCGAGGAAGCCGAGGTCAAGCCCTACTTCCCGCTGGACGCGATGGTGCTGGCCTTGTTTGACTGCGCCGGACAGCTGTTCGGCCTGCGTTTCCAGCACAAGCCCGAAGTGCAGGGCTACCACCCGGACGTCAAGGTCTACGAGGTCCAGGGCGCGGACGGAGCCTTGCGCGGCCTATTCCTGCACGACAACTTCGCCCGCTCGACCAAGCGCAGCGGTGCCTGGATGAACGCCTTGCGCTGGCAGGCGCGCAACGGCCTGGGCGCGCTGCCCATCATCCTGAACAACAACAACTTCGCCAAGGGTGCGCCAGGCGAGCCGACGCTGCTGAGCTTTGACGACGCCCGCACGCTGTTCCACGAATTCGGCCATGGCCTGCACGGCCTGCTGTCGGATGTGGAGTACGAGCGCCTGTCCGGCACCCAGGTGCTGCGTGATTTCGTCGAGCTGCCCTCGCAGATCTTCGAGCATTGGATGAGCGAGCCGGCCGTGCTGAAGAAGCATGCCCGTCACTACCAGAGCGGCGAGCCGATCCCTGACACGCTGCTGGCCAAGCTGAAGGCGGCCGAGTTGTTCAACCAGGGGTATGAAACGGTGCGCTACACCGCCAGCGCGCTGGTCGATATGGCGGCCCATGCCCTGACGGACGAGCAAGGCCCGGACATCACCGAGTTCGAATCGCAGACCATGGCGGCCTACGGCCTGCCGGCGGCCTGCGGCATGAATCACCGGCTCGCGCATTTCCAGCATCTGTTCAGCGGCAGCGGCTATGCCGCGGGCTACTACGTCTATATGTGGGCCGAAGTGCTGGATGCGGATGGCTATGAGGCCTTCGTCGAGGCGGGCAGCCCCTTCGATCCGCAGGTGGCGTCCAAGCTGCTCAAGCATGTGCTGTCGAGCGGCAACAGCCGCGAACCGCGCGAGGCCTACCGGGCCTTCCGCGGGCGTGATGCGGTGGTGCAACCGATGCTGCGCGGGCGAGGGCTGCTGCCGGCCTGAGGCCAAGGCTCAAGCGTGCCCAAGCCGCCCGCCATCGTTCTTGTTACACCGGCGTTGGCGGCGGCCAAGAACGGCAACTGGCAAACCGCTCAGCGCTGGGCGCGCATGCTGCAGCAACGCTACCGGGTCAACCTGTGCACCGATTGGCAGGCCGGCGACGAGGCCTTGATGATTGCGCTGCATGCCCGCCGCTCAGCCGCTTCGATGCTGGCCTGGCGGGCTCAGCATCCCGCGCGCCCCTTGCTGCTGGTGCTGACCGGCACCGATCTCTACCAGGACATCGCCTTCGACGCGCAGGCGCAGCGTTCGCTGCAACTGGCCGACCTCATGGTGGTACTCAACGAGCTGGGTGCAGCGGCGCTGCCCGAGGACTTGCGTGCCAAGGCGCGCGTCTGCCTGCAGTCCAGCACGGCGCGGCATTCGGCGCGGCCCAAGACCCGGCGCCATATGCGCGCGGTGATGGTGGGCCATCTGCGTGCGGTGAAAGATCCGCAGTGCTGCTTCGACGCAGCCCGGCTGCTGGCAGGGCGCCGCGACATCCTGCTCGATCACGTCGGTGCCGCCCTCGACCCTGAGCTGGGCGAGGCCGCGCTTGCGCTGGCCGTCTCGCAGCCCAGCTATCGATGGCTCGGCGCCTGTAGCCATGCGCAGACGCGGGCCCGCATCGCAGCAGCCCATGTGCTAGTGCATCCCAGCCGGCTGGAAGGCGGCGCGCATGCGGTGATCGAGGCGGTGGTCAGCGGCACGCCGGTGCTGGCCTCGCGCATCGACGGCAATGTCGGCCTGCTGGGCGCGGACTATGCCGGCTTCTTTGAGCCGGGCGATGCACAGGGCCTGGCCCGTTTGCTTCAGCGCGCGCGCGACGAGCCCGCTATGCTGCCGGCCTTGGCGCTGCAATGCGCGCTGCGTGCCCCCTTGTTCGAGCCGGCGCGTGAGCGTGCCACGCTGCTTGGCCTGATGGACGAACTGCTGAAGACAAAGACATGAGCGATACGACAAACACCAGTGCAATGCCCGACGAACCTCGCCTGACCTCGCTGTCACACGGCGGCGGCTGCGGCTGCAAGATCGCACCGGGCGTGCTGTCGCAGATCCTCAAGGGCACGGCCAGCCTGCCCATCCCCAAGGAACTGCTGGTCGGCATCGAGACCGCCGACGACGCGGCGGTCTATCAGCTCAACGACGAGCAGGCGCTGATCGCCACCACTGACTTTTTCATGCCCATCGTCGATGACCCCTTCGACTTCGGGCGCATCGCGGCCACCAATGCCATCAGCGATGTTTACGCAATGGGCGGGCGTCCGATCATGGCGCTGGCCCTGGTTGGCATGCCGATCGGTCGACTATCGACGGCCACCATCGGCCGGGTGCTGGAGGGCGGTGCTTCCATCTGCCGCGAGGCCGGCATCCCGATTGCCGGCGGCCACACCATCGATTCGGTCGAGGCCATCTACGGCCTCGTGGCTCTGGGTCTGATCCATCCTTCACGGGTCAAGCGCAACGCCGATGCGCAGCCTGGCGATCTGCTGGTTCTGGGCAAACCGCTGGGTGTCGGCGTGATGAGTGCAGCGCTGAAGAAGGGCCAGCTTGGAGAAGGTGGCTATGCCCAGATGATCGCCAACACGACCCGGCTCAACACGCCGGGGCCGGACCTGGCGGCGCTGCCCGGCGTGCATGCGATCACCGATGTGACCGGCTTTGGCCTGGCAGGGCATGGCCTGGAGATGGCGCGGGGTGCAGGCTGCATGCTTGAGCTTGACTGGCAGAGCGTGCCGCTGCTGGATGGCGTGCGTGATCTGGCTTCGCAGGGCTTCGTGACCGGTGCTTCAGGACGAAACTGGTCGGCCTACGGCGCCGAAGTGGAATTGCCAGCCGCTTTCGCCGCTGAAGACCAGGCCTTGCTGAGTGACCCCCAGACCAGCGGCGGCCTGCTGGTGGCGTGTGCGCCCAGCGAGCTCGATGCGGTGCTGGCCACCTTCGCCCGCCATGGTTTTGCGCGTGCGGCTGTTGTTGGGCGCATGGGCGAGCGCAGCGAGCAGCCGCGCATCAAGGTGCGCTGAGCGTTCTTTCAGGATTTCGCGACAGCGAAGATGGCATCGATGCCGGCCAGGAAGGCGGCGAAATCGATAGGCTTGGTCCAATAGGCCTCGAAACCGGCACCCACGGCACGCTGGCTGTCTTCCGGCGAGGCGTCGGCCGAAAGGGCGATCACCGTGATACCAGCCGTTGCTGGGTGAGCCTTCAGCCGGGCCAGCACTTCGTAGCCGTCAAAGTCTGGCAGCTGCATGTCCAGCAGGATCAACTGCGGGCGCAGGGCGAGGGCCATGTTCACACCGTCGGTACCGGTCGCGGCACATTCCAGATGCAGGCCGGGGCGCATGCCCACCAACTCCGCCACCACCAACTGATTGACGGGGTTGTCCTCGATATAGAGCAGGCGGCCAGAGGCGGGCGTGGCCACGTCGCTAAGGCCTATGCTGTGGTTCTCGGACAAATCACGTCTCCAGTTCGAATGTCATGCCAAGCAGCCCGTGATTGGAGCGCAGGGCTGGCGCGACTGACCCAAGTCCCGAAGTCTAGCGCCTTGGCGTGGCGTCTTCTGCCTTGAGTCACCCACCCTCGCGTGGCACGATGACTGGATTCAATGGGAGGGCAGCGATGCATGTGGCAATACTGACCGGTGGGGGTGACTGCCCCGGCCTGAATGCGGTGATCCGCAGTGTGACCTTGGCTCTAGCTCAGGGCGGCGCCGGTCGGGTCAGTGGCATCCGCCAAGGCTTTCTCGGTCTGCTGGAAGACCGTGTAGTAACGCTTGACCCAGCGGCGGTGCGCGGCCTGATCAATGTCGGTGGCACGCTGCTGGGCAGCCACAACAAAGCCGACCCCTTTGCCTACTTCGGGGCTGCTGGAGCGGATTGCTCGGCGCGCGCAATGGCCTGTCTGGAGCGCCATCAGATCGATGTACTGGTGGCCGTGGGCGGTGACGGCACGATGACCATCGCCGAAAAGTTCGCCCGGCTGGGCGTGCCGGTGGTCGGCGTGCCCAAGACCATCGACAACGATCTGATGCACAACGAGCGCAGTTTCGGCTTCGACAGCGCGGTAGCGGTGGTGGCCGATGCGCTGGGCCGTTTGGAGACCACCGCGCGCAGCCATGGCCGCGTGATGGTGTTGGAAACCATGGGGCGGCATGCCGGCTGGATCGCGCTTGAGGGCGGCGTGGCCGGCGGCGCCGACGCAATCGTGCTTCCCGAGCTGCGCTGCCATGTCGATGGGGTCGCGGCCTTGTGCGAGCAACGCCGCGCTGAGCAGGGGCATGCCATCGTCTGCGTTGCTGAAGGCGCGCAGGTCGACGGCCTGGACGCGGCCGAACCGGGCAGCGTGGGCCAGCGCTTGATGCAGGCGCTCGGGCGACGCCTGGGGCCGGAGGCCGATCCCCGCTTCACGCTGCTGGGGCATCTGCAGCGCGGCGGCTCGCCGACCGCTTTCGACCGAGCACTGGCGACGCGCTTTGGCGTGCAGGCGGCGGAGCTGGTGCTGCAACGACGCTTCAATCACATGGTCGCACTGCAGCAGGCGCGTTGCGTGGCCGTGCCGCTGGCCGACGTGGCCGGTTGCAGCCGCCTCGTGCCGCAGGACGATGAGTTGTTGCTGGCAGCGCGCCGGCAGGGCTTGCTGGTTGGCGCGGAGCAAGGGTAATCCCTCAACTCCGCCGACCCACTGCCGACCGTTCATCGCGGCCATCGGCAGGTGGTCGTGCTGATTCAGGTGTCCGTCGCAGCCGGGTGGGAATCCGGGTTTGCACTGAGCACACTGTGTCCATCGCAGTCGCCATTCAGGCCGGCTGCAGACCCAGGAGAGCTGACATGCAAACGACCATTCCCTGCTTTGACCGCTACGCCAAGCACAAGCTGTTCGCCGTGTTGCTCACGGGTGCCGTCTTGCTCGGCTTGTCCGCATTCTTGCTGCAGGCCCCTGCGCCGCTCGTGGTCCAACAACTGCCGCAAGTTGTCGTCGAGGGCTACAGCCAGCCCAGCCAGGCCGCTGCGCGTGCCCAGCAACTGCTTGAGCAAGCCCCGACGTCTGCCGGCCGCGAGGCACCGGCACAGTTGCCACGCGTCATCATCGAAGGGCGCCGCAGCCCGATCACCTTGGCCTCGGCAGTCACTGGCAACTGATGTCATGATCGCGCCTGTTTTCGGCACCGACTGTTTTCTGGAATGACTGAGACTGGCAAATTCGCATTGGTGACTGGCGCCGGCAGTGGCATCGGCAGGGCCTGCGCCCTGGCGCTGGTCGAGGCCGGCTACCACGTGGCCCTGCTTGGCCGCAGGCCGCAAGCGCTGGAGGAGACGGCGGCCCAGGCCGCCGATCCGAGCCGCGTGCTGATCCTGCCCGCCGACGCGGGCAAGGAAGCCGAGGTGGATGCCGCCTTTGAGCGCGTGCGCGCCGAGTTCGGCCGCCTGGACCTGCTGTTCAACAACGCCGGCATCTCGGCGCCGGCCGTGCCGATCGACGAATTGAGCGTGGCCCAGTGGCAGGCGGTGGTCGATGTGAATCTGACGGCCAGTTTTCTGTGCGCCCGTGCGGCCTTCAAACTGATGAAGAGCCAGAGCCCGCGCGGCGGGCGCATCGTCAACAACGGCTCGATCTCGGCGCATGCGCCGCGCCCAAACTCGGCCGCCTACACATCGACCAAACATGCGATCACCGGCCTGACCAAATGCCTGTCGCTTGACGGCCGCGCGCATGACATTGCCTGCGGTCAGCTGGACATTGGCAACGCCTTGACTGAGATGGCCCAGCCCATGACCCAAGGCGTGCGCCAGGCCAATGGGCAGATTGCCGTGGAAGCGACAATGGATGTGGCCCATGTGGCCTCGGCGCTGCTCTATATGGCCTCACTGCCGCTCGAGGCGAATACTCAGTTCATGACGGTGATGGCCACCAAGATGCCTTTTGTCGGGCGTGGTTGAGCCCTTACTGTGCCAAGGATGCTTGCCGTGATTTCCAAATTCTTTTCTTTTGTGCTTCGAGTCGTTTTAGCCCTCGCGACTCTGGTGCTGGTGCTGTTTCTTCTGTCGGTAGCCGTGGTCAGCATGCTGGGCTTGCTGCTGTGGAGTCTGATCCGCGGCCGCCGGCCTACGGTGGATCTGTCGGGCTTTGCCCGGGCGCGTCAGTTCCGCGCTGGCGGTGGCTTTGCGCGAGCCCGCGCTTCCAGCGCCGATGTGGTCGATGTCGAGGTGCGCGAGGTGCAAGAAATCCGACCCGGCGCTCCGCGCCTGGAGTGATCCGTGGCCGGGCCGGCGCCGGCTCACCAGCGCCGCGTCGACAGCTCGGACAGGATTTCGCCGTAGATGCGGTAGCGATGCGCACTGATCAGGCCGGCATCGACGGCAGTGCGCACGCCGCAGCCCGGCTCATGCTGATGGCTGCAGTTGTAGAAGCGGCAGTCGCCGGCATGCTTGCGCAGGTCCGGCATCAGCAGCGGCAACTGGGCCGGCTCGATCTGCTGCAGGCCGAACTCCTGGAAACCGGGCGAATCGATCAGCGCGCTGCGGCGCTGCGCGTCCATCCAATACCACTGCGTCGTCGTCGTGGTGTGGCGGCCTGAGTTGAGCGCCTGCGAGATGTCGCCGACCTGGGCCAGCGCATCGGGAATAAGCAGATTGATCAGCGTGCTCTTGCCGGTGCCGCTGGGGCCGAGCACGAAGGTGCGCTTGCCTTCCAGCCAGGGCGCGAGCAGCGCGCGCGAGCCTGCGGGGTCGGCCTTCAGGGCCAGCTCCATCACATGCAGGCCCATCTCCCGGTAGGGCTGCAGACGTGCGCGTTGGGCGTCCACGCCCGGCAGGTCGGTTTTGTTCAGTGCAATGCTGGCCGAGATGCCGGCGCTCTCGGCCGCGATCAGGGCCCGTGCCAGCTGCGATTCGCTGAACACAGGCTCAACGGCCACCAGCACCAGCAACTGGTCCAGATTGGCGGCGAAGCTCTTGGTCTTCCATTCGTCCTGGCGGAACAGCAGATTGCGCCGCGGCTCCACCGCCTCGATCACGCCTTCGTCGCTGCTGACCTCGGCCCAGCGCACCTGATCGCCAACCACGCAATCGCTCTTCTTGCCGCGCGGATGACAGACGCGGCGCCGGCCGGTGTCGTCCTCCACCACATAGTGCCGGCCGTGGCCGCGCACCACCAGGCCCAGCTTCAGATGCGCGTGCTTGGCCGTCATTCGGCCGAGGCCTCGGGCAGGGCGCTGACCTGCGCGGCGCAGATGAAGTCGTTGGCGCTCAGGCCGAGCACACTGTGCGTGCTGAAGCTGACGGTGCTGGCGTTGAAGCTGAGCATCAGGTCCGGGTGGTGGTCTTGCGCATGGGCGATCTCGGCTACGGCGTTGGCGAAGGCCATCACCTGGTAGAAGTTGTCGAAGTCAAAGCGCCTGGCGATCAGCTTGTGCTCCGGGTCGGCTTGCCAGCCCGGCACCTGGACCAGCCAGTCAGCGAGTTGTTCCAGGGGCAGGGGCTCGCTCTGGGGTGTGCAGCGGGCCAACAGCAGATTCATCATGGGTGGGGTCATCGGTTCAGCGGGTTCATCCGCGCGATTGCAGGGCGGCCAGGCGCTCAGTGGCCGGCGGGTGCGAGTAGTAGAAGCGGGCGAACAGCGGGTCCGGCGTCAAGGTGCCCGCATTGTCCTCGTGCAGCTTCAGCAGGGCCGATGCCAGCGCACGGCCGTCGGCCTGCTCGCAGGCGTAGGCATCGGCCTGGAACTCATGCTTGCGTGACAGTCCGCTGGACAGCGGCGTGAAGAAGAAGGAGAACACCGGCACTGCCAGCATGAACAGCAGCAGCGCCAACGCATCGTTCGGGCCGGCTCCGTTGGGGCGCACGCCCAGGCCAAGGTAGAAGCCCAGCTGATTGCCAAGCCAGCCGAGCAGGGCAAAGCCGGCCAGGCTGAGCGCGAACAGCGTGACGATGCGCTTGAGTACATGCTTGTGCTTGAAGTGGCCCAGCTCATGCGCCAGCACCGCCTCGACTTCGCTCTCGTTGAGGCGCTGCAGCAAGGTGTCGAAGAAGACCACGCGCTTGGCGGCACCGATGCCGGTGAAATAGGCATTGCCATGCGCGGACCGGCGACTGCCGTCCATCACGAACAGACCCTTGGCCGCGAAGCCGCAGCGCGCCATCAGCGCTTCGACGCGGGACTTCAGTGAAAGATCTGACAGCGGCTCGAACTTGTTGAACAGTGGGGCGATCACGGTCGGGTAGAGCACCAGGATCAGCAGGTTGAAGCCCATCCAGGCACCCCAGGCCCACAGCCACCAGAGCTTGCCGGCCGCCCCCATCAGCCACAGGATCAGCGCGGCAATCGGCAGGCCGATCACGGCGCCCACCAACGCGCCCTTGAGGCCGTCGATCACATACAGCTTCCAAGTCGTGCGGTTGAATCCGAAACGCTGCTCCAGCACAAAGGTGTTGTAGAGCTCCCATGGTGTGTCGAGGATGGCACCGATCAGGACAAAGGCCAGCAGCAGGCCGAGCTGATAGACCATGCCACCGTAGCTCGGGTAGAGCGCCTCGTAGACCCAGGCGTTGAGGGCATCAAGCCCGCCAAGCAAGGTCCAGCCGATCAGCAGCAAGGCGCCGAAAGCGGTGCTGAACACGCCGAAGCGGCTGCGCGCCGCGGTGTAATCCGCGGCCTTCTGATGCGCCTGCAGTGGCACGGTGCCGGCGAACGCGGCCGGAACCTGGCCGCGGTGCTGCGCCACATGGCGCACCTGGCGGCTGGACAGCCAGAACTTCAGCGCCAGCGACAGGAGCAGCGCCAGCGCGAAGGCCAGACTCAGGACGGTGGGATTGAGTGCGGGAATTGACAGCGAAGACATGGCGCGAAGTGTAGGGCTGCGACAATGCCGCCCAGCAAGAACAAGGACATCCCCAAGGACTCCCCCCATGAGCGACACCCCCACGCTGGCCCTGAACGAGCAGAACCTGATCTGGATCGACCTCGAGATGACGGGCCTGTTCCCGAATACCGACCGCATCATCGAGGTGGCCGTGGTCGTCACCGACCCCCATCTGACGGTACGCGTCGAAGGCCCGGTGTTCGCGATCCACCAGAGCGACGAGACGCTCGACAAGATGGACGCCTGGAACAAGGGCACGCATGGCAAGAGCGGCCTGATCGACCGCGTCAAGGCCTCGACCGTCAGCGAGGAAGAGGCTGCGGCGCAGACCATCGCCTTCCTGAAGCAGTATGTGCCGGCCGGCAAGTCGCCGATGTGCGGCAACAGCATCTGCCAGGACCGCCGCTTCCTGGCCAACTACATGCCCGCGCTGGAAGACTTCTTCCACTATCGCAATCTGGATGTGTCCACGCTCAAGGAGCTTGCGCGGCGCTGGAAGCCTGGCATCAACGAGGGCTTCAAGAAGGCGCAGGCGCACACCGCGCTGGCCGATATCCATGAGTCCATCGATGAGCTCGTCTACTACCGCGAGCACTTCCTGAGCCTCTGAGATCCTGGCCATGACTGAGAGCCGCCGCCCCGAGGAGCTGTGGGCGGCTTTTGACTTTCCGCGTCACCCGCTGGCCCGTGAGGATGGCGAACGCCTGCGCGGCGCTTTTTACGAGGCGCCGGCGCAGTGGCTGCGCGCCTTCACGCCGCAGCAGCTGGTCGCGGTGCTGGATGCCGCACATGCGGCGGCGCGCGAGGGCGCCTGGGTGCTGGGTGGCTTGCGCTACGAAGCGGCCGGCGCCCTGGATGCCGCGCTCCAGACGCAGGGCGGTTCCGCCGCGCTGGCCGAGTTCGCGGTGTACCGCTGCGAACCCGAGGCATGGCCTGCTGCCGATGCTTGCCATACCGGCAAGATGGGTTGGCAGGACAGCCAGGACGACGCCAGCGAGGCTGCCCAGATCGAGCGCATCCGCGAGTGGATACGCGCTGGCGACTGCTACCAGGTCAACCTGACCACGCGCATCCGTGCGCAGGCCGATCAGGCGCCCGATGCCGCACGCCTGTTTCTGGCCCTGCATGCATCCCAGCCGGGAGGCTTTTCGCTCTTCTTGCGTGAAGCGGGAGTGGCCAGTGTCTCGCCGGAGCTGTTCTTTGACTGGCGTCCGGTGCCGGATTCGCAGCGCAGCTGGCTGCTGGCCGCGCAACCGATGAAGGGTACGGCACCGCGCGGTGCCGATGCTGTCGCGGACGAGGCCGCCCAGGCCTATCTGCGCACCAGCGAAAAAGAGCGGGCCGAGAACCTGATGATCGTGGACCTGCTGCGGAACGACATCGGGCGTGTTGCCAGCCTGGGCACGGTGCGTGTGCCGCGCTTGTTTGAATTGCATGCCTTACCGACAGTCTGGCAGATGACGTCGACCGTCACCGCGGTCAGCCGCCCGGGCTTGGGCCTGGCCGATGTTTTCGCCGCGCTGTTTCCCTGTGGCTCCGTGACCGGCGCGCCCAAAGTGCGGGCGATGCAGATCATCCGCGAACTGGAGCCTGCGCCGCGCGGCTGGTATTGCGGCGCACTCGGCTTGCTGCAACCCGGCGGCGTGGCCACCTTCAATGTGCCGATCCGCACGGTGGAGCGGGCGCAGGGTCAATGGCAGTGCGGCATGGGCAGCGCCATCACCCTGGATTCACGGCCGGCGGCCGAGATCGCCGAATGGCGCGCCAAGATGCGCTTCCTGCTGCGGGCCGAGGCGCCGATCGCTGCCCTTGAGACTTTGCTGCTGGAGCAAGGCCAGTGGCCCCGCCTCAACGGCCACCTCGCGCGGCTGCAGCGTACGGCCCAGCACTTCGGCATCAAGGTTTCGCAGGCGCGTCTGCGGGATTTGCTGGCCCAACTCGCCACTGCGCATGCGAGCGGCAGCTGGCGGGTGCGCCTGACGCTGGGGCAGGGCGGCGCACTCGACTCGCGTGTCGAGCCGCTGGCCGCGACGCCCACACCGCTGAAGCTGGCCCTGGCGACGCAGCCTATCGACAGCCTAGGCCCGTCGGCCGAGTTCATCCAGCACAAAACCACACGGCGCGAGTGCTATGACGCGTTGACGCGCAGCAAGCCTGCCGAGGCCTTCGATCTGTTGCTCTGGAACACCGACGGCGAACTCACCGAATGCAGCTTCGGAAACATCGCGCTATTGATTGACAATCAGTGGCTGACGCCGCGGCGCGAAGCCGGTCTTCTGCCCGGCGTCCTGCGCGAAGAGCTGCTGGCACAAGGCCGCTTGCACGAGGCGCAGTTGTTCACAAGCGATCTGGCTCGCGCCAGCGCGCTGGCTTTCTTCAACAGCTTGCGGGGCTGGTGCGCTGCTGAGCTTCTTGATCCCCACAGCGGCGAGCCTGTGCGGCCCGCTGACTGATCTTTCCCATCTTTCCTCCCTTTTTCCCCCGAACCCATGGCCATGCCACCCAAGACCCGCCGCAAGGCGGCTGAGCCTCTTGCAACGTCTGCTGCGCCTGAGTTGCAGGCCAAGCCCGCCAAGAAGACCGTGCGCAAAGCATCAGCGCCGGAACCTGCGGCGGTGAGCAAGCCGCGCAGCAAGAAGCCCGCAGCGGCGCCTGCCGTCAGCAAGCCGGCAGTGGCCGAAATGACGCCTGAGGCCAAGCCCGCAAGTCGCAAGCGGGCGGTTGCAGCGTCCAAGTCAGAGCCGGCAGCAGAGCCCAAGTCCGTTGTTGCGCCGATCAAGAAGGTGGCCGCAAGCAAGAAGCCAGCGGCAGCTAAGAACGCCACCAGCAAGCGCACGTCTGCGAAACCTGTCGAAACGGCGCTGACTAAGCTTGACGAGGGCACGGACGGCCACCCGGGCAAGGTCGCGCCGGCAACTAAGGCGCTCAAGTCCAAGCCCGCAGCCGCGCCCGCCGCCAAGCCTGAAGACAAGGCGCAGGGCAGAACGAGCAGCAAGGTTTCGGCAAAGACCGCAGCAAAGCCGGCTACCAAACCAGTGCCAAAGCCTGCTACAAAGCCAGCAGCCAAGCGCGCCAAACAGCCGCGGCCAGCGCCAGCGGTGATCGAGCCAGAGGAGCCCTTTATCTGGACCGCCGATCCAGGTGAAACCCTGTTCGGCGTTTTCGGCCTGCAGGACCGGCAGACGCAGGAGCAGCTGCAAGTGCATCTGCGCGGCGCAGTGCCTGGCGACTACCACTGCAGCTGCGCGTCTTTTGCGTGCAGTGATGAGGCGCGCTGCGTGCACAGCGACTTTTTGTTCGAGTCCTTGAAGCAGGGTGGTGAGCCGATTCAGGCGATGCTGCAGCAAGGGCCTCAGACCCCTTATAGCGAGGTGTGGCTGGCCTATGGCGCGCAGCGTCGCCTGCGTTGGCGTGCCGGCCTCAGCGCTTCAAGCGAGCTGGTGGCTGCCAGCCAAGCTCTGCTTGACGAGGATAAAAGCACCAGTGCCGAAAGCAGCCAGGTGCTGCATCAACTGATGAAGCTGGCCGCGCAAGCGGGGCATGAGCTGCGCGTCGATGCGCAGGTCTGGGAGCAGCTGGCCTGGTCCAGTGATGCCCAACAGCGGGTGCAACGCCTCGAGTCCGTGTTCGCCGAAGGTCCCGAAGGTGCCGTGCTGGCCGGCCTGCTGAACCAGCCTCTGCCCGCCTACCAGTGGGAGGCGGCGCTGTTTGCCGTTTGTGCAGGCCGGGCGCTGCTGGCCGACGACCTGGGCCTCTCGCAGCGCGCGCCAGCTTTGGCGGCCTGGCGGCTTTGGCAGCAGTGCTTCGGGCTGGGCGAGGGCGTGCTCATTGCTCCCGCCGAACGCCACGCCTTGTGGCACCAATCGGCACAGCACTTGCTGGGCGCCTGGCCGGAGGGCCTGACGTTGCGCACACCGGATGCAATCGACGCTGAACCGGCTGGCGATTTGTTGATCGTGGACGCGCTGGATCAGTTCGCACTGCCGCTGCCGCCTATGCCGCAAACGCCTTATGTCCTGCTGCTCTCCGACCGCGAGTTGCTGGGCGACCCCGCGCTCGAAGCCTGGATCGATCGGCTGGACAGCGCCAGGCGCGGGCCGATGGCGCACCTCAAGGGCTTGGTCGACAAACCCTCCAAGCGGCAGCAGCGCGAGGCGCTCCAAAGCGTGATGCTGAGCCGTCGTCGTCGCGATCTCGAATCTGAGCTTCCTTCGACACTCGAGACGCAGGTCTGGCTGGACGCAAGCTGCAAGCTTGAATCAGGAGCGCTGGAGCAGGCACGCACCCTGCTCCAGCGCTGGCAGCGCCTGGCCTATCTGAGCCATGGCGATCAATTGCGCTTGATGCAATCGTTGCAGCAGTTGAAGCAGGCGCGTCTGGCCGAGTCTGTCTGCGCTGCCATGGCGCAGACAGTTGTGGACCTCTTGCCGCGCATCGTGCCCGCTGCCGCCAGCCGCGTGCTCGTGGCCGCGCAGGATGACGCCAGCTTGCTGCCCTTGGCCGAACAACTGCATGCGCTGGGCCTGTCCGTCCACACCGTGCTGTGCCGCCAGGATCGCACCGAGCGCGATACAGCGCTCGCGGCCTGGCGAGGCGAGCAGGGGCAGATCCTGCTTGCTACTGATAGCGCCTGCACCGGGCTGGATCTTGGTATGAACGAAGTGGCACTGATCCATGCTGATCTGCCGTGGAACCCGGCACAGCGGGCCATGCGGGTGCAGCGCGTCGCCGGTGTTCGACAAGGCTTGCCGGTCTGGCAACTGCTGGTTGCTAGCAGCCTGGATGCAGGTCTGCTAAAGGCCCAGACGGGCCAGGCAGAACTGCCGGCGGCCAGCCTGGACGGAGCGCCGGGCGTCCAACCCTTCGTCGAGGTGGCCGCGCTGGGGCAGTTCATGAATGCGCTGCAAGCCGTGCTGGGCGCCATTGAAACGAACGCCTGAGCGCAGCAGGGGCAAACTGCACTGCCGGCGGGCTGGGCGATCCAGCTTCGACCGGCGGGTGCAGGAATTCTTGGTTCTGAGGCTTGCTAGTGCAAACCCTAGCGTGGTATAGTCGCGGTCTTGTTGTTTCGGCTTCGTCTGAACCAACAGTTCGTACGTCTCCTCTGACCTCATTCAGGCCGCCAGGCATCCCCGTCATTGCATGCGGGACCGCAGCGACGCACTGAATACCCTCGGGTTCGGTCGGCGGCGATGCCGTCGCTTTGACTGTTCCCCCGGCGCCGCACCGGCTGCCCGCCTGGATTGCTATTCCAGGTCTGCCATCGCTCATGCATGGCTTTCCCGGTGTACGACGCGAGCTTGTCTCCCAGCGACTTCACTGATCTTGCCGCGACCTCCATCTTGGCGCGGCAGGACTGGCTTTTGCCCGGGCACTGCCCGGCATTGGCTTGGCTTTGTTGAAAGAAAACACGCAATGTCATTCGATACCCTGGGCCTGAATGAAGCCCTGCTGCGCGCCGTCAAGGATTCGGGCTATGAGACCGCCACGGAAGTCCAGGCAGCCGCCATTCCGCCGGCTCTTGCCGGCAAGGACCTGATGGTCTCCTCGCGCACCGGCTCCGGCAAGACTGCCTCCTTCATCCTGCCCGCCCTGGAAAAGGTGTTGCTGGCACGCGGCGACAACAGCAAGCGTCGCGAAAAGGGCAAGATCTACGGCCCCAAGGTGCTGGTGCTGGCACCGACACGTGAGCTGGCGATGCAGGTCTCCAAGGCCGCACAGACTTACGGCCGCCACATTCCTGGCCTGAAGGTCGCCACCGTTCTGGGCGGCATGCCTTACGCACTCCAGCTGCGTCAGCTGGGCGGACCGCTGGACATCCTGATCGCCACCCCTGGCCGTCTGCTGGACCACCTGTCTTCGGGCAAGTGCGTGCTGGAGAACGTCGAGATGCTGGTGCTGGACGAGGCTGACCGCATGCTGGACATGGGCTTCATCGACGACATCAACACCGTCGCCGCAGCCACGCCGGCCACGCGCCAGACCGTGATGTACAGCGCCACTTTTGCCGGCCACGTCGGCCGTCTGGCGCAAGATCTGCTGCGCGACCCGCAGCGCATCGACATCGCGTCGCACACCGACGCGCACGAGAACATCACCCAGCGACTGCACTGGGCGGACAACCCGCACCACAAGGACCAGCTGCTGGAGGCCATTCTGGCTGAACGTGATCTGGACCAGGCCGTGGTCTTCACCTCCACGCAGCGTGATGCTGACTGGCTGGCTGAGCGCCTGCATGAGATCGGTCATCAAGTGGCACCGCTGCACGGCGGCATGCCGCAGGGCAAGCGCAACCGCGTGCTGATGGCCTTGCGCCGTCGCGAGCTGCGCGTGCTGGTCGCCACCGACGTGGCAGCCCGCGGCATCGACGTGCCCACCATCACGCACGTGATCAACTACGGCCTGCCGATGAAGGCCGAGGACTATGTGCACCGCATCGGCCGTACCGGCCGTGCTGGCCGCGAAGGCCTGGCGATCACGCTGGCCACGCGTGACGATGTGTCGATGATCCGTCGCATCCAGCAGTTCACGACGCAGCAGATCCCGGTGGCCCAGATCGCCGGCCTTGAGCCCAAGACGCAAGAGCCGCGCATCTTCCCGCCGCGTCCGGCCGGTGAGCGCGCCTTTGAAGAGCGCCGCAGCTTCGGCGGCGGTGGCAAGCCCTTCGGCGACAAGCGTTTTGGTGGCAAGCCTTTCAATCGCGAAGGCGGCCGTCCTTTCAACCGTGATGGCGGCGGCAAGCCCTTCGGTCGCGAGCAGGGCCAGTTCGGCCAGCCAGGCGGTTTCCGTGATTTCGCGCCGCGCGGTGGCGAGGGTTTTGAGCCGCGTCGCGAGTTCAGCGATCGCAAGCCTTTCGATCGCGCCAATGACCGTGGTTTCGACCGTGGCAACGACAACCGCGGCTTTGCTCCGCGTGGTGACCGTCCCGATTTCGCACCGCGCGGCGACAAGCCGGCCTTCGGCGGCAAGCCCGGGTTTGGTGGCAAGCCTGCCTTCAGCAAGCCTTTCCAGGCTTCGCGGGACGGTGGTGACAACCGCGGCTTCGGCGGCGGTGACCGCCCGGCTCGCGGACCTGGTGGCCCGGGCAAGCGTCCGGGCCCGCAAGGCGCACCGCGCCGCGGCGGCTTCGGTCGGTAACTGACGAAGACCAAAAGGGCCGCGCTGCGGCCCTTTTTTCATGTTCGATCGCCCGCCGTTCGCGGGTGCCAGGCAGGGGCCGCCCTGTGCAAGAATCCGGCCACCTCACGACCTGCACGCGCCATAACCCGTCATGCACGCTTCCTGGATCAACTGTCGCCGCACAGGCGCTGTATTCGCTTTCTGACTATGGCTCAGGCTAGGGTTTCCGGTCGCCTGATCCAGTGGGACGACAGCAAGGGCTATGGTTTCATCGTGCCTGATGACGGTGGCGCGAAGCTGTTCGTGCACATCAAGAGTTTCGGCCTGCGAGCACGCCGCCCCTTTGTCGGCGAGCGTCTGAGCTATGTGGCCGGAAGCGACGGACAGGGCAAGCCCCGCGCGCAGCAAGTGCTGAGCCTGGAACCTAAGGCCGCTGTCGCTGCGCCGCGCAAAGCCAGCGCGCCGCAGAGCCGGGTGTGGCTTATTCCTGCCTTCGCGACCCTGGTCCTGGCCTGCCAGTTGCTGTGGGGGCTACCGCATGCGCTATGGGGCGTGTACGTGGCGATGAGCATGGCCACCTTCATCGTCTATTACGGCGACAAGCGCGCCGCAGCCAAGGGCGCTTGGCGCGTGGCCGAGTCCACGCTGCATGGCTTGGCGCTGGCCTGTGGCTGGCCGGGCGCCTTGCTCGCCCAGTCCATCCTGCGCCACAAGAGCAGCAAGCCACGATTCCAGCGCCTGTTCTGGTTCAGCGCTGCCAGCAATGTGCTAGGCTTCGTGCTGATCTTTACGCCGCTCGGCACACTGCTGCTTAGATTCCTTCTTCCCTCCTGAGTTCTGATTTTCCTGATGTCTGAGATTGATCTGAGGCCCCTGCAGGTGGCCGACGTGCCGGCAGTGCTGGCCCTGCAAGCGCAGTGTTACGAAGCCCGATTTCTTGAAAGCGCCCATGCTTTTGAAGCCAAGCTTCAGGCCGCAAAAGACCATGGCACCTGCTGGTTGGCGTCGTCTGAGGGTGGGCAGCCGCTGGCCTATCTGATCAGCCTGCCAGCGAGCACGGACAGCCTACCGGCGCTCGATGCCGGCTCGGCCGAGGTGCCGGCGCAGCCGCAGCTGTTGTATCTGCATGATGTGGCCGTGGCGCCGGCCGGTCGTTCCCTGGGGCTGGCCAGCAAGCTGATCGAACGGGTCGAGCAACGCGCGGCCGCGCTCGGCCTGCGCCAGCTCGGCCTTGTTGCGGTACAGGGGTCGGCACCGTTCTGGATGCGCAAGGGCTTTTCGCCGCTGAGCCAGCTGCCTCAGGCCCTTGCGCTCAAGCTGGCGAGCTTCGGCCCGAATGCCTGTTTCATGCAGCGGGCCTTGGCTTGAGCCTCAGCCCTGGGCGGAGGCACCGAATCGAAAGCTGGACGCGGTCACGCCGCCCATGAAGTCGGACTGGTGGTAGATACAGCTGCCGGGCTCCTCCTCGGCGGCGCCTACAGCAACCAGCAAGGGGATCAGATGGTCTTCGCGCGGATGCGACAGCCGGGCTGCTGGCGCATGCTGCCAATCCGTCAGGGCCTGGCTGCGCTGGGCTGATTTGCTTTGCACCAGCGTCTGCTGCAACCAAGCGTCGAAGCGGGCCGAGGCCTGTTTCGCACCCGGGCCGAAGTTGCGCAGATCGTGATAGCTCAGCCCGCTGCCGATGATCAGCACGCCGTCGTCACGCAAGGGCGCGAGCGCCCGCCCGAGCGCGAGGTGGGTCGCCGGGTCGTAGTTTTGCAGCATGGAGAGCTGCAGCATGGGCATGTCCGCCTGCGGATACATCGGCTGCAGGGTAGTGAAAGCCCCGTGGTCGAAGCCTCGCGCGTGGTCCGTCACGACCGGCAGCCCGGCAGCCGCGACCAGCTGCTGCACCTGCTCGGCAAGAGCCGGTTCGCCGGGCGCTGCGTAACGGATCTGGTAGGTGTGCGCAGGGAAGCCGCCGTAGTCGTACACCATCGGGGGCTGAGCCGATGACATCACGCGGAACTCGGCCGCTTCCCAGTGTCCCGAAATCATCAGAACCGCGCGTGGCCGCTGTGCGAGTTCCCCTGGGATGGCTTGCAGCGATGCCTCTAGCTGGCGGAAGTTCTCGCGGAATACGCCGTCCATATAGGGCCAGGGCCCGCCGCCGTGCGAGAGAAAGTAGGTGGGCAGTCGACGCTGTGACATGAGCAAGCCTTGCTGAACCAGTGTCAGCCCAGTGTCTGCCTCTTGGCTGGATCAAGCGTGAAAAAGCTTTGAGCGCAACATTCAAAGGGCTTGCTTGGCCGTGCCGCTGCGGGAGAAGGACTCGGTGCTGACGCGGCCCAGCCCTTCAAAGTGCAGGCTGGCTGATTCATCCTGGCGCAGTGGCACGCAGCCACACCACGCACCGGTAGTGACCATCGTTCCAGCTGGAACCATCTGGCCCTCTCGACTCAGCTGCTGCAGCCAGGCGGGCAGCAACCAAGCCGGGTCATTGAGAGCGTGGCCGCCTCGGTAGTGCAGCGGCTGGGCCTGTCCAAGCTGAAGCGTGAACGCTTGCCTCGCCCAATCACGATTCTCGAATGGCAGCCAGGGACCGATGAGCAGGCCCGCATTGGATTGATGGTCGGCGCGGCGCAGCAGCTCGGGTGCAGCCAGGCCTTCCCGCCAGCGCGAGCCGACCAGCTCAAGGGCAGGGGCCATGGCGTCGATCAGGTCCGCGGGCAGTTCGCCCGGCCGAAGCGTTGCGGCCAGCGACGCATCCACATCACGGGCCAGCCTCAACGCCACCTCGGCCTCGACGCCGAGCAGCACCGAGGGCGGCCGCTGCTGCACACCGTCAGGCGCAATAGGCGCATGGCTGAAGGGGCCATGACGCGCCGGTCCGCCGGACTTCCACGCCAGCGGTAGGCCCTGTGAACGCCAGCCCAGCAGCTCGCTGACCCGCTGCTGCACAGCGTCAGCGTCCGCCGGGCTTGTCACTGCATCAGCCCAGTATCCAGCCTCCAGGGTGTGCCCGCCGACACGCGCCTGCGCAAGCGCTACCGCCAGCGCTTCCTGACGCGCCGAGATCATCGGCCCAGGCGCAACAGCTCGCAGCGCTTGTTCACGCCAGGTGCGGGATCGCCGCCGAACTCATCGTTGCCGCAGCGCTGCCCGTTGACCGCTTCGCGATAGAAATAGCGACCGGAAGCGCCATAGCGCAGCATGCCCGGGCCGCGGAAGCTGCAATAGCCGCCCTCGGGGGCGCAGCTGTTCCAGGGCAAGCCACTGGACGATTGGCCAGGCCAGCCGCCAGAGCCGCCACCGATGCGGTACTCGCATTGCTTCGCTACACCGGGATAGGGGTCGCGGCCGAAGCTGCTGTTGTTGCATGGGATGCCGCCGTTCGCGCTGCGCTCGACATAGCGGCCGTCTTGACCGTAGCGCAACTGTGTGGCCTCCGCCGGTACGCGGCAGTAGTCCCCCTCGTAGGCACAGAGGTGCCAGCCTGATGCGGCTGAGTCGCCCGGGCGCCGCCAGTTGTTGTAGCGCGAATCACTGCGCCAATCCCGTGAGACTTCGCAGCGTTTGACGACGCCGGGCGCGGGGTCCGAGCCGAAGGTGTCGACCTCGCAGGCCAGTGCTTCGCGGCTGAGCCGGAACACGTAGCGGTCATCGGCGCCAAAGCGCACCATGGCTTCACCGTCGACGCGACAGGTCTGGCCTTCGCTGGCGCACACGCGCCAGTCGCGCTGCGCCCAGGCGGGTGATGCCCAGGCTGTGGCCAGTGTGGCGGCTGCGCCCAGCAGCAGCGTGCTCAGGACAGCAGTGCTTCGGGTATGACTGTTTGACATGCAGCTATTCCGATTCAATGGGTTGTGCTGGTTGAAGCAACGATTGTGACCCCATGAGGGTTGACCGAAAAGCCGGGATTTGCGCAAGGCCGCGGCCTGTGCGGCAGGCGCTCGGAGGGCGCAGCAGCACGACAGGGCCATGCTGTAATTCGACCCCGATGACTCTCGCTCAGTGGCTGCGATCCGGCCTAATCCTCGCTCTGCTCGTCTGCACGCAGGCAAGAGCTCAGACAGCGCCTTCTGCTGTTGCCGTGCCCGTTGCCAAGCCCGCATCGGCCCCAGCAGCGGCGCCGCTGTCTCGTGCGACTTCAGCGGCAGCTGAGGCGCCGCAGGCCATGCCCAGAGTCGAGGTCAGCGGAGTCGGTGAATCCGACGACAGCCAGCGCAGGCGTCAGAACGCCGCCATGTCGATCTACGGCCGCGAGGAGCTTGACCGCCAGGGTGACATCGACATCACCGATGTGCTGAAACGCCTTCCCAGCGTCTCGATGGACGGCGGCGCGCCGCGCCTGCGAGGCCTTGGCGGAGGCTATACGCAGGTGCTGATCAATGGCGAGCCGGCGCCGCCCGGCTTCTCGCTGGACAGTCTGGCGCCCGGCGATGTCGAGCGCATTGAGGTGATCAAGGGTGCGACAGCCGAGTTCCCGGGCGTCGCGGGCACGATCAACATCGTGCTGCGCGAGCCGCCGCGCACGCTGCAGCGGGAGTGGCGCGGTGGCCTGAACTACCGGGCGATTCAACCCGGCGGCAGCACGTCCTTCCAATGGGGCGACCGCATCGGCGGGCTTTCGTTCGTGCTGCCCGTCAGTACGGGCCGATCGTCGCAGGGCACGACATACGACAGCGAGCGTGTGTCACGCAACCGCCTTGGCGAGGTGCAGGCCCAGGCCATCCATGGGCAGGACATCGGCCGCAGTGGGAGTGCGCAGCTGTCGCCGCGGCTGCAATGGAAACTGGACGAGCTGAACACCGTCAACCTTGGCGCTTTTGCGCAACGCGTCGAGTCACGCAGCAAAAACCAGCGCAGCATCCGCTCCTTGCTTGGCACACCCTGGCAGACCGTGGCTGACGGCTCGCAGACGCAGAGCGACAGCGATATGCGCCGGCTGAACGCCCAGTGGCAACGCAAGCTGGCGAGTGGCGGTCGTGCCGAGCTGAAGGCCTCCTGGCAGTCCACGGAACGCGAAACAGCAGGGGTTTATGAAGGCTTCGATGAGTCCGCTGCGCTGTTGATGAGTCGGGAGTCGCTGACCGAGTTCGAAGATTCGCGCCTGGCGCTGGGCGGCCGCCTGAGTCTGGAGCTGGCCGAGGACCACAAGCTGACCGCCGGTTGGGATATCGACCGCCGCCAGCGCCATGAAATGCGCCGCGTGTGGGAGTTCGGTGTCGAGCGCCTGGACAGCGCCACTGGCGTTCCCTTTGCCGCCGACATCGATCGTCTGGCGCTGTTCGTGCAGGATGATTGGTCGCTGGGTGATCACCTCAGTCTGCTGCCGGGCATCCGCTTCGAGCAGATCAGCACGCGCAGTGCCGATGCCAGTGGCCCGATCGATAACCAGGCGCGTATCGCCACGCCGCTGATTCATTTGAAGTACCGCCTCGATGCCAAGGGCCGCGACCTGCTGCGTGCGAGCCTGACGCGCAGCTTCAAGCTGCCGGACCTGAGTGCGCTGGTGGCGCGCTACGTTGTCAACGGAAACTATGAGCGCGACATCACCAACACGCCGATTGCCGCGGATCGTGCGGGCAACCCGCTGTTGCGCCCTGAGCTGTCGACGGGTCTTGACCTGGCCTTCGAGCACTACCCGGCGTCTGGCGGCGTGCTCAGCATCGGCATGTTCTACCGGCTGATCGATGACTTGGTGCGCCAGCGCATCAGCCTGGAAGCTGCACCGGCGCCGGGCGTAGTCGACGTGCCGCGCTGGGTTTCGCGGCCGGTGAACGTGGGTCGAGCCATCAGCCTGGGCCTCGAGTTCGAGATCAAGGGGCGTGCCGAAGAGTGGCTGCCTGGCTTGTTTCGCACCGACAGCGGCGTGCAGTTGCGTGCCGCCTGGAACGTCTACCGCTCGCGCGTCGAGCAGGTCGACGGCCCCGACAATCGGCTTGAGGCGCAGCCGCCATGGCTGGCGAATATGGGCTTCGACTGGCGCGTGGCGCGCACGCAATGGACGCTTGGTGCCAGCCTGGTGCTGCAGCCCAGCTACACGGTGCAGCAGACCGATCGCCAGCTGAGCCGGCGCAGCGCAGTGCGAAATTTGGACGCCTTCGCCTCCTGGCGGCTTGACCGCACGACCCAGCTGCGGCTGGGCTTGAGCAACCTGCTGGCCGCTGACAACCGGATATCGAGCAGCGTCGCCGATCTCGACGGCTTTGCAGCCGGCAGCAGCACGCGCCGCAACACGCTGAGGGCGATCAACGCCAGCTGGGTGGCGCGCTTCTGAGCGCTAGCGGTCAGCGGCCCCGCGTCCTTTTCCTGGCGATCAGGCCCTCGCTTCAATGCGTGTCGGTACCGGCCTGGTGTTCGGCGCGCACGGCCAGTTCGACCAGGCGGCGTTTTGCATCGTCGAAGCCCGATGCGTCCCAGATCGTGGCCAGTAGCCGCGCCGCCTTTTCGCCACCGTGCATGAACTCGACGCCCAAGGGAAATAGCAGGAACTCGATCAGGCTCAGCGGGCCGACGTGAAGCAGGCGATCACCGATCTGGAACAACAGCCAGATGCCGAGCACCGCCAGCAAGGCAGCGAGCGCCGGCCGGCCGAAGCGGTACCACCGGTTGTGCCGGGGCGGTACCGCGGCATACAGACCTAGGGAGAACAGCTTCTTGCAAAGCTGGTAGACGAAGGAAGCAATTCGGCGCATGCCCTTGCGCTTGCCCAGTGCCGAGGAGGCGCCCGAGCCCTGAAGCCGTTCCGGCGCCACGGGGCGTGGCAGTTCTGAATGCGACGCCAGGTAGCGCGTGAATCGGCCCCACGCCACCATCCCGACGGCCAGTAGCGCCACAGCGATGATCGTGTACTGGGTTGCGCGCGTCAGCGGCAGGCTCAGCGCAAAGTCGCCGGCCTGCCGATACTCGCCGCGGAAGCTGATCAGGTTGTCGAGCGCCATCGCATGGGCGTGCACGCCAGGCACCCGCCCTTGCAACGGGGCCATCACCGAGTCTCCGCGGCTCTGAAAGTCGGTGCCAATCAGCACAAACCGCTGATGCAGCGCCTCGCGAACCTCCTCCAGCGGTACCACCTGACCCGCGTCCAGCGCGCGCAGCGGCAGGGTTCGGTTGTAAACGCAGAGGGGCTGCTTCCATTGCTTGAAGCTTATCAAGGTGGCCCACCAGTCGTTGTCGGGCAGTCGGTCGACCAGCCAGTCGGGCGTTGGCAATTGCCGCAGCAGTCCACCGAGCTTGGGCACCAGTTCGAGCCAGGACCATTCGCTGCGGCATACGGGCTCAAGCTCGCCTTTGTCGTTGTAGTCGAGCATCAATTGCTCGTTGATCGGAGCAGGCCTGCTGCCCCAGACCAAGGCCATGTCCTGAGACAAATCGCTGGGGCAGAGTGCGGGTTTGGCGTCACAGGCCATCGCCAGGGCGGCCGGCGGCAGCGTGGATCGTTCAACCCGCAGTGGGTACTCCCAAGCCGAGCGCTCATAACGGTCGATGCTGATATTGGGTGCGACCGGGCTGATGCACGGCTGTCCAGCGTACGTGCGAGCCCACAGCAGTGTGCGTTCTGTTTCCGAACTGCGCGAGACCTGGCCTTGCAAGGACGCCAGGTACACCGGTACGCCCTGTTCCCGGGCGCGGCAGGCTGCCCGGGCCAGGCCCTCAGTCTCATCACTAGGCCGATTGTCCAGAAACACGATGTCAAGAAAGATGGCCTTGGGCTCATGGCGCAGCAGGCGCTCGATCAAGGCCTTGTATTTCGTCAGTGGCACCGGCCAGGCGAGGCGTCGCTTCTCCAGGTCGGCGTCATCGATGGTGATCACCGTGATGGCGTCCCGCCCCTCGGTGGGATAGGTGCTGCTCAAGGCCGGCAGATAGAGCCGCGCCGTCATGCGTTTGACGGTTTCGGCGATGGAACTGTGGTTGCTCAGCCACGCCAGCGCCAGGCCAATGACGATGCTCATGCCCGCGGCAAGCGCGGCTTGCGTCAGTGGGTGCAGACGGTCATAGGGATGGACGAAGCCGGCCGCAGCAACGGCCGCTTGCTGCGCGCCTTTGCGACGCTTGCTCACGGTTTGGCCTGGAATGCCTTGTTGCAGGCTTCGCGGTACTCCACCATGGTCAGCGTGCAACTGTTCAGCAGCTCGCGTGCCTGCTCGGGATAGCCTTCCGTGCTGTAGAAGGCGATCAGTTCGGGATAAAGCGCAGGCGCCTTCTTGAACTTGGCCATCGCCATCTCGCCGGTTCGCAACACGGCAGTGCGGTCGCCATTGCGTTTGTTGAGCAGGGCCATCTGCTTGAAGGCATCAAGGACGGGTTCGGGGGACTCAAGGCTGCGGCTCAGATAGCTCAGGCCTTCGCGCTCCTTGTTCATGCGGCGCATCAGCTCGTACAGCCGAAGATTGGGCAGCGCATGCTGGGCCACCGGTGAGTTCCTGGCGGTGAGGCGGCTCAGCAGTTTCAGCGCTTCACCGGGCTGGTTGTCGGCCTCCAGTTGCATCGCCTTGAAGACATCGTCGTAGGCGCTCAGCAGCTGACCATGCGTGGCCTGGCTGAGATGCAGCCCCGGCTTGAGCGCCAGGCGCGGCACGCTGGGATAGTGCTTGGCGGTGTAGGCGCCCAGATCATCGATGCGCTTGATCGCGTTCATGGCGGGACTGCAACTGCTCCAACAGCACGTCGCCAGCATTCTTGACGCCCTTGTTCAAGGCCAGGTCAAGCTTGCCGCTGCTGACCAGCAGGTCCACGCCACTCTGGACCTCAGCCTGTGCCTGCGCCTTCTTCTTGTTCTGCACATCCTCCCAGTCCGCGACCACCTGAAGCCAGCGATTCATGGCAGCCGGCGCATAGCCTGCCTTGACCAGCAGGTCGTAAGCCAGCCGGTCTGCCTCGGTTTCCTGGCGACGGTTCCAGGCTGGGTGCAGCGCATGATCGGTGAGCATGATGCCAAGCTGCATGCGCTGCAATGTGCGGGTCTGCGACGCACTCAAACTCACGGTGCCGGACTGCTGGGCCCGGTCAAGCTGGTCGAGCTGGTTCTTGATCGTCGAACCAGCGGCGAACACGGTCTGAAGCTGCTTCTGAAGCTTGCCGAAGATGTTGCTGTCGTGGTGACGCAGCAGGACATGGGACAGCTCGTGGGCTAGCAGCGCTGCCAGTTCGTCTTCGGTGCGAAGGGCACGCAGGTAGCCCATGGAGACAAAGGCATTGCCGTCCGCCGTGCTGGACGCGTCGAGTTCGCTGCTTGGCGTCAAGTGAATCCGGCCGGGCACTGCCTGGACGCCTGACGCTTCTTTCAGGCGCTGGTAGATCCCGTCTACATAGGCCTGCAGCAGCGGGGCGGGCACCAGGCCGAACTGGCGCACCCGTTTTGATTCGACATCTCGGTCTTCGCCCAGTGCCTCGTTGGATGCGGCGTATGCGCCGCTCTGGAGCGCGGCAATCAGTGGCTTCTCAGGCACGCCGCCCACCAGTCCACTGAAGCCGTCTTTCACCGAACCCGTCAGGCGCCCGAAGAAACCGCTGCCGGACTCGGCGGGCTTCGCCGCTGGCGCCTGGGCTGGACTGTCTGACTCCTGTGCATGCAGCGTCGGGCACAGGAGCAGCCCTGCAAAGACGCACAGTCCAGCGCCGCGCAAGCAAACCTTGCTCATCCTTGCTCCAATCATTTTTTAGCCCGGCTCTTGGCGCAGCCTTCGTTGGCTCCGCGATCGGCCGCTGTGGCCACATGGCGAGAAATGGTGATGCAGCCGTCTTGCATGGGCCGCTTGATGCGCAGTTCTTCTCCTGCCACCCAGTAGTCGGTGCCCTTGACCTGAATGCGCACCAGGCCATTCGCCAGTTCCTCACGTATGGTCAAGGGCAGCTCCAGCTCCTTGACCAGCAGCTCGCCGCCTTTCCTGGCACCTTCGGCATCAGCGTAGAAGGTCAGCTTGCCGTTGCGCGTCAAGACGGCTTCCGCATTCGCCAGAGCGGGCATATCAGTCGGTGCGCACAAGGCGGTGCTGCATCCAGCCGCCGCGAGCAGGCCGGCAATCAGGGGACGGTATGCGAGCAGACGGCGCATGTTCAATCCTTCCTTGCGATATGGGCGCATGCAGGCGCTGCCTTGCCCGACCACGTGGTAACGGGAGGTTACCGTGCTCGCGTCGCGTCCCTTGTCCCACCGTTGGGGGCCGTGCTTACCCTAGCTTGTGTTTCAACACCGCTGACACATTGACTTGGTACCTGCCGCAATGCGAGATTGCCGAGACCGTGCGCCCCGCTGGGATAATCGCTGCATGACAGAGAACGAGGTGGGCGCAGTCGCTGACGAAGGCGAGTTGCGCTTTGAAGACTATTTCCGCGACGGCGCGGCGCCCGGCGAAGCCTTGTTGTGGTGGCAGCTGGAGCGCAATGAGCCGCTGCTCAACGCCTTGCGCGCGCTGTGTCACGGGCCGGCGGCCCTGGTTCGGCTGCGCGTGTGGGTGTTCATGGAACTGATGGCGCTGCCGGAATCGCGCGTTAGCCGCGACACGCTGAATCGCCATTTCCACATGCTGCGCGACGAAGCGCTGGAGCTGGTGCTCAAGCGCCTGCGCGAGGCCGAGTTGCTGGCCTGGGACGGCAGCAATCAGCAGTACAGCGTCACGCCCTTGGCCCAGCAGCTAATCGGCCTGCTGTCGCCACTGGCCGCCGCGCGCGAGCAGGATGCCGATCTGGCCGCCTTGCTGGCTAATGTGGCCGGTGCCCACACGCTTGGTACGCTGGACCCGGCCCAGCTGCGCCATCTGCAGGCCCAGCTCTCGCGCCTGTACGACGAGTTCGCCGATGCGATCGCCAGCGGCTCCGAGTTCCATCTGCGCCGCGCGCGCCAGCGTTTCGAGCGCGCGCTCAAGCTGGTCGACCGCGCTGGAGAGGCGCTCAAGGCCATCATCGAGCAGGCCCAGGAACAGGGCAACGCGCGGCTGGAACGCCTGGCACGCGAGCTGGGCCTGGCGCAGGCGCGTCTGCTGGCCATGGCCAGCCAGTTCAACCGCGCGCTGCAGCAGGTAGACCGCCAGCGCGTCACGCTGGGCTCCACCGGCATCACCACCACCGATGTTCGGCGTTGGCTGCAGAACGTGCCCTTCCTGGAGAACCTCGCGCTGGGCGCGCTCTCACGGCCGGCGCACCCGGTGCTGGTGGCCCAGCATGAACTGCTGGACATGGCCGAGGGCGAGTTCGAACGCGATCGGCCTGATGCCAAGCTGCTGGAGCCGCTGCCGCAAGGTCTGGCCGCACCGTCCGGCGAACTGGCGGTGATGAGCTTGCCGCCCGAGATGGCACAGATGCAGCAGTTGCTGGGCCTGTGGAGCGCCGAGGGCCACGCCGAGCAAGACCTGGCCCCGGCGGTGCTGGGCGGCAGCTATGCCCGTTCCGCCTACCGCGCCCAGCTGCTGCCACTGCTGGGCGACCCGCAGGCTCAGCACCTGAGCGGCGCCACTGGCGATATGGCGCGCCAGCCCTGGCGGGTGCGCTGGTCAGCCGAGCAGGGCGAGGTGGACGACGAGTTCGTCCGCTGGATGAGCCAAGGCGTGTTGCACAACAGCGCCACTCCCACTGAACCGAAAACAGCGCCACAAGAACAACAATGAGCAATACCCTTGACGATGCCGCGCACCTGGCGGCCCAGTTGCTGGCCCGCCGCTGGCTGCCGCGCAGCCACGCGCTGGTGCGCCGCGCCTTGATCGATACCGAGCTGTGGGCCGCGCTGAGCGACCGGCTGGCGGCTGTCGGCCTGCGAGTGGTCGACAACCTCTATGCCGACCACATCAGCGTGGCTATGCTGCGCCCCGCCGAGGTGGCGGTGTTCGGCGAGACCGGCCTGGCGGCCAACAACAACCTCGACCTGCCGCGTGACGGCGTCGCTCTACTGGTGGTGCTGTGGTCGCTGATCGTGCTGCCCAAGCGCCAGCGCCAGATCGCGCGCAGCGAGGCGGGCGAGGAAGGGCAGGGTGAGATGTTCGCCACCGATAAGCCGCTGCCGTTGGCCGCCAGCGTGGCGCCCACCTTGTCCTACCGCAGCCTGCTGGCCGACTTTGGTAATCAGCTGGGCAAGAAGCTGCGCCTTGATGCGAATCTGAAGCTGCTGGAGCGCAACGGCTTCATCACCCGCCGCGGCGAAGACATCGCCGAAGGCCCGTTGCTGGATCTGCTGCTGGACTACGACACCCTGGCACCGCGTATCCTGGATGGTGCTTTGGGCGACGTGCTGGCGCGCACCACCGATGCGCAGGCCGCGCCGGCACTGGCCCGGCTGCGCGAGGCCGAGCAAATTGACGTCATCGACGAAGACGGCGAAGAACTCCAATAAGAAGAAGCCCCGATGTTTCATCTGCAATCGCTTGAACTGCTGCACTGGGATTACTGCCAGCGCGTCTCGATGCCGCTGGACGGCAACATCATTACCATCGCCGGCCCGAACGGCTCTGGCAAGACCACGCTGCTGGACGCGATGCGCACGCTGCTGGGGCTGGAATGCTCGGGCGGCCGCACCTTCCGCACCTATGCGCGCCATGCCAACGCCGAGACGGCGTGGCTGCGAGCCCTGGTTGACAACAAGCCGCGCAGCCGCCAGAACAGCAGCCGGCCCTTTGCCAGCTCGCTGCTCTACAGCGACCAGGTGACGCTGGCTTGCCGCATCGAGCGCCACGGTGGCGACTGGCAGCGCCGCTATCTAATGGTCGACGGCGTGCATGAGATCGAGGCTCTGGCCGAGAAGGCCGAGAAGGATTGGCTGGGCATCGAGGCCTGGAAGCGCCGCCTGGAAGCCGCGGGGCTGACGCGCGCCATCGGCCGCGTGCTGGCGCTGGAGCAGGGCCAGACCGATCGCCTGTGTGAGCTCTCGCCCAAGGAGCTGTTGCGCCTCGTCTTCGAGGTGTTCGGCGACCAGGAGGTGCTGGACCGCTACGACCAGGCGCGCAGCCACCAGCAGCAGCTGATGAAGGAAGTAGAGCAGGCGGTGCATGAGTTGTCGCACACGCAGGCCCAGCTCTCGGATCTTGCTAACCGCGTCACCAGCTACCAACAGTACCAACTGCGGCTCAAGGAGCGCGAGCGCCTGTCCACCGAAGTGCTGCCGGTGCTGCAATGGGCGGAGAGCCGCCAGCGCACCGCGCAATCGCTGCGCGAGCTGCATCGTCAGCGCCTGTTTGCTGCCAGTGATAGCCGGCAGATGGCGGCGAAGCGCGCCGAGTTGCATGCGCTGTTCCAGGCGCATGAAGCGGCCAAGCAGAAGCTGGTCGATTTGGACGCAGAGCGCAAGCAGGCACGTGCTGCCTTTGATGCCGCACGTGAAGCCGAGCGGCCGGTGGAGCTTCTGGCCAAGCGCGAGGAAGAGCTGAAGGCGCTGGCTGCGGTGGAGGCCGACGGCGCCGAGCTGACTCAGCGCCTGGAAGAACTCGCCAGCCGCCAGCATGCGCTTCGCGAGAGCTTCACGCGCCAGAACGACCAATCGCGCAAGGCGCAGTCAGCGATGGAAGCCTTGAGCGGCCAACGCCTGCCACCGCCGCCGCCCGAGGTGACGCGCTTTCGCCGCGCGCTCGACGAGGCGGGCATCGCCCATCATGTTCTGGCGGATTGCATCGACATCGCGGACGAGGCCTGGCGTGCCGCGGCCGAGGGCTTTCTGCGGCCTTCGCGCTGGGTGGTGGTGCTGGCACATTCGTCGGACGAAGGCCGCGCCTTCGGTCTGGCGGCGAAGGAACGCTACCGTCACTATGTGGTGGCAGATGCCGAGAATGTGCCAGCCGTCGTGCCCAAGGATTCGCTGCTGGCGGCGCTGAAGGTGCACGCCAAGCTGCCGGGCTGGCTGATCCGCCAGCTGGGCAGCATCCGCTGTGTGAAAGACACCGAGGCGGGAGCCCGCGCCGGCGGAGAGTGGATCACGCCCGACGCCTACTACCGTGACGGCCGCGGGGGCCGAAGCCTGTGGGTGGAGGCGCGCGACTACCAGTTCGGCGTCGCCGCGCTGGATTCCCGCCGCGTGGCGCTGGAGCGTGAACTGGCCCGCTACGACAGCGAGCTCAGCCGCATCGCCAAGGAGCAGGCCGAGGTTGAGCGTCAGCTCAAGGATGCGCAGCGCGCCGCGCAAGGCCACAAGGCTGCGCGCGAACTGGGCGAGCGCTCGGCCGAGTTTGCCGAAGGCCGCGCACGCCTGGCCGGCCTTCGCCAGGCGCGTGTCGAGGCCGCCAGCCGCATGGCCGCGCTGGAAGCCGAACATGACCGTTCGCTGACGCATGCAACACGCAGCGAGCGCGACTACGAGGCCGCGCAAGGCTCGCTGAAGTCCAGCGAAGAAGGCGTGCTGCGCGTGCTGCGCGAGCATGAGAGCCGCCGGCAAGACCTGACCCTCGCGGCCAGGGCCTCGCGCGAAGCCAAGGCGGCGTTTGCGGCCAGCTGGGTGCAGCCGGCCAAGATCCAGGCGCTGCGCGACGAGTTCGAGAACGCCAAGCAGGCCGAGATCGCGATGCGCCATGTGCAGCAGGAGCTGGACACCGGGGTGTGGGAGACCGACCCTGCAGTACAGGATCGCCATGCTCGCATGAACGCCTCCGTGCACGAGCAGAGCACGCAGCTTGAAGACCGACGCGCAAGCAACGAGATGGCGCGCATTGCCGCCTTCAACGCCCGCGAACGCTATATCGACGTGCTGCGCGCAACCATGCGCCGCTACAAGAAGAATGTGCAGGAGCTGGGCGAGCTGGCCGGCGTGATCGCCCAGGCCGACCTGCCGCATCTGGATAACGACGACACCGTGCTGGCCCAGGCTGGATTGCATGTGAAGTTCAACTTCGACGGCAAGGGCGAGGTGGGTTTGAACGACGGCGAGGCCTCGGGCGGCCAGCAGGTGCTGAAGAGCCTGATCCTGCTGGTGGGCCTGATGAAGGACGACGAGAGCGCGGGCGGCTTCGTCTTCATCGACGAGCCTTTCGCGCACCTGGACGTGCGTAACATCCAGCTGGTCGGCCACTTCCTGCGCAGCACCCGCGCGCAGTACCTGCTGACCACGCCGATCACGCACAACGTGGAGGTGTTCGAGCCCTCCGAGATCACGCTGATCACCAGCAAGAAACCCAGGGGCGAGCGCTGGGCTCCGCCAATCGCGGTGCTGGCGCGCCGCCCGGAGAAGCCCCTCTATGACTGAAACTCTGGCGCTGGCTGAGGGCTGGGACTATCCGGCGCCGTTCAGGCTGGCCTTGAGCCCTCAACCTCAGGACATCGATGGCCTAAACCACACCAACAACGCGGTCTACGTGCAATGGTGCGAGAAGGTGGCGTGGGCGCATTCCGAGGCGCTGGGCCTGAGTCTGGCGGACTACCAGCGGCTGGACCGCGCGATGGCGATCCGGCATGGCGCCTATGACTATCTGCTGCCCTCAAGCCTGGGCGAGCCGCTCGTGCTGGGCACCTGGCTGACGGCCAGTGACGGCAAGCTGTCGATGGAGCGGCGTTTCCAGCTGCGCCGTGCCAGCGATGGCGCCACGCTGGTGCGTGGGCGTTGGGATCTGGTCTGCATCGACATCACCGCTGGCAGGCCGCGCCGCATGCCCGCTGAATTCTGCGAGGTCTACGAACGGGCGTTGGTGCGGGTTTAGAGCGAGCGATTGCGCGCCAGCGGCGGGTTCTTTGCGAAGTAACGTGCGATCCCAGTGGCCAAGGCTTCAACCAGCTGCCGCTGGTAAGCCGGGTCGCGCAGCTTCTGCTCCTCTTCGGGGTTGGAGATGAAGGCGGTTTCCACAAGGATCGAGGGCACGTCCGGCGCCCTGAGCACCGCAAAGCCGGCCTGCTCGACCTGACGCTTGTGAAGGCGGCCGACACGGCCGATCTGTCCAAGCACTTCGCGGCCGAGCTTGAGGCTGTCCTTGATCTGCGCGGTCGTGCTCATGTCCAGCATCGCGCGCAGCACGGCGCTGTCCTTTACTGCCACGTGGTTGACGCCGCCCACCAGGTCAGCCGCGTTCTCTTTCTTGGCCATCCAGCGCGCCGCGGCGCTGCTGGCCGCGCCGTCGCTGAGCGCGAAGACCGAGGCGCCACGGGCCTGGGGCGTGAAGAAGGCGTCAGCGTGGATTGACACGAACAGGTCAGCCTGCACCCGACGTGCCTTGCGCACCCGCTCATGCAAGGGCACGAAGTAGTCGCCATCGCGCGTCATCATCACGCGGATGTTCGGGTTGCTGTTGAGCCGCTCGCGCAGCTTCAGCGCTACCGCCAGGACGACGTCCTTTTCTTTCAGGCCGGTGGGGCCGATGGCGCCGGGATCTTCACCGCCGTGGCCGGGGTCCAGGGCGATCACGATCAGGCGGTCCAACCTGGCTTGGCTCATGTGGGGCGGCACAACTGCCGGCGCAGGCGCAGGGGCTGGTGCCGGCGTCTGCGACTCGGGCGCGCTGGCGGCGCCGTCAGCTCGAGCCTGTGGCGCAGGCGCAGCAGGCCGTGGCGCCGGGCCGGCCCGGTCGATGCGGCCGATCAGTTCGCCCAAGGCATCCTGCACCGCCTGCGCGGCGCGGCCTTCCGCCTGCTCCTTCTCCTGAATCAGGGCCAGCAGTGGATCTCGTTCCTGCTGGGGAAAGAGGTCGAAGACCAGTCGGTGCTTGTAGGCCGCTACCGGCTCGATGGTGAAAATCTGTGGCGCCACCGGCTGTTTCAGGTCCAGCACGATGCGCACCACGCGGGGCTGGTTCTGCCCGACGCGCACCGCAGCGATGTAGGGGTCCTCCGGCCTGACCTTGCCCAGCAGTTCGCGCAAGCCCGGGCTGAGCTCCAGCCCATCGATGTCGATCACCAGGCGGTCTGGCCCCTCGACCAGAAAGTGCTTCGCCGACAGCGCGCGGTCAGACTCGATCGTCACCCGCGTGTACACCGCAGCCGGCCAGACGCGCACCGCGATGATGTTGTTGCCGTTGGCCGCCCAGGCCAGCGTCGGGGCCTGCAACAGCAAGGCCAGGCGACCCATCCGAGACAGCGCTTGCCGGCGGCTCATGGCAGGGCTCCCAGCAGCGCAAGGCCCAAGGGTGTGCCGGCTTGAAGCTCGACCTGCCGGCTGTCATCGTCCAAGGCCTCGATTCGGATGCACAGATCGGCAGGCGGCAACATGCCCACTGCCTTTTCGGGCCATTCGCTGAGTTTCAGGCCGGGCTGGGTGAACACGTCGCGAAAACCGGCGTCTTCCCATTCGCGCGGCTCATTGAATCGGTAGAAATCGAAGTGGCTGATCGGTCCGGAAGGAACTTCGTAGGCTTCCATCACTGTGTAGCTGGGGCTCTTGACGCGGCCAGGCACACCCAGGGCGCGCAACAGGTGCCGCACCAGGGTCGTCTTGCCGGCGCCGAGGCTGCCGTGCAGCTCGATGCTGGCGTTCATCAGGCCGGGAACGCGTGCCAGTGAGACCGCAAAGTCCTGGGCAGCGCCCTCATCGGGCCACAGCAATCGGCGGGTTTCTAGAATGCTCAAATGACGCGGACTCCACAGCAAGACCTGACCCTTGACGCCGAGGCCCTGATGCCTCTTCTGCGCGCCTGGGCGACTGAGCTGGGATTCTCACAGATTGGCGTGGCCGATATCGATCTCAGCGATGCAGAACCCGGATTGCTGGCCTGGCTGAAGGCGGGCTTTCACGGCGGCATGGGTTATATGGCAGCGCATGGTCTGAAGCGTGCGCGGCCAGCCGAGCTGGTGCCAGGCACTTTGCGGGTGCTGAGTGCACGCATGGACTATCTGCCGCGCAGCACGCCCGAAGGCTGGCAGGCGATCGAGTGGCAGGGCCTGGCGCAGCCCGGCCAGGCCCAGGTGTCGGTCTATGCGCGGGGGCGGGACTATCACAAGGTGCTGCGTGCCCGGCTGCAGCAGCTGGCCACGCGCTTGGAACAGGCCATCGGCCCGTTTGGCTATCGCGTCTTCACCGATTCAGCGCCGGTGCTCGAGGTTGAGCTCGCCACCCGCGCCGGACTAGGCTGGCGCGGCAAGCACACGCTGACGCTGAACCGTGAGGCCGGGTCGATGTTCTTTCTGGGTGAGATCTATCTGGATCTCCCCCTGCCGCTGACGCCCGCGAGCAGCGCCCACTGCGGGCAATGCAGCGCCTGCCTGGACGCTTGCCCGACGGGCGCCATCGTCGCGCCTTACCGGGTCGATGCCAGGCGCTGCATCTCCTACCTGACGATCGAGCATGAGGGCGCGATCCCGGTGGACTTGCGTGCCCTGATGGGCAATCGCATCTATGGCTGCGATGACTGCCAGCTGGTCTGCCCCTGGAACAAGTTTGCCGCGCGCAGCAGCCTGCCGGACTTCGACGCGCGCGCGCCCTTGAGCGCGGCGGGCCTGCTGCAGCTATGGCAATGGATCGAGCCTGAGTTTCTGCGCCACACCGAAGGCTCGGCGATCCGCCGCATTGGCCACGCGCGCTGGCGCCGCAATCTGGCTGTGGCGATGGGCAATGCATTGCGTGAGAGCGATGACGCTGCCTTGCGCCACGCGCTCGCTGAGGCGCTTAACAGCGCCCGGCCGACTGCCGATCCCGTGTTGACAGAGCACATCGCCTGGGCCTTGCAGCAGGCCGGCGCTTGATTGCCGCTATGCTCGCCAGACAAGGGGAGCTGGCCAAGACGTTTTGGGGGCCTAAGGTGACAAGTTGGCAGCGGCGGGTGCTCGGCCTGGTTCTGGGCGCGGTGCTGGGTTTGTTGAGCCTGCAGGTGGCGGCAGAGCCTTTGCGCCTGTACACCGAGGAATATCCGCCAGTGAGTTTCAGCAGCAAGGGGCGCGCGGAAGGCATGTCGACCGAGCTGGTGCGCGAACTGCTGAAGCGGATCGGCGAGGACGCCAGCATCGAGGTCGTACCCTGGGCCCGCGGCATGCGCATCGTGCAGACGACGCCGGACACGGCGCTGTTCACGACCATACGCAACGCAGAACGTGAAGCGCAGTTCCGGTGGGTCGGCCCGATCCTGATGGCGACCGATGCCTTCTATGCGCTGAAGGGCTCGGGCCTGGTGGTGCGCAGTCGCGCCGACCTTGAGCAATTCCGCGAGATCGCGGTGCCGCGCGATTGGTTCACGTATCAGGAGCTGAAGGCCGCCGGCATGAAGAACCTGCTGGGTGTGGCCGAGCCGGAGAAGATGTTCAAGATGCTGCGCATGCGCCGCGTGCAGCTGATCATTGCGGACAACCTGAGCTTCTATGCACAGGGCGAAGCTGCGGCACAGGTGGCCAACCTGAAGGCAGGGGATGTGGAAGTGGTCTACCCCTACCGCTCATCCTATGGCTACATCAGCTTCTGGCGCGGCACACCCAAGGCCGTGGTGCAGAAATGGCAGGCAACGCTGGACCAGATGAGGCGTGACGGCAGCTTCAGCCGCATCCATCAGCGCTGGCTGCCCGGTGAACCCGAGCCGCCGCTGCGCGAACCTGGGCACTGAGGGCGCGCTACAACAGCGTCAGCCACAGCGGCAGCGTCACCATGCCCAGCAGCGTCGATAGGGTAACCAGGCCGGCAACGAAGGCGCCGTGCCCGCCCATGCGAACCGCCAAAACATAAGCGCTTGATGCGGTGGGCAGCGCGGCGAAGCACAGCAGCAAGGTGCGCTGCGGCCCTGGCAGCGACAGCATCGCCGAAAGCCCCAGCGCCCACAGCGGCAAGACGCCGTGACGGATCGCCAGCAGCGCGGCGGCCAGCGCGGGGGCGTCCTTGAGCGCACCGAATCGCAGGCCGGCGCCCACGGCCATCAAGCCAAGCGGCAAGGCGGCAAGGCCGATTCGGTGCAAGGTCAGCGCCGCGGCTTCGGGCAGGCGCAAGCCGGCCAGGTTGGCCAGCAGGCCGGCAACGGTGCTGAGGATCAGCGGGTTGCGGGCGAGCTCGCGCAGCAGTCCGTGCCCGCCATGGCGCGCCAGCGGCCAGACGGCCGCCACATTGCACAGCGGCACGCACAGCGCGATCAGCAAGGCCACCCAGGCCACGCCCTGTGCGCCAAGCAGACGCTCAGCCAGGGCCAGCGCAATATAGGAATTGAAGCGAAAGGCCACCTGCGCGCCTGATGCATGAGCCTTGGCATCGACGCCCGGCCACAGCTTCAGGGCGTAGGCGAGGGCGATGCCGAGCAGCACGACGCCGATCCCAGCGCCGGCCAGGCTCAAAGTCTCGGCCGGCTGCAGCGGCGTGCGCACGATCGAGTTAAACAGCAGGACCGGGAACAGCAGGTAGTACACCAGCTTCTCGGCCGCCTCCCAAACCGGGCGATCCAGCATGGTGTAGCGGCACAGCACAAAGCCGACCAGGATCAGCAGGAAATCGGGAAGCAAAAGCAGGACGTCGGGCATCCGCGCAGTGTGCCAGTGCAGGGGCTTGGTGCCCGGGCTGCCCTGAACCGGTGAGATGTGAGGCTGCGCGGTGCGCAAGGCATGCGGTGGCGGGCTGTAGCGGTGGCCAGCCGTGCTTGTCCAGCGATGCTTCGTGGTCAAGTGCCACTGGCTCCGCATCAGCTTACGTAGTTCCGCTAGCATGCGCGCAGCCGGCGATCCGTAGGATCTAGGCCTTGCCCCATTTGTCGTCTTTCACCATTCGAACAAGGAGCTCACCATGAGCCGTCGTGTCTGGATCAGTCGTTGTGCAGCCCTCAGCGCTGCGGCCCTGTTGGCCCCTCTTGCACACGCGCAGAGCTATCCGGCCAAGCCGGTGCGTCTGATCGTCCCCTTCGCCCCCGGCGGCACCACCGACATCGTGGCGCGTGTGGTGGCCGAGAAAGTCGGCCAGCATCTGGGCCAGAACATGCTGGTCGAGAACAAGGCCGGCGGCGGCGGCGTGGTCGGCGCGAGTGAAATCGTCAAATCGACGCCCGATGGCTACACGCTGGGCATGGCGACGGTGTCCACCACTGCAGCCAACCCCGCGATCAACCCCAAGATCCCGTACAACACGCTGACGGACTTCACCTCCATCATCAACATCGCGGCGACACCTAACGTGATTGCCGTGCATCCCTCCTTCCCGGCACGCGATTACAAGGGCTTCATCGCCGAGTTGAAGAAGAATCCAGGCAAGCACAGCTTCTCCAGTTCTGGCACCGGCGGCATCGGCCACCTGCAGATGGAGTTGTTCAAGAGCCTGGCTGAGGTCTTTGTGCTGCACATCCCGTATCGCGGTGCCGGTCCGGCCTTGAACGACACGGTGGCGGGGCAGGTGCCGATGATCTTCGACAACCTGCCGTCGGCGCTGCCCTTCATCAGGGATGGTCGCTTGATCCCGATCGTGGTGGCTGCGCCTCAGCGTCTGACCGTGCTGCCGAATGTGCCGACCTTCAAGGAAGTTGGCCTCGAGCCGGTGAACCGCATGGCCTACTACGGCATCCACGGCCCCAAGAACCTGCCCAAGGAAGTGGTGGACAAGGTGTCGGCGGCAGTGCGCAAGACGCTCGAGATGCCTGATGTGAAGAAGCGCATCGAGGACACGGGCTCCATCATCGTCGCGAACACACCTGAACAGTTTGCGGCGCAGACCCGCGCGGAGTTTGAGGTCTACAAGCGGGTCGTCGAGAAGCAGAAGCTGAAGCTGGACTGAGTCGGCGCCTGGCGTCCGGACGTATCTTGTGGCTGACGAAGCTCGGACCGCGATACCCGCCGGACGCTTGAGTCCGTGACTACTCTGTCGACAAGGGCGCCGCGTGCGCCCTTTTTCATCGAATGCCCAAGACCGCTGCAAGCAAGAACCTCCAGCATGGCCCGATGCGCGCTGACAGCGAAACATCGCTGAGCCGCTTCGTCGAGGCCTTGTGGCTGGAAGACGGGCTCTCGGCCAACACCTTGGCCGCCTACCGGCGCGACCTGGGGCTGCTGGCCGACTGGCTGGCGGCACAAGACGAGGGCCGCACGCTGGATCAGGCGCGTGAGCTGGATCTTCTGGGCTATGCCAGCGCCCGGCATGCGGGTAGCAAGAGCAGTAGCGCCAACCGGCGTCTGAGCGTTTTCAAGCGCTACTACCGCTGGGCCCTGCGTGAGAGGCGGCTCAGTGAGGATCCGACGCTCAGGCTGGTCAATGCGCGCCAGCCTCTGCGGATGCCCAAGACGCTGTCGCAGGCCCAGGTCGAGGCCTTGCTGATGGCGCCGGATGTGGAGGCGCCGCTGGGCCTGCGCGACCGTGCGATGCTGGAGCTGATGTATGCCAGCGGCCTGCGCGTCAGCGAACTGGTCGAGCTCAAGAGCGTGCATGTGGGCTTCAAGGAAGCTGTGCTGCGCATCACCGGCAAGGGAGCGAAGGAGCGGCTGGTGCCCTTCGGTGAGGAAGCCCACAGTTGGCTGATGCGCTATCTGCAGGAGGCGCGCTCGGTGCTGCTGGCCGGGCGCCGCAGCGATGCCTTGTTCGTCACCGTCCAGGGTGAGGCAATGAGCCGGCAGATGTTCTGGAAGCTGGTCAAGAAGTACGCTGTGCTGGCGGGCATCACCGCACCGCTGTCACCGCACACCTTGCGGCATGCCTTCGCCACCCATCTGCTCAATCACGGCGCCGACCTACGCGCCGTACAGATGCTCCTGGGCCATGCCGATCTGTCGACAACCCAGATCTACACCCATGTGGCCCGCGAGCGCCTCAAAACCCTCCACGCCCACCATCATCCACGTGGCTGAGCGCGGACCGAGCAGAGTGACAATGCACTCCGCGAAGCCGCGCGAAGGACTGGCCGCCTGCAAGCGGCAAGGCTGAGGTAGGCGCGACCTGAGGGGTACGGCTTCCTGTTCAGCGCTGTCCGCCGGACAATCGTGTCCATGGATCACAGCTTTCTCTCCGCCTTCGTCCTGCTTCTGCTGGTCTTGGACCCGCTCGGCAGCCTGCCCATCTTCATCGGCATCATGCGCGAGGTGCCGAAGGAACGTCGTGCCTGGGTGGCGTTGCGTGAGGTCGGCATTGCCTTCCTGGTCCTGTTCGCCTTCATGTTTCTGGGCGGGCGCTTCCTGGAGTTGATGCATCTGTCCGAGCGCTCGCTCGAGGTGGCGGGCGGCGTGATCCTGCTGATCATCGCGATCCGCATGATCTTCGGCAGCGCGGGCGAATCGGCATATGGTGTCGAGCCTGGGCGTGAGCCTCTGATCTTCCCGCTGGCCGTGCCCTTGCTGGCCGGCCCTTCAGCCATGGCCACCGTCTTGCTGCTTGCGTCGCGCCAGCCCGAGCGCATCTTCGACTGGATCGGTGCCTTGACTGCGGCGATGGTGGTCTCGGGCCTGACCTTGGTATTGGCGGACCGCATCCGCAAGCTCCTTGGTGATTCCGTGGTGTCTGCCATCGAGAAGTTGATGGGCCTGGTGCTGACAGCGATTGCGGTGGAAATGGTGCTGGCTGGACTGAAGCGCTACTTTGTTGGCGGCCTCTGAGCGGCCACGCTGGCCAGGCGCGTGCAGGCCAGCAGTGCTGATTGCACGATACGAAAAGGCGCTTTCACATCGTGGTGTTTCATGATGCTGCGCCGCGACATTTTTTCTCATTATGATGAGTTTGATTTCGCAATCAGAAATTGTGTTCTTAAGTTATTGATTTAAAAGGAAAACACTTTTAGTCTTATATAAGACATAAGTCTTCCGCTGAGCGAGCAACAGGACTAATCTTGAGCCGTTGAGTTCTTGTTTTTCCTACCCACCGCTTTGCAGGAGATCTCCATGACCAAGCTGACCCGTGAACAGCAAATCGCCGCCCTCGAAAAGGACTGGGCTGAAAACCCCCGTTGGAAGAGCGTCAAGCGCGGCTACAGCGCCGCTGACGTAGTCCGTCTGCGCGGCAGCCTGCAGCCCGAGTACACGCTGGCCCAGCGTGGTGCCGAGGTGCTGTGGGACAAGATCAACGGCGGCGCCAAGAAGGGCTATGTGAACGCCTTCGGCGCGATCACCGCCGGTCAGGCGATGCAGCAGGCCAAAGCCGGCCTGGAAGCCGTGTACCTGTCGGGCTGGCAGGTCGCAGCCGACGGCAACACCTCCGAGACCATGTACCCCGACCAGTCGCTGTACGCCTACGACTCGGTGCCGACCATGGTTCGCCGTATCAACAACACCTTCAAGCGTGCTGACGAGATTCAGTGGTCGCGCGGCATCGGCCCTGGCGACAAGGATTTCATCGACTACTTCCTGCCCATCGTGGCTGACGCGGAAGCCGGTTTCGGCGGCGTGCTGAACGCCTTCGAGCTGATGAAGAACATGATCGCTGCCGGCGCTGCAGGCGTGCACTTCGAAGACCAGCTGGCCGCCGTCAAGAAGTGCGGTCACATGGGTGGCAAGGTCCTGGTGCCGACCCAGGAAGCCATTGAGAAGCTGATCTCGGCACGCTTCGCTGCCGACGTGATGGGCGTGCCCACCATCGTGCTGGCCCGTACCGACGCTGAAGCCGCGAACCTGATCACCAGCGACCACGATGCCAACGACAAGCCCTTCCTGACCGGCGAGCGCACGCAAGAAGGCTTCTACCGGGTCAAGAACGGTCTGGAGCAGGCCATCAGCCGCGGTGTTGCCTACGCGCCCTACGCCGACCTGGTGTGGTGCGAAACCGGCACGCCGGATCTGGGCTTCGCCCGTGAGTTCGCGCAAGCGGTGCACGCCGCCTGCCCGGGCAAGCTGCTGAGCTACAACTGCTCGCCGTCCTTCAACTGGAAGAAGAACCTGGACGACAAGACCATTGCCGAGTTCCAGCAGAAGCTGGCCGAGATGGGCTACAAGTACCAGTTCATCACGCTGGCCGGCATCCACATCAACTGGTTCAACACCTTCCAGTTCGCTCACGCCTACGCCCGCGGCGAAGGCATGCGCCACTACGTGGACATGGTGCAAGAGCAGGAGTTCAAGGCGCGCGACAAGGGCTACACCTTCGTGTCGCACCAGCAGGAAGTTGGCGCGGGTTACTTCGACGACGTGACCACCGTGATCCAGGGCGGTTCCTCGTCGGTGAAGGCCCTGACCGGCTCGACCGAAGAAGAGCAGTTCCACTGAAACGCGGCGCCACGGGCGCCTCGGTGCTGAACGCACAGGCCCACCGCGCGCAAGCCGGTGGGCTTTTTCCTTGCGGTGGGCCCGTATGATGATTTCATGAACATCATCATCCTCGGCGCTGGACGCGTCGGTGAGAGCGTGGCCGAGAGCTTGGTGTCGGAGCGCAACGACATCACCATCATCGATACCAACCCGCAACGGCTGCGCGATCTGCAGGACAGGCTGGACCTGCGCGGCGTGGCGGGCAACGGCATTCAGCCCAGCGTTCTCGAGGCCGCTGGCGCGCGCGATGCGGACATGCTGATCGCCTGCGCGCCGGCCGACGAAACCAATCTGGTGGCCTGCAAGCTGGCGCACGACCTGTTCAACATTCCCACCACGATCGCGCGTATCCGTTCGCCCGAGTTCAGCCAGGGCAGCCCGCTGATGGGCAAGGAGGGCTTTGCGGTGGACCAGGTGATCTGCCCCGAGGCCTCGGTCACCACCTACATCCGCAAACTGATCGAATATCCGGAAGCGCTGCAGGTGCTGGAGTTCGCTGGCGGCGCGGTCAGTCTGATCGCCGTGCGCGCCGTGAGCGGTGGTGCCATGGTGGGCCACATCATTTCAGAGCTGCCCGACCTGGTGCCGCAGATCGAGATGCGCATCGTGGCCCTCTACCGCAAGAACGAGCAGGGGCAGGATCAGCGCATCGTCTGCGATGGCCGCACGCGCATCGAGCCAGGTGACGAGGTGTTCGTGCTGGCGGCCACTGGCAGCATCCGGCGCGTGCTTGATGCCTTGCGAATGCGTGACCAACCCGTGCGTCGCGTCATGATTGCCGGCGGTGGCCGTGTCGGCCTTCGCCTGGCGCGGGAGATCCAGGACAGCTGTCATGTGAAGCTGATCGAGGCCAATCTGCAGCGTTGCGAGTACTTGACCACCCAGTTGCGCAGCGAGGTGCTGGTGCTCAACGGTGATTCCACCGACGAGGAACTGCTTGAGCGCGAGAGCATCGAGGAGGTGGACCTGTTCATCTCGCTCACCCATGATGATGAGGACAACATCATGGGCTGCCTGCTGGCCAAGCGCCTCGGCGCCAAGCGGGTGATCTCGCTGATCAACCGACGTGCCTACGCTGATCTGGTGCAAGGCACGCAGATCGACATCGCGCTGTCGCCGGCGCAGACCGTGATCGGTGAATTGCTGGCGCATGTGCGCCGCGGCGATGTCGAGGCGGTCTACAGCTTGCGTCGTGGTGCCTCCGAAGCCCTGGAGGCGGTGGCCCATGGCGACCGCAAATCGTCCAAGGTGGTGGGGCGGCGCATCGAGGAACTGGCGCTGCCCAAAGGCGCTCAGATCGGAGCCCTGGTGCGCACCATCCACGACGCCGAGGTCTACACCCGGGTGATCATCCCGCACCATGACACGGTGATCGAGAGTGGCGACCATGTGATCGTGTTCGTGCCGCGCCGGCGCATGGTGCGAGAAGTTGAGAAGCTGTTCCAGGTCAGCGCCACGTTCCTGTTCTGATTTCGCCCATGTCCTATCCACTTGCCGTCATCGCCCTGGTGGGCCGCATGGTCGTGTTGTTCGCCCTCTTGATGCTGGTGCCGCTGGGCTTTGCCTGGTTCGGTCAGGACGCCGCCCAAGAGGCCTTTGCCGTCGGCACCGCCGTCACCTTGTCGGCCGGCCTGCTGATGAGTCTGGCCACATGGCGCTTCCGGCGTGAGCTGCAGCCGCGCGACGGCTTCGTGCTGGTCGGCCTGACCTGGATGCTGCTGCCGGTCTTTGGCGCCTTGCCGTTGTGGCTGGCTATCCCCGATCTCAGCATCACCGATGCCTATTTCGAGGCCATGTCCGGCTTCACCGCCACCGGCGCCACCGTGCTCACCGGTCTGGATCATCTGCCGCTGAGCGTCAATGTGTGGCGCTGCTTCATGATGCTGGTCGGCGGCCTGGGCATCATCGTGCTGGCCGTGGCCATCCTGCCGATGCTGGGCGTCGGCGGCGCGCAGCTCTTCAAGGCCGAGTCGGCCGGCCCGCTGAAGGACAGCAAGCTGACACCGCGCATGGCAGAGACAGCGCGCGGTTTGTGGACGGTGTACTTCACGCTCGCGGTACTGTGCTTCTTCGCCTATGCCTGGGCCGGCATGAGCTGGGCCGATGCATTCATGCACATGTGCTCGACCATGGGTCTGGGTGGCTTCTCATCGCATGACCTGAGCTTCGGCTTCTGGGACTCAGCTCGCATCGAGGCCGTGGCCATCGTCTTCATGATGCTGTCGGGCGTGAACTTCGCGCTCTACTTCGTGGCGTTCCGCCAGCGCTCGCTCAGCGTGCTTTGGCGCGATGTCGAGGTGCGAGCCTTCTACGCCGTGGTGCTGGGCAGCATCCTGTTCATCTCCCTGTATCTGTCAGCGCATCAGGTTTATCCCAGCTTTGAAGAGGCTTTGCGCCACACCGCTTTCCACGTGGTCTCGCTGGCGACCACGACGGGCTATGCCTCCTACGACTATGCGCAGTGGCCCGCCTTTGCGGCCCTGGGCATGATCCTGCTCGGCTGCTTCGCCACCTGTGCGGGTTCGACTGGCGGCGGCATCAAGATGATCCGCATGCTCTTGCTGGCCAAGCAGGCGCAGCGCGAGTTGGTGCGCATCGTTCACCCCAATGTGGTCAATCCGGTGGTGATCGGCGGCAATGTGGTCAGCAACAAGGTGATGCAGAGCGTGATCGCTTTCATGATGATCTACGGCGCCACGCTGGTGGGGCTCACGATGCTGTTGCTGTTCTCCGGGCTCGACCCGGTGACCGCTTTCACCGCTGTGATTGCCTGTGTCAACAACATCGGCCCGGGCCTGGGCGATGTGGGGCCGGCCGTCAATTACGGCGTCCTCACGGACTTCCAGACCTGGGTCTGCACCTTCGGCATGCTGCTCGGGCGCCTCGAACTGCTGAGCCTGCTGGTTCTGTTTACACCGCAGTTCTGGCGCCGCTGATCGGGCTACATCGAGGCCTGCAGCATGACCCGGTAGTCCCCGCGTGTGGCCAGGCGGGGGTTGGTCTTGTGGCAATGGTCGGCCATCGCGCCGTCGATCACCCGCTCGAACAGGTCTTCGGTGAGGCCCATCGCGGCCAGCCCAGTCGGCAGGCCCAGCCGGGCATTCATCTGGCGCAGCGCCGCGGCGATATCTTCGCCCGCGGCGTCGCTGCCCGGCAGGCCCATCGCCTGGGCCATGCGGACCAAGCGGCCGTCCTCATGCAGGCTGTCAGCGCCGGCATTGAACTTCACCACCGCCGGCAGAAACAACGCGTTCAGCGTGCCGTGATGCAGGCGCGGGTTCACGCCACCGAGCGAATGGCTGAGCGAATGCACGCAGCCCAGCCCTTTCTGGAAGGCCATTGCGCCCTGCATGCTGGCGCTCATCATGTTGAGCCGCGCTTCGCGGTCCTGCCCGTCGCGCGTGGCGCGCTCGATATGCGCCCAGCCGCGGCGTAGGCCTTCCAAGGCGATGCCGTCGGCAGGCGGATTGAAGGTGGCTGACATGAAAGTCTCCATGCAGTGCGCGATTGCGTCCATGCCGGTGGCGGCCGTCAGCGCAGGCGGCAGTGCGAGTGTCAGCGCCGGGTCGCACAGGGCGGACTTGGGCATCAGCTCCCAGCTGTGGAAACCCAGCTTGCGACCATCGTCGACGATGATGATGGCGCCGCGCGCCACCTCGCTGCCGGTGCCGGCGGTGGTCGGCACGGCGATCAGCGGCAGCACTGCTTTCGTGATCCGGGGGCTGCCACCTTCGATGGTGGCGTAAGTCTTCAGCGCTCCTTCATGGGTGGCGGCAATCGCCACGCCCTTGGCAAGATCCATGCTGGAGCCGCCGCCAATCGCCACAAGACCATCGCAGCCCAGGGCCTTGAGCTGCGTCACCGCGGCGCGCACCGCCGCCTCGGTCGGGTTGGCCGGCGTGGCGTCGAAGACCGGCGGGGCGTCGCTGCCAAAGACGGCCAGCGCCTGGTCCAGCACACCGGCTGCGCGCACGCCAGCGTCGCTGATGACCAGCGGCCGCTTGATGCCGACCCGCTCGCACTCTTGCGGTAGCAGCGCTGCTGCGCCGAAATCGAGATGGATCTGGGTCAGGTAGTGGATCAGCGCCATGGGGTCTCCTGGTTTGTTGTTGCTCTGGCACACTGGCGCGCTTGTTTGCACGCTGGCGCCCAGGCTGTGGGCAGCGAGCGTACCTTTGCGGAGCCCCTTTTGAGTAGCACCTTGTTGACACCGCGCATGGCTGGCGTGCTGGAGCGCATCCACCGCGCCAAGCGGCCGCCGTTTCACAGCCTGACGCCGCGCGACGCGCGCCTTGCCTATCGCGTGGGGGCGGAGATCATGGACCTGCCGCGTGCGCCGCTGCCGCGCGTCGAAGACCTGCAGATCCCCGGCCCTGACGGTGCGCTGCCGGCGCGCCTCTACGCGCCGAGCACCGAGCGCCTGCCGGTGCTGCTCTACATGCATGGCGGCGGCTTCACCATCGGCGGCATCGAGACGCATGACAGTCTGTGCCGACAGCTGGCCCTGCGCAGCGGCGCTGCAGTGGTGTCGCTGGACTACCGCCTGGCGCCAGAGCACCGCTTCCCGGCGGCGGTCGACGACTGCTGGGCGGCAATGCGCTGGCTGGCCGCCGAGGGCCATAGCCTGGGCTTGGATGCGACACGGCTGGCGGTCGGCGGCGACAGCGCTGGCGGCACGCTGGCCGCGGTGTGCGCCTTGCACGCCCGCGACCTGGGCATGCCGCTGGCGCTGCAGCTGCTGATCACGCCCGGCACCACGGCCCATGCCGACACTGCTTCGCACAAGTTCTTCGCCAACGGCTTCTTGCTCGATGCTGCGGCCATTGCCTGGTTCTTCGAGCACTACATCGATCACCACCACCGGAACGATTGGCGCTTCGCGCCGCTGCTGGCCGACGACCACAGTGGCCTGGCGCCGGCCTGTGTCGTGCTGGCTGAGTGCGATCCGCTGGTGGACGAAGGCATCGCCTACGCCGACCTGTTGCGTGCCAATGGCGGCTCGGTGCGGCTGGAGTTGTACCGCGGCGTGACCCACGACTTCATCAAGATGGGGCGTCAGATCCCCGAAGCCCTGCAGGCCCTGGATGCCTGCGGCCTGGCACTCAAGGAGGCGCTCAAGCCATGAACCCATCTGCCCGCAAGGAAACGAGTGCCATGCCCCAGCGTCACGACTTCCGCTTTTTCGAGCGGCTGCGCGTGCGATGGGCCGAAATCGATGCCCAGCACATCGTCTTCAACGGCCATTACCTGACCTACTTCGACACCGCGGTCGGCGGCTACTGGCGCGCGCTGGCCCTGCCTTATGCGCCGACGATGCAGGCCCTGGATGGTGACCTGTTTGTGCGCAAGGCCACGCTCGAATACCTGGATGCGGCGCGCTACGACGAGCTGCTGGATGTGGGCGTGCGCTGCGAGCGCGTCGGCACCAGCTCGATGACGCTGCACTGCGCGGTTTTCCGCGGCGCGGACTGCCTGGTGCATGGCGAACTGATCTATGTGTTCGCCGATGCGGTCCAGCGCACGTCCAAGCCAGTGCCGCAGGCGCTACGCGATCTGCTGCTGGGCTACGAGAAGGGCGAGGCCATGCTGCAGCTGCGCATGGGCAGCTGGGCCGAGCTGGGCGCCGAGGCCGGGCCGATCCGCCAGACGGTCTTCGTCGATGAACAAAAGATCCCCGCCGAAATGGAGTGGGACAGCGCGGATGAGAGCTGCCTGCATGCGCTGGCCCGCAACCGCCTCGGGCGTCCGCTGGCCACCGGGCGCCTGCTGGAACATGTGCCCGGTGTGGCCAAGATCGGCCGCATGGCGGTGATTCCGGCGCTGCGCGGCAGCCGCGTCGGCCGCGAGGTGCTGGAAGCGCTGATGCGCGCCGGCCGCGAGCGCGGCTACCGCGAGGTGCTGCTGCACGCCCAACTGTCTGCCGAGGGCTTCTATGCCCGCGCCGGCTTCCAGCGCCGCGGCACCGTGTTCGAAGAAGCCGGCATCGCGCATGTGGAGATGGTGCGTGCTTTGTAGAGACAGCGTGCGGACGCGTGCCCTACTGCCGCCGCTGCTACCGCTGCTGTGGCTAGCTGGGCTCGTCATGAGCCTGCCACTGGCCGCCCACGCCGGCCGCCCGATCACCAGTGAGGACGGTACAGGTGTGAAGGCCGGGCGCTGCCTGGTCGAGGTTTGGGGCGAGCGTGAAGACCAGGACAGATCCTGGTCGGTCGCGCAGGCCTGCGGCGTGTGGCCCGGCGTCGAGCTGGGTATAGATTTGACGCGCTACCAGGCTGGCGATCCGAAGTGGCAGCGCAGTGCCGGGCTCAGCCTGAAACTGGCCCCTGAAGGCTGGCAATGGCCGACTGCGCTGGGACCGCTGTCCTTCGAGCTCAATTTGGCTATGGGCTATGAACGGCCTGCTGGCAAGGCCTGGCATTCAAGCGACGCGAGCCTCACCGGCATGGCCTCTCTGGAACTCGGCGAACGCTGGGTCGTCAATGCGCATCTGGGCACGCAGCGCGAGCGCAGGACGCCCTCGCGTTCCGGCAACACCACAGGCAGCGCAGGGCTCGGACTCAGCTACCAGGCGAGCGAGCGCACCGAGCTGTTCGCGGAACTGCAGAGCCCGCTGCGCCGAACCGGCCTGGCGGCGGCGCAGCGGACGCTGGGCTCTTTCGTGTGGCTGCAGCCGGATGTCCTGGGGCTGAGCCTCTCGGTCGGTCGCGCAAGCGGCAGCACGCTGTGGAGCGCCGGCATCAGCCGCTACGGTCTTGGCCTCTGAACGGCCAGACGAACGGCAGCGCGGCGGCCGCTCAGTCCTTGAGCGGCGTGAACAACTCGCGGTGGCGCAAGCCCTGCACAAAGGGCGCCATCGCATTCGCGATGTGCTGTTCGAGCTGCAGCGGGTCGGCGATGCCCGGCCCGTAGATCTCCATCCAGGTGACCATCAGCGGATCGCTGTCATGGCGCTGCAGCACGCGCACCGGCGCGCCGGCCCGTGCTGCATCGAAGGCGGCGCGGGCCACCGCCGTCTGATCGAGCTGCAGACGGTAATAGACGTAAATCTCAAGTGCGGTTTGGCTGCTCATTGCGGTTCCCCCACCACATAGGGCAGGGCGCGCCGGCTCAGGCGCGGGCCGGCCGCGCTGCCCAGATGCAGCGAGCCGGTCTCCAGCGCCGCCAGCTTCACCTCGGCCAGCAGCAAGACCTGCCCCTGGCGCTCGGCAGCAGCGGCCACCAGCCCGGCCGGTTGATCGGGATCTTCGCTGTGAAAGATCTCCTGACCGATGCTGGCCGATGCCCCTTCGGCGGCAAACAGCTGGGTGCGGCGCTTGACGGTACCGCGGTACTGGCTGCGCGCCACCACCTCCTGGCCCGGATAGCAGCCTTTCTGGAAGTTCACGCCGCCCAGCAGCTCCAGGTTCAGCATCTGCGGCACGAACTGCTCCACCGTGGCGCTGCGCACCCAGGCCAGGCCGGCCTGCACCTCCAGCCACTGCCAGTCGGCAGCCGCCAGTTCGGGCAGGGCGGGTGCGGCGGCCGTTGCCGGCTGCACCAGCAGGTAGCGGGGCACAGCGCCGTCAGCAGCGTCGCCGGCATCGGGCAGGCGCACCACATAACCTTCGCCCTGCGGGCTTACCGCCCAGACCGCAGCCGGAGCGGCGCTACCGAGCCACGCCTTCGCGCTGGCGCCAGCCAGACCCCAGACCGACCACTGCGCGCTGGCATCGCTGAGTTTGCACTTGGCGCGCAGCACGAACATGGACAGGCGCTTGAGCGTGGGTGGCAGCAGCTCAGTCGGCAGCGCCAGCAGCAGCGTGTCCGCGCCTGGCTTGATGGCCAGCAGCGTGGCCAGCAAGCGGCCCTTGGCCGAGCAGTAGCCCGCGAGCCGGGCCTGGGGCGGGGTTTGCAGCGCGATGTCCTGGGTCAGCTGACCGTGCAGGAACTTCGCCGCCTCCTCGCCCTGGGCCTGCATCACGCCCCAATCATGCAGGCGCAGCGCGCCGCCGGTGCTCAAGATGGAATCGTCGTTCATGGGCGAGATTATGATCAGCGCCCGCATCACCTAGGGAAGCTCGGGTCTTGGTCCGCAATCACCGCAAACGCAAAGCATCGGGCCGGCTGGGTCTGTTCAAGGGCCTGCTGGCGCTGCTGATCCTGGCCGCTGTGCTGGCCGGCGGGGCTGCCGCCGGCGTCTGGTGGTGGCTGCAGAAGCCACTGTCACTGGCCAGCGCGGCCGTCGAGCTGTCGGTCGAGCCCGGCACGCCGCCGCGCGAGGTGGCGCAGGCCTGGGTGTCGGCTGGCGTGCAGACTGATGCGCGGCTGCTCTACCAATGGTTCCGCTGGTCGGGCCAGGCGCGCCAGATCCGCGCCGGCAGCTACGAGGTGCACGTGGGCATCACGCCGCGCGAGCTGCTGGCCAAGATGGTGCGCGGCGATGAGGTGCTGGAGCAGGTGCGGCTGATCGAGGGCTGGACCTTCCGCCAGTTCCGCGCGGCCCTGGCCAAGGCGCCGTCGCTCAAACCCTTGACAGCCGGCATGAGCGAGGCCGAGATCATGGCGGCGCTGGGTTCTGGCGGACTGGCCGCCGAAGGGCGCTTCTTTCCGGACACCTATGCCTACAGCCGCGGCGTCAGTGATCTGACGGTGCTCAAGCGCGCCCATGCGGCGATGCAGCGCCGGCTGGACGCCGCATGGGCTGGCCGCAGCGATGGCCTGCCGCTGAAGAGTGCGGATGAAGCCTTGATCCTGGCCTCCATCATCGAGAAGGAAACCGGCGCGCCGAGCGACCGGCCGATGGTGGCCTCGGTGTTCGTCAACCGCCTGCGCATCGGCATGCTGCTGCAGACCGACCCGACGGTGATCTACGGGCTCGGTGAAGCCTTCGACGGCAATCTCCGCAAGCGCGATCTGCAGACCGACACGCCTTTCAATACCTACACCCGTGGTGGCCTGCCACCGACGCCGATCTCGATGCCGGGCGCGGCCTCGCTGCAGGCGGCGCTGCATCCGCCCGCGAGCCGCGCGCTTTATTTCGTCGCCCGCGGAGATGGCAGCAGCGAGTTCAGCGAAGACCTGGCCGCGCATAATCGCGCCGTCAACAAGTTCCAGCGGGGCCGCTAAGTCTTGAGCGCCAGATTCATCTCATTCGAAGGCATCGACGGTGCCGGCAAGTCTACCCATATCGCTCGTCTGGCCGAGCGTTTCAGCCAGCGTGGCGCCACCCTCGTCAACACCCGCGAGCCGGGTGGCACCGAGCTGGCCGAGGCTTTGCGCGGCCTGTTCCTGCACAGCGGCATGGATGGCCTGACCGAAGCGCTGCTGGTGTTTGCCGGCCGGCGTGACCACCTGGTGCGTGTGATTGAACCGGCGCTGGCTGCCGGCCACACCGTGATCTGCGACCGCTTCACCGACGCCACTTTTGCCTATCAGGGCTTCGGCCGCGGCATGGACCTGGCCGTTCTCGGCACGCTGGAGCAATGGGTTCAGCACGGGCGGCAGCCCGACTTGACGCTGTGGTTCGATCTGCCGGCCGAGATGGCGGCGGCGCGCCGGGCGGCAGCACGCGCGGCTGATCGTTTCGAGCAGCAGGATCTGGATTTCTTCGAGCGCGTGCGCGCCGGCTATGCGGCACGCGCCGCCGCCTCGCCGCAGCGCTTTGCCCGCATCGATGCGGCACAGAGCATCGAGCAGGTGGCCGCGCAGATCGACGCCGTGATGGAGGCGCGCGGATGGTAGGCGCCGATGGTCAGCTGCCGCTGCCCTGGCTGGCCGAACCGCTGAGCCAGGCCCTGGCTACCGCGCGCTCGCATGCCTTGCTCGTGCAGGGGCCGGCGGGCGTGGGCCAGTTCGAGCTCGGCCTGCTGCTGGCGCAAGCCTGGTTGTGCGAGTCGCCGCAGCCCGCGACACGCTGGGCCTGCGGGCAGTGCGCCAGCTGCCGCCTGTTCCAGTCACACACCCACCCGGACTTCCAGTTGCTGGTGCCTGATGCCCTGCGCGAGACCTTGGGCTGGGATGGGGACGAAGGCGAGGGCGGCAGCACCAAGGAAAGCAAAACCAAACCCAGCCGCGAGATCAAGGTCGATGCGGTGCGCGCCATGCTCAGCTTCGCCCAGGCCACTTCGGCGCGCGGGCGGGCCAAGGTGGTGCTGCTGTTCCCGGCCGAGGCCCTCAACACCGTGGCCGCCAATGCCTTGCTGAAAACGCTGGAAGAACCGGCCGGCCAGCTGCGTTTTGTGCTGGCCAGCACAGCGCCTGAGAGCCTGCTGCCGACCATCCGCAGCCGCTGCCAGCCGCTGCCGCTGGCGCTGCCGGCACCTGCACAGGCCTTGGCCTGGCTTCAGCAGCAGGGCATTGCCCAGGCCGAGGTCTTGCTGGCCGGCGCCGGTGGCCGCCCGCAGGAGGCGCGGGATTGGGCACAGGCCGGCTTGCAGGCGAGTGCCTGGCTGCAGCTGCCGGCGCGCCTGGCGCGTGGTGAGGTGTCGGCCATCAGCGACTGGCCGGTGCCGCGCGCGATCGACGCGCTGCAGCGCCTGTGCCACGACCTGCTGCGGCGTGCCCATGGCGCCGCGCCCAGCTACTTCCCGGCTGACAGCCTGCCAGCGCCCGGCCAGCCCGAGCCGCTGCTGGCCTGGGCCCAGGTGCTTCAGCGCGCCGCACGCCACGCCGAGCATCCGCTGAACGCGGGCCTGCTGCTGGAATCGCTGGTGCTACAAGGGCAGGCAGCGCTCAAGCCAGCGCGACCGGGCAGCCGGCGTGCCTGAATCCCTGCCGTGCTGGCAGCCCAAGTGGGCGGCATGCCGGCAATTTGCCCTGTAAACCTGTGCTTGACCCGGCTTTTGCGCGCCTGAGCGCGCCGGGGCATTCGCTACACTGGATGCCATGAGCGAGCTCCCTGCCAAACCTCAAGCTGCGGCCCTGGCGGCCGTGGGCCAGGCTGCGGCCGGCGGTGCCCGGCCCAGCGTCATTCAGTTGGTGTTCCGGGAGAAGGGCGCTTTGTACGCCGCCTACATTCCGCTGTTCACCGATGGCGGCCTGTTCGTTCCGACTACACGCGACTACAAGCTGGGCGAGGACATCTACCTGCTGCTGTCGCTGCCGGATGACCAGCAACGCTACCCGGTCGCTGGCAAGGTGGCCTGGTTGACGCCGACCAATGCTTCAGGCGGCCGCACCCAGGGCGTGGGGGTGCGCTTCCCGGCGGACGAGAAGACCCGCCTCATCAAGCTCAAGATCGAAGAACTGCTGGGCACCTCGATTTCTTCCGCCAAACCGACCCAGACGCTCTGAGTCGCGGGCGCCTGCCCATGCTCCTCCTGTTTCTTCCCCTGACATGTTCATCGACTCCCATTGCCATCTGAGCTTTCCCGAGCTGCACGAGCAGCTGCCGCAGATCCTGCAGGCCATGGGCGCCGCCCAGGTGGAGGCAGCGCTGTGCATCTGCACGACGATGGAGGAGTTCCCGACGGTGCATGCGATTGCGCAAGCGCATCCGCAGCTGTGGGCCAGTGTCGGCGTGCACCCGGACAACGAGGAGGTGCATGAGCCGACCATTGACGAGCTTGTTTCAGCCGCCGCATCGGACAAGGTGCTGGCCATCGGGGAAACCGGCCTGGACTACTACCGCCTGAATGGCCGCACGCTGGAGCAGATGGAGTGGCAACGCGAGCGCTTTCGCACCCATATCCGTGCCGCCCGTCAGGTCGCGAAGCCGCTGGTGATCCACACCCGCAGCAGTGCCGCTGACACGCTGAAGCTGCTGGTGGAGGAGGGCGGTGAGCAGGCCGGCGGCGTGTTCCATTGCTTTACCGAAGACCTGGCGGTGGCGCAGGCGGCGGTCGAGATGGGTTTCTACATCTCCTTCTCGGGCATCCTGACCTTCAAGAATGCGCAGTCCATCCGCGACGTGGCCACCGCACTGCCTCTGGAGCGCATCCTGATCGAGACCGACAGCCCCTACCTGGCGCCGGTGCCTTACCGCGGCAAGACCAACAGTCCTGCCTATGTGCCGCATGTGGCGGCCTGCCTGGCCGAGCTGCGCGGCCTGCCGGTGGACGAGATCGCGGCGCAGACGACGGCCAACACCCGGCGGCTGTTCGGCATGCCATGAGACGCGGGGGTGTCCTTTGCGCAATGGTGGCCCTCGGGCTGGCCTTGCACGCGTCGGCCCTGCTGGCAGGCGAGATCGAGGACGAATTGCTGCTGGCCGCCCAGCGCGACGATGGCAAGCGCGTGATGGTGCTGATGCTCCGCGGCGCAGACCCGAACGCGCGCAATGCCAAGCGCCAGTCGGCTTTGCACATCGCGCTGAGCCAAGAGTCTGACCGCGCCGTCAAGAGCCTGCTTGAGCATCCAGGGCTGGATGTGAATGCGATCAACGAATCCGGCGAGACGCCTTTGATGCTGGCAGCGTTGAAAGGTCGTATCGACTGGGCCGAGGCCTTGGTCGCGCGCGGTGCCCTGATCAATGAGCCCGGCTGGAACGCCCTGCATTACGCGGCCAGCGGCCCATCACCTGAACTGGTCAGCTGGCTGCTGGCCAAGGGCGCCGAGATCGAAGCGCTGTCGCCCAACGGAACGACCGCGCTGATGATGGCCGCCGGCTATGGGCCGCTCAGCAGCGTCGAGCATCTGCTCAAGGCCGGTGCCGACCCGACGCGGCGCAACCAGCAAGGACTGACGGCAGCCGATTTCGCCCGCCGTGCCGGCCATGACCGGATGGCCCAGCAATTGGAGGGTGGCCGGCGCTGAGGCGGATCCGAAGCCGACCAGGCTTCATCAGGACGACAGGCGGAGGCCGCGCGGATGGCAGTCTTGTAGGAGTTCGGCTGACACGCGCTTTGGCGTCGGGCCGACTTCAAGAGCGCAGGGGGGCGCTCTACAGTGGTTTACATCCTGAAACCACGGACCGGAGCCGCACCATGCGTCACGAGACCCAGATCGCCAATCCCTTCGCCATGCTGCTTGACCCTGAGCGCATCGCTCGCGAGGTCGAGTGTTCTGAGCGCCTGAAGCGCCTGCACAGCCGCATCTGTCGCCCGCTGGACAAGCCGCTGATTGCACGCCGTGGCAACGAGCTCGACGAGTTCGACGCCGAGATCGAGGACAGCGTCATCGAGCCTGAGCTGGATGTCCTGGAGTCGATCGAAACCATGCACAACTGAGGCCTCAGGCCTCTGCGGGCCGCAGCTGGGACAATGCAGCCCAGGGCGTGACCGCATGGAGTCGTCGCCTGCATGATTGGCGCCTGCTCCGATGCGTGTATTCGATTTCTGCCGCCCCAAACAAAGCCGCCGGCGCTTGCCGCTGGTATTGACGCTGATGCTGGCCCTTGGCTCATGGGGGCACAGCCAGGCGCAGAGTGCCGACTCGCCGACGCTGCAGCGTATCCGCGATACCGGCGTCATCGTGATGGGCTATCGCGCTACCTCGCCGCCGTTTTCCTACCTGGACAGCCGGCTCAAGCCCATCGGCTATTCGATCGAGCTGTGCGAGCGGGTCATCCAGGCGGTCAAGAAGCAGCTCGGTCTTAACGAGCTTGAGGTGAAGCGCGTGCCGGTCAGCTCGGCCACACGCATGCCGCTGGTGGCCAATGGCACGCTGGATCTTGAATGCGGCATCACCACGCACACCGCCGAGCGCGCGCGCAACCAGTCCTTTTCCGTGACGACCTTCGTGGCTGAGACCAAGCTGCTGGCGCGCCGTGGTGCCCGCTTGCAGGAGGTGGACGATCTGCGCGGTAAGGTGGTGGTGTCCACCCTGGGCACCACCAGCATCCAGTATCTGCACGCACTCAACAGTCGACAGGCCCTGGGCATGCGCATCTTGCTCGGGCAGGACGACCAGGAGGCTTTTCGCACCCTGCAGTCCGGCCGGGCCTATGCCTTCATGATGGACGATGTGCTGCTGGCCAGCCTGATGGCTGATGCACCGGATGGCGCAGACTTCCAGATGTCCAGCCAGGCGCTGACTGTCGAGCCCTATGCGATCGGCCTGCCGCCGCGTGATCCCGGCTTCAAGCGCCTGGTCGATGCCGAGCTGGCGGCTCTTTATCGCAGCGGCGAGATCCACACGATTTACCGCCGCTGGTTCGAGTCACCGATCCCGCCCCGGGGCACCAATCTGCGCCTGCCAATGAGCCCGGCCTTCCAGCGCGTCGTCGAGCGGCCGATCGATTCACCGGACCCGGCGCAGTACCAGTAGACGTTTTCAGTCGGGTCCGTGCCGGAAGCGCTCCAGCTCGATCGCGTGCCGGTGCAGCTTGTCGTACAGCGTCTTCTTGGCGATGCCCAGCAACTCCATCGTGGCTGGAATGCGGCCCTGCGTGCGGCGCAGCGCCTGCTCGATCAGTGTCTTCTCAACCAGGTCCATCTGCCGCGCCAGACTGGGTGGCGCGGGCTCGATCAGCGGCGCGCCCTGTGCCTCGTCGCCCAGCGCCAGCACGAAGCGGTCGGCAGCATTGCGGATCTCGCGCACATTGCCGGGCCAGTCATGCGCCATCAGCTCACGCAGGCGCTGTGGCGTCAGTTCGGGCGGCACGCGTTCGTAGCGTGCTGCGGCCTGTGCGACGAAATGCTGGAACAGCAGCGGGATGTCCTCGCGCCGCTCGCGCAGCGGCGGCAGCACCAAGCTGGCGACGTTCAGGCGGTAGTAGAGGTCGCCGCGGAACTGGCCCTGCTCGCCAAGCTGGCGCAGATCGGCCTTGGTGGCGGCGATGAAGCGCACATTGATCGGCAGCTCCTCGTTGGAGCCGAGGCGTTCGACGCGGCGTTCCTGCAGGATGCGAAGCAGCTTGATCTGCATCGAGATCGGCATGGTCTCGATCTCGTCCAGCAGCAAGGTGCCGCCGTTGGCATGCTCGATCTTGCCGATGCGGCGCTTGGCGGCCGAGGTGAATGCGCCGGGTTCGTGGCCGAACAACTCGCTCTCGAACAGGTTCTCGGGCAGGCCGCCGCAGTTGATGGCCACAAAGTTGCGGTCGCGCCGTTTGCTGTGGTCGTGCAGGCAGCGCGCCACCAACTCCTTGCCGGTGCCGGTCTCGCCCAGGATCATCACATCGGCCGAAGTTGAGGCCAGGTTCAGGATCTGGCGCCGCACCTGCTGCATTGCCGGCGACTGGCCAAGCAGCACGGCCTCGATGCCGCTGGCTTGCTGCAGCTGCTCACGCAGGTCGTCGACGGCCGAGCGCAGCAGGCGCTTGTCAAGCGCGCGGCGCGCGGTGTCGACGAATCGTTCGGGGTCGAAGGGCTTTTCGATGAAGTCGTAGGCGCCGGCGCGCATCGCGCCCACCGCCATCGCCACGTCGCCATGCGCGGTGACCAGCACTACCGGGATGCCGTCGTCGGTGGCCACCACACGGTCCAGCAGCGCCAGGCCGTCCATGCCGGGCAGGCGCACATCAGTGATCACGACGATGGGCGCGCCCGGCACGATGAAGGGCATGGCCTCCTCGGCCGAACCACAGGCCTGCACCTCGAAGCCGGACAGCTCCAGCGTTTGCGTCAGGCTTGCCCGCACCGGCGGGTCATCCTCGACGAACACGATTCGATAGCCCTCAAACATGCTTTGCCAACTCCAGGTCGAATTCAAACACCATGCCCACCTCGCCAGGCAGGGCCAGCAGGCTGCCGCCGAACTCGTGCACGATCTTCGAGGAGATCACCAGCCCCAGCCCCAGGCCCTGACCGGCCGGCTTGGTGGTGAAGAAGGGCTCGAACAGGCGCGACATCAGCGCCGGCGCGATGCCGCTGCCGGTATCGGCGACGCGCACCCGCACGCGCTGGCCGCCGGGTTCGGTGCTGACGGCCAGCTCGCGCTCATCACCGCTGCCCTGCATCGCGTCCATCGCATTGGCGCACAGATTCAGCAGCACCTGCTCCAGCCGGTTCGGGTCGCAGTTGACGCGCAGGCTTTCGCTCACCTCGATGCGCAGCTTCACCTTCTCGGCACGGATGCGGTGCTCCAGCAGCAGCAGCACATTGCGCACCGCCGCGGCCAGCGACACTGGCGCGGCGGCTGCCGACTCGGCCTTACGCGCGAAGCTCTTGAGCTGGCGCGTGATCAGGCTCATGCGCTCGACCATGGCATCGATGGTGCGCAGGTTCTCGGCCACTGTCTCGTGGCGGCCACCTTGCTGCAGCAGCTGCGTGTTGCGCGACAGCGCACGCAGCGCGGTCAGCGGCTGGTTCAGCTCATGCGAGATGCCCGCAGACATCTGGCCCAGGACGGCCAGCTTGCCGGCCTGCACCAGCTCGTCTTCGGCGCGCAGGCGCTGGGCGATCTGGCGTTTCAGCTCGGCATTGGTGCTGCGCAGCTCGGCCGTGCGTTCGTCCACCAGCTTTTCCAGCTGGCCATGCGCCAGCTGCAGTTCGGTCTTGGCCTGGAAGAGCTGCTGCAGCGCGCGCCGCCGCGAGGCCAGATAGAGCGCCAACAGGCCCAGACTGGCGCCGAAGGCCGCGCCGCCCCAGGCGGCATAGCGGGCCTGGCGCCAGACTTCGGCCGGGTCGGACAGGGTGACCAGTCGCAGCCCAAGCGGTGGCACGCTGCGCTGTTGTGCCAACAGGCGCGTGCTCGCCGTGCTCAGGGCATTGCCGTCGCCGGGGACTGGCAACAGACTGGCGTCCACCTGCGCCAGTGATTCACGCTCGATGCCCAGGCTCTGCAGCGCCTGGCTGCCATAGCGCTCGGTGGCCTGAAGGCGCGCAAGCCGATCGGCGTCGACCGCTCCCAGCGTGCGGTAGCGCCAGCCCGGCACCGAGGACATGATCACCACATCCTGCTCGTCCAGCACCAACAGCTTTTCACTTTGCGAGCGCAGCCCAAGATCGGCCCAGGTGGCCTCCAGCGGGGCCAGGTTGATGCGCACAACGACGACGCCTATCAGGCGGCCCTGGCGGCGCAGGGCATGCAACTGGACGAAGTCCGTGCTGCTGCCGGTGCGCGCATCCTTGGCAAAGTAGTGGCCCGCGCCATCCAGCAGCGCGCGTACCAGCTCAGGCGCAGCTTGGCCGGTCTGCCCCTGGCTGTCGGCGAGCAGCCGGCCGTCGGGCGCCAGGATCAGCAGCTGCCGGGCGCCCGAACGCACACCGATAGCGGCCAGCTTGCGCGTCACGCGTGCAGACATCTCGCGATCATCGGGCGCATCAAGCAGGGTCCGGACATCTGCATCGATCGCGATCAGGCTGGGCAGATAGGCATGGCGGGCCAACTCCGCCTCAAGCGAAGCGGCATAGAGCTCAAGGCGCTCGCCCGCTACGGCGGTCAGCTGGGTCATGCCGGCGGACTGGCTTAGCTGGTGCCCCATAAGCAGCCCGAGCGCCGACATTGCCAGGGTCAGGTAGACATAGAGGCTGGGGCGACTCAGGCGCTGCGACAGTCGGCGCAGCGTTCGGGAGGTCGTCAGAACGTTCGGCAGGGGCATGAAGGGCCGTAGTTTGCCCAAAAAATGGGACTGGAAAACGCTTTCGCTGCAGCGCGCGTTCGCTTAGTTCTTCGCGGTCAGGCCTGCGTCTGCAGCGCTGTGCGGAAATCCGCACAGCGGGCCTTGGATGGCGGGCGGAAATCCACACGATGCCGCGGTGCATCGTGCACTGAGGCGGGGAAACACGGCCGGGCACGCCTCAATTTGGCGAGATTTGTCGGTGATTACCCGCGCATTGCGCCGCTTGGCACATGGCTTGCAAATGTGCTTTCCCGTGAGGCGGCACACCCGTCCGAAAAGAAAGTCTGAGCCATGGAAACTTTTGTGCAACAGATCATCAACGGTCTGGTGCTGGGCAGCATGTATGCGCTGGTGGCGCTGGGGTACACGATGGTGTACGGGATCATCAACCTGATCAACTTCGCGCACGGCGAGGTGTTGATGGTTGGGGCGC
>NZ_JBILQK010000034.1:0-36978 GCF_044373315.1 Roseateles sp. | reverse complement strand
ACCAGCGGAATGGGCAGCAGCGCGATCATCTCGGGCAGCGCGAACCAGCGCTCGCGCACGGTCGGGCTGACCCAGGGCGTGGCCACCGACACCAGCACTAGGCCCAGCACCACCGCAGGCCAGGCCCACTTGGCCCAGCGCTGCGCCAGCACTTGCAGCGCGCCGTCGGTCTTCATCAGCAGCCAGCCGGCGCCCAGCAGCAGGTAGGCGGCCGACAGCGACAGCGCGATCAGCGCGGCAAACAGGTCGTAGCCCCAACCCTGCTCAAAGCCGGTGATGTAGCGCCCCAGCATCCAGCCCTGCGACAGCGCCGCCAGCAGCGAGCCGGCGCTGAAGGCGAAGTTCCACAAAGGCTTCCATTGCGCCTGCACCTTGACGCGAAAGTCAAACGCCACGCCGCGCAGCATCAGCCCCAGCAGCATCAGCACCACCGGCACATAGAGGCTGCTCAGGATCAGGCCCTGTGCCTTGGGAAAAGCCACCAGCAGCAGCCCCACGCCCAGCACCAGCCAGGTCTCGTTGGCATCCCAGAACGGCCCGATGCTTGCCACCATGCGGTCCTTGTGCGGCTCGGGCGCCACGCCCATCAGCAGGCCCACGCCCAGATCGAAACCGTCCAACACTACATACAGCAGCATGGCCAGACCCATCAGGGCCATGAAGACCAGCGGCAGCCATTCCTGCCCTTGCCACACCGTCGCCGTCATGCCATCACCTTCTTCTCTGCTTCCTTTGCCGGCCCAGCATCTGCCTTGCCGCTGCGGCCTTCAGCCATCTGCTTGATCACCATCACATAGGAGAACAGCAGCGCCAGATACAGCGTCACGTAGGCCGCCAAGCTCCAGGCAATGGTGGGGGCCGGCGTGCTGGAGGCCACATCGGCGGTCCGCAGCAGTCCGTAGACGACGAAGGGCTGGCGGCCGATCTCGGTGACATACCAGCCGGCCAGCGTCGCCACCCAGCCCGAGAAGCTCATCAGGGCCAAGCCGCGCAGCCAGAAACGCGGCAAGTCAGCAGGCATTCGGCGCCGCAGCAGCCAAAGGCTCAGCCAGCTGAAGCCCAGCATCAACATGCCGATGCCGACCATCACCCGGAAGCCGTAGAACAAGGGGGCCACCGGCGGGTGCTCACCGATGAACTCGTTCAGGCCGCGGATCTCGCCATTGGCGTCGTGCGTGAGGATCAAGCTCGCCAGCTTGGGAATGCCCACCTCAAGCGCATTGCTGCGGCTGGCCTCATCAGGCACCGCGAACAGCAGCAGCGGCACGCCCTTGGCGGTGTCCCACACGCCTTCCATCGCCGCGATCTTGGCGGGCTGGTGCTTGAGCGTGTTCAGGCCATGCAGATCACCGACCAGGATCTGCAGTGGGATCAGCAGCGCGCCCATCCACAAACCCAGGCGCAGCATCGGCGCGGTGTAGTCCTTGGCGCAGCCCTTCAGCAGCTGCCAGGCGCTGAGCCCGGCGATCAGAAAGGCCACGGTCAGGCCCGAGGCCAGCAGCTTGTGCGTCAGCCGGTAAGGGAAGGACGGGTTGAAGATCAGCGCCGACCAGTCCTTCACATGGAACTCGCCGGCAATGATCTCGAAGCCCTGCGGCGTCTGCATCCAGGAGTTGAGGCTCAGGATCCAGAACGCCGACAAGGTGGTGCCGATAGCCACCAGCGCGGTGGCGATCAGGTGCACCCGTTCAGACACCTTGTCATGGCCGAACAGCATCACCCCCAGGAAGCTGGCCTCCAGGAAGAAGGCTGTGAGCACTTCATAGCCCAGCAGCGGGCCGGCGACATTGCCCACCTTCTCCATGAAGCCCGGCCAGTTGGTGCCGAACTGGAAGCTCATCGTGATGCCGCTGACCACGCCCAACGCAAAGCTCAGCGCGAAGACCTTGGTCCAGAAACGGTAGGCCTCCAGCCAGACGGTGTCGCGGCTGCGCACCCAGCGCCAGCGCAGGAACAGCAGCACCCAGCCCAGGGCGATGGTGATGGTGGGGAACAGGATGTGAAAGGAAATATTGGCGGCGAACTGCAGCCGCGCCAGCAGCAAGGCATCCATCGCTCATCACTCCTTGCTGCCGCCCACCAGGCGCACCTTGCCGGTGAACTCCAGCAGCTTCTGCACCTTGGATCCCATCTTCATCAGCTGGGCCAGGGTCTGGCTGTCCATGCGCTGCACATCGCTGAACCAGTCGGTCAGCAGCTCGATCAGGTCGTGCATGCTGCGCATGCGCTCCTGGGCATAGCGGTCTTCCGCGCTGCTGGCGGTTTCCAGCAGGGCATTGCGAAGCATCGACAGCGTGGGCTCCACCTCGCGGCGGCGGCGCTCTTCGGCCAGGGTGCGGAAGATCTCCCAGGCATCGCCCGGCGCCTCGAAGTACTCGCGCCTATCACCGGGCAGGTGCTTGAGCCGCACCAGGCGCCAGGCCTGCAGCTCCTTCAGGCCCATCGAGACATTGGAGCGGCTGAACTCCAGCGCTTCGGCCATCTCGTCCGCATTGAGCGGGCGCGGCGACACAAAGATCAGCGCATAGATCTGGCCGACGGTGCGATTGATGCCCCAGCGGCTCCCCATCTCACCAAAATGCGCCACAAAGCTGCGCACCAGCGGACTCATGGTGTTCATCGAACAAGCTCCTCGCGCCCGCCCGGACCTCTCCATTGAGGCGCCTGGTGCCGGCCTTACGATGTTGCGAATTTTCAGTAATTCCTGAAATTCCAGCATCAACATCACAAACATCCGCACGTGCAGCAAGGGCTTTGGCGACAGGCGCCGGCTTGCTGTGTCAGCCAGCAGTGGGCGTCCGTCGGTACCATCGCCGCTGCACCCATGCGCCGTGAGAGGCGCGCCCCCATCCACGCCAGGAGCTTTGCAGCCATGTTCTTTGGCATCGCCGACTACCCCGCCTTCGTGCTCGCCATCGTCGTGTTCCTGGCCATCCCCGGCCCGGGCAATCTGGCGCTGATCTCATCCACCGGCAAGGGCGGCATCGCCGGCGGGCTGGCCGCCACGCTGGGCGTGATCCTGGGCGACCAGGTGCTGATGTGGGCGGCCGTTGCCGGCGTGGCAGCGCTGCTGGCGGCCGCACCCACGGTGTTTGCCGCGGTGCAGTGGCTGGGCGCGGCCTATCTGGCCTGGCTGGGCTGGAAGATGCTCACCGCCAAACCGGGCGACGCGCCGGTGCTGCAAATCCGCCCGCGCCAGTATCTGCAGCAGGCGCTGTTCATCACCTTGCTGAACCCCAAAGCCATCGTGTTCTACATGGCATTCTTCCCGCTGTTCGTCGATCCGGCCCAGCATCGCGGCCTGATCACTTTCGGCGCGATGGCCGCGACGATTGCCGCGCTGACCTTCGCCTACGGCCTGATCGTCACGCTGCTGACCCATCACCTGGCAGAGCAGATCCGCCGCATGCCGGCAATTTCGCGCGGGCTGGAGAAGCTCGCTGGCGTAGTGCTGATCGGCTTCGGCATCAAGCTGGCGCTGTCGCGCTGAGCCACGCCTCAGGGCCGCGCGACCATAGCCGGCGGTGATGGCCAGCTGCCGCATCGTGATGGCGGCGCCCGCCCGCCGTGCCGGGCCGCTTCCCATAATCGGCAGCTATAACTCCCGTGCTGCTGCTGGGCTTTGTGCTCGCCTATTTCGCCCTGCTGCTGGGCGTGGCCTGGTGGACCTCGCGCCGCGCCGACAACAACAGCTTCTTCATCGGCGACCGCAACAGCCACTGGCTGCTGGTGGCCTTCGGCATGATCGGCACCTCGCTGTCGGGCGTCACCTTCATCAGCGTGCCGGGCGCGGTGGGCACAACCGCCTTCAGCTACTTCCAGATCGTGCTGGGGCAGTTCATCGGCTATGCGGTGATCGCCTATGTGCTGCTGCCGCTGTACTACCGGCTGCAGCTGACCTCGATCTACGACTACCTGGGCCAACGCCTGGGCCCGCGTGCCTACCGCAGCGGCGCGGGCTTCTTCATCCTGTCGCGCACGCTGGGCGCCACCGCGCGCCTGTATCTGGTGGTCAAGGTGCTGCAGGACGCGATCCTGGCGCAGATGGGCCAGCCCTTCTGGTTCACCGCCCTGGCCATCCTTTTGATGATCCTGCTCTACACCTTCAAGGGCGGCGTCAAGACCATCGTCTGGACCGACACGCTGCAGACCGCCGCAATGCTGACCGGCCTGCTGGTGTGCGTGGCCTTCTTGCTGCACAGCCTGGGGCTGACGCTGGGCCAGAGCCTGACTGCGCTGGACGCGGCCGGGCTCTCGCAGGTGTTCGTCGACGATCCCTTCAGCCGAAGCTTCTGGGGCAAGCAGGTGCTGGCCGGCATGTTCATCGCCATCGCAATGACGGGCATGGACCAGGAGATGATGCAGAAGAACATCTCGGTCAAACGCCTGGCCGACTCGCAGAAGAACGTGATGCTGCTGGCCACCATCATGTTGGGCGTGGTGGCGCTGTTCCTGTTCTTGGGTGGCCTGCTGCATCTGTTCGCCGCGCAGGCCGGCATCACGGCCCGGGGTGATGCGCTGTTCGGCGCGGTGGTGCTGCAGCACTTGCCGGCCTGGGTGCAGCTGGTGTTCGTGATCGCGCTGATCTCGGCGCTGTTCCCCAGCGCCGATGGCGCCATCACCGCGCTGACCTCCAGCACCTGCATCGACCTACTGGGCATGCAGCGCCGCAGCGATTGGAGCGAGGCGCGCAAGCAGCAGGTTCGCAAATCGGTGCACCTTGGCTTTGCCGCGCTGTTCATGCTGCTGGTAATGGGTTTCAAGTGGCTGGACGACCCCAGCATGGTGGGCCTGATCCTGAAGATCGCCGGCTACACCTACGGCCCGCTGCTGGGCCTGTTCGCCTTCGGCATCCTGACCCGCCAGGCGGTGCATGACCGCTGGGTGCCGCTGGCGGTGCTGGCCGCGCCCATGCTGTGCTGGTGGCTAGACAGCCAGCAAATAAGACTATTAGGCGGCTACCAGATAGGGCTGGAGCTGCTGCTGCTCAACGGTGCGTTGACTTTTGCCGGCTTGTGGTTGCTGAGCAAGGGAAAGCACTCAAGTCGTCAGGAATTCGTCCGATAGAGGGATCACAAGGGAGCAGATGCCGCTTGAGCGGCACGCCAGTCACGCGCGACATGATTCACTTCATGCAGTGCTCCTTTGTATCAACTTCACAAGGAGTCAACTGTCATGCACAAGCGCAATTTCCTGCTCTGGATTCCCGCAGCTCTGCTGTATGCCGGCTCGCTGGCACCCGCCCACGCTGCCGAGACGCCCGCCACGCTGGCCGGCGTCAAGCTGATCAAGGCTGAAGAGGCCAAGAAGCTGCTGGACAGCGGCGTGCCCTTCTTCGACACCCGCGTGGCCGCCGAGTACGCCGAGAAGACCATCAAAGGCGCCAAGAGCCTCACCTACCGCGAGAAGAGTGCCAAGACGGCCGACTTCGATGCCTCGCAGGATCAGTTCGACCTGAGCAAGCTGCCGGCCGACAAGGCGGCGCCAGTGGTTTTCTTCTGCAACGCGGGCGAGTGCTGGCGCAGCTACAAGGCTTCGTTCGTCGCCCAGAAGGCCGGCTACAAGCAGGTGCACTGGTTCCGCGGCGGCATGCCGGAGTGGACCTCCAAGGGCCTGCCGACACAGTAAGGTGGTCGCAGGCGAGGCGCCCGCGCGCATGGCTGAGCCAGCGGGCGCTGCGTCCTGCTCGGGACGCGCAATCAAGGGGGAAGTAAAACAATGCGAGTCAGTTTCACCATCAAGGCCCGTCTGTGGACGCTGGCCGGCTTGGCAGTGCTGGGCATGACACTGATTGCCGGTCTGTCGCTGATCTCCAACCGCATCAACAGCGCCGCGATGACCGAGCTGTATGAGCGCGACACCGTCAGCCTGCTGCGCATGCAGCGCATCGAGAACAGCCTGCTGGAAGTGCGCTTCCGCACCGCCGGCGTGCTGCTGGACCAGCTGCCCATTCCGGGCTCGTTGAACCATCTGAAGGAAGCGCGCAAGGAGCTGTCCGAGGCTTGGAAGGAACTGCAGCCGCAGGCCGCCGCGCTCTTTACCGATGAGGCCTCGCGCCCGCTGTTCGAACAGCTGGGCGGCGAGTGGAAGCAGATTGACACCACGCTGGCCAAACTCGAAGCGGCCTATGCCGGCAAGGACAAGAACCAGCTCACCACCGTGCTGGAGGAAGACTGGCCGGTGATGCACAAGGCGGCAGTGAAGCCGCTGCAATCGCTGATCCCGCTCGCACGGCAGCATGCGCAGGCCTCCTACGGCGCCGCCCAGTCGTCCAGCGCCAATTTGCTGACGCTGGCCTTGGTCGGTGGCGGCATCAGCGTGCTGGCCCTGGTGGTCGTGGCCTGGTTCACGCTGCGCTCGGTGCTGCTGCCGCTGACCGAGGTGCGCCGCTCGATGGCGCGAATCGCCAACGGCGATCTGGCATCGGCGCTGCCGGCACAGCGCCAGGATGAGCTGGGCCTGATGATTGAGGCACTGGCCGGCATGCAGAGCCATCTGGCCGGCATCGTGGGCCAGGTCCGCCATGCCACCGACAGCATCTCCACCGCCAGCAGCGAAATCGCCACTGGATCGCTGGACCTGAGCCAGCGCACTGAAAGCACGGCCTCCAGCCTGCAGCGTGCGGCCTCGTCGATGCATGAACTGACGGACACGGTGCGCCAGTCCTCAGAAGCCGCGCGCCAGGCCGATCAGCTCGCGAACTCGGCCGCCGATGTGGCGGCACGCGGCGGCGCCGTGGTGTCGGACGTGGTGGCCACGATGGAGACCATCGCCGGCAGCTCGCGCAAGATCGCCGACATCATCGGCGTGATCGATGGCATCGCCTTTCAGACCAATATCCTGGCGCTGAACGCGGCGGTGGAAGCCGCGCGTGCCGGCGAGCAGGGCCGCGGCTTCGCGGTGGTGGCCTCGGAGGTGCGCAGTCTGGCCGGCCGTTCCGCCGATGCAGCACGCGAGATCAAGAGCCTGATCAGCGCCTCGGTCGAGAACGTCGACTCGGGCACCCGTCTCGTGGCGCAGGCGGGTTCGACCATGCAGGACATCGTCGGCTCTGTGCAGCGCGTCAAGGACATCATTGCCGAGATCAGCGCCACCAGTAGCGAGCAGTCCGAGGGCATCCAGCGCATCAACAGCTCGATGACCGAGCTGGATCAGATGACGCAGCAGAACGCCGCGCTGGTCGAAGAAAGCGCAGCTGCCGCCGAGAGTCTCAAGGAACAGGCCACCCGAGTGGCCGAGGTGATGTCAGGCTTTAAGCTCTGAGCGGTGCTCAGGCGCGGCGCTGCTGTAGCGCTGCGTCGATCTCCTCCAGGCAACGCTGGGCATAGCCGCGGTTGGACTCGGGTACGGCGGCCAGGCGCTGGGCCATCGCCTCGCGCGCTTGCTGCGCCAGCGGCAGATCAGCAGCGGACAGTGCCGCCTGGGCCAAGGCCTGCTGCGCAAAGCAGAACTCATAGTCGTCAGCGCCGTGGCGCTCGCAGGCCGCCAGGCCCGAGTGCGCGGCCTGCAGGGCCAACGCACCTTCGCCGGCCGCCGCAGCGCACATCGCCAGCTGCCAGTCGGCACGCTCCTGCTCCAACCAGCCGCCTGCGGCCGCCCAGGCTTGGCGCGCCAGCTGGGCGGCCTCGATCATCAAGGCGGCATGCGGGGCGTCACCGCGCTGGTGATAGAAGCGCAGATCAGCCGCGATATTGTTGGCAACCGCCGCCCAGGCGCGGGCGCTGCCGGAATCGTCGGCCTGCACCTGCTGCTGCGCGGCCGCCATCAGGCGGCGCATGCCATCGAAATCACGCCGCCGGCTCACGCCGAGCGCCGCGTTGTAGTGAGCCCGCACACGGTCAGCCGGCTCCAGGGCACCAAGCTCGGCAGCTTGGCCGCGGGCCAACGCGATCGCAGCCTGCGCCCGCCGGGCCAGCGCGGGCTCCGCATCCTGCAGCAAGGCCTCCAGGCCGGACGCATCGTCCAGATGCCCGAGCAGCACATGCTCAGCGGCGCGCAGCCAGCCTTCCAGCTGCTCGGTCGTGGCGCCATCACGTTCGGCATCGGCCTCGCGCAGCAGCAAGGCTGCGCCTGGGCCGTCGTGGGGGTGGATGTCGAGCGCCTGCTCGATCAGCTCGTCAAATCGGTTCATCAGCGTTTTCCTTGAACAGGGCTGCAGCCGCCCAGCCAGGCCGTTGGCGCGCGGGCACGGCGGCGAATGTTGGCACAATCCAGAGCCTTGCAAAGTCCCTCGCTCCAACCCGCCGCGCTAAGCCTGTCACAGCTGATTGCCCGCCATGTGCGCCGGCATTGGCAGGCATATGCCGCCTCAGCGCTGATGCTGACGGCGATTGCGCTGATGACGGTGTGGATCCCGCGCCAGGTAGGTGCGGTGGTCGACGGCCTCGCGGCCGGCAAGCTGGCCGGTACCGCCTTGCTGCAGGAGCTGGGCTGGCTGCTACTGGCGGGCTGCGGAATCTATGTGCTGCGCGCCGGCTGGCGGCTGGCGCTGTTCGGCGCGGCCTACAAGCTCGGGCGCGATCTGCGCACCCGCTTGTATCGGGTGCTGACCTTGCAGGGGCCGGTTTTCTTCCAGAACGAGCGCACCGGTGACCTGATGGCGCTGGCCACCAACGATGTGGACGCGGTCGAGATGGCCGCAGGCGAGGCCTTGCTGGCCGCCTTCGACGGCAGCCTGACCCTGCTGCTGGTGGTGGCCATGATGACGCTGAGCATCGACTGGCGCCTGGGCCTGGCGGCGCTGCTGCCCTTCCCGCTGATGGCGCTGGCCTTTGCGCGCATTTCCGAGCGCGTGCATCTGGCCTGGAAGGAATCGCTGGACCATTTTTCGGCGCTGAACCAGCACGCTCAGGAGGGCCTGGCCAGCGTGCGCACGCTGCGCGCCCTCGGCCTGACCCAGCGCAATGCCGGGCAGTTTGCCACGCTGGCCGACCGTGCCGGCCACGCCAGCTATCAGGCGCAGCGCTGGGAAGCCGCCTTCGAGCCGGCCGTGGGCATGACGCTGAGCGCTGCAACCGCCATCGCACTGGGCCTGGGCGGCTGGATGGTGGCCCGCGATGAGCTGAGCATCGGCCAGCTGACCGCCTTCACCATGTATCTGGGCCAGCTGATCTGGCCGATGTTTGCGGCCGGCTGGGTCTTGTCGCTGCTGGAGCGCGGGCGAGCCGCCTGGCAGCGCCTGGGTCCGATGCTGGACGCACCGCTGACGCTGGCCGATGAAGGCCGCGCGTCTTGGCCGCAGCAGGCCCGGCTCAGGATCGAGGCCTTGGACTTCGCCTACCCGGTGGCGCAGGCAGCGACAGAGAGCCCGCCTGCCGCCACACGCCCGGCGCTGCAAGACATCCGCCTTGAACTGCAGCCCGGCCAGACCCTGGGCCTGGTGGGACCGACTGGCGCCGGCAAGTCCACCTTGCTGAAGCTGCTGCTGCGCCAGTTCGAGCCAGAGGCCGGCGCCATCCGCCTGGGCGATCAGCCCCTGCCCGCGATGGCGCTGAAGGCCCTGCGCGAAGGCCTGGCCTGGGTGCCGCAGGAGCCGTTTCTGTTCTCGGCCAGCATCGCCGAGAACATCGCGCTGGCGCGGCCCGAGGCCAGCCCGGCGGAGATCGAGGCCGCAGCGCAGATGGCCGCCGTGCACGAGGACATCCAGCGCCTGCCGCAGGGCTACCAGACCCTGGTGGGCGAGCGCGGCGTGACGCTGTCGGGCGGCCAGCGCCAGCGTGTGGCGATCGCCCGCGCGCTGCTCAGCCAGGCCCCGCTGCTCTTGCTGGACGACGCCCTGTCGGCCGTCGACACCGGCACCGAGACGCAGATCCTGGCGCACCTGGCCGAGCTGCGCGCCCGCCATCCCGAGCGCAGCGCCATCATCGTCAGCCACAGACTCAGCGCGGTGATGGAGGCTGATCAGATCGTCGTGCTGAAGGCCGGCCGCATCGTCGAGCGCGGCACCCATGCCGAGCTGCTGGCCCTGGGCGGCTGGTATGCCACGCAGTGGCGCTACCAACAACTGGAGGCCAGCCTCGATGCGCTCTGAAGTCGACGGCCAGAAGCCACGCCCCTGGGCCGCTGTGGGCCTGCTGCTGGAGTCGGCAGCCGGCGAGCGCGGCACGCTGATGCGCGGCGTGGCCTGGCTTGTGCTGGCCACGGCGCTGGAGGCGCTGGGGCCCATCATCGGCAAGTACTTCATCGACCACTACCTGCTGCCGCGGCGTTTCGATGCGCTGGCGATGGGTGGGCTGCTGGCCGTGCTGCTGCTGGGCGGTTGGGCGGCGGCCTGGATCCGCTATGGCCAGCTCGCGCGCATGGCCGGCGTGGCGCGGCGCTCAGTGCTTCGCCTGCGCGAGCGGGTCTACGCCCATGTGCTGGCGCTGCCGATGGCCTTCTTCGACAAGGCCATCACCGGCCAGCTGGTCAGCCGCGTCACCAACGACACCGAGGCCGTGAACCAGCTCTACCGCCAGGTGCTGTTCGTGATGCTGGACTCCAGCATCATGGTGCTGGGCTCGCTGGTGGCGATGGCCTGGCTGGACTGGCGCCTGATGCTGATCGTGGCCACGCTGGTGCCGGCGATGCTGATCATCGTGACGGTCTACCAGCGTCTGTCCGCGCCGGCGGTGACCCGCTCGCGCGAACTGCGCAGCGACATCAATGCGCAGATGGCCGAGAGCATGGCCGGTATGGCGATGCTGCAGGCCGCCGGCGCCGCGCCGCGCTTTGCCGAGCGCTTCGAGCGCAGCAACGCCGCACATCTGAAGGCCCGCCGCGATGAGCTGCGCGCCAATGCCCTGCTGCTGCGACCGGCGCTGGACCTGCTGAATGTGCTGCTGGTGATCACGGTGATCTACGGCTTCGGCCAGCGCGATGTGAGCCTGGGTCAGGGCGTGATGGAGGTGGGCCTGCTGTACGCCTTCCTCAGCTATATCGCCCGGGTGGTGGAGCCGCTGATCCAGATCACCATGCAGTTCAGCCTGCTGCAGCAGTCGATGGTGGCAGCCAGCCGCGTGCGCAGCCTGCTGCAGGAAACGAAGCCGGTGCTGCACAGCCGCGACGGCCTGCAGATCGGCGCCGGCCGCATCGACATCGCGGGGCTGCGTTTCGGCTACGACCCGGCGCGCCCGGTGTTGCACGATCTCGACCTGCAGTTCGAGGCCGGCAGCTTCGTGGGCATCGTCGGCCACACCGGCAGCGGCAAGTCCACCCTGCTGTCGCTGTTGCTGCGCTTTTACCGCCCGCAGGCCGGCAGCCTGCGCATCGACGGCCTTGCGCTGGAGGACATCCCGGACGAGGCCTTCCGCGCCCGCGTCGGCCTGGTACCGCAGGAGCCCTATCTGGTGGCCGGCACGGCGCGCGAGAACATCGCGATGGGACGAGACATAAGCGAGGAGCAGCTGCTGTCCGCGGCGCAGGCCGCGCGCGTGCACGAGTTCCTGAGCAGCCTGCCGCAGGGCTATGACACGGTGCTGGGCGAAGGCGGCGTGCGCGTCTCCACCGGGCAGAAACAGCTGATCGCGATGGCGCGCGCACTGGCCGGCGCGCCGACGCTGCTGTTCCTGGATGAGGCCACCTCCAATATCGACAGCGCCACTGAGGTGCTGATCTCCGAGGCACTGCTGGCGCTGCGCGGGCGGGTGACGGTGGTGGCGATCGCACACCGGCTCTCAACCATCCGCGAGGCCGACCAGATCATCGTGCTGAACCACGGCCACCTGGCCGAGCGCGGCAGCCATGCCGCGTTGATGGCGATCGAGGGCGGGATCTACCAGCGCCTGGTGCAACTGCAGGCGCTGGAGGAGTAGCGCGGCGCTACAGACGCATCGCCAAGCGCTCCAGGATCAGCACGGCGAAGAAGCCGAAGCCGGCCAGCAGCGTCCACTTCAGGATCACGACGCCGCGGCGGCGCCATACGGCCTGGCGCGTGCCGACATACATCGCGAAGCACAGCACGGCTGCGAACAGCAGCAGGCCGACGACCAGGCGGAACATCATCATCGCGCGGCTCCAGGCTTACCAGGCGGGCGCCAGCTGCGCAAAGCCCTGCGGCGCCGCGCGCTCGTCTTCGAAGCTGACGATCTCGTAGGCCTCGGCGTCGGCCAGCAAGGCGCGCAGCAGCTTGTTGTTCAGCGCGTGGCCGCCCTTGAACGAGGTGTAGGCGCCCAGCAGCGGATGGCCCGCCACATGCATGTCGCCAATGGCATCGAGGATCTTGTGCTTGACGAACTCGTCGTCGTAGCGAAGCCCGTCGGCATTGAGCACGCGGTAGTCGTCGACGACGATCGCGTTGTCCATCGAGCCGCCCAGCGTCAGGCCGCGCGAGCGCATGGTCTCGATATCGCTGGTCATGCCGAAGGTGCGCGCACGCGCGATTTCCTTCTTGTACTGGCCGCTGCCCATGTCGAACACATAGGACTGGCCGGTGGCGGCCACCGCCGGGTTGTCGAACTCGATCTGGAAGGACAGGGTGTAGCCGTGGTGCGGCTCCAGCTTGGCCCACATCAGGCGCTTGCCCTCACCCTGGCGCACTTCCACCGTCTTCTTGACGCGCAAAAACTTCTTGGGCGCGTTCTGCAGCTCAATGCCTGCGCTCTGCAGCAGGTAGACATAGCTGGCGGCGGAGCCGTCGAGGATGGGCACTTCGTCGGCATTGATGTCGACGTAGAGGTTGTCCAGGCCCAGGCCCGCACAGGCCGACAGCAGATGCTCGATGGTTTGAACCTTGGGCGCCCCCGGGTCGCCGCCAACACTGACTGTGGTGGCCATGCGGGTGTCGCTGACGCTTTCGGCGCGCACCAGAATGTCCACCGGCGAGTTCAGGTCGACACGCCGGAACACGATGCCGGTATTGGGTGCCGCCGGTCGCAGCGTCATTTCCACCTTCTGGCCGCTGTGGATGCCGACCCCGACCGCGCGGGTCAGCGATTTCAAGGTTCTTTGTTTCAGCATGGGCTTGATTGTCGGTGATTACCCTGATTTTTGCAGCGCACGCATCAGAACCCGGCCTCAGGCCGGCGGTGCCGGCGGGCGCTGCACCGGCAGGCGCAGGCTCAAGCGGGTGCCATGGCCGGGCCGGGCTTCAAGCAGCACACTGCCGCCCAGGCGCTGTGCGCGCTTGAGCTGGCTGCGCAGGCCGCGCCCTTTCTCGGCCATCGCCAGGTCGAAGCCGCGCCCATCATCCTCAACACGGATCTCGACCCGGTCGCCCAGGTCGCGGGTGGAAATGCGCACGCGGGAGGCACACGCATGTTTCAGCACATTGTTGAGCGCCTCCTGCAACAGCCGCAGCACATGCAGCGCATCCGGCGGCTCCAGCCACTCCAGCGTCGGCAAGTCCTGTACATCCCATTCGAGCTTCAGGCCACCGGCCTGCAGGCGCTTGCCCAGGCGGTAACGCATGGTCGCCAGCAGCGAGACCAGGTCGTGGCCCACCGGCTCCAGCGAGTCGATCACCAGGCGCAAGTCGTCGACACATTCGCGCAGCACATCCACCACCTGGTCTTGCCGCATGCGCCCTTGCTCGACGGCCACCATCGCCGACAACAGCGAGGAACCCAGTCCGTCGTGCATGTCCTGCATCAGACGCTGGCGCTCCATCAGCAGAGCTTGCTGGCGCTCGGCTTCGCCAAGCTGCTCGTGCTGAAGTTGCAGCTGCGTACCCTGCTCCACCAGGCGCTGCGCCATCTGATCATTGGCCAGCTCCACCTGGCGCAGCGCATTGACGAAGCGACCGCGGATCGCCACCAGGAAACAGACGCCGATCACCAGCGTGGCATAGGGCAGCACCGAGGCATGCTCATGCCAGGCGAGCCCGGAGAGCAGGGCCAGATCATGGATGCCCAGAGCCAGGGCAAAGGCCAGACCGCAAGCCACCAGTTGCAGCTCACGGTGGCCACTGCGCCAGGCCATCAGACCGATGAAACCGGCGCCGCCTAGCGCCACCACCGCGTTCACCAGATGCTGCACCAGCAGGGTGTTGATGGGCCAGGGCCACAGCGGCAGGGTGAGCGTGGTGCTGAGTACCACCAGCCCGATCAGCAGGCGCTCAAAGGCCAGGTAGCGACGCTGCACAAACAACAGGGCCAGCAGGAAGCAGGTCAGCAGCACCCAGGACATCGAGGCACTGGTCAGCCACCAGAACCATTGGTACACCACGGGGTCGCGCGGCATGTCGACGTAGTAGTGCAGATTGCGGAACATCGAGAGCAGCGCCAGCACGCCGCACAGCAGATAGGCGCGGTCCTGGCGGTTGCGCAGCCAGACAGACAGCACGAACACCGCCACCACGGCCAGCAACAGGCCGGAACCCTGCGGCAGCGCGATCTGCATCAGCCAGCGGGCCCGGTACATGGGCTCCACACCCTCGCGCAGCCCCATCCAGACGCTGGGCACCATGTAGGCCTCGTTGCGCAGCACCGGCACCGCCAGCAGGATCTCCAGCGCACCTTCGCGCATCAGCTGCTCGCTGGCAAAGCCTGGCAGGTTCGCCATCAGCGGCCGCACCCATTGCTCGCGCGCCTCGGCGGTGTTGTCAAACACGGGCACCCAGCCCGCCTCGGTGCGCATCAGCAGAGCCACTGGCAGCGTTCGGGCCCGTGCCATATAGACAGCGAGTGCGCCGATTGCCGATCGGTCCGGCGCGGCGTACTGCATCCGGTACCAGCGCATCTCGAGCGAGTGCTGCGGAGCGCGGGCTGAAGCGGCGCCCAAGGCCGGTCGCCTCCGCACATCGGGCAGGCTGACGGCCGCCCACACTGATTCGTCACTCGGCGGCTGCAGCTTGCCGCTCAGAGGTAGCGCACGTCCCTCCAGCCGCCTGAGCGTTTCCCACCACAGATCCAGCTGCGCGCGACTCATCGGCGTCACTGCCAACTGCGCTGTATCGATATGCGCAGGCGGCTCGCCATCGACGTCAAAAGCAAACGGCAGATTCTGGGTTTGCGCCATCGCACCGCCGGCAAGGCCCAGAGTGAGGCAAAGCGCAAGCAACACCGACTGCAGCACAAGCCAGGCCAGTTGGGTCGGTGACTTGATGCAGCATCGCGGACGGTGGCTGAAGCGCATGGCAGGTCTGAAGAGAGGGCGGGATGCCGGCAGCGGAGACTGACGAGCCGCAGCCCCGGTGCCGCGGAGCAGGGGCAAGACCTGACACCGGTCGCTCGGCTTTGCAGTCTGCACCCTCTCAGCCTGGCTGACTAGAGCCGGATAACACCAAGCCCAATCAAGCGCGCTGAACACAAAAAAACCGGCCGCAAGGGCCGGTTCATTGGAGCCGGGGAGGCGAGACAAGCTCGCCGCCTGACGCTGCATCAGCCACGCCGCTTGCAAGCCATGTCCTTCGCTGGGCGTTGCAAGGCGCGCAGTGCACCTTGCTCGGTCCTCAGCCCGGCCATGCAGGGCCGGTCCTTCGGCAGGGGTCAACGAGTCCGCAAGGACTCGTCTCGCTCCCACCTCAGTCAGCTTGCTTGCGCAGGAAAGCCGGGATCTCGATCTCGTCCATGCCGTTGGACGACAGGGCTTCCACCTTTGCAGCTGCCGTGCGGCCATGGCGCCAAACGCTGGGAACGCTCATGCCGGCGAAGTCGTTGCCACCCATGGCGGGTGCATGGGTCGTGGCACCTTGGCCTGGCAGGTTCACCGCCTGGTTCAGCACCGGCAGGTTGTCGGTACCGGTGCGCAGCGCCGCCTGGGTCTGCACCACTTGCAGCGGCGCCTGGGCACGCGCGCGGCTGGAACTCAGGCCGGTGGCGATCACGGTGACGCGCAGCTGGTCACCCAGACTTTCGTCGTAGGCCGTGCCGTAGATGATGTGCGCGTCTTCAGCGGCATAGCGCTTGATCGCGTTCATCGCGTTGCGGCTTTCAGCCAGCTTGAAGGTGTTGCGGTTGGCCGCGATCAGCACCAGCACGCCGCGCGCGCCGGACAGATCAATGCCTTCCAGCAGCGGGCAGGCCACGGCGGCTTCGGCGGCCTTGGTCGCGCGGTCCGGGCCACCAGCCACGGCCGTGCCCATCATGGCCTTGCCGGGCTCGCTCATCACGGTCTTGACGTCTTCGAAGTCGACGTTCACCAGGCCGGGCATGTGGATGATGTCGGAGATGCCGCCGACGGCGTTCTTCAGCACATCGTTGGCATGAGCGAAAGCCTGGTCCTGCGTGACGTCGTCGCCCAGCACATCAAGCAACTTGTCGTTCAGCACGACGATCAGCGAATCCACATTGGCTTCCAACTCGGTCAGGCCGGAATCGGCGGCCTTGGAGCGACGGTTGCCTTCGAATTCGAAGGGCTTGGTCACCACGCCGACCGTCAAGATGCCCATTTCCTTGGCGACGCGGGCAATCACCGGCGCAGCGCCCGTGCCAGTCCCACCGCCCATGCCGGCGGTGATGAAAAGCATATTGGCGCCCTGGATGGATTCGCGAATGCGGGCTTCAGCCTCTTCGGCGGCAGCCTTGCCCATCTCGGGCTTGGCGCCTGCACCGAGACCGGTGCTACCAAGCTGCAGGAGTTGGTCGGCCTTGGAGCGGTTGAGCGCCTGGGCATCCGTGTTGGCGCAGATGAATTCCACACCTTGAACGCCTTGGGCAATCATGTGGTCCACCGCGTTTCCGCCGCCGCCACCTACACCGATCACCTTGATCTGGGTGCCCTGGTCAAACTCTTCGATCATCTCGATCGCCATATCAAACCTCCTTCGCCAATTGTGCCGTTGCCACGCGTGAAAAACTACGGGGAATACCCCTTTATTTGAGCCCTGGTCGCAGATTCGCGACGTCGCGACTCAGCTCAAAAATTACCCAGGAACCAATCCTTCGCCCGTCCCATCAGAGTTTTCATGGAACCCGCCTGCTGCGCTGCCTTCAAACCCCGGGTGCGCGACAGCCTGGCCTCTTCCAGCAAACCCATCACCGTCGCCGAACGCGGGTTGGAAACCATATCGAACAGCGCGCCGTTATAGGTCGGGTTGCCGCGCCGCACGGGTTTCAGGAATATGTCCTCGGCCAGCTCCACCATGCCTGGCATCACCGCCGATCCGCCTGTCAAAACAATCCCGGACGACAGCAATTCCTCGTAACCGCTTTCGCGGATGACCTGATGCACTAGCGAGAATATTTCCTCGACTCGGGGTTCAATAACTCCGGCAAGTGCTTGTTTTGAAAGCATGCGGGGGGCGCGATCGCCAAGACCGGGAACCTCGACCTGATCGGACGGGTCGGCCAGCAGTTGTTTCGCCACCCCATACTCGACCTTGATTTCCTCGGCATCCTTGGTCGGGGTGCGCAAGGCCATCGCGATATCGCTGGTGATCAAATCCCCGGCGATCGGGATTACCGCGGTATGGCGGATTGAGCCGCCGGTGAATATCGCCACATCGGTGGTGCCGGCGCCGATATCCACCAGCGCGACGCCCAAATCGCGCTCGTCGGCGGTCAGCGCGGCAGCGCTGGAGGCGCTGGGGTTGAGCACCAGTTGGTCGACTTCCAGGCCACAGCGGCGCACGCACTTGACGATGTTCTCGGCCGCACTCTGGGCGCCGGTGACGATGTGCACCTTGACTTCCAGGCGCCCGCCGCTCATGCCGACCGGCTCCTTGACCTCATGGCCGTCGATGATGAATTCCTGCGGCTCGACCAGCAGCAGGCGCTGATCGTTGGGAATGTTGATGGCCTTGGCCGTTTCCACCACCCGCGCCACATCCACCGGCGTGACCTCCTTGTCGCGCACGATCACCATGCCGGTGGAGTTCTGGCCGCGGATATGGCTGCCGGTGATACCGGTGTAGACGCGGCCAATCTTGCAGTCGGCCATCATCTCGGCCTCCTTCAGCGCCTGCTGGATGGACTGCACCGTCGCATCGATGTTCACCACCACGCCGCGCTTGAGGCCATGCGAAGGCGCCACACCCAGGCCGGCAATGCGCAGCTCACCATTGCCCAGCACCTCGGCCACCACCGCCATGATCTTGGCGGTGCCGATATCCAAACCAACGACCAGATCCTTGTATTCCTTGGCCATATGCCCTCACGTTTTCTTGGCCCGGCCCCGGACGGGGACGACGGGCGCTGTCGATACACCGCGCAGACGCACGGCAAACCCCTCGGCATGGCGCAGATCGGCCGTGGCAAGCTGGGATTGGTAGTGCGTCGTAATTTCTGGCAGCGAGCGGGCGAACTGCGCATAGCGCGCCAACACTTCGGCATCGGCACCACGGCCGAGCTCGATCACCGCGCCACGCTCCAGCGTGACGCGCCAGGAGCCACGGCTGGACAGGTCCAGCCGCTCCACCGCATCGTCCAGCACCCCGGTCAGCGCCTGCAGCTGGCGCCACATCGCCAGCATCTGGGCTGCGCGCCCGTCGGGTCCGGCCAGCACCGGCAGGTCCTCATCCTCGACATCACCCAGATTGGCCTGAAACACTTCGCCGAAGCTGTTCACGAGGACGCGCTCCGCCGCTGCATCGCTTTGGCCATCCGCCCCTTCCGGCCGGGTTTCCCAATAAGCCGCCGGCTGATGCTCCTCAAGCCGCACAAGCATTTGATTCGGCCAGACCCGCTGCACCGTGGCGCGCCGCACCCAGGGCACCGCCTCGAAGGCCGCGCGTCCCTGCGACAGCTTCAGCGTCAGGAAATTTCCCGACAGACGCGGCAGCGCATTCGCCCGCAATGAGGCCACGCTGTTGCGATCAACTTCGCCTTCCACCTGGATGTGGCGGATCGCGAAAGCCGGCAGACGCACCAACTTGTGCACCGCCAGTGCCAGCACCGCCAGCACGAGGCCGACCAGCAGCAGCGCCGTGACACCGTTCATCAGACGGATGTCGGGCGGCAGCGGCTGGGTGGCGGCGTCCATGCTGGGCTTCATGTGCTCGGGCTCAGCCTTGCTGATCCAGGCGTGCCTGGGCCAGCAGCCACAGGCACAGTTGTTCGTAGGAGATGCCGGCCGCCTGGGCCGAGATCGGCGCCAGCGAGTGCGAAGTCATGCCCGGCGCGGTGTTCATCTCCAGCAGGAAGGGCTTCATGTCCTGCTTGCGCAGCATCAGGTCGGCGCGGCCCCAGCCGCGGCAGCCCAGCGAGCGGTAGGCCGCCACCACCAGCGCCTGGATCTCGCGCTCCAGCGCTTCAGGCAGCCCGCTCGGACAGTCGTACTTGACGACATCGGTGAAGTACTTGTTCTGATAGTCGTAGTCACCTTCGGGGGCACGGATGCGCACCACCGGCAGCGCAAAGGCGCTGTCGCCCTCGCCGAGCACCGGGCAGGTCAGCTCCTCACCGTCGATGAACTCCTCGCACAGCACTTCGGCGTCGTACTTCGCCGCCAGCTCAACCGCCTGCTGCATGTCCGAATAGCCTGCCACCTTGCTGGCGCCGATGCTGGAACCCTCGTGCGGTGGCTTGACGAACAGCGGCAGGCCCAGCTCATCGGGCACCAGACGCACGCGCTCGCGTGTCAGCTCGGCCTTCTTCAGGCTCAGCCAGCGCGGCGTGGGCAAGCCGTCGCCGCGCCACAGGCGCTTGGTGACGATCTTGTCCATCGCAATTGCCGAAGCCATCACGCCGGACCCGGTGTAGGGAATGCCAAGCCACTCCAGCGCGCCTTGCACCGTGCCGTCCTCGCCACCGCGGCCGTGCAGTGCGATGAAGCAGCGCGCAAAGCCTTCGCTCTTGAGTTCGCCGAGGGCGCGCTCGGCCGGATCGAAGCCCTGCGCATCCACGCCGGCGCCACGCAGCGCCGCCAGCACGCCCGGGCCCGACATGGTCAGCGAAACCTCGCGTTCCGCCGAATGGCCACCCATCAGCACCGCCACCTTGCCCAGGGCCTTTGGGTCGATATTCAGATCCAGATTCATCACTGGACATCCTTCAAAAGTTCGGCGCACTGCGCCGGCACCGCACCGATCGAGCCGGCACCCATCACGATCACCACATCACCGTTGCGCGTGTGTTCGGCAATCGCCTGCGGCAGCGCCGCTATCGCATCGACGAACACCGGCTCCAGCCTGCCCTTTGCACGCAAGGCATGCACCAGGGCCTGGCCATCAGCGGCCGCAATCGGGGCTTCGCCTGCTGCATAGACCTCGGTCAGCAGCACCGCATCGGCTTCACCGATCACGCGCACAAAGTCATCGAAGCAATCCCGCGTGCGGCTGTAGCGGTGCGGCTGAAAAGCCAGCACAAGGCGCCGACCCGGATAGGCGCCGCGCGCGGCGGACAGCACGGCCGCCATCTCCACCGGGTGGTGGCCGTAGTCGTCGATCAGCGTGAAGCGGCCGCCGTCGGCCGCGCGCAACTCGCCCCAGTGCTGGAAGCGCCGGCCCACGCCGCCGAACTGGGCCAGCGCTGCGGCGATCGGCTCGTCGCCCAGCTCGATCTCGCGCGCCACCGCAATCGCGGCCAGTGCGTTCAGTACGTTGTGCCTCCCCGCCAGGTTCAGCGTCACCGGCAGATCGGGCTGGCCGGCGCTGCGTGCGACGAAGCGCATGCGGCCGCCCTCCAGCGCCTCGACGTTCTCGGCGCGCAGTTCATTGACCGGCTCAAAGCCATAGGTGACAACCGGTCGCTGCAGGCGCGGCAGGATGTCGCGCACGCCGGCATCGTCGCCGCAGACCACTGCCGCGCCGTAGAACGGCATCTTGTGCAGGAAGTCGACGAAGGCTGATTTCAGATTGCCGAAGTCATGGCCATAAGTGTCCATGTGGTCGGCATCGATATTGGTGACGACCGCCAGCATCGGCAGCAGGTTCAGGAAGGATGCATCGCTCTCGTCCGCCTCGACCACGATGTACTCACCTGAACCGAGCTGCGAGTTAGCACCGGCAGCATTGAGTTTTCCACCGATCACGAAGGTGGGCTCCACGCCAGCCTCGGCCAGCACCGAGGTGACCAGCGAGGTGGTGGTGGTCTTGCCATGCGTGCCGGCAATCGCGATGCCCTTCTTCAAACGCATCAGCTCGGCCAGCATCACCGCACGCTGCACCACCGGCACGCCGGCGGCGCGGGCCGCCAGCAGCTCTGGGTTGTCGGGCTTGATCGCGGTCGACACCACCACGGCTTGAGCGCCGGCGATGTGCGCGGCGGCGTGGCCCACATGCACGCGCAGGCCCAGCGTGCCCAGCCGCTGTAGCGTCTCGCTGGCGTTCTGGTCGGAGCCGCTCACCGTGTAGCCCAGCTGATGCAGGATCTCGGCGATGCCGCTCATGCCGGCACCGCCCATGCCGATGAAGTGGATATGTTTGACGGCGTGCTTCATGCGGCGGCCTCTGCCAGTTTCTCGATTTCGTCGGCCACACGGCCGGCGGCGCGCGGACGCGCCAGGCCATGGGCGCGGATCGCCATGGCCTGCAGCTGCTCGCGGCCCAGCCCGCTCAGCAGCGCATGCAGCGTCTCGGCGGTCAGCTCGCTCTGCGGCAGATGGATCGCCGCCTCATGCTGGGCCATGAAGCGCGCGTTGTCGCGCTGGTGGGCGGTGGTGCTGACCACCAGCGGCACGAGCACCGCCGGCACGCCGGCTGCACACAGTTCGCTCACCGTGATGGCGCCAGCGCGGCAGATGATCAGATCGCAGTCCGCCAAGCGCGCCGCCATGTTGTCGATGAAGGGCAGCAACTCGGCCTGCGCGCCGGCGGCGCGGTAGGCCGCCTGTACCGTCGTGAAATTCGCCTGGCCGGTCTGATGGGTGACAACAGGCCGCGCTTCCTCTGGCCACAGCGCCAGCGCACGCGGCACCGCGGCGTTGAGTGCTTGCGCGCCCAGGGAGCCGCCAACCACCAGCACGCGCAGCGGGCCGCTGCGGCCGGCATAGCGCTCGGCCGGCGACGCAATCGCTTCGATCTCGGCGCGCACCGGATTGCCGGTGACCACCGCCTTGGGTGTCGATGCGGCGGCCGCACCGTCAAAGCCGAAGGCGATGCGCTTGGCGAACCTCGCCAGGCCGCGGTTGGACAGCAGCATGGCGGCGTCCGCATTGACCAGCAGCAGGGGCTTCTTCATCAGCCAGGCCATCAACCCGCCCGGCAGGCAGACATAGCCACCCATGCCCAGCACCGCATCGGCACCGCGCGTGACCAGCACCTGGCGGCTCTGCACAAAAGCCCGCACCAGGCCGACCACACCCTTGAGCGTGTGCTTCAAGCTCTTGCCACGCAGGCCGGCAAAGGCCAGGCGATCCAGCGGCAGGCCGGCGGCCGGCACCAGCTGGTTCTCCATGCCCTGTTCGGTACCCACCCAGCTGACACTCCAGCCGCGGCGCTTCATTTCCTCAGCAACAGCCAGGCCCGGGATGATGTGGCCGCCAGTGCCGGCGGCCATGATGACCAAATGCTTCGTCATGCGCTGCCTCCGCACATGAGTTGGCGACTCTGGCCACGGCACGCGCACTGCGTGCGCTTCACGTCGCTGCGCGACATGAGCCTGCGTCGAAACAGGCCGGTGGCGCGCTCAATTCGCGCGCCCGCCTGGCTGCAAAGCATCCAGGCGCTCATGCTCGACCTCCTCGCATGAGTTGCCTGTTTTCAATGTCTATCCTCAACACAATGGCCAACGCGATGCAGTTCATCAGGATGGCGGAGCCACCATAGCTCATTAGTGGCAGCGTCAAGCCTTTGGTCGGCAGCGCGCCCAGGTTCACGCCGATATTGATGAATGCCTGGCCGCCCATCCAGATGCCCACACCCTGCGCATAGAGGCCGGCGAAGACTCGGTCCAGCGCCACCGCCTGTCGGCCGATGTGAAACAGCCGGCGCGACAGCCAGAAGAAAGCGCAGATCACCAGCGCCACGCCCACCAGACCCAACTCTTCGCCGATCACCGCCAGCAGGAAGTCGGTGTGCGCCTCGGGCAGGTAGTGCAGTTTCTCGACACTGCTGCCCAGGCCCTGGCCGAACAGCTCGCCCCGGCCGAAGGCGATCAGCGAGTGCGTCAGCTGGTAGGCCTTGCCCTGCGCGTACTTCTCGTCCCAGGGGTTCAGGTAGGCAAAGATGCGTTCGCGGCGGAACTCGCTGAAGGTGATCATCAGCACGAAGGCGCCGATCAGCACCGCGATCACCAGGAAGAACATGCGGCCATTGACACCGCCCAGGAACAGGATGCCCATCGCGATCGCGGCAATCACCATGAAGGCGCCCATGTCCGGCTCGGCCAGCAGCAACAGGCCCACCACGCCCAGGGCAACTACCATGGGCCAGACGGCTTTGACGAAGTTCTCCTTCACCTCCATCTTGCGCACCATGTAGTTGGCTGCGTACATCGCCATCGCCAGCTTGGCCAGTTCGGAGGGCTGGAAGTTCATTACCCCCAGCGGCAGCCAGCGGCGTGCACCGTTGACGCCCTTGCCCACGCCCGGAATCAGCACCACGATCAGCAGCAGCAGCGCCAGGATGAAGAGCCAGGGCGCCGCCCGCTCCCACATGGCCACCGGGATCTGCACGACGATCAGCCCGGCCAGCAGGGCCAGGCCGATGGACAGCATGTGTTTGTAGAGAAAGTGGGTGGGCAGGTAGCGGCCGAACTTGGGGTTGTCCGGCAGCGCGATGCTGGCCGAATAGACCATCAGCATGCCCAGCGACAGCAGGGCCAGCACGACCCACACCAGCGTCATATCGAAGCCGACGATGCGGGTCGGCTGGCCGGCCGAGGTGCTGACCCAGTCGCGCACCGGCACGGCCTCGGCCGGCTCGCGGCCGCTCAGCAACGCGCGCAGGCGCTCGGTCCAGCGCGTCATCGCGTTCAGGCCGGAGTTCGTCGCGTCGCTCATCAGGCCAGCCCCTCTTCATTGGCCAGTTCCTGCGCCGTGGCGACGAAGACCTCGGCCCGGTGGGCATAGTTGCGGAACATGTCCAGGCTGGCGCAGGCCGGGCTCAGCAGGACGCTGTCGCCCTCGACGGCTTGGCTCAGGCACCAGCGTGTGGCGTCCTGCAGGGACTCGAAGCCTTGCATCGTCACACCGATATCGGAGAGCGGGGCGGCCAGCGACGCTTCGAGCGCAGGCGCATCACGCCCGATCAAGGCCACCGCGCGCGCATGGCGAGCCAGCGGCTCACGCAGCGGGCTGAAGTCCTGCCCCTTGCCATCGCCGCCCAGGATAAGCAGCAAGCGAGCCGGCGCGCGATCCGCGCCAAGGCCGCTGATGGCTGCCACGGTGGCACCGACATTGGTGCCCTTGGAGTCGTCGTAGAAATCGATGCCGCGGATGGTCAGCACATGCTCGACGCGGTGCGGCTCACCGCGGTACTCGCGCAAGCCGTGCAGCATCGGCGCCAGCGCACAGCCGGCGGCACTGGCAAGCGCCAAGGCGGCCAGCGCATTGGCGGCGTTGTGCCGGCCGCGCACGCGAAGCGCATCGGCCGGCATCAGACGCTGGATGATCAGCTCCTCGTCGGCATCGCCCTTGCGCTTCTTCAGCGTCTCGTCGGCCTCCATGGCGCGCACCAGCCAGGCCATGCCGCCTTCGTGGACCAGACCGTAATCGCCGGGTTGGCGCGGCGCATCCAGGCCGAAGCGGACCACTTTGCGCGCGACCATCTTGCTAGGCCGGCCGCGGCCCTGCTGCAGCTTGACGGGCACCGGCACCATCGCTTCGACCAGCGGGTCGTCGCGGTTGATCACCATCAGCGCAGCGTCGCCGAAGATGCGGGACTTGGCGCGGCCGTAGGCGGCCATATCGCCATGCCAGTCCAGATGGTCCTGCGTCAGGTTCAGCACCGCACCGGCGGTCGGCTCGAAGCCCTGAACGGTGTCGAGCTGGAAGCTCGACAACTCCAGCACCCAGACCTCGGGCAGATGCTCGAACACCGCGGGCTTCGGTGCCGGCGGCTTGATCGGCAGCGGCTGCTCGTCCAGCAACTCCGCCACTTCTTCCAGAGTGCTGCGTTCCTGCGCGGCGGGCTCGGCCTCGCCCGCCGCTTGAGCCGCCTCCTCGACGAGCTCGCTGCCATCGATCTCTTCGATCGTATCGACCGGCCCATCGGGCTGCGCCTCGTCGGCCCCGCTCGAAGCATCCAGCGCCGCTTCCTGCAAGACCGGCGCGGGCTCCAGGTCCAGCGCCTGCTGCAAGGTCGTCAGCAGGCTGGGGCCGATATTGCCGGCCACCGCGACACGCTTGCCGGCGCGCTCGGCCAGCAGCGCAGTCATGCAGGTAGTGGTGGTCTTGCCATTGGTGCCGGTGATGGCCAGCACCGCCGGCTCGTAGCGGCGCTCAGCCTTCAGGTCGGCTAGCGCGCGGGCGAACAGGTCCAGCTCGCCCTGCACCGGCACGCCGCTGGCGCGTGCGGCGTCAAGCAGGGGCTTGAGGCGTTCATCCTGCGGTGACAGGCCCGGGCTCTTCAGCACCAGCTGCATGCCAGACACGGCTTCGGCCGCCAAGGCGCCGCTGAAAAAGTCGACAGCCGGGAGCTGCTCGCGCAGCGCCGCCAGCTGCGGCGGATTCTCGCGCGAGTCCCACACGCGGGCCGTCGCACCATGGCGCAAGCACCAGGCGGCTATCGCCAGGCCGGAGTCACCCAGCCCGAGGATAAGCACGTGAAGGCCCTTGAGATGATTCATCGCCCGCTCACCTGAGCTTCAAGCTGGCCAGGCCGACCAGGCACAGCAGCATGGTGATGATCCAGAAGCGCACCACCACCTGGGTCTCTTTCCAGCCCGATTTCTCGAAATGGTGGTGCAGCGGCGCCATCTTGAAGAAACGGCGACCCTCGCCGTAGCGCTTCTTCGTGTACTTGAACCAGCTGACCTGGATCATCACCGACAGCACCTCGGCGACAAAGATGCCGCCCATGATGCCGAGCACGATCTCCTGGCGCGTGATGACTGCCAGGGTGCCAAGCGCGCCGCCCAGCGCAAGCGCGCCGACATCGCCCATGAAGACCTGGGCCGGATGCGCGTTGAACCACAGGAAGGCAAGACCTGCCCCCGCCAGCGCGCCGCAGAAGATCAGCAGTTCGCCAGCACCTGGGATGTAGGGCAGCAGCAGGTATTTGGAGAACACTGACGAGCCGGTCAGATAAGCGAAGATTCCCAGCGCCGAGCCGACCAGCACCACCGGCATGATGGCCAGGCCATCCAGCCCGTCGGTGAAGTTCACCGCATTGCTGGTGCCGACGATGACGAAGTAGCTCAGCGCGATAAAGCCGAACACGCCCAACGGATAGCTGACCGTCTTGAAGAAGGGCACTATCAGGTCGGCCTTGGGCGGCAAATCGGTCGAGAAGCCGCTGGTCACCCAGCGATAGAACAGCTCGATCACGCCCAGGATGCTGGTCTCGGAGACGCTGAAGGCCAGATATAGCGCTGCGATCAGGCCGATCAGCGACTGCCAGAAGAACTTCTCGCGGCTGCGCATGCCTTCGGGATCCTTGTGCACCACCTTGCGCCAGTCATCCACCCAGCCGATGGCGCCGAAGCCCATAGTCACCAGCATCACCACCCAGACGAAGCGGTTGCTCCAGTCGAACCACAGCAGCGTCGAGATGCCGATGCCGATCAGGATCAGCACGCCGCCCATGGTCGGCGTTCCGCTCTTGGCCAGATGCTGCTGCACGCCGTACTGGCGGATCGGCTGGCCGATCTTCATCTCGGTCAGCCGGCGGATCACCCAGGGTCCGAAGGCCAGGCCGATCAGCAGCGCCGTCATGGCCGCCATCACTGCGCGGAAGGTGATGTAGTTGAACAGGCGCAGGAAACCCAGCTCCGGGTACAGATCCATCAGCCATTGAGACAGGCTAAGCAGCATGGTGCGCGCCTCCGTTCGTGGTCTCAGGCGCCATCAGGGCGGCCACCACCTGTTCCATCTGCATGAATCTCGATCCCTTGACGAGGATGTTCTTGGCGCGCGGCGCCTGTGACAGCGCAGCGATTAAGTCCGCGCTGGTTTGAAAGTGGCGGGCGCCTGAGCCATAGGCCTGTGCCGCATGGGTGCAGGCCTCACCGGCCGTCCACAAGGCGCTGACACCGCGGCTGGCCGCGTAGGCGCCGACTTCGCGGTGGAATTCCGGGCCCTGCTCGCCGACCTCGCCCATATCGCCGAGGACCAGCCAGGAGCTCCCAGGCAGATCGGCCAGCACATCAATGGCAGCGCGCACGCTGTCGGGGTTGGCGTTGTAGCTGTCGTCGATCAGCGTGATGCGCTGACCGTCGCGCAGCAGGCTCTTCAGCTGCGAGCGGCCCTTGACCGGCTCGAAGCTCTCCAGGCCGCGCACGATGGCCGCCAGCGGCGCACCGGCCGCCAACGCGCAGGCCGCAGCGGCCAGGGCATTGCGCACATTGTGTTGGCCGGCCATGCGCAGGACTACCGGCGCGCTGCCGACGGGCGTGCTGAGCTCCAGCGCCCAGTGGCCGGCCCCGGTGCTCTCGCCGCCCTGCACCCAGGCCGCGCGGCCGCCCACGTCGGATTGGCCCTGCATCGCGAAGCTCAGCACCGCGCGCCGGCCGGCCTGCGCATGCCAGATCGGCGCGCAGCCGTCCTCGGCCGGAATCACCGCCACGCCAGACGGGCCCAGCGCTTCGATCACCGCGCCGTTCTCGCGCGCAGCCGCCTCGACGGTCTGCAGAAACTCCTGGTGCTCGCGCTGCGCGTTGTTGACCAGGGCCACCGTGGCATGCGTCATTGCGGCCAGCGGGGCGATCTCGCCGGGATGGTTCATGCCCAACTCGATCACCGCGGCGCGGTGCCACTGGTGATCGTCCTGGCGCAGGCGCAGCAACGTCAAAGGAACGCCGATGTCGTTGTTGTAGTTGCCTTCGGTGGCCAGCGCCGCCGGGCCTAGCCAGGCGCGCAGGATGCTGGCGATCATCTGCGTGACCGTGGTCTTGCCGTTGCTACCGGTTACGGCGATCACCGGCAGATGGCAGTGCGAGCGCCAGGCCGCGGCCAGCGCCCCCAAGGCGGCCTTTGCATCAGGCACCTCGATGCCGGGCAGGCCGGCTGCCTCAAGACCCCGCTCGGCCAGCGCGGCCACCGCGCCGCTGGCCTTGGCCTGGGCCAGGAAGTCGTTCGCATCGAAGCGATCACCGCGCAGCGCGACGAACAGGTCGCCGGCGCGCAGAGTGCGCGTATCGCTGTGCACGCGCGCGATCTCGGTCGTGCCGTCGCCCACCAGGCGCGCCGTCGGCACGGCCGGCAGCAGCAAGTGATGGGCCTGGGCCAAGGTCATCATGGTGTCGCTCACAGGCCAGCCCTCGTCAGCAAGGCCGCGCGTGCCTCATCCACATCGGAAAAGGCCAGCTTTTGGCCGGCGATCTCCTGGGTGTCCTCATGGCCCTTGCCCGCGATCAGCACCACATCGCGGCTGCCCGCCTCCAGCACCGCACGGGTGATGGCTTCCCGGCGATCCGCGATGACCAGGCGTTCCGTGCCCGCAGCGATGCCGGCCTCGATATCGGCCAGGATGGCTTCGGGCGCTTCGTCACGCGGGTTGTCGCTGGTGATCACGACGCGCTGCGCCAGCCGTGCCGCGATGGCACCCATCTGCGGGCGCTTCGTGCGGTCACGGTTGCCGCCGCAGCCGAACACGCAGACCAGCTGACCGCCCCGTGCCGCAGCCAGCGGCTGCAGCGCGGCCAGCGCCTTGTCCAGTGCGTCGGGCGTGTGAGCGTAGTCGACCACGGCTTGCGGCAGCTCGGCGCCATTGCCGATGCGCTGCATGCGGCCCGGCACCGGCGTCACCTGCGCCGCCACGCGGGCGGCATCGGCGAGGCTGTGGCCCAGCGCCCGCAGGCCGCCGATCACGGCCAGCAGGTTGGCGATGTTGTACTCACCGATCAGGCTGGTCTGCACCGGCAGCGCCTCGTCGCCTTCACGCAGCGTGAACGCAAGCCCTGTCGGGCCATAGTGCAGCGCGTGCGCCGACAGCCGGGCCTCACGGTTGATCGCGTAGGTCCAGACATCCAGGCGCGCCGCCAACTCCGTGGCCAGACGCTCACCCTGCGCGTCATCCAGGTTCACTACCGCAGCCTGCAGGGCGGGCCAGTCGAACAGCGTGCGCTTGGCCAGCCAGTAGGCCGCCATGTCGCCGTGATAGTCCAGATGGTCTTGCGTGAAATTGGTGAACAGCGCCACGCGGATGGCCGCCCCCGTCAGACGGTGCTCGACCAGACCGATCGACGAAGCCTCGATCGCGCAAGCACCATAGCCTTGCTCAACCATGCGCCGGAAGGCTTGCTGCAGTTGCACTGGGTCCGGCGTGGTCAGGCCGGTGTGTTCGATCTGGGCCGGCTTGCCAGCAGTCGGTGCATCTCCAATCCCGAGCGTGCCCACCACGCCGCAGCGCTGGCCCAGCAGGCTCAGCGCCTGTGCGGTCCACCAGGCGGTCGAGGTCTTGCCATTGGTACCGGTGCTGGCCACCACCGCGAGCTTGCGGCTGGGCTCGCCATGGAACTCCGAGGCAATCGTGCCGGTCGCGGCCTTCAGCCCATGCAGGGCGGCGATGCGCGCGTCGGCAAAGGCAAAAGCTTCGACGCCGTCGGCCTCCACCAGCACGGTGGCCGCGCCAGCATCCAGCGCGGCTTGCACGAACTGGCGTCCATCGCGCGACTGGCCTGGCCAGGCGATGAAGGCATCGCCCGCCTGAACCTGCCGGCTGTCGCTGCGCAGCGTGCCGGTGGTCCACTCCAGCAGCCAGCGTGCCGCGGCTTCAGCCGACTTCAGACGTGTGATCGTCACAGCGCCCATCAGAAACTCTCCTCGACTGCGGTGACCTGCTTGGTGACGATCTGTGGCTTGACCTCCAGATCAGGCGCCACATTGAGCAGGCGCAAACTTTGCGCCACCACCTGACTGAACACCGGGCCGGCGACGGCGCCGCCGTAATAGACGCCGCCTGTGGGCTCATCCACCATCACCGCCACCACGATGCGCGGATTCGAAATCGGCGCCAGGCCGACGAACCACGAGCGGTACTTGTTGCCCGCATAGCCCTTGCCTTCCTGCTTGCGCGCCGTGCCCGACTTGCCGCCCACGCTGTAGCCCGAGACCTGCGCCTTGGGCGCGGTGCCGCCGTCACCGGCGGCCATCTGCAGCATCAGCCGGACCTCTTTGGCCGTCGTCGGCGAGAACACCTTGATGCCGCTGACCGGCTGGCCGTCCGGCCGCTTGGTCAGCGTGATCGGAATCACATCGCCATCACGGGCAAACACGGTGTAGGCACGCGCCAGCTGCAGCAGGGAAGCCGACAGGCCGTAGCCATAGCTCATCGTGGCCTGCTCGATCGGCCGCCAGCTCTTGTAGGGGCGCAGCTTGCCGGTGACGGCACCGGGAAAGTCCAGCTGCGGCCGCTGGCCCAGGCCGATGGCGGTGAACATCTCGTGCATCTCGCGCGGCGGCATCTGCATGGCCATCTTCACCGTGCCGACGTTGCTGGACTTCTGGATCACCTCGCGCACGCTCAGCACGCCGTGCGGATGGGCATCGGTGATGGTCGAGCCGGTGATGGTCATGCGGCCCGGTGCGGTCTGGATCGGGGTCTCCGGCGCGACCCGCCCGGTCTCCAGCGCCAGCGCCGCGATGAAGGGCTTCATCGTCGAGCCCGGCTCGAAGATATCCGTCAGGGCGCGGTTGCGCAGCTGGGCGCCGCTGAGGTTTCTGCGATCGCCCGGGTTGTAGCTGGGGAAGTTGGCCAGCGCCAGCAGTTCGCCGGTCTTCACGTCCAGCACCACCACCGAGCCGGCCTTGGCCTTGTGCTCGGCCACCGCATCGCGGACGCGCTGGTAGGCGAAGAACTGCACCTTGGAGTCGACCGACAACTGGACATCGCGTCCGTTGCTGGCGGGGATCAGCTCACCGAAGTCCTCGACCACCCGGCCGAGCCGGTCACGCACCACCGAGCGCGATCCGTCGCGGCCCTGCAACTCCTTCTGGAAGGCCAGTTCGATGCCTTCCTGCCCCCGGTCTTCGATATTGGTGAAGCCCACCACATGGGCCGCCGCCTCACCTTCCGGGTACTTGCGCTTGTACTCGCGATCCTGGAAGACACCCTTCAAGCCCAGCGCCTTGATGGCGCTGGCGGTGTCGTGGTCGGCCTGGCGACGCAGCCAGACGAAGCGGCTCGCAGGATCGAGCCTTTTGTCGAGTTCCTGGCTGCTCAGGCCCAGCAGCTTGGCCAGTGCACGGCGCTTGTCCGGATCGGCATCGACTTCCTTCGGGATAGCCCAGATCGAAGGCACGGCCACGCTGGTGGCAAGCACCTGACCATTGCGATCATGGATGCGGCCGCGGCTGGCGGGCAGCTCCATGGTGTGCGCGTAACGGGCCTCGCCCTGGCGCTGGAAGAATTCGCTGGCGAACACCTGCACATAGGCCGCACGCGCCAGCAGCCCCATGAAGGCCACACCCACCAGCGCCACCAGGAAGCGTGAGCGCCAGGGCGGCGTCTTGGCCGCCAGCAGCGGACTGCTGGAATAGCTGACACCGCGCGTGTTGCCGACGCCCCGCACGGCTGCCCCCTTCTTGCCGGAGCCGAACGGCCAAAAGCGGCTCATCGCGCCACCCCAGAAGCGGCAGACACAACTGGTGCGCCCGGCTGGTGGGTGATGGCCGGCGTGATCACGCGCATCTGCAGCCGCTCTCGCGCCACCGACTCGACGCGCAGATTGGTGGCCTGGGCATGCCGCTCGGCCAGCAAGCGCTGATGGTCCGCCTCCAGGCGCAGCGCTTCGGCCCGCGCACGGTCGCGCGCAGTGAAGAGCTGGCGTGCGTCATAGGCGCTGTTCACCAACACCAGGCCGCTGGCAAGCACCGCCACCAACAGCAGGAAGTTCAGGCGATTCAACGCACCCTCCCCGCACGGCGCGGCGCCGTCGGCTCAGGCAGCGCAGCGTCGGTACGCTCGGCCACACGCAGCACCGCCGAACGGGAGCGCGGATTGGCCTTGATCTCGGCCGCGCTGGGCTTGATGCGCGCCAGCGCCTTCAGCGCCAGCGGCTTGGGCGCAGCAAAGGGCGCACGGCGATCGAACTCCTCCTTGCTGTGCGCGGTGATGAAGTTCTTGACGATGCGGTCTTCCAGCGAATGGAAGCTGATCACGGCCAAGCGGCCGCCCGGCGCCAGCAGCGCCAGCGCCGCCTTCAGCCCCTGCTCGAGCTCCTCAAGCTCGGCGTTGACGTGAATCCGAAGCGCTTGAAATGTGCGCGTTGCAGGATCCTGGCCCGGCTCGCGGGTTTTGACCGCGCCAGCCACGACTTTGGAAAGCTCATCGGTGCTTCGAACAGCACCCCCGCCTTCCCTGCGAGCAACAAGCGCCTTTGCAATCTGTGCAGCAAACCGTTCTTCCCCATAGTTGCGTATCACCTCTGCTATCTGGCGCTCATCGGCGCGGGCCAGGAAATCCGCAGCACTCTCGCCACGGGTGGTGTCCATGCGCATGTCCAGCGGTCCGCTGAAGCGGAAGCTGAACCCGCGCGCCGGGTTGTCGATCTGCGGGCTGGAAACGCCCAGATCGAGCAGCACACCCTGAACCTGGGTGACCCCCAGGCCGGCCAGCTGCTGCTGCATGTCGGCGAAGCCGGCATGACAGATGGAAAAACGCGGGTCCGTGACCCGCGCATCGCCCGTGGTGGCCGCCGCAATGGCCTCGGGGTCGCGGTCGATCGCGATCAGCCGCCCCGCTGGCTCCAGCTTCTGCAGCAGCAGCCGCGAATGGCCGCCGCGACCGAAGGTGCCGTCGACGTAGATGCCGGCCGGGTCGTTCAGGACGCCCTCAACGGTCTCGCTCAAGAGCACGGTGGTGTGGGTGAAATCGGCAGAGGCGCTCATCAGAAGCTGAAATCCTTGAGAGCGTCCGGCAGCTCGGACTGCATGACCTGGGCTTCGTGCGCCGCATAGGTAGCGGCATCCCAGAGCTCGAAGTGGCTGCCCATGCCGAGCAGCATCACGTCCTTGCTGAGGCTGGCGGCAGTGCGCAATTCCGGCGAGATCAGCACGCGCGCCGCGCTGTCGATCTCAACGTCCATGGCATTACCCAGAAAGACCCGCTTCCAGCCCGCAGCCGACATCGGCAAGGCAGCGATCTTGTCGCGGAAGTTCTCCCAGGCCGGACGCGGGAACACCATCAGGCAGCCTTCAGGATGCTTGGTGATGGTCAGCTGCCCGGCACACAGCGCCTGCAGCACCTCACGGTGGCGTGTCGGGACGGCCAGACGCCCCTTGGCGTCCATCGCCAAGGCTGAGGCCCCCTGAAACACAAAATTTGCCACCGCAACCCACCAAAAGCCACTTTTCACCACTTTACTGACGCACCAATGACTGGTCAAGGCCAAATTGAAAATTTCTCAATGAAATCAAGCACTTAGAAGCCGTTTTTGCAGTCAAGACGAAGGCAAAAATCGTTCAAAAAGAAGGACTTGCAGAGTGCTTTGCAAGTGGTGGATTAGCTTTCCGGTCCACCCAGCCTCCAGCACAAATGCGCTGACCTGCGGCAGCCGGCATCAGTGGGGGCGTCTCGCGGGAAGGCAAGCGCGCGCAGGCTGGGCGCGCTGCCTCGGGAATGTCCCTGATTGCATGGGCTGATCAACTGTTTGGGGGATGCGGCCCAGATGTAAAGTGATGATGCCAACCGGCATCACAGAGGTCATTCATTGAGCCGCAAAGCCACCAGCTCGCTCTTCGTCGCCATCGCGACTGGCGCCAGCATCGGCCTGCTTTTGCCAGCGCTGCTGATCGGTGGCCTGCTGATCGGTCTGCGTGAGCCGCAAGTCGCGGCCGAAGCGCAAGAGCGTGAATTGCAGACCAAGCTGGATGTGCTCGCCAGCAGCATGCCCGAGCTGCTGTGGAACCTCGACACGGTGGCAGCGCGTGAGGTGGTGTCGGCCATCACCAAATCGCCTGACGTGGTGCGCGTCAAGGTGAGCGACACGACGCAGTCCAAGCCCTTCATCGACGTCACATTCCCCGAACGCGGTCAAGGCCGCGTGCATCAAGGCCGTCGCGACATCATGCGAGGCACCAGCAAGATCGGTGTGATCGAGATCGAGCTGGACGACCATCTGGTCAGCGCAGCACTGGCCCGTCAACGCTGGCTATACGGCGCCACGTTGGGCGGCCAGCTGCTGGTCTCGCTGGCCTTGGTGCTGCTGCTGGTGAATTCGCGCCTGATGCGGCCGCTGCGGGAACTGGGCCGATTTGCCAATGATCTGGCCGGCGGGCGCTTCAATGCGCAGCTGCGCCGCGAACGTGATGACGAGATCGGCCTGCTGGGTGAGCACCTGGAACATATGCGGGGCGCCTTGCAGCAGCAGTTCGAGGCCCAGCGTGACCTGATCGCCCGCCTGCGCGGCATGGCCGAGACAGTGCCCGGCGTGGTCTACCAGCTGCGCATGCGCGGCATCGACAACTTTGCATTCGCGTACGTCAGCGAGGCCGTCAAGGACTACTTCCAACTGAGCCCAGCCGAACTCGGCGAGAGTGCTGCAGCCTGGTTCGAGCGCATCCATGCGCAGGATCGCGGCACGGTGCGTGACTCACTGCTGGCCTCGGCGCGCAGCCTGAGCCCCTGGCAGCAGGAGTTCCGCACCCTGCACAGCGACGGCAGCGAGCGATGGCTGTTCGGCAATGCCATCGCGCAGCTTGAGGATGGCGGCTCGGTGCTGTGGCACGGTTTCCTGACCGACATCAGCAGCCAGCGCCGCGATGCCGTGGAACTGGAGCGTTACCGTCACCACCTTGAAGAACTGGTCGAGGCGCGCACGGCAGCCCTGGCTGAGGCCACCCAGGCGGCCGAAGCCGCAAGCCGGGCCAAAAGCGCCTTCCTGGCCAATATGAGCCACGAGATCCGCACACCGATGAACGCCATCATCGGCCTGACCTATCTGGTTCGCCGCGACACCATCGAGCCTGAACAGCAGGAGCGCCTGCGCAAGGTCGCCGACGCCGCCGAGCATCTGCTGACGGTGATCAACAACGTGCTCGACTTCTCCAAGATCGAAGCCGGAAAGCTGGAATTGAATCGTGCCGAGTTCACCCTAGGGCGGGTGCTCGACAACATCACGAGCATGCTGACCCCGCGCGCCGCCGAGAAGCAGCTGCAGTTCGAGCTGCAGGTCGCCCCGGCGCTGGCGGCACGCAGCCTGGTCGGCGACCCTCAGCGCATCGCTGAAGTGCTGCTCAACTTCGTCGGCAATGCCATCAAGTTCACCGAGCACGGCTTTGTGCGCCTCAGTGCCCGGGCCACGCTGGACACACCCAAACGAATCGAGCTGCGCTTCGAGGTGCGGGACAGCGGCATCGGCATTGCGGCTGAAGCGCAGGAGCGCTTGTTCCAGGATTTCGAGCAGGCCGACAGTTCCACGACGAGGCGCTATGGCGGCACCGGTCTGGGCCTGGCCATCTGCCGACGCCTTGCCGATCTAATGCATGGCGAGGTGGGCGTCGAGAGCATGCCCGGGCAAGGCAGCTGCTTCTGGTTTGTCGTGCCGGTTGAGCCGGCCGCGCTGCGGCTGGAGGCACCGGTCGTGCACAGTCCCAGTCAGATCGCCCGCCGGCTGCAGCAGGACTTCGGTGGCACCCGGGTACTGCTGGCCGAAGACAACCCAGTCAACCAGGAGGTCGCCGTGGCTCTGCTCAACAGCGCCGGCCTACAGGTCGACGTGGCGGACGATGGCGAGCAGGCGGTCCGAATGGCCGCCGCAGGCGACTACGCGCTGATTCTGATGGACATGCAGATGCCGCACATGGATGGCCTGGATGCGACGCTGGCGATCCGCGCCACCGAGCGCGGCCGGAGCATCCCCATCCTGGCGATGACGGCCAATGCCTTTGCCGAAGAACGCCAGCGCTGCCTGGACGTGGGCATGAACGCCCATGTCGCCAAGCCCGTGGTCGCTGAGCAGTTGTTTAGCAGCCTGCAGACCTGGCTGCAGCGCGGCCGGCAGGCTGCCTGAGGGCTGGACAGCCGCTGCAGCCCAGCCGCAGTCAGCGGCTTTCCTTGATCAGCCGCCCTGAGCCGGCCTGCAGCGGCCGTGCGTTCATCGGGTGCAGGCGCGAGAAGATGTTGACCTGCTCGACGGACACCGGCACCGGCTGGCGCATCACCATCCAGAGCACGCCCTCCGAGCAAGGGGGCGTCGTCAGTGAGCCCATATAGGTGTAGTAGCTGCGGTCGGCCGGCAGCAGCAGCTGCAGATCCATCTGCCCCGGCCCGTTGAGCGCCTCGTGTTTCTCCAGCGGCAGGTTGTTCCACACCATCTGCACCAGCGGCTGCTCGGGCCCGCGCTCCAGCAGCACCGCGACCACCGCCAGGCGCCCCTCGGCATCTTTGTGCACCAGATGCGCCGACATCTCGAACTGCCGGCCCATCACGCGCTCTTCGCTCGGGCGATGGAAGTGGAACTGCTGCAACTCATAGCGGCGCCCCATCACCTGCAGGCTGCTGCCGGGTGCCACATTCACCTGCACGGTGTGGCCGTTGTCCAGCACCGCAAAGGCACTTGGCCGGTAGTCGAACTGGATGGGTTCCAGATCGACCTTGATACCCTCACGGATGTCGATCGGGCTCTGGCGCGTGCCGATCGCGCACAGGCGGTAGTCTGGGCGCAACTGGCCCCAACGATCGGGCGCGCCCTCACCGACATAGGACCAATGCACGGCAGCATGCCCATCGCCCTTGCTGGCCGACTTGCCGCCCTGCGCGCCGCCGTCCCTGCTGGACGGACGCACGCCAGGTCTGGGTCTGTCGATCGGCTCCTGGCCTGAGCTCAGGCGATCGGCAAGGCGCTGACGCAGCGGATCACTGGCATCGTCTTGGCTGGCAGCGGGCTCCGCCACGGCGCGCGGCACCGGCTTGGTGCTGATAGCCGCCGGACGGTTCTGCGCCCAGGCCGGCGCAAGAGTCAGCAGGCTGAGCGCCAGCAGCGTAGGCACTGCGGCGACTCCGGGCTTGATGATCGATTCGAATGGCGGCATTGCAGGCTCCTGGCCCCGCCCAGGACGACCTCATGCCTGGCCGCGGAGCCCTTCTAGCCCTCTTCTTCGGACGCTTGGCGGCGCTCTTTAGGGCGACGCTGAATTAGTCCC
>NZ_JBILQK010000115.1:0-9618 GCF_044373315.1 Roseateles sp. | reverse complement strand
GTGCAGATCACCGAGAACATCTCGGCCACACAGAGTTCCAGCAGCGCGCTGGACAAGAAGGGCGATCTGGCCGGTGCCGTCACCGCCCTGCCCGGCATCGCCGCCAATTCCTTCGGCCGCGCCAGCGTCGGCGCCAACACGGCGGCCACCAGCGCCGGCAAGGGCAGCAATGCCAACAGCAATACCTTCAGTGGCAGCATCACCGCGGTGGTGACCGCCGTGCTGCCGAATGGCCACCTGATGATCTCGGGCGAGAAGCAGATCGGCGTCAACGACAACGTGGACGTGCTGCGTTTCACCGGCCAGGTCGATCCGCGCGCAATCCAGCAAGGCAATACCGTGCCTTCGGTGGCCGTCGCCAATGTGCGGGTGGAGCAGCGCGGGCGCGGCTCCTACGCCCAAGCGCACGGAATAGGCTGGTTGTCCCGCTTCTTTTTGAGTCTTTCGCCCACTTAAGTTTGCCCAGAATCGGTCGCATAGGATTCCCGTGCGACCGTCATGCAAACCCCTCTGCCCTCACTGCTGAAGCCCCTGATCTGGCTGGCCCTCGCCCTGGCGAGCACCCTGCCCGCCCAGGCCGCCCGCATCAAGGAAGTGGCCAGCGTGGCTGGCGTGCGCAGCAACCCGCTGACCGGCTACGGCCTGGTCGTCGGTCTGGATGGCACCGGCGACCAGACCACGCAGGCGCCCTTCACCGGCCAGAGCCTGCAGGCCATGCTGCAGCAATTCGGCGTGATCCTCCCGCCAGGCATCACCATGCAGCCGCGCAACATCGCGGCCGTCATCGTGACCGCCCAGCTGCCCCCCTTCGCCCAGCCCGGCCAGCAACTCGATATCGCCGTGTCCTCGATCGGCAATGCCAAAAGCCTGCGTGGCGGCACGCTGATTGCCACGCCGCTGCGCGGTGCCGACGGCCAGGTCTATGCCCTGGCCCAGGGCAATCTGATCGTCGGCGGCGCCGGCGCTTCGGCCGGCGGCTCCAAGGTCCAGATCAACCACCTCAGCGCCGGCCGCATCCCTTCAGGCGCCAGCGTCGAGCGCAGTGTGCCGACGCCGCTGCAGATGGGCGACAGCATCCAGCTTGACCTGAATGCCAGCGACTACGCCACCGCCCGCGCCGTGGCCCAGGCCGTCAACCGGGCCAAGGGTGCCGGCGTGGCCCAGGCCCTCGACGGCCGGGTGGTACGCGTCAAGGCACCCAGCAACCCGGACGAGCGCGTCAGCTTCCTGGCCGACCTCGAGAACCTGCCGCTCGAGCTGGCCGTGCCGGCCGCGCGCATCGTCATCAACGCCCGCACCGGCTCGGTGGTGATGAATCAGGCGGTCACGCTGAAGGCCTGCGCCGTGGCGCATGGCAGCCTGTCCGTGACGATCAGCACCACCCCGACGGTCAGCCAGCCCGGCCCCTTGTCTGGCGGCCAGACCACCGTGACCGAAAAGAGCGACATCTCGATCCGCCAGGAGCCCGGCTCCTTGATCCAGATGCCCGAAGGTGCCAAGCTCTCCGATGTGGTGAAGGCGCTGAACGCGCTTGGCGCCACGCCCCAGGACCTGCTGGCCATCCTGCAGGCGATGAAGACGGCCGGCGCGCTCTCGGCCGAACTGGAGGTGATCTGACATGGCCACCACGCCCTTCAGCCTGAATGCATCAACCACGCTGAGCACGGACACCCGCAGCGTCGAGTCGCTGCGCGCCGCGGCGGCGCGGGATCCCAAGTCCAGCATCCGCGAGACGGCCCGCCAGTTCGAATCACTCTTCATGCAGGAGGTGATGAAGAGCATGCGCGCTTCGACACTGGCGTCGGGCATGATGGACAACTCGGCCACCCAGATGGGCACCGAGATGCTGGACACGCAGTTCGCTGGCAAGATGACCGGCCTGCCCGGCGGACTATCCGACGCGATCGCACGCCAACTCCAGCGCCAGATGGGCATCGCTGACGACAAGGCGGAGGCACGACAGCTGCAGCCGCTGCCGGCCCTGGCCAAGCGGAACGTGGCGCCGCATGTGCAGAGCTTCATCCAGCAGCACGACGATGCCGCCAAGGCGGCCGAAGCCGCCACCGGTATTCCCGCCAGCTTCATGATCGCGCAGGCCGCCCATGAGTCGGGTTGGGGCCGGCGCGAGATCAAGATGCGCGATGGCAGCACCAGCCACAACATCTTCGGCATCAAGGCCACCAGCAACTGGAAGGGTCCGGTCGCCGAAGTGCAGACCACCGAGTTCATCGACGGCAAGCCGCAGAAGGTCAGCGCCAAGTTCCGCGCTTACGGCAGCTACGAGGAAGCCTTCAAGGACTATGCCCGACTGCTGGGCAACAACGCGCGCTACGCCGACGTGGTGGCCAAGGCCCAGAAGGGTGGCGGCGCCGAGACCTTCGCGCAAGGTCTGCAGAAAGCCGGCTATGCCACCGACCCCGAGTACGCCAGCAAGCTGGCGCGAGTGATCAACACCACGGTGCGCGTGCAGCGCGCCCTGGCCTGAAGCCGCGCGGCACCAAGAGCAAGGAACAGCCATGGGAACCTCAGCACTGCTTTCTCTGGGCATGCGCGCGATGTTCGCCAACCAGGCCACGCTGCTGAGCATCGGCCAGAACCTCTCCAACGCGAACACGCCCGGCTACTCGCGACAGCAGGTCGTCCTGAGCGCCTCCGCCGGCGAGTTCACCGGGGCCGGCTTCTTTGGCAAGGGCGTGAACGTGGAGACGGTGACCCGCTCGTACAACGCCTTCCTGACCCGCGACGCGGCGAATGCAAAGTCAAACGCGTCGATGGACACAACGCGCCATACGCAGCTGCAGCAGCTCGAAAGACTCTTCCCCCCCGGCGAGAGCGGACCAGGCTATGCGGCCAATCAGCTGTTCAACGCCATGGTTGACGTCTCCGCCAATCAGTCCGACCCCTCGGCACGGCAGGTTGTGCTGGGTCGGGCACAGGAATTAGCCGCGCGCTTCTCGTCTGCTGGCCAGCGGCTCGCCGACCTGCAGACCGGTGTGGTCAGCGACTTGAAGGCCAATGTGGACGTCGTCAACCAGTTGGCCAAGCAGATTGGCAAGGCCAACGACCAGATCGCCCGCGTCAGCGGAGCCGGCCACACGCCCAACGACCTGCTCGATCAACGTGACCAGTTGATTTCCGAGCTGAGCAGCTATGTCAAGGTCACCACCCTGCCCGCGGACGACGGCACCCTGGGCGTCTTCATCGGGGGCGGCCAGCGTCTGGTGTTGGGCTCGATCTCCGAGCAGCTCACCGTCACGGCCGACCCCTACGACACCTCGCGAGCGCAGTTGAGCATGATCACAAGTGCCGGTGACATCGTGCTGAATGAATCCGTTCTTACCGGCGGATCGATCAGTGGCCTGCTTGCCTATCAGAACAAGGATCTGCAGGACGCGCGCAACCTGCTCGGCCAGATGGCGATGGCCTTCTCCGAGCGCATCAATCTGCAGCAGTCACTCGGCCTGGATCTGTCTTCGCCATCGGGGCTGGGCGTGCCGATATTCGAGAGCGGCGAGCCGCGCTCGCTGCCAGCGCGGACCAATGCGCGCAACCCGGACGGCAGCTTTGTCACCACAGTCGAGCTGGCAATCACCGACGCGACCCGCCTGCCCGCAGCCAGCTTCGAGCTGCGCAGTGATCCGGCCTCAGGCGGCTTTCTGCTGACCCGTCGGCCGGACGGCCGGCCTGAGGTCCTCTCTGCGGCGGATGTCGAGACCCGGTACGGCTTCAGCGTCAACGTCAGTGGCGGCGCTATGGCGCCGGCAGACAGCTTCCTGATCGAGCCGGTGGGCCAGGCCGCGGTCGGCATGCGGCGGGTTCTTGACAACCCCAATGGCATCGCGGCTGCGGCCCCGATCACGGCCTTCACGTCGATCAAGAACACCGGCACTGTCAGCGTGCAATCACTCTATGCAGTGAACAACAATATCTCCGCGACCATGGACCCAGCTGCCCCACGCGTGCCGCTGCAGATCGTCTTCGGCACGGTGAATCCGGACAGCAGCATCAACTACACGGTCACACTGGCCGACGGCAGCGTCATCACCGACTCGTGGAGCGCGGGCAAGAGGATCGGCAACTTCCCGCTCTCAGGCATCGACCTTGGCTTTGAGCTGCGCCTGAACGGCGTGCCGCGCGATGGCGACGTGATCGACGTCAAGAAGACCGAGTTTCCGGCCAGCAACAACGGCAACGCCAAGGCGTTTCTGGACCTGCAGAGCGAGCAGTTCGTTGGCCGCACCGTCCAGGCGGATGGCAGCGTGCTGCGCGGCTCCAGCCTCACCGACGCCTACGCCGCGGCGATGTCCGACATTGGCTCGCGCGTACAGGGTGCCGAGTACCTCAGCAACTCGTCCACGGCCGTGGCCAACGATGCAGAGCAGGTCCGCAGCGGTGCTTCTGGCGTCAACCTCGACGAGGAAGCGTCCCGACTGATGCAGTTCCAGCAGGGATACCAGGCTGCTGCAAAAGTGCTGCAGGTCGGTCAAACCCTCTTTGACGAACTGCTCAAGCTCTCACAACGCTGATGAACATTCGGCGTGACGACACCTTCAGGAGCTAGACCATGCGCATCAGCACCGCAAACATGTTCGACACCAGCATCTTCAAGTTGCAGCAGCGACAAGAGCAGATGCAGGACTCCCAGATGCGCCTGACCTCGGGCAAGCGCATCCTCAAGGCCAGCGACGACCCCACTGCTGCAGCGCGCGCCGAGCGCTCGCTTTCCACGATCGGTCAGGTGGACGCCAACCAGCGTGCTCTGGAAGCCAGTCGAAACAGTCTGCGCCTGGCTGAGTCGGCGCTGGGCGACTCCAGCGAGGTGCTGCAGCAAGTCAGCGAATCGCTGGTCGCGGCTGGCAACGCGAGCTACAGCGACGCCGAACGCAAAGCCCTGGCCACCAAGCTCGCTGGGCTGCGTACGCAGTTGCTGTCCGTTGCCAATCGAAGCGATGGTTCGGGCGGCTACATCTTTGGCGGGCAGGGTTCCGAAGACGCGCCATTCCTCGACTTGCCCGGCGGCGTCAAATACCTGGGCACACCCGGCTCGGTGCAGACCGGCACCTTGGAGAGCTTCACATTGAACGTCGACGGTCGCGCAACTTGGATGCTGGCACGCACCGGCAACGGGACCTTCGTCACCGACTCTGCGCCCAACGCGATCACCGGGCAACCAGCAAAGAGCTGGATCGACGCCGGCCGCGTCACCTCCCCCGGCCAGCTGACGGGACACGATTACAAGATCCAGATCGCCGGCAGCGGCGCCGGCGCGACCTACAACGTCATTGACCAGACCACAGGTGGCGCCGTCGCCTCCGGGCCCTTCGTCTCCGGCAAGGCGATCGAGTTCGATGGCATGGCAGTCAATCTCAGCGGCGTTGCCGAGGACGGAGACACCTTCGACATCACACCATCAGAGCCCGGACTGTCGGTTTTCGATGTGATCGACCGGGCAGTCGCAGAGCTCAATACCGACCTTCGGAGCCCCGTCGCCATCGCACAGAGCAATGCGGGGCGACTGCGTGACATTGGCGCGGTGATGGTCAATCTGCAGAACGTTCGCAGCCTCGTCGGCGAGAAACTCAACAACCTGGATGGCAGCGAGAGTCGCATGGCCGACAACAAGCTCTTCAGCGAGCAGGAGCGTTCTGCAGCAGTGGACTTGGACATGGTGCAGGGCATCTCCGACTTTCAGAACCAGCAGTCAGGCTACGATGCAGCTCTGAAGACCTATGCCATGGTGCAGAAGATGTCGATGTTCCAGTATGTCAACTTCTGATTCTTGATGACCCAGATCCACAGCATCCTCGGCACGCTTGCCCTGGGCTATACGCCCATGATCGACCCCCAGCACATGGTGCTGGCGACCCGGCTGACCGTCATTCCGCTACGCCCCGATGCGCGCCCGGACGCTGCCGAGTTGCTGGCCGCGCTGGCCGAGGTCTGGCCTGAGGGCGGCAAGCCCGCCGTGCTTAGCGTGCTCAGCGAGAGCTTGCTGGAAGGCCTCTTGCAGAGCGAGCTCAGCAGCAATCTGATGCTGGAACTGCCGGCCTTCATGCTCAACGATGAGCGCCTGCCGGCGCTGCAGGCCTTGAAGAAGCGCGGCGTGGCGCTGCTGCTCAAGGGCCGGCCGCTCAGCGCACTGTCCCCCGAGATGCTGGCCTGTTTCAAGCAGTCAGTGATCGACCTGGCCGATGATCGCAACAACCCGGCACCGGCAACCACGCTGCCCAAGCTGCAGTCGGCGGTGCGCGGTGCGGCCGACGTCGAAGACAGCTTCAAGCGCGGTGCCGTGGCCGTCCTGGGCTGGCCGGTCGAGGGCAGTTACGAGCCACCCGAGGGTGCGCCCAAAACTGAAGTGCAGGCAGATCTGCAGGTGATCGTGCAGCTGATGTCCCAGCTCGACCAGGGCGAGGACATCGAGAAGCTCGAAGCCACGCTCAAGCGAGATCCCAGCCTGGCCTTCAAGCTGCTGCGCTACCTGAATTCGGCGGCCTTCGGACTGCCGGTGGAAGTCTCGTCCTTCCGCCACGCCATCATGCTGCTGGGCTATGCGCGCCTGAAGCGCTGGCTGGCTCTGCTGCTGGCCACCGCCAGCAAGGACCATGCGATGCGGCCGGTCATGTACGGCGCGCTGCGCCGTGGCCTGCTGATGGAAGAACTGGCCAAGGGCATGGGCGACGCCGAGGCACGCGACGAAATGTTCATCTGCGGCCTGTTCTCGCAGCTTGACCACATGCTGAAGCAGCCCTTCGCGAAGCTGCTGCAGGCCATCCCCATGCCCGAGCGCGTGCGCCAGGCCCTGGTCGAAGGCAGCGGCCCCTTCCAGCCCTATCTGGAGCTGGTACGGGCGATCGAGGCCGAGTCGGTGTTCGACTACCGCCAGGCCGCTGAGCAGCTGATGCTGGGCGCCGAGGAAATCAACAGCTGCCTGCTGCGCGCATTGGCCAAAGCACAGCAGTTGGAGTGAGCGGCGGTTGAGTGTCCGACGAGGGCCTCTCATCTACACTCCGTCGCGTGTCCCAAGCGCCGTCCCAGCTCCCCCTGCTGACCCATGATCTGGCTGCCTTGCGCAGCCTGATGGGCCAGCTCAGCGATCCCCTGCTTCTGCTCGACGCCGGCCTGCATGTGCTGGAGGCCAATGCCAGCGCGTACCGCCTGCTCGGTCTCCAGGCCGACCGCAGTCTGCAGGGCCTGCGCACCGGCAGCGGCGGACGCCTGCAGGACTGGCTGCGGCAGGCAACGACGGCGCTCCACAGCGGCCGCCGCGCCCCCGCAGCCCCGACACTCGCGCTGGCCGACGGCGGCCGTGCCCAGCTAAGCTTGCTGGCGCTGCAAGGCGACGACGCCGCGCACTGGCTGCTGCATGCCCAAGCGGTAGCCAGCAAGCCCGGCCGGCCGAACAAGCCCCTCAGCAAGACGCCAGAACCGACGACGCCTGCCGGCGTGCCGGGCGTCGACGCCGGCCCCAAGCTCACCAGCGACGCGCCGGCCTGGGCCAGCGAGCTGCTGCAGATCTTCTGGTCCTCGCCCTTCCCCGCCTTTGTGCTGGATGCACGCCTGCACCTGCAGGCGGTCAACCCGGCCTTCGCCGAACTCTGCGGCAGGACGTCCGAGTCACTGGCCGGACACAGTCTCGGTGAGCTGCTCGGCGCTACCGAGCGTGCCCGCCTGTTCGCGCCATCACGACCGGCGACACCGCCCGTGGAGTTCCGCTTGCGCGATGCGCTGGGGCATGAGCGCCATATGCGCAGCACACCCCATCTCATCAGCGCCGCCGGTCAGGCCGCGCTGACCTTGTGCGTGCTACAGGACTGCACGGCCGAACTGGCCGCCCGCGAGCAGGCCGAGCGTGCCCAGGCCGAGATGGAGCAGTGGTTCGAACTGAGCCCGCTGCCCATGGTGCTGTTCGACGAGCGCGGTCTGCTGCTGCGTTCGAACAGCGCCTTCGCGGCACTGAGCCTGTCGCCGCCGGCGACGCTGCATGAAGCCAGTCCGGAGTTGCAGCATCTGCTCGCCTGGTCGCAACACCAACCGCTGCCCGCGCTGCAGCAGGCGCAAGCCTCGGGACAGCCGCTCGTCACCCAGGCTGTGCTGATCGAGCCCGGCGGCACCACCCGCTGGCTGCAGGGCCGCGTGCGACCGGTGGCCAGCCTCGGTGGCCATCAGCGCCGCTACATGGCCGTGCTGGAGGACCGCAGCCTGGAGCATGAGCGTGACCTGGCCCACCAGCAGCTCGATGCGCTGATGGATACAGCCGGCGTGGGCCTGGCCACCTTCCAGCAGGATGCGGGCTGGCTGCGGCCGCGCGCGGTCAAGGCCAGCGGTCAGGGCCGAAACAGCCTGGCCGGCCTGCAAGGTGTCAGCCGAGACATCGTCGAACCGGGTTCGCTGGCCGAGTTCGAGCGCTTGCAGAAGGCGCTGAAAAATGGCGACCGCATCGAGGTGCGCTATGCGGTGCGCCACCCCGAGCTGGGTCGGCGCTGGCTGCTCACGCGGGTTGAGCCCGGCAAGCTGGCATCGGGCCAGCGCACCACCTCGGTGGTGACGCTGGACCTGAGCGCACAGCACCAGGCCGAACGCCGCAGCGAGCAGTTGCTGCGCGAGCTGACCACCATCATGGACGGCGCCAGCCTGGGGCTGGCCTATCTGCGCGGCGCACTGCTGCTGCGCTGCAATCGAGGCTTTGAAGAGATGCTGGGCCTGCCAGGCGCCGTGGCCGCGGGCACGCCTGTGGCCCAGCTGTTCGCCGCCCTGCCCGATCTTCGCCAACAGGTTCTGACCGCGCTGCCGCGGCTGGCCAACAAGCCCTTCGAGTCCGAGTTCATCCAGGTTGGGCGCCCACGTTGGCTGTCCTTGAGCCTGCGCCCGGTGGCCGTCGGCGCCGACGAGCAGCCCGAGACCATCGTGGTCATCAGCGACATCAGCCGCCTCAAGGCCCAGCAGGCCGAGCTGGAGAATCTGGTGCAGGACCGTGAGCTGATGTTCAGCCTGTCCGACGTCGGCATGGCGATTCTGCGCCAGGGCCACATCGAGCGCGCCAACGAGGCGCTGGCCAGCATGAGCGACTACCGCATCCAGGAGCTCAACGCCTTGGAGCACAGCCAGCTGTTCGAGTCCCCCGAGGCCTACCGACACCTGCATGCCGAGATGCAGAACGCGCTGGCCGAGACCGGCCAGTGGCGCGGTGAGCGCCGCCTGCGTCGGCGCGACGGCAGCCTGCTTTGGGTGCAGGTCAGCAAGCGGGTGATGCGGGCCGGCGCGGTCGATGCCGGCGTGATCGCCACCTACGTCAACGTCGACGAGCGCTGGCGCGCCCAGCAATCGCTGATGCTGCAGACCGAACGCCAGCGCGCGGTGCTGGACTCGGTGCTGGTCGGCATCGTCACCGTGGGCCGAGGCGGCATCGAGTGGATGAACCGTTCCGCGCGGCGCATGTTCGGCGGCGATCTGGCCACCTTTGCGGGCCAGCCCATCAGCCTCGTTGCGACACCGGAAGCCGAGCATCCCTTCCGCCGCAATCGCTATCTGGATGAACTGACCGAAGGCCAGGCTGACACCTTCGAGTGCCGGCTCAGGGGACTCGACGGCCGTGAGTTCTGGGTGGTCGGCAACGCCGTC
>NZ_JBILQK010000114.1:0-9657 GCF_044373315.1 Roseateles sp. | reverse complement strand
GCAGACGCAGCACGATCACCGACATCGTGTAGTAGCTGTCCAGATCCGGGTCCAGGATCAGATTCGACTGGTTGCCGACACGGGTGAGCAAGGCGCGGCCACGGTCCAGCACGCTACGCGCATCCTCTGCGGCGCCAGGCGCCTGCAGGCTCTCGGCAAAGGCCTCGGCCAGTTCGCCGCTGCCCATGCCGGCGCCGAAACGCTGCTCCGCCTGCAGCACGTCGGCCGCCGCATCCACCGGCAAGGGCTGGCCCAGGGCCACTGCGGCAGCACTGCCCAGCAGGGCCGGCTGCAGCGCGCTGATGTAGGCAGTGCCGGCCTGCTCCTTGCGGGCGAAATCGATCGCCAGGTACTTCTCGTTGACCAGGATGCTGCTGATGTAGATCACCGCGCTCATGTCGAGCAGGAAGATCAGCAAAAGCTTCCGTCCGACGCTGAGCCGGCCCAGCAGGCGCCCCAGCCAGGGCAAGGCGCCGCGGACCGGCCGCGCGAGCTCAGTCGTGGTGGTGAAGTCCGAAGGCTGCTGCATGGCTTTGGCCATGCAATTCGCGCGCCAGACCGGCTCCGTCAGCGTGCAGATTGCACGCCGGGCGGTGCCCCCCTCGTCAGCTGGCTCAGCCTTGCAGCGGCCCCAGCACGCGCATCGAGTAGTCCACCGCGCGCACATCCTTGGTCAGGCGGCCGATAGAGATGCGGTCCACTCCGGTGGCGGCGATCCAGCGCAGCTGGTCCAGCGCGACGCCGCCGGAGACTTCCAGCAAGGCCTGATGCCCGACCGCGGCATTGAGCGCCACCGCATCCTTCATCATCGCCTCGCTGAAGTTGTCCAGCAGCACGCTCTCGGCACCGGCGTCCAGCGCCTCGCGCAATTCGGCGATGCTCTCCACCTCGATCTGGATGCTGACCTTGGCATTGAGCGCCCGCGCTGCCTTCAGCGCAGCACTCACGCCACCCGCGGCGGCAATGTGGTTTTCCTTGATCAGGATGCCGTCATACAGCGCCAGGCGCTGGTTGGCGCCGCCGCCCACGCGCACCGCGTACTTCTGCGCCAGGCGCAGCCCGGGGATAGTCTTGCGCGTATCGAGTACCGCGCAGCCCTTGGGGTTGGGGCTGGCGCCCTCGATGGCATCCGCATGCGCGCGGGTGATGGTGGCCGTGCCCGAGAGCAGCTGCAGAAAGTTCAGCGCCGGGCGCTCGGCGGACAGCAACGCTCGGCCGTCGGCCTGGATGTCGCAGACCACGCTGTCGGCTGCCATGCGTGCGCCTTCGGCGTAGTGCCAGACGATGCGGCTGCTGGCATCGAGCGACGCGAACACGCCCTCGAACCAGTCGCGGCCGCACAGCACCGCCTCTTCACGCACCCGCACCTGGGCCTGCACGCGGCGGCCGGCCGGCACCAGCTGGGCCGTCCAGTCGCACAGGCCGATGTCCTCGATGAGGGCTTCGCGGATGTTGCGGGCGCGGGCTTGGTCGAGGGTCTCGTTGTGGTCGAACATGGCTGGCAAGGGCGGGCCCCACGCGGGGGCACTGATCATGAATTACTCCGGAGCCCCGATTGTCAGGCTCAATTCGGCCAGACCCTCGATCTGGCCGGTGATCACATCGCCGGGCACCACCGGGCCTACGCCTTCGGGCGTGCCGGTATAGATCAGGTCGCCAGCTTTCAGGTGATAGAACTGAGACAGATTGGCCACCACCTCGGCCACGCTCCAGATCAGGTCGGACAGATCACCGCGCTGCTTCTCCACGCCGTTGACAGCCAGCGTGATCGCGCCCTTGTCCAGCGGGCCGCAATCGCTGGCGCGCACCAGCTCGGTAATCACAGCGGCGTTCTCGAAGCCCTTGCCGGTGTCCCAGGGACGGCCGGTCTTCTTGGCCTCGTTCTGCAGATCGCGGCGCGTCATGTCAAGGCCCGCGGCATAGCCCCACACGGCAGCCTTGGCCGCTTCGGGCGTGACCTTGAACACCGGCGCGCCGATGGCGACCACCAGCTCCATCTCGTAGTGGTAGTTCTGGGTGCCGGGCGGGTAGGGAATGGTGGCGCCCGAAGGCACCAGCGCATTGGCCGGCTTGGTGAAGTAGAACGGCGGCTCGCGGTCGGGGTCGCCGCCCATCTCGCGGGCATGCGCCGCGTAGTTGCGGCCGACACAGAAGATGCGCGAGACCGCATAGCGCTGGCGGCTGCCGCGCACCGGCACGCTTGGCTGGGGCTCGGGGGGGAAGACGTATTCGCTGCTCATGGTCTGGACTTCCATGCAGAGGTGGCTCGAAAGGAGGCGCCAGCATAAGCGCAGCCTGCCAGCGCAGGCCTGTGGCGACTACCGATGCCGACCCACGCGCGTGCGCTGGGCGGCTACCATCGGCGCCGATGACTGTCCCTACCCGTGCCCCACTGGCCCTGGCCACCACGCTGCTGGCCCTGTTGGCCCTGCTCGGCGGCTGCGCCACGCGCGCGCCGGCACCGGGCCCAAGCACTCCCCCTGCCCCCGCCCCAGCGCCCTTCCCTTTCGACAAGGACGGGCCCGGCGCCAACCCGCCACCCGAACTGCACAGGGTGCCCGACGCCGCGCCGCGCCTGGAGCCCATCCGCAAGGGGGGGCCCAACAAGCCCTATGAGGTGCTGGGCCAGCGCTACGAGCCGCTCACCGAGGACAAGCCGCTGGTGGAGCGCGGCCTGGCCTCCTGGTACGGCCGCAAGTTCCACGGCCGGCCGACCTCCAGCGGTGAGGTCTACAACATGTACGCGATGACGGCCGCGCATCCGACCATGCCCATCCCCAGCTATGCGCGGGTGCGCAACCCGAAGAACGGCCGCGAGGTGATCGTGCGCATCAACGACCGCGGCCCCTTCCACAGCGGCCGCGTCATCGACCTCAGCTACACCGCCGCGCTGAAGCTGGACCTGCTGCGCGGCGTGGCGCCGGTGGAGCTGGAGCGCATCACGTTTGAGGACATCCGCAGCGGCGCCTGGCTGCGCGGACGCGAGGCGCCGCCGGGTTTGCCGACCGACCCGCAGGAGCCGCCGCCGGTGTTCGTCGCCAGCAGCGCCAGCGGCGCGCCGGAGCGCAGCACGACGCAGAACACGCCGCCCACGCAGACAACAACAGCAAAACCCGTTGACCCCGCGGCGCTGCTCGGCGAACCGGCTCCAGCTGCGGCCCCGGCATCGCCCTCGACCGCGCCGGCGCCAGTGCCACTGACGCAGGCCAGGATCGCGCCCGGCTTCTGGCTGCAGCTCGGCGCCTTTGCCAAGCTCGACGGCGCCGAGAAACTGCGCGAGCAGGTGGCCCGGAGTGCCGAAGCCTTCAGCCCGCTGCTGACCGTGGTGCGCGAAGCTTCGCTGCACCGGCTGCAAGCCGGGCCTTATGCCAGCCGCGAGCAGGCGAGTGCGGCGGCAGCGCAGCTGCGCGCGGCGATGGCGCTCAGGGGGGTGGTGGTGGAGCGGCGCTGAGCGGCGCGACGCGGGCCGGGCCAGCCAAGCCACGGCGGCGGCGCGCGACCAGGCCTGTGCTTGCGTGCAGCAGCGCCCAGCTGGTGCCCATCAACGCCGCAGCCGCAAACAGCGCGGCGCCGCCATGCCGGTCCAGCACCCAGGCACCGGCCAGCGGCGCCAGCAGCACCATCATCTGCTGCGCCGTCTGCATGGCCGCCGTGGCCTGACCCATGGCATGGCCATGCCGCTGGCTCATGTAGATGTTCAGCGTGATGGCAAAGCTGGCGCTGCACAGCCCGCTGCAGAAGAAGGCGGCTGGCAGCAGCCAGACCCATTGACTCGGCGGCGCGGCCAGCAGCACTGCGGCGAACAGGCCAAAGCAGAACATCTGCGCCAGCATCGGCACCAGCACCTCGCCCTCGTGGCCGCGCAGGCGCGCCGCCAGACCGCTGCGTGAGATCAGCAGGCCGGCCAGCAGATTGCCGACACCGCCGCTGGCCACCAGGCTGCCCAGCAGCGCCTTGTCCAGGCCCTGCCGCTGCAGCACGAGCGGCAGCAGATTGCCGGCCATGAAGACCGCTGCCGCGAAGCCCGCGGCCAAGCTCAGCAAAGGCAGCAGTGAGGACAGGCGCGCTGGCGCCAGGGCCGACTCGCTCTGCGGCCCTGGCGCGATGCCATTCGAAGGCTCAGCGCCGCGCTGACGCACAGCCCACAGCACCGGCCACAGCACGGCAGCCGCCACCAGCGCACAGGCCACCGAAGCCCACAGCGCCGTCGCCTCGCCAAAGCGGCTGGCCAATCCCGCGCCGATCAAGGGCGCCAGCACCTTGGCCGCACTGCCCACCATGCTGAGTTGGGCATAGAAGGCATTGCGCTGCTCAGTTGGAGTCAGCTGAACGGCCAGCACCTGCACGGCCGGCGCCGTCATCGCGCCCAGCACCGAGCGCCCGGCCGCCAGCGCCAGCAGCCAGGCCCACGAGGGTTGGGCGATCAGCGCGATCAAGGCCAAGGTGAGCACCGTCCGCCCCAGCAGCGACGCCAGCAGACCCAACCCCGCCCAGCCGCGGTCGCAGCAACGGCCCAGCCAGGGCGACACCAGCATGCCGGGCAGCACCAAGGTGGCCGACAGCAGCGCCATGAAGCTGGCGCTGACCTGCTGCTGGTAGGCAGCCAGCATCAGGATGGCCAGAAAGTCGATCCAGTTGCCGAACATGGCCAGGCCGTCGGCCAGCAGCAGGCGCCGGCTCAGGCCGGCAACCGGCCTGTCCAGCGGCGGCGCCTCAGCGAGGCCTTCGTTCAGCGTGACTGACATGGCTGCGGACTTCAGCGGCGCCGCATCGCACCTTCGAGCGCAGAGACGTCGAACAGCGAGCTCTGGGTCAGCGCATGCTTGGCCGCGTACTGGCGCATGAAGTCGCGCAGCACCTCGGCTGCGGCAAAGCCCTGGCGCTGGCAGGCCTGCACAAAGGCTTCGCGCAACTCGGTCTCGACACGTATGCGCATGCCGGCATCCTTGGTGCTCATCGGGGGCTCTCCTGGCTTGAATGAAGAATGGATACACACATGTGTATCCAATTTGCATTCATGCTATCTGGAGCTTGGAAAAGCGCGAAACGGCTACACAGCACTCGGCGCTTCCCACTTGCGGCCCTCGCCTTCTGGCTGTGCTCAGCTGCGCTTCAGCGACCCCAACACCGCCTCGTTGTGCTCACCCAGTCCAGGAGCCAGGCTGCGTATCGCCCCCGGCGTATCGCTCATTTTTGGCGTTATTCCGGGCACATCCAGTGCCAGCCCCGAGGCGGTGACGATGCGCTCGATCATCCCCCGCGCCTTGTAGTGCGGGTCTTCGGCGATGTCGCGGGCGGTGTAGATGCGGCCCACGGGCACGCGCACCGCTTGCAGCGTGTCGACCACCTCGCTGACCGGGCGCTGCACGGTCCAGGCGGTGATGGCGGCGTCGAGCTCGTCGACGCGTGCGGCGCGGCCGGCGTTGCCGGCCAGAGTCGAATCTTGCCCCAGATCGTCGCGGCCGATCGCGGTCATCAAGCGCTTGAAGATCGAATCGCCGTTGCCGCCGATCACCACTTGGCCGTCGGCGCAGCGATACGCGTTGCTCGGTGCGATGCCCGGCAGGGCCGAGCCGGCCGGTTCACGCACCGCGCCGAAGGCGCTGAACTCCGGCAGTAGCGATTCCATGCAGTTGAAGACCGATTCGTACAGCGCCACGTCCACCACCTGGCCGCGACCGGTGCGCTGGCGGGCCTGCAGCGCCAGCAGCACGCCGATCACGCCGTGCAGCGCAGCCAGCGTGTCGCCCAGACTGACGCCGGCACGCACCGGCGGACGGCCGGGCTCGCCCATCAGGTGGCGCAGGCCGCCCATCGCCTCGGCCACCACGGCGAAGCCGGGCAGGTCGCGATAGGGGCCGGTCTGGCCGTAGCCGCTGATGCGCAGCATGATCAGGCGCGGGTTGCCGGCGGCGAGCGCTTCGTAGCTCATGCCCCAGTCTTCCATCAGGCCGGGGCGGAAGTTCTCGATCAGCACATCGGCCTCGGCGGCCAGCTGGCGCGCAATGGCGCGGTCGGTCTCCTCGCGCAAGTCAAGCGTGACGCTCTTCTTGTTGCGGCTCTGCACCTGCCACCAGACACTTTCGCCGTTATGCAGCATGCGCCATTGGCGCAGCGGGTCGCCGCTGCCGGGAGGCTCGACCTTGATGACCTCGGCGCCGAAGTCGGCCAGGGTCTTGCCGGCGAAAGGGCCGGCGATCAGCTGGCCCAGCTCCAGCACCTTGAGGCCGGCCAGCGGCCCGGCGGCCAGGGCGGCAGGATTGTCTTCAGCGGGGGTGGCGGTGAATGCAGTCATGGCGTGGTGAGCTGAGAGAAATGAGTCTTCAAGGCCTGGATGGCATGGCGAACCTTGGCCGGCTGGGCGTCGCGCTGCGGCGTCAGCGCCCAGACGGGCAGGCTGGGCAACTGCCAGCTCGTCATCAGCCGCAGCAGGCGGCCCGCCTGCACGGCCTCGTCGACATCGCTGGGGCTGAGCATGGCCAGGCCCAGGCCGGCTTCGCAGAGCTGCTGCAGGCTGAACTGGTTATTGCTGCTGACGCGCGGCTCGATGCGCAGCTTCTGGGTTTGCTGGCCGGGCGCCACAGCCGGTTCGGCGATCAGCTCCAGAAGGCGTGGACTTTCTGCGTCAGCACCGATGACCAGCCAGTCGTGCTGGCCCAGCGCCTCGAGCGTAGCGGGCGCACCATGGCGGGCCAGATAGGCGGGCGCCGCGTAGAGCGCCAGACTCTTCTCGCCGATCTTCTGCGCCACCCAGGGGCTGTCGGGCAGGCGGCCGTAGCGCACCGCCAGGTCGATGCGCAAGGCCAGCAGATCACTGAAGCCGTCGTCCACTTCCAGGTGCAGGCGCAGGCCCGGGTGTCCACTGAGCAGCGGAGCAAGTGCCGGACCCAGGTGGCGGGCAAAGCCTACGGCCGCTGCCACGCGCAACTCGCCCTCGGGTGCGTCACGCAACTGCAGCAGCTGCAACTGGGCCTGCTGCGCGGCGGCCAGCATGGCGGCACAGCCTTCGTGAAAGCGCGCGCCGGCTGGCGTCAGCGCCAGGCGGCGGGTGGAGCGGTGCAGCAGGGTCACGCCCATGTCGCGCTCCAGCGCACGCACCTGCTGGCTGACCGCCGAGGTGGTGGTCTTGAGCTTCTTGGCGGCAGCCACGAAGCTGCCCTGCTCCACCACGGTGGCGAGCACGGCCATGCGCTTGAGCTGGTCCAGCATCGGGTGGGTCGGCCCTGGCTTGTTGAAGGTCTTTGTGTAGTTTATCTAAACAGACTTTGGCATCTTGAAGGACTTACAGCAGCACTGTGAAGTTCTTAGAGTTGAGTCCATTGCCACACCCGCTCGCCAGACCGAGCGCAACCCTGGAAGGATTCCCCATGAAAGTCGCCCTGATCGGACCCACCGGATTTGTCGGCAGCGCCGTGCTGCAGGAACTGCTGGCCCGCGGCCACGAGGTCATTGCCCTCGCCCGCAACCCGGCCAAACTGCCGACGCAGGAGCGCCTGAGCGTGGCGCAGGCCGACGTGCTGGATGCCGCCCAGGTGGCGGCCGCCGTGCGCGGCAGCGACGCGGTGGTCAGCGCCTACAACCCGGGCTGGGGCAACCCCGATCTCTACAACGAGTTCCTGACCGGTACGCAGGCCACCTTCGCTGGCGTCAAGGCCGCCGGCCTGAAGCGTCTGCTGGTGGTAGGCGGCGCGGGCAGCCTGTATGTGGCACCGGGCGTGCAACTGGTGGACACAGCGCAGTTCCCGGCCGAGTGGAAGAACGGCGCGCTGGCCGCGCGCGAGGCGCTGAACCTGATCCGGCAAGAAAGCAGCCTGGACTGGACCTTCCTGTCACCGGCCGTTTTCCTGGAGCCGGGCGAGCGCCGCGGCAGCTACCGCCTGGGCGAGGACTCCCCGGTGATGGACACGGATCCGAACAAGGGCCCAGCGCACATCTCGGTGGCCGACCTGGCGGTGGCCATCGTGGACGAGCTGGAAACGCCGCGCCACATCCAGCGCCGCTTCACGGTCGGCTATTGATCCCGACGGGATGGTGTGAGAACAGGCCGCTCAGGCGGCCTTCTGCTCCAGCACGAAGTTGGCGCCGTCGTACAGGCCCAGCTTGTCGACCAGATAGGGCATGCACTGCTGCAGCTCGTCATGCAGCGTGAAGGGCGGATTGGCGATGAAGATGCCGCTGCCCAGCATGCCGAAGCCGCGCTCGTCGGGCTGGGTCACGGTCAGGCGCACATGCAGCCAGCCCTTCTTGGCGGCGGCGTCGGCCGAGGCCTTCAGACGCTGCGCCAGCTGGGTGCTTTCCAGCAGCGCCAGCTGCGGATACCAGATGATGAACACCGTGTCGGCAAAGCGCTGCAGGCCCTCGCGCAGCGCAGCCAGCACCTTGGCGTAGTCGGTCTTGATCTCGTAGGACGGGTCCATCAGCACCACCGCACGGCGCGAGGGCGGCGGCAGCTCGCCCTTGAGCGACGCGAAGCCATCCTTGTCGCTGACATGGGTGTTGGGACGCGGGGCCAGATAGCTTTCGAGGATGCGAAAGTCGGTCGGATGCAGCTCGAACACGCGCAGGCGGTCCTGCTCACGCATCAGCAGATTGGCGATGGCGGGCGAGCCGGGGTACTGGCGCAGCTGGCCATCGGTGTTGAACTGGCGCACCAGATCCACATAGCCTTCCAGCGGCTCGGGCAGGTCCTTGCGGTCGTACAGGCGCGCGATGCCGCTGCTGTACTCGCCCTTCTTCTGCGCATAGCGGCCTTCGATCGAGTAGCCGCCGGCCCCGGCGTGGGTGTCGATCAAGGTATAGGGCTTTTCCTTCTCGCCCATATAGCGCAGCACCCGCGACAGGATCAGGTGCTTGAGAACATCGGCATGGTTGCCGGCATGAAAGGCGTGGCGGTAAGCGAGCATAGACACGCACTGTAGCGCTTGCGGCTCGCGGCTCCCTAGGGAAGCTGCACGGCGCCAGGCTGAAGCGCAGCCCCATTCAGCGCCAGGAGGCCGCGGGGATGCTGATACTGATGCGTGGGCTTGAGCGAGAAACCCTCCGGTCCGCGGCCGGCATCGATCACCCGGCCGCGCAGCCGGGAGCTGGCTTTCAGCGCATAGTTCTCGCGCGCGGCCTGCACAAAGGCATCCCAGTCGGCTTCGAGATTGTTGCGAACGTCCCAGTCCGCGTCGACGCTGAAACGCCCGCCGCCGACCAGCAGATTGTTGTAGGCCCGGACCTGGGCCGCACCCGGCCCGACCCGCAGATAGATGCCGCCGCGAGGCCGGTTGTCGACCAGGGTGTTGTGCGCCATCCAGAGCTCATTACGTTGGTGCGTGTAGCCCTCGGCACCAAACGCGACCATGTGCGGGTTCTCGGTCTGCGAGCTCTGCTGGATGATGTTGCCGATGACGACGGCCACGCCGCCGTTCGGAAATTCCAGCTCATAGCTGGCTCGGCCGCCCACTTCATCCGTCAGGCGGTTGTAGAGGATGCGGTTGACGGCCGCACGGCTTTTCAGCAGATGGCCGGTCCGGCCATGGTGGAAGTAGCTGCCCTGCACCACCAGCTTGCCGATGGTGCCTGCATACAGCAGGTGCGCCGGTTTGCCTGGCGGGCGCTGGCCATCGAAGAACTCGCAGCTCTCAACTTCCAGCTCGACGTCGGCGAAGTTGC
>NZ_JBILQK010000113.1:0-9674 GCF_044373315.1 Roseateles sp. | reverse complement strand
GTGATCGTGACGGCGTCCTTGGGGGCCTAAGCTGCCGGCATGGCAGGATGGGCAGCGAATCCGTTTTCTTCAAGAAAACAGATCCACACAGCGCTTGCTGATGGCCCGTCAGAGGATCGAAAAGCCCATGATTGTAGCTCAGTTCTTGCCCAAAACAAACAGCGCCCTCAGTCGGGCTTGGGCAGGGACTCCAGAAATCGCTCATCCGCCTTGCTCAGACGCCCGGCCCTGCGGGCCGCCGTAATGAGGTCAGGTCGGCGGCGCAATGTCAATGCCAAGGACTGCTCGCGGCGCCAGCGCGCGATCTGCGCGTGATGACCCGAAAGCAGAACGGGCGGAACCAGCAAGTCCTCCGACTGATCGGGAAGGCCACTCAGTACTTCTGGCCGGCTGTAGTGGGGGCAGTCGAGGAGCCCGTCCGAGAAGCTGTCCTGTTCATGCGAAGCTGCATCGTTGAGCACACCCGGCTGGAGGCGAGCCATCGCATCCAGCAGCGCGAGCGCAGGCAACTCGCCCCCTGACAGCACGAAGTCACCCAAGCTCAATTCAAGGCTGACATGCCGATCGAGAAAGCGCTGGTCGATACCTTCATAGCGACCACAGAGCAGAACAGCGCCCTGCCCCTGAGCCAATTCAGCAATCAAGGACTGATCGATGCGGCGCCCCGTCGGCGTGAAGTGGATGACGGCAGGACGCGGTTCTTCTCGATCGGCCTTCACCGCTGCCAAGGCTCGCTCCAAGGGCTCGACAAGCATCACCATGCCAGGACCGCCGCCATAGGGTCGGTCATCGACACGCCGGTAAGCGTCGTCGGCAAAATCGCGCAGGGGCCAGAGGCGGACGTCAACCTGCTTGCTCTCGAAAGCACGACGCGTGACCCCACAACGCAAGGGAGCGTCGAACAATTCAGGGAACAGAGTGATGATGTCGAAGCGCATCGTGCGCCGCCAGCTGCTGGCGCTGGCTCAGTAATCCAGGCCCCAGTCGACCGTGATGCAGCGTCGCTCGAGATCAACGTCATCGACAAAAGCTGCAACAAACGGGACCAAGCGTTCCTGATCTGGCTTGACCGGTGCGGTCATGCCGGGAGGCGTGATTCGCAACACGCTGTGGGGGCCAGTATCCAGAAGACCGGCGACAACACCGAGCTCTTCACCTTGGCGATTGACAACGTTGAGGCCGATCAGATCTACCCAGTAGTACTCGCCCGGATCGGGCCGCGGAAAACTGGAGCGAGACGCGAAGATCCGCACCCCACGCAGCGCCTCGGCGCCGCTTCGATCCGCTACACCTTCGACGCTGGCCACAATGCCCTCGCCATGGTCACGAATCGCAAGAACCTTCAGCACAGGCGGCAGCCGCCCGGCCTTCACGGCGACAACTGTCGCCGGCTTGTCTTCCGCGGGCAGCACGAACCAGCGCCGCGCGGAAAACAGCGCCTGGGCATCGGCCGAGTAGGCCTGGACCTTGAACCAGCCCTTGATGCCCCAGGCATCGAGAATGCGCCCGACCTCAATCGCGTCAGCCGGCCATGACAGTTCGTCAGAGCCGACCGCTGCAGACGGAGAAATGTCGGACGTCACTCGACTCAACTCAGGCCGCAGCCTTCTTGGCCTGCTCAACCAGACGAGCCACCGTGGGCGACATCTGGGCGCCGACGCCAGTCCAGTAGCTCACACGGTCCATCGTCACGCGCAGCGACTCGGCCGCGCCAGAGGCCACGGGGTTGTAAAAACCGACACGCTCAATGAAGCGGCCGTCACGGCGTTGCTGGCTGTTGGCCACAACGATGTTGTAGAAGGGGCGCTTCTTGGAGCCGCCGCGTGCGAGTCGAATCACGACCATGATGAATCCTTTGATGATCTTCTAAAGCGTTCCACCGCACCAGGAGACACTCAGGGCGAGCAGATCGGGAGACGAGGCCGCCCGGTTACACCCGAAACGACTCCGCCGTGGCTTGGTCCTCTTGATACTGTAGATACGCCGCACAACTCTCGCGAGCCAACGACCAGCACCAAAACCCGGCATTATAAACTCGCCCGCAGACTTATCCCCATAGAAACACATAAAACATGACCCAGCCGTCTGAAGGCCTGCACATCCGCCCCAGCGCCGAGCAAGATTTGCCCGCGATTCAGGCCATCTACCAGCATGCGGTGCTGCACGGCACCGGCACTTTCGAAACGGACGTTCCGGATGTTGCCGAGATCGCTCGGCGCCGACAGGAAGTCCTATCGCGCAAGCTGCCCTGGCTCGTCGCGGAGCTGAATGGCCAGGTGCTGGGCTATGCCTATGCAAACTACTTCCGCCCTCGCATGGCCTACCGCTTCTGCCTGGAGGATTCGATCTATCTGGCCCCGGACAGCCAAGGCAAAGGCGTGGGTCGACTGCTGCTGGCCGAGCTGATCGCGCGCTGCGAAGCCGCGGGTGCTCGCCAGATGCTGGCCGTGATCGGAGATTCCGAGAACGCCGGATCCATAGGGCTGCACAGCGCGCTCGGCTTCGAACACACCGGCATTCTGCGCAACTCGGGCTGGAAGTTCGGGCGCTGGCTGGATGTCGTCTTGATGCAGCGCCAGCTTGGCGCAGGCGCTTCGATCTCGCCGGAGCAGGCATGATGATGACGCATACCAAATCAAAGACTGTTGCAACCTGGCTGGCCCTGCTGCTGGGTACTTTCGGCTTGCATCGCCTGTATCTCTACGGTTTTCGCGACAAGCTGGCCTGGCTTCATCCCTGGCCGACCCTGCTGGGGCTGTACGGATTGCAGCGGATGGAGTTGCTTGGCCAGGATGACAGGCTCAGCTGGCTGCTGATTCCCCTGTTCGGACTGATGTTGAGCATCGCTGCACTGAGCGGCATCATCTACGGGCTGACACCAGACGAGCGCTGGAATGCCACACACAACCCCGGCAAGACGGCGCGACCCAGCGCTTGGCCGGTGGTGGTGGGGGTTGTGATATGCCTACTGATCGGCGGCGCCAGCCTGATGGCGACGATTGCCTACAGCGCGCAACGCTATTTCGAAAACGAAGTGAGCGTGTCGGCGAACAGCTGAGACTGATACGCCAAGAATGCAGTTCAGCGCCAAGCCAGAGCGGTATCCAGCCGCTCGAGTGCCTGGTCTTGCAGCGAGGGAAGGCAGTCGGCCAAGCGGCCGATGCCGGGCAAGGCAAGGTCTGGCGCAAGCTCGAGCCAAGGGCGAAGGACAAAGGCCCGCTGCTGGAGGCGAGGATGCGGCAGGGTCAATGTGGGCGTATCGAGGCAAAGATCCGAGTAGCTGAGCAGATCCAGGTCCAAGGTGCGCGGCGCGTTCCGGTAGGGGCGCTCGCGCCCATGCGCCGCCTCAATGGCGAGCAGCGCATCGAGCAAGGCCTGGGGCGTCAAAGCGGTCTCGACACAAGCCACCGCATTCAGATAGTCCGGCCCGCATGACTCAAGCGGCGCGCTTCGGTAGGCACCAGACACCGCCAGCACGCGGGTTCCGGGCAAGGCAGCGATGCCGCGCAAGCCCTCCTCAAGCGCCAGCTGCAGGTCAGCGCCTAAATTGGCCCCCAAGCCGATAAAGGCCTGGGCCAACGCACTGCTCATGCCGGCTCGTTGCCGCCCGCAGCCGGCGCACCGTCCGTTTTGGGCTTGCGCCGACGGCGGCGTTTCTTGGCCGGCGCAACCTCCGAAGACTCGTCAGTCGGTGCGTCTGCCGCGATCGCATCCCCCGCCTCCCGGACTCGCGGCAGCCGGTGGACCTTGGCGCCTCGGCGCTGGGTGTCCCGCACCTGGTCGAGCAAAGCGCGACGTTCGTCCTCATCGCCCAGGGCAAAGTCCTCCCACCAGTCCACCAGGCTTTGATCCAGCTCACCCGCATCTGCACGCAAGAGCAGGAAGTCAAAGCCGGCGCGGTACCGCGGCTGCTCCACCAAGCTGTAGGGGCCATTGCCGCTGCGCCGATCAAAGCGCGGCTGCATCATCCAGATCTCGCGCATGTCTGCCGCCAGCTTGCCGCGGCCTGAGATATCGCCAATTCGCGCATCGAAGACCTGATCGATCGCCTGCTGGAGCGCGGGCACCGGCGCCTCTTGCTCGCGCAGCTTTTCCCAGCGCGATTGAACATCGTGCCAGAGCATGCAGGCCAGCATGAAGCTCGGGGCGACGCTGCGGCCTTCGGCCACACGTCGGTCGGTATCCTCGAAGGCGCGCCGCACGAACTGCCCGCGAACGCCTTCGCGCAGTTGGCCGCTTTCGTCCAGGACCGCGTCAAGAATCGGGAACACCCCCCGAGTCAGCCCCTGTTTGCGCAGTTCTTCAAGACTGGCCAGCGAATGCCCAGTCTGCAACAGCTTGATCATCTCGTCGAACATGCGCGAGATCGGCACATTGCCCAGAAGCTCCGCTGTCTTCTTGATCGGCGTGCGCGACTTGGGCTCGATCTCGAACCCCAGCTTGGCTGCGAAGCGCACCGCGCGGATGATGCGAACCGGATCTTCGCGATAGCGGGTCTCCGGGTCGCCAATCATGCGCAACACGCGCTTCTTGGCATCAGCCAGGCCGCCGTGATAGTCGACCACCAACTGGCGCTGAGGGTCGTAATACAAGGCGTTGACGGTGAAGTCGCGGCGCGCAGCATCCTCGATCTGAGGGCCCCAGACGTTGTCACGCAAGACCCGGCCACTGGCGTCCACCACGTGCGACTTGCCTGCCAGTTCGTCCTTGGACGTCTTTTCGTTGCCTGCGACCTGGTCTGCAGCTTCGTTGACCAGCAGGGCCCGGAAAGTGGAGACCTCGATGACCTCATGCTCACGGCCACGGCCGTACACCACATGGACGATGCGAAAGCGGCGCCCGATGATGAAGGCGCGCCGGAACAATCCCTTGACCTGCTCAGGTGTGGCATTTGTCGCCACGTCAAAGTCCTTGGGACGCATGCCCAAGAGCAGGTCACGCACGGCGCCACCGACGATGTAGGCCTCGAAGCCAGCATCCGTCAGCGTTTGGACCACACGGACCGCACGCTCATCCAGCAGGCCAGGATCAATGCCGTGCTCCGCCACCTGAATCTCGACGCGTTTGCCCAGCGGGCTCTTGCCGGACTTGGCCGAGGAGGCAGACTTGCCCAGCAGCTTGTCGATGAATTTCTTGATCATGCGAAGAGTTTCAAAAGGGGCCAGCCCCGCTCGGCGGCGATTGCCGCCAACGCCGGTGTCGGATTGGTTGCCACGGGATGGCTGACGCGTTCCAGCAGCGGCAGGTCGTTGATCGAGTCACTGTAGAAGCTGATGCGCTCGAAGTCGCCCCATTGTCGCCCCAAGCCAGCCAGCCACTGCTCAACCCGCACAATCTTGCCGGCTTGAAACGAGGGCACGCCTTGGATGCCACCCGTGTAGGTACCGCCCGCATCGCGCTGCAACTGAACCGCAATCAGGTGCTCCACACCGAAGGCGCCGGCGATCGGCTCAGTGACGAACTCGTTGGTCGCCGTCACGATGGCGACCAGATCACCTGCATCCTGAGCCTGCTGGACGAGCGCCTGCGCATCAGGAGTCAACATCGGGCGCATCACCTCGTGCATGAAGCGCTCGCGGGCCGCCAGGGCCTGATCCAGCGGGCGGGAACGCCAGACCGATGTGGCGAACTCAATGTAGGCATCCAGGTTCAGCACGCCCGCCTGATACTCGGCGAAGAGCTCATCATTGCGACGCCGCCAGTGCTCGCCATCGGCCCAGCCGATATCGACCATGAAGTTGCCGAATGCATGGTCGGAGTCGTGGGCGATCAGCGTTCCGTCCAGGTCGAAAAGGGTGAGATTCATTGGGCTTCGTTTTCTTGGTCGGTCAGCATCTGACGCAACAGGGGGACAGTAACGGCACGCTTGTGGGCCAGGGCGAACTCATCCAGCCGGTCCAGCAGGCCCATCAGGTGCTTCAGATCGCGTGCAAAGCGGGTCAATAGATAGTCCATCACCTCGTCGGACAGGAAGATGCCGCGCCGATCGGCCTCACGGCGCAGCGCGGCCCGGATCTCAGGCTCGGCCAAGGGCTGCAGTCCGAAAGTCGGCCCCCATCCCAGACGGGTCCGCAGGTCCTCACGCAGCGCCAGATCGACCGGTGGGGCCGTACCTGAGGCCACAACGGCAAGACCCAGCGTCGCGGCCTCGACGAAAAGCTGAAACGCCGCATGCTGCTGCCCGGCATCAAAATCCTGGCAATCGTCCAACAATAAAAGGCTCGGATGAGCCGGCAACTCCCAAGGCAGACGGGTCGCCGCGTCATACCACCCGACCTGAGCGCCGGCCGCCTGCCAGGCACCTGCCAGAGCCTTGAGCACATGCGTCTTGCCGCTGCCGGCAGCACCCCATAGGAACACGGGCGGAGCGCCGGGTCTGAGCGTTTGCAGATGCGCCAGCGCTGCTTCATTCGCACCAGGCAGGAGAGTGCCGAAACTGAAGTCCGGCTCCGGCCCGAGCGAGAGAGGAATCTGTTTCAACCCAAGCCCCCTCGATGGCACAAGCCTTGGCGCGCAGGCCAACCCACTGACACAGGGCGGGGCGGGAGTACAGACTTCATCGGTTCCAGGGGATTCAAGGGCGTCGCGATTCTAAGCGCGCCCCAAACACGATCAATGCAAGCCCGGACCGCCCCGAGCCTGCAAACCGCGAAGGCGGCGCTTGATGAGTTCCAGATCACTCGCGGCCGGGTTGCGCCGAAGGTACGTTTGCAAGTCTTCGGCAGCCGCGGCCCAGCATCCCAGCGACTCCAGCACCTCGGCCCGATCCCGCAATTCCTGCATATCGCCCGGCAAAAGGATCACCAATCGCTGCTGCACCGAGAGCAAGCGCAGCAAGTCAGACTGACTGCGGTGGATCTCCTTCAGATTCCTCAGCATCCGGGCTAGCACCTGTCGCGGCGAGGCATCGACGAGGTAGTGCTCGAGACCTGCCGCGCCAGCACCCTGCTTGGCGAGGTAGGGCAGCAACGCCTCCTCGAGCGCGGACCGTGACAGCGAATGGCACGTCAAGGGATCCAGGAACACGTCCCCCTGGCGCAGCTTGACCTTGATCAGGAAGTGCCCGGGGAAGCCCACGCCGCAAGCGCTCAGCCCCACCTGACCCGCGAGTTCAAGATAGATGACAGCAAGGGAGATCGGTATGCCGCGCCGACTGGCCAACACCTGATGCAGATAACTGTTCCCGCTGTCGTAGAAGTTGTTGATGTTGCCCGCAAATCCCAGCTCCGCGCTGAAGAACTGGTTCAAGAGCCGCAAGCGCTGCATCGGCGCCGCATCCTCTGGCAGTCGGCTGCGCAGGCGTTCCGCCAGGACATCGACCTCGCCCAGCACCGCCTGGACATCGACCGTGGGGTGCTCATCAAGCGCGATTGACGCGGCAGCCTCGAGCAGATTCAGACCGGAATCGTCAGCCACCAGGGCCGCGAAGTGCTCCAGTGCAGTCGGCACTTTGACAGACAGAGGCAAACTCATGGGAAATGCTCAAGCACGGCGGGCAAACTGGCGCAGGTCAAGCCGAAGCAGCCACAAGGTGCCAAAGTAAACAAGCGCAGAAGCCAGCAGACAGGCGGCCATCAGCGAGGCGCGCAGCCAGCCCTGCTGCCCCAAACCGATCCAGTCTATTCGCTGAGCCAAATGGTACTGAAGCGCCCCCATCAGCGTCGTCGCGATGAGCACACGCAAGGCAAATCCCAGCCAGCCCGGCGCCGGCCGGTAGCTGCCCAAGCGCAGCAGCCCTACCAACAGCCAAGCCGCATTGATCATGGCCCCAAGGCCGATCGAGAGCGCGAGCCCAGCAACACCTAGCCAGGGCACCAGCAGTGCATTCATCACCTGAGTCAAGACGAGCACGGCGAGCGCAATCCGCACAGGCGTGCGCGTGTCAAAGCGGGCAAAGAAGCCCGGAGCCAGCACCTTGATGCCGACCAGCCCCAGCAAGCCCACGCCGTAGCCCATCACCGCGAGCGAAGTCTGGGTCACATCGGCCGGGCGAAAGGCACCGTAGTGGTAGAGCACCGCAACCATGGGCTGGGCAAACAAGAGCAAGGCCACCGAGCTTGGCAAGGCCAGCAGCAGCACCATGCGCAAGCCCCAATCGAGCAAATCAGAGTAAGCCGCTGACTCTCCCTTGGCTTGAGCTGAAGCAAGCTGCGGCGTCAGCACCACCCCAAGCGCCACGCCCAGCAAGGCAGTGGGAAACTCCATCAGACGGTCGGCATAGGTCAACCAGGACGCGGCACCCGCACCCACAAAGATGGCGATCTGGGTGTTGATGACCAGGGACAACTGAGCCACTCCGACACCCAGCAAGGCAGGCCCCATCGCCGTCAACATCTGACGCACGCCGGGGTGGTGCCAGGAGCGCCTGAGGGCCCCAGGGGTCATGCCGATGCGAGGCAACAAGCCGATACGCATCAAGGCCGGGATTTGAACCAGCAGTTGCAGCACGCCGCCCAGCATCACCCCGAACGCCAGCGCATAGATCGGCCTCAGCCCATAGGCCTCCAGGCGCGGCGCCAACAGCCAGGCAGCAGCAATCACCGACAGGTTCAGCAGCACCGGGGTAGCCGCCGGCAGAAGGAATCGCTTCCAGGTATTCAGAACGCCGGCCGCCAGCGCCACCAGAGACATGCAGCCGATGTAGGGAAACATCCAGCGGGTCATCACGATGGCCGCTTCGCGTCCCTCTTGCGGCAAGCCCGCGCCAAGCACCCACACCAGCAAGGGCGCCCCGACGACACCGAGCACGCAAGTAAGCAAGAGCACCCAGGCCAAAACGGTGGCGACCGCATCAACAAGGCTGGCCGTGGCCTGATCGCCGTCGCGAGCACGGGTCGCGGCAAGCAAGGGAACAAAGGCCTGCGAGAAGGCGCCCTCGGCAAACAAGCGGCGCAACATATTGGGGATGCGAAAAGCCACCTGAAAGGCATCGGTCAGGGTGCTGGCCCCAAAGGCCGTCGCAATCATCTGCTCCCGCACCAAGCCCGTAACGCGCGAAGCCAAAGTCATGACCGATATCAGGGAGGCAGATCGCAGCAGATTCATGAGGGCTTAAGCAGGGCTGAGCCGGCGGATTATGCTTGCTCAACAAGGTGCGAAACTCAGCGTTTTCGGCCACCGGCCTATGCTGCCAGTGCCCAATCTTTGCTTGCAGCTTCACTTCAGTGCTACACTCGCGGTCTTTGCACCATCTGGGTAGATACACAAAATGGCAAGTTCTTCCAAAGCCAAGAAGAAAACCGTCCGTTTGGCATCGGGCCGCAAGCGCGCTCGCCAGGACGTCAAACTGAACGCCGCCAACACGGCGCTGCGCTCGAAGTTCCGCACGGTCGTCAAGAACGTGCAAAAGGCAGTGGTTGCCGGCGACAAGGCCAAGGCTGCTGACCTGTTCAAGACCGCCCAAGCCGTGATCGATTCGGTCGCCGACAAGGGCATCTTCCACAAGAACAAGGCCGCTCGCCACAAGAGCCGCCTGTCGGCCAAGATCAAGGCTCTGGCCGCCTAAAATCCCAGACCAGGTGCAAAGCAAAGGCCCGCCTCGGCGGGCCTTTTGCATGTGCGCTCAGCATGAGCGCACTCTTGCGGGTGCAAGTCCCGCCGTAAGTTGATCACAGCGAACGAAGCGAAGCGCAACTGCACGAGGGCGACCGAATGTGGGGAGGAAGCGTGGAGCG
>NZ_JBILQK010000112.1:0-9711 GCF_044373315.1 Roseateles sp. | reverse complement strand
GGCTCGGCCGACACCGCCGCGCAACTGCGCGTCACACCCAACCTGATCCAGCGCAGCGTGCCCTTCAACGCCGAGGCCGACAGCCTGAACTGCTCCATCCTTGGCCCCGATGTGGCGCCGGACGATCCCGAGTTCGAGCTCTTCGTCAAGGAAGTGATGCGCGAGATGACGGCCAAGGCCGGCCAGAAGTGCACCGCGATCCGCCGTGCCATCGTGCCGGCGAAACACATCGACACGGTGGCTTCGATGCTGCGCGAGCGCCTTGCCAAGCTCAAGGTCGGCGACCCGGCGGTGGAGGGCGTGCGCATGGGCGCGCTGGCCTCGATGGCCCAGCAGGCCGACGTGGCCGAGCGCCTGGCTCTGCTGAGCCAGGGCAATGAGCTGGTGTTCGGCGCCAAGGACGGCTTCGCGCCCATCGGCGACGGCGTCAAGGATGGCGCCTTCTTCGCGCCGAGCCTGCTGCTGTGCCGCGACGCCTTCGCCAACGAGGCGGTACACAACATCGAGGCCTTCGGCCCGGTGTCCACGCTGATGCCCTACGCGGACTTGGATGAGGCGCTGCAGTTGGCCGCCAAGGGACGCGGCAGCCTGGTGGGCTCGGTCATCACCAAGACGCCGGCCATCGCTGCCGAGGCGGTCTACCAGGCCGCGGCCTTCCATGGCCGCATCATGGTGCTCGATCGCGAGGCTGCCAAGGAAAGCACCGGCCATGGCTCGCCGCTGCCCATGCTCAAGCATGGCGGCCCGGGCCGCGCCGGCGGTGGCGAGGAGCTGGGCGGCATCCGCGCCGTCAAACACTATCTGCAGCGCTGCGCGGTGCAGGGCTCGCCGACCATGATCACCGCCATCACCGGCGAGTACCAGCGCGGCGCCAAGGTGCATGAGGATGTGGTCCACCCCTTCCGCAAGTATTTCGAAGAGATCCAGGTCGGTGACTCGCTTCTGACGCACCGTAGAACAGTTGGCGAGGCCGACATCGTCAACTTCGGTGGCATCTCGGGCGACTACTTCTACATGCACTTCGACGAGATCGCTGCCAAGGAAACGCAGTTCGGCCAGCGCATCGCGCATGGTTACTTCGTGCTGTCGGCCGCGGCGGGCTTGTTCGTTTCGCCCGCGCCAGGCCCGGTGCTGGCCAACTACGGTCTGGACACGCTGCGCTTCGTCAACCCGGTGGCGATCGGCGACACCATCCAGGCGCGCCTGACCTGCAAGCGCCGCATCGACCGCGGCAACCGCCCGGATCAGCCGCCGCAGGGCGTGGTGGCCTGGGACGTGCAGGTGATGAACCAGCGCGGCGAACTGGTGGCCAGCTACGACATCCTGACGCTGGTGGCCAAGAAGGCGGCCACCTGAGCCGTGATGAGCCGAAGTGATGGGCGGGCTGCAAAAAGGCATCGCCCGCGCTTGGGCTCTGCGGTGAAACTGTGGTGATGAAGCTCCGCCCATCGTCTTGCCCGCTCGGCAGCCTGGCCCGCCGCCAGTTGCTGCTCGCCGCTCCTGCTGTGTTGACCGCCGGCCTGCCGGGATTGGCGTCCGCCGCGCCCACCGGCTTGGATGCCGAACTGCAGGCTCTGATCGATGACCCGGCGCGGCCGCTGGCCAGCCTCTCGGTGCTGATGCTGCGCGAGGGCCGTGTGGTGTACGAGGGTCAGTTCGGCCACCGCTGGATCGACCCCAGCGGCGCCGGCCGGCACCGGCCGGTCACGCGCGATACGCTGTTTCGCATCGCCTCGATCAGCAAGCTGGTGGTGGCGCTGGGCGTGATGCGCCTGGTCGAGGCCGGGCGGCTGAACCTGGATGCTGATATCGGCGAGATCCTGGGCTATCGCCTGCGCCACCCCGGGCATCAAAACGTACCGCTGACGGTGCGCCTGCTGCTCAGCCACCGCTCGGGCCTTCGCGACAGTGCCGGCAGCTATGTGGCGCCGGGCCAGCGCCTGGCCGAGAAGCTGCTGCCGGGCGCTGCCTTGTTCGGCAGCGGCAAGTCCTGGTCGCCTGCGACGCAAGCGCCGGGCCAGTGGTTCGAGTACTGCAATCTCAACTACGGCGTGCTGGCTGGCGTGATGGAGAAAGCCAGCGGCCAGCGCTTCGATCAGCTGATGGCTGAGCAGGTGCTCAGGCCGCTGGGCCTGAGTGGCGGCTTCGAGGCCAGCCAGTTCAGCGAGGCCGAGCTGGCCAACCTGGCCACCCTCTACCGCAAGCGCGCCACCGACGATGCGGTGCGCTGGAACACTGCCGGGCCGTGGATCGTGCAGACCGACGACTTCGGCGGCAAGCGGCCGGCCCCGCCCGCTGGGCTGGACGGCTACGAGCTGGGCAGCAACGGCTCGCTGTTCGGCCCGCAGGGGCGTATGCGCACCCGGGTGGCCGATCTGGGCGTGGTGCTGGCGATGCTGGCTGATCAAGGCCGCCACGCTGGCGCGAGCTATCTTCAGCCCGCCAGTGTGCATGCCTTGATGACCGAGCATTGGCGCTCCGCCGGCCCGGCCGCGCCGAATGGCGACGACCTGGGCGGCGAGTTCCAGGCCTGGGGCCTGGGCCTGCAGCATTTCATCGACCGCTCGGTGCCCGATGCCAAGAGCAGCCGCCTGCAGGGCGACCGCCTGATGCCACGCGGCGGCCAGCAGGCCTGGGGCCATCTGGGCTTCGCCTACGGCCTGATGTCCGGCCTGATGCTGGACCCGGCGCGTCGCAGCGGCATCGTCTACGCGATCGGCGGCACTGGCGCCGACCCCGAGGCGCACCCCGGCCGCTACAGCAGCTTCCCGCTCTGGGAAGAGCGTCTGCAGGGCTTGCTCTGGACGCGGCTGCAAGGCTGAACAGCCGCTGGGGTACGCCGCAGGCTTGATGGATGGATAGGTGCATTTGATGCGGCAAGCACCCCCGCGTTCGAGGGGGTGCCCCGGCACTGTCACCCGAGGGTCATCAGCCCGACCTAGCCTGAAGGCCTTCGCGGGTCTGAGTGGCCTGCGTTCTACGCATTGCCAGGCACGCCCTCCACCATGATTCGTTCCACCCGCTCCCTTGTCGCCGCGCTCGGCCTGTCGCTGTGCGGCCTTGCTGGCGCCACGCCGACCTTCGTCAACGGTCTGCTCATCTCCGGCAGCCAGCTCGACCAGTCCGGCGGCAGCAGTGCCAACAACGGCCGCTTCGGCGCCTTCTCGGACATCTACTACGACCCCATCCGCAAGGACTGGTGGGGGCTGTCCGACCGTGGGCCGGGCGGCGGCACCATTGGCTATGACACACGCGTCAGCCGCTTCGCCATTGATGTGAATCCCAACACGGGCTCGATTGCGAATTTCCGGATCCTCGAAACCGTGCTGTTCGGCGAGGCTGGCCAGCGCTTCAACGGTCTGGCGCCTGCGCCATCGTCCAGCTTGGGGCGCGCCCACGACCCCGAGGGCATGGTCGTCAACCCCCAGACCGGCACGCTGCTGGTGTCCGACGAGTACGGCCCTGCGCTGCGCGAGTTCGGCCGCAATGGTGAGTTGCTGCGCAGCTTCATCACGCCGGCCAATCTGGTGCCGCGCAATGCCACGGGCGTGCCGAACTTTGCAAGCGATACCGGCAACACCGCGGGCAAGCGCACTAACCGCGGCTTCGAGGGGCTGGCCATCAGCCCGGACGGCAAGTTCGCCTTTGCGATGCTGCAAAGCGCGATGCTCGATGAGGGCGCCGGCAACGGCACGATGGTGCGCATCGTCAAGTTCGACGTGGCCAGCGGCCAGGCGGTGGCGCAGTACGCCTACGAGATGAAGCGCAGCGGCCAGGGCCAGGGCATCTCGGCCCTGGTGGCAATCAACGACCACGAGTTCTTCGTGCTGGAGCGCAACAACCGGGGTGTGGGCGTGGGCGCCGATCTCGCCACCGCCGACAAGGAGGTCTACCGCATCGACCTGAACGGCGCCACGGATGTCAGCAGCATCAAGCTGGTGTCCGGTTCGGTCTACACCAAGGTGAAGAAGGTTGGCCCGGTGCTGGATCTTGACGCCAATACCCTGGCGGGCCTGGGCAACAAGTCGCCCGAGAAGTGGGAAGGCCTGGCCATCGGCCCCAAGCTCAATGACGGCAGCTATCTGCTGCTGGCCGGCACCGACAGCGACTACAGCGTGACGCAGAACGGTTCAGGCACGCAGTTCGATGTGTGGTTCGACTTCACCGCGGCCGACCCGTATGCCGCTTCCATCCAGTGCCCGCTGGACAGCATCAACGGCTGCGTGAAGACCCGGGACGGCAGCGTCGCCCAGTGGAACGCCAGCCTGCAACTGCTGCCCAGCGTGCTGCATGCCTACAAGATCAGCGCCGCTGATCTGGGTGACTATGTGGCGCCGGTGCCTGAGCCCGGCAGCGTGGCGCTGGTGCTGGGCGCGCTGCTCGCCTTGGGTCTGGCACGCCGCAGACAACAACAGGGCGGCTGATGAGGTTGCCGCCCGGCTGCAGTCGGGTGGCGCTCAAGCCGTCGGGTAGGTGCCCGGTAGCAGGATCTCGCGCGTGACGTTCTTCAGCTGCGTGTGGCCGCTGAAGGCCATGGTGAGGTCCAGCTCCTTGTGGATGATCTCCAGCGCCTTGGCCACACCCGGCTGGCCCATGGCGCCCAGGCCATAGAGGAAAGCCCGGCCGATGTAAGTGCCCTTGGCGCCCAGCGCCCAGGCCTTCAGCACGTCCTGGCCCGAGCGGATGCCGCCGTCCATATGCACCTCGATCTGCGAGCCGACGGCTTCGATGATGCGGGGCAGGGCGTGGATGCTGCTCTCGGCGCCGTCGAGCTGGCGGCCGCCATGGTTGCTGACGATCAGCGCATCGGCGCCCGAGTCCACCGCCAGGCGCGCGTCCTCCACGTCCTGGATGCCCTTGAGGATCAGCTTGCCGCCCCAGCGCTTCTTGATCCACTCCACATCGCCCCAGTTCAGCTGAGGGTCGAACTGCTTGGCCGTCCATTCGGCCAGCGAGCCCATATCGCCCACGCCCGAAACATGGCCGACGATATTGCCGAACTGGCGGCGCTTGGTGCCCAGCATGCCCAGGCACCAGCGCGGCTTGGTCATCAGGTTCAGCATCGTCGACAGCGTCGGCTTGGGAGGGGCCGACAGGCCGTTCTTCAGGTCCTTGTGGCGCTGGCCCAGGATCTGCAGGTCCAGCGTCAGCACCAGGGCGCCGCAGCGGGCCGCCTTCGCGCGGTCGATCAGGCGCTCGATGAAGCCTCGGTCCCGCATCACATAGAGCTGGAACCAGAACGGTGCCTTGGTGTGCGCGGCGATGTCCTCGATCGAGCAGATGCTCATGGTCGACAGCGTGAAGGGCACGCCAAAGGCCTCGGCCGCGCGGGCCGCCAGGATCTCGCCATCGGCATGCTGCATGCCGGTCAGGCCGGTGGGCGCAATGGCCACCGGCATCTTCACATCCACGCCCACCATCTGCGTGGCCGTGCTGCGGTTCTCCATATTCACCGCCACGCGCTGGCGCAGCTTGATCTTCTGGAAGTCGCTCTCGTTGGCGCGGTAGGTGCTCTCGGTCCACGAGCCCGAGTCGGCATAGTCGTAGAACATGCGCGGCACGCGCTTCTGGGCCAGGACGCGCAGGTCTTCGATGCTGGTGATCACGGGCATGGTGGCTGTCTCCGATGAAATTGTTCTGAGCCGATGCGCGATGCTAGGGCAGACGCGTCCGCCTGGCCTGAAAGAAGCTCAGGCGCGGCCTGAAGTTTGTTCCGATGCCTGGCCATGCCACAGCCAGCGGTTGCAGGCCGGTCGACTTGTCACTGCAGCGTCGCGCAATGCGCGCTGATCCACAGCGCAAACGCCCTGGCAGCCGCGCTGTCGCCATGCACATGCAGCGTGTACGGCGTCTGCGCGGGCACGCACAGTGCAAAGGGCCTCACGAGGGATCTGTTTTTCAGCCATGCTGAAGCGAGGCTGGGCCGCCCAAGCGCCACGCCCTGGCCACAGGCGGCAGCTTCCAGCGTCAGGCCCAGATCGACAAAGCGGGTGCCGTGGCTGGGCTCGGGCCAATCCAGGCCGGCGGCGCGCAGCCAGGGCGTCCAGGGCTCGATGGGTGTGCGCAGCAGCGGCGCATGGCGCAGGTCGGCGGGCTCGCGCAAGGGTGTGCCTTGCTGCTGCAGCCGCTCCAGCAGCGCGGGTGAGACCATCGGCGTGACCTGATCCAGCATCAAGACCTGAGCCTCACTGCCGCCAGCGTTGCTCAGGCTGTTGCCGATCTCCACCTCGGCCTCAGGCGCAGCCTCGTCGAGAAAGGGCGTCGAGAGCAGCAGCTCCAGCTCGATCTCCGGATGCGCCGCGGTGAAGCCCGGCAGCGCGGGCACCAGGACCTGGCGCGCAAAGGTGGGCGGTGCGGCGATGCGCAAGCGCTCCACCTCTTGCACCGCGCGCTGGTGCAGCGGAATGGCTGCCAGCAGGTCCAGCGCGGCGCGCAGCTGCGGCAGGTACTCCTTGCCAGCGGCGGTCAGCACCAAGGGCTTGGCCGAGCGCAGCAGCAGGCTCACGCCCAGCAGTTCCTCCAGCGTGGAGATGCGCTTGGAGACGGCACTGGCGCTGACGCACAGCGCGTCAGCCGCACGCTCCAGGCTGCCCAGGCGCGCGGCTGCCTCGAAGGCACGCAGGCCGTCGATCGAAGGAAACCGGAGGAATTGCTCGCTGCTCATGGAGCGGCAACTGTAGCCGCCGGTGAGGGCTTCCGGGCGCCTCTACACTGGCGCCGATGCCCATCGAACCCATCCCCGCCACGATCCACTTCGACCCACCGCGCCGCGCCTTGTGGCAGCGTGTGCTGTGGGCATTGGCTGGTGTGATGAGCCTGGCGTTGGGCCTCGTCGGTGCCTTTCTGCCGGTGTTGCCCACCGTGCCCTTCGTGCTGCTGGCCGCCTTTTGCTTCTCGCGCGGCAGCCGCCGCGCCGAGGACTGGCTGCTCAACCATCGCCTGTTCGGCCCCATGGTGCGCGACTGGCGCGCCAATCACTCGATCCCGCTGCGCGTTAAGCAGCTGGCCTGGACCATGATGGCCATCGGCTCGGTCTGGGCCGGTTGGCTGCTGCCGCTGCGCTGGTGCTGGCTGCCGGCGGCTTGCTGTGTGGCTGTGGCTTACTGGATGTGGACCTTGCCGACGCGGCGTTGAGCGCCTTGGCGCTCGGTTTAGAACAAGGCCAGCGACTCCGGCACCGGCCCTGAGGCAGGCGGTTGCTGTTGCGGCTTTCTCTTGCTCGCCTGCGACGACGCGGAAAGCGCCTCGCCCGGCCGCGAAAGATTGCCCACGCGCACGCCCAGCAGGCGGATGCGCTTTTCCAGCGGCACACGCTTCAGACAGGCGCCGGCCGCGCGGCGTATGGACACCGCATCAGCCACCGGTGCATCCAGCGTGAGGTCGCGCGTGACGGTGTGAAAGCCTTCGAACCGCAGCTTCAGGCCGATCGTGCGGCCCTCATAGCCTTTGCGCTCCAGATCAGCCGCCAGCTGCTGGCACAGCCGGGTGAAGATGTCGGAGAGCTGCGCGCGGTCGTGCACTGCATGCAGGTCGCGCTCGAAGGTGGTCTCGCGGCTGATGGACACCGGCTCGCTGTGCGTCACCACCGGCCGGCTGTCGCGCCCGTGCGAGGCCTCGTGTAGCCAGTGGCCATAGCTCTTGCCGAACTGCGCGATCAGCCACTGCGGGTCGGCCGCGGCGATCTGCCCGATGGTTTCGATGCCTAAAGCGGCCAGCTTGGCACCGGCCTTGGGGCCGATGCCGTTGATCTTTCGCACGTCCAGCGGCCAGATGCGGCTCTCGATCTCATGCGCCATCAGCAGTGTGATGCCATCGGGCTTGTCCATCTCGGAGGCCATCTTGGACAGCAGCTTGTTGGGCGTGATGCCGATCGAGCAGGTCAGCCGGGTGGCGCGCAGCACAGAGTTCTTGATCTCGCGTGCCACCGCGCGCACGCCGCCCAGCGGATCGTGGCCCACCGGCTCGCGTATGCCGGGCACATCGCTGAGGTCGATGTAGATCTCGTCGATGCCGCGGTCCTCGATCACCGGCGCCACCTCGGCCACCGCGGCCTTGAACAGGCGCGAGTAGTGGCGGTAGGCGTCGAAATCGGTGGGCAGCAGGATGGCGTCCGGCGCGCGCAGCGCCGCCTTCATCAGGCCCATGCCGGAGAACACGCCCAGGTCGCGCGCTGCATAGGTGGAGGTGGTGATGACGCCACGGCCGGTGTAGTCGCGCAGCTTTGAATACTCGCGCGTGCCGTCTTCGCGCAGGCGCGGGGCATGGATGCGCCGCCCGCCCACCACCACGGCCTGGCCCTTGAGCTCCGGGTAGCGCAGCAGTTCCACCGAGGCGTAGAAGGCGTCCATGTCCAGATGCGCGATCAGGCGCTCGGGCAGGGGGGCTGAGGAGACGGCTTCGGCCATGATGGCGGCATTGTGGCGCGGGGTGCTGACAGCGCATGGCAGCAGGCAGATCCAGTCTTCATGCAATGTCGTCTGGACTGTGCACAATGCGCGGGGCTGACGGACCCTGTGCCGCCTGGCTGAAACCCCAAGTCGACGCTCAACACCATGGCTGATTCCTCTCCCGCCGCCGGATTGGCGCAACTGAAGATTGACCGGCAGTCGCCCCAGGGCAAGCCCAAGGGGCGGCGCCGCCTGCCCTGGCGCTGGATCATCGGCGGCCTGCTGGTGGTGGCGGTGGCTGGCGTGATGCTGGCGCCGCGGCCGGCTGAGGTTCGCGTCAGCTCGGTACTGCAGAGCACGCCTGCCGCGCAGTATGCGCAGCTCACTGCCTCGGGCTACGTGGTGGCACAGCGCCGCGCCGCCGTGGCGTCCAAGGCCAGCGGGCGGCTGATCGAGCTGAATGTGCGCGAGGGCTCGGTGCTGAAGAAGGGCGATCTGATCGCCCGCATCGATGCCTCAGATGTGCAGGCCTCCATCGGTGCGGCCAGCGCGGGCGTGCGCCTGGCCGAGGCCAGCGCGCGCCAGGCGCAGAGCGCGGTGCAGCAGGCGCAGGTGGAGCTCTCCAATGCTGAGGCCGAGCATCAGCGCAGCCTGAGCCTGCAGGCCCAGGGCTTTGTCTCCAGCCAGGCGCTGGATGCGGCGAAGCGCCGGCTGGATGCGGCGCGTGCTGGCATCACCTCGGCGCAAGCCGGCGTGGGCTCGGCCCAGGCGGCGGTGCAGCAGGCCCAGGCCCAGCTGACGCTGCAGCAGGTCAACCGCGATTTCACCGAGATTCGCGCGCCCTTCGATGGCGTGGTGCTGGTGAAGAACGCCAATGTGGGTGACATCATCACGCCCTTCTCGAACGCTGCCGGCTCGCAGGGCGCGGTGGTGACCATGGCTGATTTGGGCACGCTGGAGGTGGAGGCCGATGTCTCCGAATCCAGCTTGGCCAAGGTGTCGCCGGGCCAGCCGGTGGAGATCACGCTGGACGCCTTGCCGGGCCAGCGTTTCCAGGGCCAGGTGGCCGGCATCGTGCCCACTGTCGACCGCGCCAAGGCCACGGTGATGACCAAGGTGCGCTTCGATCAGTTGGACGCGCGCATCCTGCCGGAGATGAGCGCCAAGGTGGTGTTCCTGTCCAAGAAGCCCGCGGCTGATGAGTTGCAGGCGGTGCTGGCCGTCAACCCCAAGGCGCTGCAGGAGAAGGACGGCAAGACCTGGCTGCTGCGCGTCAAGCGGGAGGGCGATGCCGATGTCTTGGAGGCGCTGGACGTGAAGAAGG
>NZ_JBILQK010000111.1:0-9788 GCF_044373315.1 Roseateles sp. | reverse complement strand
GAGGCGAAGCGCAGCCACAGCTCGCGCAGCGCCGGCACGGCTTCGCTCAGCGCGCCCCAGGCGTCTTCCAGCGAGGCCGCGGCACCGATCCACAGGCCAGGCCGGCCCTCGAAGGCCTGCGAACGGATCTCGCGCAGCTCGGCCACCGAGCCCAGCAGAATCAAGTTGCCCAGCTCACGGTGCTGCTTGTTGACCCACAGGCCGACATCGGTGGCGCCGGCTACCAGGCGGGCGTCGGGCTGCGCCTCGCGCAGCGCTGCCAGTTCGGCCAGGGTGCGCGGCGCATGCAATTGCTGAGCCTGGCCGGTGACGGGATTGAGCGCCTGGTAGTGCAGGGCGGTGTCAGTCTGCAAGGACTTCAGTGCGGCCACGATGGGCGCGCGGTCCAGCGTGGCGGGCTTGAGCTCGAACATGCGCTCGCCCGCATCCAGGATGGGCTTGTAGCCGGTGCAGCGGCACAGATTGCCTGACAGATCATCGGCCAGACGCTGTCGGCTGGGGCGGCTGCCGTCGGCCTGGTGGCGCTCGTAGATGGCCTGCAGCGTCATCGCAAAGCCGGGGGTGCAGAAGCCGCATTGCGAACCATGGCAGTCCACCAGGGCCTGCTGCACCGGGTTGAGCTGGGCGGAGCTGCCCAGGTCTTCCACCGTTAGCAGTGCGCGTCCGTCCAGGGCCGGCAGGAATTGGATGCAGGCATTGATATTGCGCAGCTGCAGCTCTCCCTGCGTGTCCAGCTCGCCCACCAGCACGGTGCAGGCGCCGCAGTCGCCCTCGGCGCAGCCTTCCTTGGTGCCCATGCCATGCGCCTGCTCACGCAGCCACTGCAGCGTGGTCGTGGTGGGAGCGGCTTGGCTCAGCGCGTGGATCTGGCCGCGGTGATAGAAGCGGATTGGGCGGGTGCTCATCGGTGTGTCTCAGGCGCGGGTGCCAGAAAGGAAAGGCGGAAGACCATTGGGCACGGTGCATGCGCCGGCGCCGCAGGCCCTTGGGACATACCCGAACGGTACCGCGAACGCTCACAGAGAATATACGATCGTGGCCATGAACTCTATGCTTGCAAGCGTATGACGGTGCGCGCCGACTTCGACAAGATCGAATTGCAACTTGTGCGGGTCCTGCACACCGTGATCACTGAACGCAGCGTTTCCAAGGCCGCCTTGCGGCTCAACAGCAGCCAGCCCGCCGTCAGCGCCCAGCTGCGGCGGCTGCGCGCGCTCACCGGTGATGCCTTGCTGGTGCGCAGCGGCACCGGCATGACGCCAACGGCCACCGCGCTGGCGCTGCTGGAGCCGGCAGCGCGCCTGCTGCAGGATGCGGACACGCTGTTCGCATCCCGCCACCGCAGCGGCCGTGGCGCCGGCTTCGACCCAAGCACCGCCAACCTGCGCTTTCGCATCGCAGCCAGCGACTACCTGGACCCGCTGTTCCTGCCCGAGCTGGTGGCCCATCTGCAGCGCAGCGCCCCGGGCGTGCAGCTCGATCTGCAGCCGCTGTCGGCTGATTTCGATTACCGCCGCGCGCTGGCGCAGGGTGAGGTGGATCTGGTGATCGGCAACTGGCTGCAGCCCCCGGAAGAGCTGCACTTGGCTCGCCTGTTCAGCGACGAGGTGGTGTGCCTGGTGGCTGAAGACCACCCGGCGGCGCGGCTGAATGCCCGCGCCTGGAGCGTGGAGCGCTATCTGGCCAGCCAGCATGTGGCGCCGATGCCGCTGTCGGCCGGCCAGCCCGGCGTGATCGACCAGCATCTGGCTTCGCAGGGGCTCAAGCGCGAACTGGCGGTGCGCAGTGCGCACTTCAGCCAACTACCCCAGATGGTGGCTCGCAGCCTGCTGGTGCTGACCACCGGGCGGCTGTTCTGCTCGCGCTATGTGGGCCAGCTGCCGGTGCGCATCCTGCGCTGCCCGGTGCTGTTCCCGCCGCTGGCGTACTACCAGCTTTGGCACGAGGTCGGCCATGCCAGCGCTGCGTTGCGCTGGCTGCGCGAGCAGGTGCGCGATGTGGCGCGTTCGCTTGTGCCGCGCGCCGCAGCGAGTCCGCGGGCACGCGCTGAATCACCCCGCCCGTGAGAGACAATTCCGCCCCCATGTCCCAGCCCTCGATACCTGCACGACTTCCCCGCCGCGCCCTGCGCGGCGACCTGCTCGATTTCGCCTCGTCGCCTGGCTGGGCCGAGCTCGACAGCCCGGCACCGCGTTTTCGTCCCGACCAGTGGCTGCTGATCGACGAGCAGGGCCGTATTGCCGGTGTGCAGGCCGAGGCGCCGGACGAGAGCTGGCAGCGTGAAGACCACAGCGGCCGGCTGATCCTGCCGGGCTTCATCGACACCCATGTGCACTGCCCGCAGTTGGACGTGATTGCCAGCTATGGCACCGAGCTGCTGGACTGGCTCAATACCTACACCTTCCCGGCCGAGCGCCGCTATGCCGATCTGGCGGTGGCGCGCGCCGGCGCCGAGCGCTTTCTGGATGCGCTGCTGGCCCATGGCACGACGGCGGCGGTTGTGTTTCCCACCGTGCACAAGGTCTCGGCCGAGGCCTTGTTCGAGGCCGCCGAGGTGCGCGGCATGCGCCTGATCACCGGCAAGGTGCTGATGGACCGCCATGCGCCTGACGGCCTGCGCGACGATGTGGCGCAGGCCGAGCGCGATTGCGTGGACCTGATCCAGCGCTTTCACGCCAGGGAGCGCCTGGCCTACGCGGTGACGGTGCGCTTTGCGCCCACCAGCACGCCCGAGCAGCTGGCCATGGCCGGCGCGCTGTGCCGTGCCGATGCCTCTCTCTATATGCAGACCCATGTGGCCGAGAACCGCAGCGAGGTCGACTGGGTGGCCCAGCTCTTCCCCGATGCGCGCAGCTATCTGGATGTCTACGCCCGCGAAGGCCTGCTGCACCCGCGCGCGGTGCTGGCGCATGGCATCTGGCTGGATGAGACCGACCGCGGTGTGCTGGCCGAGACCGGCGCTCAGATTGCGCACAGCCCCTCGTCCAACCTGTTCCTGGGCAGCGGACTGATGGACTGGCAGGCCTTGCGCGCTGCCGGCGTGGCGGTCAGCACGGCCAGCGATGTGGGCGGCGGCACGTCCTTGTCGATGCAGCGCAATCTGCTGGACGCGTACAAGATCCAGGCCTTGCGCGGCGAACGCTTGAGCGCCTGGGTGGCGCTGCATGCGGCCACGCGCGGCGCGGCCGAGGCGCTGGGCCTGGCGCGCGAGTTGGGCAGTTTCGACGCCGGTACACTGGCCGACGTCTGTGTCTGGGACTGGGCGATGGGCTCGGTGGCGCAGGCCCGCTTCGAGGTGGCCCGGGAGTTGCATGAGAGAGTGTTCGCCTGGATGAGCCTGTCCGACGAGCGCAATCTGGCGGCCACCTTCGTGGCTGGCGAGGCCCGCTACCGCCGACCCGCAACGATGACCGCAAGCGCCCCATGAGCTACCGACTGCAACTCACCGGCATCAGCAAGCAATACCCGGCGGTCAAGGCCAATGACAGCGTAAACCTCGCTGTTGAGCCCGGGCAGATCCACGCGGTGCTGGGCGAGAACGGGGCCGGCAAGTCCACACTGATGAAGATCATCTACGGCGCGGTGCCGCCCGATGAGGGCCAGGTGCTGTGGAACGGCCAGCCGGTGACGATCAAGAGCCCGGCGCAGGCGCGGGCGCTGGGCATCAGCATGGTCTATCAGCACTTCTCGCTGTTCGACACGCTGAGCGCGGCCGAGAACGTCTGGCTGGGCCTGGACAAGAGCCTGAGCCTGGTCGAGGTGCGCGCGCGAATCGTCGAGGTCTCGCGCAACTACGGGCTTGAGGTCGACCCCGAGCGGCCGGTTCACACGCTCTCTGTCGGCGAGCGCCAGCGCGTCGAGATCGTGCGCGCGCTGATGACGAATCCGCAGCTGCTGATTCTTGATGAGCCAACCTCGGTGCTGACGCCGCAGGCGGTGGAAAAGCTCTTCGTCACGCTGCGCCAGCTCGCCGCAGGGGGCTGCTCCATTCTGTATATCAGCCACAAACTCGATGAGATCCGCGCGCTGTGCCAGCACTGCACGGTGCTGCGCGGGGGCAAGGTCAGCGGCGAGGTAGACCCGCGCACGCAGAGCAATGCCCAGCTGTCGCGGCTGATGATCGGCGCCGAGCCGCCGCGGCTGGCGCCGCGCGAACAGCGCGCCGGCGCGGTGGCGCTGAAGGTGGAGCGCCTGAGCCTGGGCAAGGCCTCGCCCTTCGGCACGGATCTGGCGGGCCTGGGCTTCGAGCTGCGGGCCGGCGAGGTGCTGGGCATTGCGGGCGTCTCGGGCAACGGCCAGCAGGAACTGATGGCGGCGCTGTCGGGCGAAGACCGGCGCGCGCCCAAGGGCTCGGTCATCCTGTTCGGCCAGGACATCGCCCGAGCCGGTGCACACAGGCGCCGGCGCCTGGGTCTGCACTTCGTGCCCGAGGAACGCCTGGGCCGCGGTGCGGTGCCGACGCTGTCGCTGGCGCAGAACACCCTGCTGACCCGCACTGAGGCGGTCAAGGCCGGCGGCTGGATTCAGCAGTCCCGCGTGCAAAGGCTGGCCGAGGAACTGATCGCGCGCTTCAAGGTCAAGGCCGGCGGCGCCGGTGCGGCAGCCAAGAGCCTGTCGGGCGGCAATCTGCAGAAGTTCATTGTCGGCCGCGAGATCGACGCGAGACCGAAGGTGCTGGTGATCGCGCAGCCGACCTGGGGTGTGGACGTGGGCGCTGCCGCGCAGATTCGCGGCGAGCTGCTCAAGCTGCGCGACGAAGGCTGCGCGGTGCTGGTGGTCAGCGAGGAGCTGGACGAGTTGTTCGAGATCAGTGACCGGCTGCTGGTGATGGCCAAGGGTCGGCTCTCGCCGCCGCTGCCCATCGCCGAGGCGACGGTGGAAAAGATTGGAGAGTGGATGAGCGGCCTGTGGACCGAAGAGGAAGGGGCTGCGCATGCTCAAGCTTGAGACGCGGCCGCAGCCCTCCAGGCTGATGTCGCTGGCCTCGCCGCTGCTGGCGTTGGCGATCACCACCGTGCTGGGTGTTGCGCTCTTCATGCTGCTGGGCAAGGACCCGGCGCGCGGCCTGCAGATGTTCTTCTGGGAACCGATCAAGAGCGCCTATGCCTGGAGCGAGCTGGGCATCAAGGCCACGCCGCTGGTGCTGATCGCGCTGGGCCTGGCGGTGTGCTTCCGCTCGAACGTCTGGAACATCGGCGCCGAAGGCCAGTTCATCGTCGGCGCGCTGGCCGGCGGCTGGGTGGCGATGCAGGCAACACCTGACACCGGGCGTGGCATCGTGCTGCTGATCCTGGCGGCCGGCATTGCCGGCGGCATGGCCTGGGCGGCCATCACCGCCTTGCTGCGCGACCGCTTCAATGCCAATGAGATCCTGGTCAGCCTGATGCTGGTCTATGTGGCCGACATGCTGCTGGGCTTTCTGGTTTACGGGCCCTGGAAGGACCCGAACGGCTACAACTTTCCGCAGACCATCAGCTTTCTGGCCTCGACCAAGGTGCCGCGCCTGTTCGACGGCTTGCGGGTCAATATCGGCGTCTTGATTGCGCTGGCCTCGGTGCTGGCCTTCTGGGTGCTGTTGTTCCGCACCTATGCCGGCTTTGCCTTGCAGGTCGGTGGACTGGCGCCGGCGGCGGCGCGCTATGCGGGTTTTTCGTCGCGGCGCGCGCTGTGGACCGCGCTGCTGATCTCGGGCGGCATGGCCGGACTCGCGGGTGCACTCGAAGCGGCTGGGCCGCTGGGCCAGCTCACGCCCTACGTGCCGGCGGGCTATGGCTTCGCGGCCATCATCGTGGCGTTCGTGGGGCGCCTGCATCCGGTCGGCATCATCTTCTCGGGCGTGCTGATGAGCATGTTCTACATCGGCGGCGAACTGGCGCAGTCGCGCATGGGGCTGCCCAAATCGATCACCGGCGTGTTCCAGGGCCTGCTGCTGTTCTCGCTGCTCGCCTGCGACACCTTGATCAACTACCGCCTGCGCTGGCATCGGAAGCACTGACACGATGGAAAGCTATGCACTGCTGATCGCCGCCGCGCTGAACGCCGGCACCGTGCTGGCGCTGGCCGCTTTAGGCCTCTTGATCAATGAGCGCGCCGGCATCGTCAACCTGGGTGCCGAGGGCATGATGCTGGTGGCGGCCATCGCCGGCTTCGCCACTGCGGTGCACACCGGCAACGACTGGCTGGCGTTTGCGGCGGGCATGGGCGCCGGTGCGGTGATGGCGGCGGTGTTCGGCGGCCTGGTGATCTGGCTCAACACCAACCAGTACGCCGCCGGCCTGGCGCTAAGCCTGTTCGGCACCGGCTTCTCGGCCTTTGTCGGCATCGGCTATGTGCAAGCCAAGCTGCAGGCGCGGCCGAGCTTTGCAGTGCCGGTGCTCGCCGACATTCCGCTCATCGGCCCGGCGCTGTTCCGCCAGCATCCGATGGTGTATCTCGCGATCGCGCTGACCCTGGCGCTGGCCTGGTTCCTGTACCGCTCGCGCCCCGGGCTGGTGCTGCGCGCGGTCGGCGAATCGCCGGAGTCCGCACATGCGCTGGGTTATCCGGTGCGACGCATTCGCCTGGCCGCAGTGATGACTGGCGGCGCGCTGTGCGGTCTCGCGGGCGCCTATGTGTCAGTGATCTACACGCCGCTGTGGGTGGAGGGCATGATCGCCGGCAAGGGCTGGATCGCGCTGGCGCTGACCACCTTCGCCACCTGGCGGCCGGCACGCGTCTTGCTGGGTGCTTACCTGTTCGGCTTCGTCACCATGTTGCAGTTCCATCTGCAGGGCCAGGGCGTGCAGATCGCGAGCCAGTTCCTCTCGATGCTGCCCTACCTGGCCACCATCGTGGTGCTGGTGCTGATCTCCAGCAATGCCAGCTTCATTCGCGCGAATATGCCGGCCTCGCTGGGCAAACCCTTCTTCCCGGGTTCCTGAAACGGTGCGTCCGTCGTGCTGGCGGCGCACCATAATCGGGCCCTTGTCCTTCCCTCACTACGGAGACCTTCATGAGTCTGAAGAGCAAACGCGATCTGTTGAAGCTGGCCGGCTGGAGCACCCTGGCCGCCACCGCCGCCCTGGTGGGCTGCGGCAAGAAGGAAGATGCGGCTGCGCCCGCGGCCGCCTCGGCGCCGGCTTCCGCCGCCGCGCCCAAGCCTGAGCCGTTGAAGATCGCCTTTGCCTATGTCGGCCCGGTGGGCGATGGCGGCTGGACCTTCGCGCACGACAACGGCCGCAAGGCGGTCGAGAAGGAATTCGGCGACAAGGTCGTCACCAGCTTCGTCGAGAAGGTGCCCGAGGCGGCTGACGCCGAGCGCGTTTTCCGGGACATGGTGAGCCAGGGCAACAAGCTGATCTTCGGCACGACCTTCGGCTATATGGAGCCGATGCTGAAGGTGGCCGTCGATGCCAAGGACGTGAAGTTCGAGCATGGCACCGGCTACAAGCAGGCCGACAACCTGCGCACCTATGACTCGCGCACCTATGAAGGCGCCTATATGGCCGGCGTGATCGCTGGCGCCATGACCAAGAGCAACACGCTGGGCGTGGTGGGCTCGATCCCCATCCCCGAGGTGATCCGCAACATCAACAGCTTCACCATGGGTGCGCAGAGCACCAATCCGAAGATCAAGGTCAAGGTGGTGTGGGTCAATGAGTGGTTCAACCCGCCCAAGGAAACCGAGGCCGCGCAAAGCCTGATCAACGGCGGCGCCGATGTGCTGATGCAGAACACCGATTCGTCGGCCGTGCTGCAGACCGCCGAGAAGAACGGCAAGTACGCCTTCGGCTGGGACTCGGACATGACCGCCTACGGCCCCAAGGCCCACCTGGGTTCGGCCATCATCAACTGGGGCCCGTACTACATCGCCACCGTGCGTGAAGTGCTGGATGGCAAGTGGACGGCCGGTGCCGGCAAGAACAGCTGGTGGGGCGTCAAGGAGGGCGCGATCGACATGGTCTCGGTCGCCGAGATCGTGCCGGCCGACATCAAGGCCAAGGTTGACACCATCCGGGCCGGTCTGAAGGACGGCAGCTTCTCGATCTGGAAAGGCCCCATCGTCGGCCAGGACGGCAAGGAAATCCTGAAGAAGGACGAAATCGCTGACGACAAGTTCCTCTCCGGCGTCAACTTCTACATCAAGGGCGTCGAGGGCAAGGTGCCGAGCAGCAAGTAAGCGGCGGCAGTGCCGCGCCTGAAACAGCGCGGCAAAAAACAAGCAAGGCCACCGCCCGCAAGGGGGGTGGCCTTTTCGTCATCTGGCGGCGCAGTGCTCAGGTCCCCTGGGCCTTCTTCAAGGCAAAGCCGAGCAGGGTGCCCACCTGGCGCAAGTACTCCACATGCTCAGGCGTCCACTCCAGGACATCGGTGGTGTTCTCGCAGCAGAACAGACCGAACGGCGCCCCACCGATATTGATGCCCACATCGAGCAGCGAGTAGATGCCCAGCGGCGCAAAGTAGATCTCGGTGAAGCAATCGGTGATCGGATTGTTGCGAGCGTCTGCGGCGACGATCAGGCCGTCGCGGCGCATGGCGTCGACATAGGGGCCGAAGTCCTCTTCCTTCAGCACGGTTCCGCTGCTCCACTGGGCATCCGTCTTGTCATAGAGGCTCAGGCATTCGATGCTGTCCCGCATCAGCGGATCCGGATAGCGCCACAAGCTGGCGCGCGAGCAAGCCATCTCTTCCGTCAGGGTCTGTGTCAACGCCTGATAGAAGTCGTCAGGCTGGATCGCGCCGTCCATCAATCGTTTGGACAGGGCAAGAATCTTGGGCTTGTCGAACATGCGTACTCCTTCAAGGTGGCTGGACCAACATGGTAGATCGACATCTTGCCGGTGTTCTTGAATGCAAGGTGCTGGCGATGGGGTTGAGGGTGAGCTGCCGCAGGTTGCGGATCCGTTAGCCCCTCCTTGGCATATCGCCCGTCCACCAGTGATGCATGTTGCTCAGTGCTTATAGGCTGCGCTCTCTGGCTCGCGCCACTTCCGATGCATCTTCCGCATAAAGCTCTCGAAGGCGCCCCTTGAGGACTTTTCCTGTTCCGCCAATGGGCAATTCAGTGACGAATCGGATCTCGTCAGGGAGCCACCATCGAGGAAGTACTTTGCTCAGCGCCAACAACAGATCGGACTTGTCGAGCGCATGCCCAGGCTTGCACTTCACAAACATCAGCGGTCGCTCGTCCCACTTGGGATGGGGGACTCCAATGACTGCGGCCAAGGCGACTGAGGGGTGGTCCATGGCCGCTTCTTCAAGGCTTTGAGAGCTAATCCACTCACCACCACTCTTGACCAGATCTTTGGCTCTGTCGCGTATCTGCATGAATCCGTCGGCGTCCAAGGTGGCGATGTCGCCGGTCGGTAGCCAGCCGTCTTTGTGCGCCGGTTCGTCGACCTTGTGGTACTTCTCCATGATCCAGTGCCCACGGACCATCAACTCACCTTGAGAGCGACCATCCCGTGGCACGGAAGTTCCGGACTCGTCGATGACCTTGAGATCGATGCCGAATAGGCTGCGCCCCTGGCGCGATAGAAGCTGCGCCTGTTCGGGAACCGGAAGTTGGCGCTGTGCAGAATTGAGTACATTGATGGTTGCAGCGCCGGTTGTTTCAGTCATTCCCCATCCATGGCGAACGTCGATCTTGTGCTGTGCTAACAGTTTTGAGATCAGGGAGCGCTGAATCGCCCCGGGTACCGCGGAGGCCAGTTGGTTTAAGTCAGACGGTCGCGGCCTGACCAGCGCGTTGACGATGGTAATTCGCTTCGAACTCTGCAGGCGGGACGTAACCCAGCGGCCCCATCAGC
>NZ_JBILQK010000033.1:0-37997 GCF_044373315.1 Roseateles sp. | reverse complement strand
TGTGCACGAAGTAGAACCAGGCCTCATCAGGCACGCCCGCCCAGATTGGATGCGGCTGCACCTGGCTGACACGGTTCCAGCCCATCTGCGGCACCTTGTAGCGGCTGCCGTCGGGCTGCAGCTGGCCTTCAAGCTGGAAGCGCTGCACGCGGCCGGGAATCAGGCCCAGGCCAGGCGTGTCCTGCTCCTCGCTGTGATCCAAGAGCATCTGCATGCCCACGCACACACCCATCAGCGGCTTCGCTGCTGCCGCTTCCAGCACGGCTTCTTTCAGCCCGGAGTCGGACAGCTCGCGCATGCAGTCGCGCATCGCGCCCTGGCCCGGCAGCACCACGCGCTCGGCGGCACGCACCTCTTCGGGCTTGGAGGTGATCACCACCTCCAGACCCGAGCCGTCGGCCACATGCAACACGGCCTGTGAGACCGAGCGCAGATTGCCCATGCCGTAATCCACCACGGCGACCGTGCGTGCCATTACAGCGATCCTTTCGTCGAGGGAATCACCCCAGCACTGCGCGGGTCCAGCGTCATCGCCATGCGCAGCGCGCGGCCGAAGGCCTTGAACATCGTCTCGGCCTGGTGGTGGGCGTTGTGGCCCTTCAGGTTGTCCACATGCAGACTCACCAGGGCGTGGTTGACGAAGCCCTGGAAAAACTCAAAGGTCAGCTGGGTATCGAAGGCACCGATGGAGCCCGCGGTGAACTTGCAGTCCATCTCCAGGCCCGGACGGCCGGAGAAGTCGACCACCACGCGCGACAGCGCTTCGTCCAGCGGCACATAGGCGTGGCCGTAGCGGGTAAGGCCCTTCTTGTCGCCGATAGCCTGGGCAACGGCCATGCCCAGCGTGATGCCCACGTCTTCCACCGTGTGGTGGCCGTCGATGTGCAAGTCGCCCTTGGCTTCGATGTCCAGGTCGATCAGGCCGTGACGCGCGATCTGGTCCAGCATATGGTCGAAGAAGCCGATGCCGGTGTTGAGCTTGGCTTCGCCGGTGCCGTCTAGATTGACGCGCACGCGGATCTGGGTTTCCTTGGTGTCCCGGCGGACCTCGGCGATTCGTTGGACGCTTGTCGTCATTGCAGCGATTCCTTCAGCGCGGCCAGCATGGCCTGGTTCTCTTCGGGTGTGCCCACGGTGATGCGCAGGCAGTTGGCCAGCAAGGGGTGCATGGCCGAGACGTTCTTGATCAGCACGCCGCGCGACTTCATGGCATCGAAAGTGCGCGCCGCATCGGCCACCCTGGCCAGGATCATATTGCCCTGGCTGGGGAACACCTTGTGCACGCTGGGAAGACCCGACAGCGAGGCAGACAGCCGGTCGCGCTCGGCCCGCAGGATCTCAGCCTGCTGCGCATAGACCTCGGCATGCTCCAGCGCGAACAGGCCGGCCTCGGCGTTCAGCACGCCCACATTGAAAGGCGGGCGCAGCTTGTCGATCTCACCCACCACGGCCGCATGGCCGATCAGGTAGCCGATGCGCACGCCGGCCAGGCCGAACTTGCTCATGGTGCGCATCACCAGCACATGCGGGTACCTGGCCAGCAGCGCCATCGAGTCGCGCTCGGCAAAGGGCTGGTAGGCCTCGTCCATCACCACCAGGCCGGGTGCTGCTGCGACGATCCGCTCAATCGCGCCTGCATCCCACAGATTCGCGGTCGGGTTGTTCGGATAGGCCAGGTAGATCAGCGCCGGCTTGTGTTCGGCCACAGCCGCCAGCATCGCCGCCTCGTCCAGCTCGAAGTCGGCCGTCAGCGGCACGCCGACGAACTTCAGGCCCTGGTAGCGCGCCGACATCTCGTACATCACGAAGCTGGGCAGGGGCGACAGCACGGTGGAGCCGGGCTGGCTGATCGCCATGCTGAGCATGGTGATGATCTCGTCCGAGCCATTGCCCAGCGTGATCGCGCAGCCCGCCGGCATGCCGGCATGTGCGGCCAGCGCGGCGGCCAGCACCTGGGTACGCTCGGCCGGGTAGCGGTTTATCGCCACCTGGCCCAGGCGCTCACCCAGCTGCTGCTGCAGCGCCTCGGGCAGGCGGAAAGGGTTCTCCATCGTGTCCAGCTTCACCATGCCGGCCGCGGACTGCACCGCGTAGGCATGGGCGCCGCGCACATCGGAACGGATGCAGGCCAGCGCCTGCTGCAGTCGGTCCTGGCTCATCGTTGTCCTCATCTGGCTCAGCCCTTGGTGTTCGGCTTCAAACGCATCTCGGCCGCCTGCGCGTGGCCCTGCAGGCCTTCGCCATAGGCCAGCTCGGCCGCGATCGGGCCCAGCTTCTGCGCGCCGGCCTCGCTGACCTCGATCAGGCTGCTGCGCTTCTGGAAGTCGTAGACACCCAGCGGCGAGGAGAAGCGCGCCGTGCCCGAGGTGGGCAGCACGTGATTCGGCCCGGCGCAGTAGTCGCCCAGGCTCTCGCTGGTATAGGCGCCCAGGAAGATCGCGCCGGCATGGCGAAGCAGCGGTTCCCAGCGATGCGGGTCCTGGCTGCTGACCTCCAGGTGCTCGGGCGCGATGCGGTTGGAAATCTCGCAGGCTTCTTCCATCGAGCGCGTCTGGATCAGCGCGCCGCGCCCTTCCAGCGAGGCGCGGATCACATCGCGGCGCGGCATGCTCGGCAGCAGGCGCTCGATCGCTTCGCGCACCTTCTCGATATAGCCTGCATCCGGGCACAGCAAGATGCTCTGTGCCAACTCGTCATGCTCGGCCTGGCTGAACAGGTCCATCGCCACCCAGTCTGGCGGCGTGCTGCCATCAGCCAGCACCAGGATCTCGCTGGGGCCGGCAATCATGTCGATGCCCACCTGACCGAACACATGCTTCTTGGCGCTGGCCACATAGGCATTGCCCGGGCCGGTGATCTTGTCCACGCGCGGCACAGTGGCCGTGCCGTAGGCCAGCGCCGCCACGGCCTGCGCGCCGCCAATCGTGAAGGCGCGACTGACGCCCGCCACATAGGCAGCGGCCAGCACCAGTGCGTTCTTCTCGCCACGCGGCGTGGGCACCACCATGATGATCTCGGGCACACCGGCCACATGGGCGGGAATCGCGTTCATCAGCACGCTGCTCGGATAGGCGGCCTTGCCGCCGGGCACATAGATGCCCACGCGGTCCAGCGGTGTGACCTTCTGGCCCAAGAGCGTGCCGTCCTCGTCGCGATAGCTCCAGCTCAGGCCGCAAGCCTCTTTCTGCTTCTCGTGATAGCTGCGCACGCGGGACGCAGCGGCCTGCAGCGCATCGCGCTGCGCCGGGGTGATGGCGTCGAAGGCGGCCTTCAGTTCTTCTCGGGTCAGCTCCAGCGCGACCAGGCTGGCAGCCGGCAGATGGTCGAAGCGGGCGGTGTACTCCAGCACGGCCGCATCGCCGCGCGTCTTCACATCAGCCAGGATCTCGGCCACGCGGCCTTCGATGGCGGCATCAGTCTCGGCCGACCAGTGCAGCACACGCTGGAACTCGGTCTCGAAATCGGCCGCGGCGGTATTCAGTTGGCGCAGCTGGATGCTCATGGTCGTCATCCTCAGGCAGGAATGGCAGAAGCGAAGGCGTCGATAAGCGCGCGCAGCGGCTCACGCTTGAGCTTGAGCGCCGCCTGGTTGACCACCAGGCGCGAGCTGATATCCATGATGCGCTCCACCTCGACCAGCTTGTTTGCCTTCAGCGTGCTGCCGGTGGAGACCAGGTCGACGATGGCGTCGGCCAGTCCGGTCAGAGGCGCCAGCTCCATCGAGCCGTAGAGCTTGATCAGGTCCACGTGCACGCCCTTGGCGGCAAAGTGTTGGCGCGCGATCTCTGTGTACTTGGTGGCGACGCGGATGCGCGAGCCCTGCTTGACGGCGCTCTCGTAATCGAAGTCGGCGCGCACCGCCACGCTCATGCGGCATTTGGCGATATTCAGGTCCAGCGGCTGGTACATGCCCTCGCCGCCCTGCTCGATCAGCACGTCACGACCGGCCACGCCCAGATCGGCGCCGCCGTACTGCACGTAGGTGGGCACATCGGTCGCACGCACCAGCACCACGCGCACATCGGCCCGGTTGGTCGCCAGGATCAGCTTGCGCGAGGTTTCGGGGTCTTCAAGCACCTCGATGCCGGCGGCCTTCAGCAGCGGCAGGGTTTCTTCGAAGATGCGGCCTTTGGAAAGCGCCAGGGTGATCATGATGTTGCGTCGTCCTTCTCGTTCAGCTCGAGGGGGGACGGCAGCGGAGTCACCAGGCGCGGCGCTTCACCGCCATCCTCCACCTGCTCTGGTTCAAACCGGCAAAGTGTGGATGGCGTTCAGTGATGGTGGTGGTGAGCCGCCGGCTCGGCAGCCTGCTGCGCAGCAGCGGCCCATTCGGCGGGCGTCAGTGTCTTCATCGACAGCGCGTGGATCTGCTCGCGCATGCGCTCACCCAGGGCCTGGTAGACCCGCTGGTGGCGGCGCACCCGGCTCAGGCCTTCGAATTCGGCCGAGACGATGGTGGCAAAGAAATGGCGACCGTCGCCCTCGACTTGCAGCGTGTGGCAGGCAAGTCCGTCGGCGATGTATTGCTGGACTTCGGCGGGGGTGGGATCGGCCATGATGGATGCGATTGTACCGGCTAGCCTTTACCCGCGAATCTTGTAGCCCCGGCGCAGCAGTTCCAGCGCCACACCAGCCACCACCACGAAGGCCACCGAGACGATGCCCAGCGACAGCCAGGGCGAGACATCGCTGACGCCGAAGAAGCCGCTGCGGAAGCCGTCGATCATGTAGAAGAAGGGGTTCAGGTGGCTCACCGCCTGCCAGAACGCGGGCAGCGAATGCACCGAATAGAACACGCCAGACAGAAAGGTCATCGGCATGATGAAGAAGTTCTGGAAGGCGGCCAACTGATCGAACTTCTCGGCCCAAAGGCCGGCGATGAGGCCCAGGCTGCCCATGATGCCGGAGCCCAGCAGCAGGAAGACGATGATCCAGCCCGGCTGCGCCAGCCCCGGCGGGGCGAACCAGGCTGTCACCAGCAGCACGCCCAGACCTACCGTCAGTCCGCGCACCATCGAGGCGCCGACATAGGCCACGAACCAGGCCCAGTGCGACAGCGGCGTCACCAGCAGAAACACCAGATTGCCGGTGATCTTGCTCTGGATCAGGCTGGACGAGCTGTTGGCGAAGCTGTTCTGCAGCACGCTCATCATCACCAGGCCCGGAATCAGGAAGGCGGTGTAGCCGACCGAGTCGTAGACCTTCACATGGTCTTCCAGCACATGGCCGAAGATCAGCAAATAGAGCATCGCGGTGAGCACCGGCGCGGCCACGGTCTGGAAGGCCACCTTCCAGAAGCGCAGCACTTCCTTGTAGAACAGGGTGCGTGCCCCTTCAAGACGAATCGCGCTCATGCCCGGCCCTCCCCGGCGGATTGCATGATTTCAAGGAACACGTCCTCCAGGTCGGCACGGCCGATCTCCAGGTCTTCGACGGGGCAACCAGCGCCGCGCAGCGTGGCCAGAATGCCCTCGACCTCGGCTGCGTCATGCGCCTTGATCTGCGCGATGCGCCCGGTCACGCGCGCCCGGCCGCTCAGTTGCGGCGGCAGCGCCGCATCGGTCTTGAAGCGCAGCATGGTCGAGGCCTTGCCCGAGAGCAGATTGCTGGTGCTGTCCAGCGCGACGATGCGGCCGCTCTTGAGCATCGCGATGCGGTGGCACAGCGCCTCGGCTTCTTCCAGGTAATGGGTGGTCAGCAGCACCGTGTGGCCTTCTCTGTTCAGCTTCGCGATGAAGGCCCAGAGGGTCTGGCGCAACTCCACGTCGACGCCGGCCGTCGGCTCGTCCAGCACGATCACCGGCGGGCGGTGAACCAGGGCCTGCGCCACCAGCACGCGGCGCTTCATGCCGCCGCTGAGCTGGCGCATATTGGCGTTCGCCTTGTCAGCCAGGCCGAGGCTTTCCAGCAGCTCGTCAATCCAGGCCTCGTTGTTCTTGACACCGAAATAGCCGCTCTGGATCCGCAGCGATTCGCGCACGCTGAAGAAGGGGTCGAACACCAGCTCCTGCGGCACGATGCCCAGCGCCTTGCGCGCTGCCGCATAGTCGCCCACCACGTCATGGCCCAGCACGCTGACCCGCCCGTCGCTGGCCCGCGAGAGGCCGGCCAGGATGCTGATCAGGCTGGTCTTGCCGGCGCCGTTAGGGCCGAGCAGGCCGAAGAACTCGCCGGGCTGGATGTCGAAGGAGACACCGTCCAGCGCCCTCACCTGGCCGCCGCGGTAGGTCTTGCTGACGTTCTGGAAGGAGATCGCCGGTCCCGCCGGTGGCGCCGGCTTGTTGTTGTTCGCTTGCATGGCGCAGGATTGTAGGGACCGCTAACAAACCGTGCCGACCTGCGGCCTCGAAGCCTGGCGGTGGTGCCAGAATGGCAGCAGGAGACCCTCTCGTCCATGACAGCCAAGAAACCGCGACGGACCGCCCAGCGCATTCTCGAAGTGACGCTGGATCTGTTCAACCGATTCGGCGAACCCAATGTCTCGACCACGCTGATCTCGGCCGAACTGGGCATCAGCCCGGGCAATCTGTACTACCACTACCCGGCCAAGGACGAGCTGATCAACGCGCTGTTCATGCAGTACGAGCAGTCGCTCGACAAGCTGCTGGGCGCGGCCGGCGATGTGCGCCATGTCGAGGACGCCTGGCTGTTCTTCCACATGCTGATCGAGCTGATCTGGCAGCACCGCTTCCTGTACCGCGACCTGAACGATCTGCTGAGCAAGAACCGCACGCTGGAAACCCACTTCCAGGGCGTGCTGCGGCACAAGGGCGACGCGGTGCGCGCCGTGCTGTCCGGGCTGGCCCAGGGCGGCGCGCTGCAGATGGATGAGCGCGAGGCCGCCCCCACCGCCGAGGCCATGGTGGTGCTGCTGAGCTATTGGCTCAGCTACGAGTACGTTCGCGACCCACGTCACGCACTGGAGCCCGAGCGCGCCGGCGCGGCGCTTATGCGCGGCGCCTTCCACGTGCTGAGCCTGCTGCTGCCCTATCTGGAGCCCGCCTCGCGCGAACATCTCTTTTCTCTCGCCGGTCACTACCAGAACCAGGCCCAAGCCTGACACACCAAGCCCATCAAGGAGACAACAGCATGGCCAAGTGGACTGCCTTCCCCTACGACAACGCCGCCTTCATCTACGACGCGGCCAGCCTGAAGAAGCACTGGGCGCGCCTGCACGCCGGCGATGCCGAGCCCTGGCCAAAGGACGCGGCCGTGGTGCAAGCCTGGATCCTGTTCCATGCCGGCGAGTTCCAGAAGGCGGCCGAAGCCGGCCTGGCCGCCGGCGGTGCAGGCATCACCGTCGCCAACAAGGCCCAGGCGATTTATGCCAACTACCTTGAGAAGAAGGAAAAGGCCAAGCTGGAACTGCTGCTCGAAGTGGCAGAGCGGGCCGAGGCCCAGCAGGCCGAGGATCCCAAGAACGCCAACGCCTACTACTGGCAGGCCTATGCCATCGGCCGCTACAGCCAGGGCATCAGCGTGGCCAAGGCGCTGGCCCAAGGCCTGGGCGGCAAGGTCAAGGGCGCGCTGGAGAAAACCATCGCCTTGGCCCCCAAGCATGCCGACGCCCATATCGCGCTGGGCGCCTTCCACGCCGAGGTGATCGACAAGGTCGGCAAGCTGCTGGGCAAGACCCAGGGCGCTGACACCGCCACCGGCCTGGCGATGTTCGAACAGGCGCTCAAGCTCAACCCCAGCAGCGCCATCGCCAAGATCGAACGTGCGAACGGCCTGGTGATGCTGGAGGGCGACAAGCGCATGAAGCAGGCCGAGGCCCTGTATACCGAAGCCGCCGCCTGCGAGCCGATGGACGCGATGGAGTGCCTGGATGTGGAGATGGCGCGCGAAGAGCTGGAAGATTGATTCGCCTCAAGGCGCAGGGCTGAACGCCGCATAGATTCGAAACTTGGTGCCAAACCCGCTCCGCCTCGGAGCCAGCCAAGGAGACGTTCATGTTTCGCTCACTGCTCGCCTGTGTCGCCCTGGTTTCGCTGGCCCCCATGGCCAGCGCACAGGAAGCTGTCTTCCAGACCAAATCGCTGACGCCGGAAGCCGCGCTGACGGCGGCGCGCGCCGCACTGGAGTCCTGCCGCAAGCAGGGCTATCAGGTGGCGGTCGCGGTGGTGGACCGCGGCGGCCTGACCCAGGTTCTGCTGCGCGACCGCTTCGCCGGTCCGCACACGGTGCAGGTCTCGGCCGACAAGGCCTGGACGGCGGTCAGCTTCCGCACCAGCACCCAGGCCCTGGCGGCCGACACCCAGGCCGGCAAACCGATGAGCGGCCTGCGCGCGCTGCCGCGCTTTCTGGCGGCCGGCGGTGGCCTGCTGATCGAAGGCGGCGGCAGCGTCTATGGCGCGATCGGCGTTTCCGGCGGCCCCGGTGGCGAGGCTGACGAGGCCTGCGCGCAAGCCGGCATCAAGGCGATTGCCACCTCGCTCGAGTTCTGAGGACGCAGCGCCGCGCAGCCGAGCCACGCCAATGCGCGGTCACCCTCGCCTGATCATCGCCGCCTGCCTGGCAGGCAGCCTTGCGCTGGTGGCGCAGGTCAGGGCCGACACCATGACCTGGCTGCTGCGCGACTTCCCGCCCTCATCGATGCCGGTGGGCGGCCGACCTACGCAAGGCATGGCCGACGAGTTCGTCAAAGCCATGGTGCTGCGCTGGCCCGAAGCCCAGCACCGCTATCTGGTGGCCAACAACAACCGCATCCTCTCGCTGCTGGAAGCCGGCGAGCCGGCCTGCTTCACGACGGCGCTGCGCGTGCCGGCGCGCGAGCGCCAGGCCTACATCGCCGACATGCTGATCGTGCCGCCACAGATGCTGATCGTGCGCGCTGAGACACTGCCGCGGCTCCCTCTCAACGCCATCGGCGAGGTCAGGCTCGACGCCGTGCTGGCCGATGCCTCGCTGCGCGGCCTGCTGCTTCAGTCACGCAGCTACGGCAGCCAGCTGGACGGCCAGATCCTGGCCCGAGCCGGCAACTCAGGCCTGCACCTCAGCGCCGCCACGGCACACCCGCTGCGCCTGGTGGCCCGCTCGCGCGCCGACTACACCATCGACTACGACTACACACTGGCCTACGAGCAGCATTTTGACGAATCGGTCCGCCATGCCGGCCTGCTGAGCCTGCCGATCGAGGGCAACAGCAAGATGCTGGTCGCGGGCATTGCCTGTCCGCGCACCGAATGGGGCCGCCAGGCCATCCTGCGCATCGATCAGCTGATCGCCAGCCTGGCGCAGAATCCCGAGGCACGCTCCGGGCTGGAGCGCTGGATGACGCCGCAGAGCCGCCAGCGCTACGGGCGGCAGATCGAGAAGTTCTATCAGCACCGCAGCCAGCCCTTACCGGCCAGCGCCTTCTCGCCACCGCCACCACAGGCGGCCAGCCCGGCCTCAGCGGCCAGGCCCTGAATCCGGCGCATAACTTCGCCTAAGCGCGTCCTCGCGGCCAGGCTGCAGATTGGCCCGCTGCAGATCACCGCCGTAGTGCGCCAGCACGCGCTGGTCCATCACCTTGAACCACAGCGGCGGCAGATAGGCCAGCACCAGCATCGCCGCATAGCCGGACGGCAGCTGGGGACTGCTGTCGAAATGCCGCAGCGCCTGATAGCGCCGCGCCGGGTGGGCGTGGTGATCGCTGTGGCGCTGCAGCTGATAAAGGAACAGGTTCGAGACGATGTGGCTGGAGTTCCAGGAATGCTCCGGCTGGCAGCGCACCGGCCGGCCGTTCGCGCCCAGCGGGCGCAGCAGGCCGTAGTGCTCGATGTAGTTGACCACCTCCAGCAGCGAGGCGCCGTAGAAGGCCTGCAGCAGCAGGAAGGGCAGCACGCCGACACCCAGCCAGAGCATCAGCGCCGCATACAGCAGCGCGGTCATGGCCCAGGCCTGCAGACACTCGTTGCGCCAATGCAAGACGCCCAGGCCGCGGCCAGCCAGGCGCGCGCGCTCCAGCGCCCAGGCCGAGCGCAGGCTGCCGATCATCGTGCGTGGCAGGAAGGCCCAGAAGCTCTCGCCCAGGCGCGCACTCGCCGGGTCCTCGGGCGTGGCAACGCGGCGATGGTGGCCACGGTTGTGCTCCACATAGAAATGTCCATAGGCCACCGGCGCCAGCGCGATACGCGAGAGCCAGCGCTCCCAGCCCGGCAGCTTGTGCCCCAGTTCATGCGCGGTATTGATCGCCACACCGTTGATGCCGCCCACGCTCAGCAGCAGGCCGACCCAGCCGAACAGGCTCAGCTCATGGGTGGCCGCGATCCAGGCGCCGTGAATGGTCAGCCCGAACTGGAAGGGAATGAAGGCCACGACGATGAGGCGGTACCAGCGCTGCTGCTCCAGCGCAGGCACTGAGGCTTCGGGCGGATTGGCATGGTCCTCGCCCAGCCAGGTATCCAGCAGCGGAATCAGGCCGTACATCACGAAACTGCTGACCCACAGCCAGGCCTCGACGCCGCTGATCTGATACTTGACGAGGTTCAGCCACACCAGCGCCGGGAAGGCGGGCGACAGCAGCCACCACCAGCGCTTGCTGTCGCGCCAGCGGGCGGCGGGCGGCAGGGGTGAGGTCGGCGCACTGCTGTTCATGGGCTGATGCTGAGCGGCCCCGGAGCCCCGGTCAAGAGGGCTGCTGCTGAGTGGCCTCACGTAGCTGGCATCATCGCGCCCATGCAAGAAATTGAACTGCGCTTCCAGATTCCCGCCGATCAGCGAGCGCCGCTGCTGTCGTGGCTGAAGCAGGCCGGCGCGCTGCGCAGCGAGCGCCTGCAGGCCGCCTATTTCGACACCCCTGCGCGCGACCTGGCGCGCGCAGGCTTTGCACTGCGCCTGCGCCGCGAGGGCAGGCGCTGGGTGCAGACGCTTAAAGGCGATGCGCCAGATGGCATGACGCGGCTGGAGCACAACGTCGCCCTGGGTCAGGGAGCGACGATGCCGGCGCTGGATGTGGCACGCCACGCGGGCCATCCCGCGGGCGATGCGCTGTTGGCGCGAGTCGCTGAACTCGGCGGCGAAGCGGCGCTGCACTGCCTGTTCCGCACCGACATCCGGCGCCGCAGCGCACTGCTCACGCAAGGCGACAGCGTGCTGGAGCTGGCGCTGGACGCAGGGCGCCTGCTGGCCGATGCCGATGGCGTCTTGCGCGAGACGCCGGTGCATGAGCTTGAGATCGAACTGAAGAGCGGTGCCTCCGCGGCCGTGCTGCAGCTGGCGCGCCAACTCGTGCCCAGCCACGGCCTGTGGCTGGAGCAACGCACCAAGGCCTTGCGCGGCGACCTGCTTGCACGTGGTTTGACCGAGGCAGCACCGGCTTTCGCTGCGCCTGCAGCCTGGCCGCGCGGCTGCAGTGCGGCGCAAGCGCTGCAACAGCTGCTGCGCGCCGCACTCGGCCCCGTGCTGGGCAACGCCTCACAGATCGCCAGCGGCAGCCATGCCGCCGAACACCTGCACCAGTTGCGCGTCGCTTTGCTGCGCTTGGCCGTGGGCCTGCAACTGCTGCAAGGCTTGGACGGCCGCGACGGCTGGACCCAGGGCGATTTGCTGAACTTGCGCCGCTCAGCCCTGGCACTGCGGCGCCAGCTCTCGCTGGCACGCGATGCGGATGCGCTGGCCGCCAGCCCTTGGCAGGCCTCGCTGGACGCGGCGTGGCAGGCCACCGGCCTGAGTGATGACGCGCTCACCGCGCCGCCGGAAACCACCCACTGCAGCCCGGCCGATCTGCTGCGCAGCGGCGAGGCGCAGTCGCTGATGCTGGCGCTGCTGGAGCGGCTGACCGCGCACGCCGGCCTCGCGGGCCAAGCATGCCTGGCCAACGGCAGCTCGGCGCTAAAGCGCAGCTGCCAAGGTCGACTGAAGCGCTGGCAGAAGGCCCTGCACGAAGCTGGCAAGCAGCACATCGCCCCCCTGACTGCGGCCGAGCGCCACCGGCTGCGCCAGCGCCTGCGCCGCTTGCGCTACGCGCTGGAGCAGACGGCCGAGCTGCTGCCTCAGCCCAAGGCCGCGCGTCAGATGCACGGCCTCAAGCAGCTGCACCAGCAGCTCGGTGAGCTGAACGATCTCGAACAGACCCTGCAGCAAGCCCGGCAACGGGCCGCCGAACAGGCCGCCGGGCAGCGGCAGCTGCAGGCCGCCTTCGCGCTGGGCTTTCTGCACGCCGAGCAAGGCCTGCGCCTGCGCAAGGCTGATGCCAGCTGGCGCCGCTGGCGCAAGCACAGCCGCGGCTGAAGGCGCCAGCATCGGCGGCACCCATCCGGGATGCCGGCTGACCGATGAATGCCCGCGATCCCCCGGATCGCATCCGGGCTTGCGCAACACGGCGCGACTCCCCGAGCGTTGCATCGATGTCTACGTGGAACTACGCAGCGTGTGCGCTGTTCGCTCGCTATCGCTCCGGCGCAGGGGTTTGACCCAGTTGCTGCGCGCAGCGACGAGTTCGACATTCGCTGAGAGCAACCTGTTGCACAGACACAGGGCCCAAGCGATGCCATGGCTCAGGCACATGGCGCGACGTTCACAAACCGCAATCCATGGAGACAGACATGAGCGAGAACACCAAAGTCCCGGCCCAGCGCCGCCGCTTCCTGAAGAAGGCCGCCACCGGCACCGTGGCTGCCGGCGCGCTGGCCGCGCCGATGATCGCCACCGCGCAGACCACCAGCCTGCGCTTCCAGTCGACCTGGCCCGCCAAGGACATCTTCCACGAGTACGCCAGCGACTTCGCCAAGAAGGTCAACGACATGGCGGGCGGCCGCCTGAAGATCGAGGTGCTGCCGTCCGGCTCCGTGGTGCCAGCCTTCCAGCTGCTCGACGCAGTGAGCAAGGGCACGCTGGATGGCGGCCACGGCGTGGTCGCGTATCACTACGGCAAGAACTCGGCGCTAGCGCTGTGGGGTTCCGGGCCGTCCTTCGGCATGGATCCGAACATGCTGCTGGCCTGGCACAACTACGGCGGTGGCAAGCAACTGCTTGAAGAGGTCTACAAGTCGCTGAACCTGGATGTGACCTCTTTCCTGTACGGCCCCATGCCGACCCAGCCCTTCGGCTGGTTCAAGAAGCCGATCGCCAAGGCGGATGACCTGAAGGGCGTGAAGTTCCGCACCGTCGGTCTGGCGGTGGACATGTACACCGCCATGGGCGCAGCCGTGAATCCCCTGCCCGGCGGCGAAATCGTGCCGGCCCTGGACCGCGGCCTGATTGACGGCGCCGAGTTCAACAATGCCTCGTCCGACCGCCTGCTGGGCTTCCCCGATGTGGTGAAGAACTGCATGCTGCAGAGCTTCCACCAGAGCGGCGAGCAGTTCGAGATCCTTTTCAACAAGACCAAGCTGAATGCGCTGCCGGCCGAGCTGAAGTCCATCATCGAGTACGCGGTGCAGGCCGCCAGCGCCGACATGAGCTGGAAGGCCATCGAGCGCAACTCGACGGACTACATCGAGCTGAAGAAGCAAGGCGTCAAGTTCTACAAGACGCCGGATGCCATCCTGCGCGGCCAGCTTGCGGCCTGGGACAAGATCATCGCCAAGAAGGGTGGCGAGAACGCGATGTTCCAGAAGATCCTGGACAGCCAGCGTGCCTTCGCGTCCCGTGCCGGCCAATGGCAGAACGACTACATGGTCGATTTCAAGATGGCCTACAACCACTACTTCGGCCGCAAGGCACCGCCGAAGAAGGGCTGATGCCTGCGCCCGGGCGGGCGGGTGCGGCCCGCCCCGGACTTGGGCCGGGGCACCGTCCGGTGCGCCCGGCTTCGCCTTCTCGCTCTGGCTCCCCTGCGATGCCTGGAAGGACTCCCGAATGCAGAACCTGCTGCTGGCGGTGGACCGTTTCTCCACCTGGATCGGCAAGACCTTCGCCTGGTCGGTCGTCGGACTGACGCTGCTGATCAGCTGGGAGGTGTTCTCCCGCTATGTGCTCAACAAGCCCCATGCCTGGGTTCTGGACGCGCAGATCATGCTGTACGGCACGCTCTTCATGTGCGCCGGCGCCTACACCCTGAGCAAGAACGGCCATGTGCGAGGCGATGTGCTCTACGGCTTCTTCCGCCCGCGCACCCAGGCCGCGGTGGACCTGACGCTCTACATCGTGTTCTTCCTGCCCGGCATCGTCGCGTTGACCTGGGCGGGGTGGAACTACGCGCAGGAGTCGCTGGCCATCCGCGAGCAGACCTTCTCGGCTGACGCGTTGCCTCTCTACCCCTTCAAGTTCGTGATCCCGATCGCCGGCGGCGCGCTGCTGCTGCAGGGCCTGGTCGAGATCGTGCGCTGCGTGATCTGCCTGCGCGACGGCGAGTGGCCGGCGCGCGACAGCGACGTCGAGGAAGTCGATGTCGAGAAGCTCAAGGAAATGGTGCACGTCAAGGACGCCGACATCGAGGCGCTGGACCAGTACGTGGTGACCAAGGAAGGCGGCAAGGCAGCATCATGAAGTTCAAACTGCGCAAGGAACTCTGGTTCGGCTTCATCCTGATGGGGCTGATCATCGCGGCGGCGCTGGGCATGCTGATCGCCGCGCCCAAGATCACCAACGGCCATATCGGCCTGCTGATGCTGTCGCTGGTAGTGGTAGCCATCATGCTGGGCTTCCCCACCGCCTTCACGCTGATGGGCATGGGCATGCTCTTCACCTGGATCGCCTACGAGGAGAACACCGTCAAGACCCTGGATCTGATGGTGCAGTCGGCCTACAAGGTGATGTCCAACGATGTGCTGATCTCGATTCCGCTCTTCGTCTTCATGGGCTATTTGGTCGAGCGGGCCAATCTGATCGAGAAGCTGTTCCGCAGCCTGCACCTCGCCCTGGCCCGCGTGCCGGGCTCGCTGGCGGTGGCCACCTTGGTGACCTGCGCAGTGTTCGCGACCGCCACCGGCATCGTCGGCGCGGTCGTCACGCTGATGGGCCTGCTGGCGCTGCCGCAGATGCTCAAGGGCGGCTACGACGTGCGCATGTCGGCCGGCGCCATCACCGCGGGCGGCTGCCTCGGCATCCTGATCCCACCGTCGGTGATGCTGATCGTCTATGGCGCCACGGCTGGCGTGTCGGTGGTGCAGCTCTACGCCGGCGCCTTCTTCCCTGGCCTCATGCTGGCCGGCCTGTACATCATCTACGTCATCATCCTGGCGAAGATCCGGCCCGATATGGCACCGCCGCTGACGGCCGAACAACGCCTCGTGCCCCTTCCCGAGCCGCTGCTGAAAGTGGGCGCGGATCAGGTCAAGCGTGCAGTACCGGTGCTGATCAACGCACTCAAGGGCAAACGCAACCACGGTGTCGCTGCCAGCTACCTGCTCAAGCAACTCGGCATCGCACTGCTGCCCGCCATCCTGTACGCGGCGGTGGCGCTGGCCAGCTACAACAGCGTGACCCAGCCGCTGCCGGTCGAGGATCCCGCCAGCACCATGACCGAGATGGGCGCCGAGAGTGCGGAACCCGCTGAAAGTGGCCTGGCCGAACCGGCCGGCAGTGATCTGGCCGAGCCGCCGGGCGATGCGGCCAGCGACGCCGCCGAGGAAGGCGAGCTCAAGGAGATCGGCGCCGATGCGGCTGCAAGCGAGCCGGCGGCCACGCCCGAGCTGGCAGTGCCACCGTCCGCAGCCTCGGCCGCCGGCGCGGCACCCGGCGAACGTGTGCCGGCACCGATGGGCTACTGGATCGGCCTGGGCGTCGGCGGCGCGGCGCTGCTGGCCTTCTACGCCATCCTCAGCTTCGCGCGGCTGGAGATCTTCAAGATGCTGCTGTCCAGCTTCTTCCCGCTGCTGGTGCTCATCCTGTCCGTGCTTGGCTCCATCGTGTTGGGTCTGGCCACGCCCACCGAGGCGGCGGCCGTCGGCGCCCTTGGCGGTTTCCTGCTCGCGGTGGCCTACAAGCAGCTGACCTTCGAGGTGGTGAAGGAGAGTGTGTTCCTCACCGCCAAGACCAGCGCCATGGTGTGCTGGTTGTTCGTCGGCTCGGCGATCTTCTCGGCTGCCTTCGCGCTGCTGGGCGGCCAGGAGCTGGTGGAGACCTGGGTGCTGAGCATGAACCTGACGAAGACCGAGTTCCTGATCCTCAGTCAGGTGATCATCTTCATCCTCGGCTGGCCACTGGAGTGGACCGAGATCATTGTGATCTTCATGCCCATCTTCATTCCGCTGCTGGACAACTTCGGCGTCGACCCGCTGTTCTTCGGCCTGCTGGTGGCGCTGAACCTGCAGACCGCCTTTCTGAGCCCACCGGTGGCGATGGCGGCCTTCTATCTGAAGGGCGTGGCGCCCAAACATGTGACGCTGAACCAGATCTTTGCCGGCATGCTGCCCTTCATGGGCATCCAGGTGGTGGCAATCGTGCTGCTCTACATGTTCCCCGCCATCGGCCTGTGGCTGCCGGAGGTGCTGTACGGGCGCTGATGCCGGATTGACACACCGCCAAGAGAAAGCCTGCGCAGTGCGCGGGCTTTCTTGTCTCCTGGTTGCCGCAGTTCAGACCCGCTGCAGCTTCACCGTTCGCAGAGCTTGGTCTGCGCCGGTGGATACAGCCGGGCATAGGTCGCTTCGACGCGAGCCTGCTGGCCCTGCAGCCAGTCGATCTGGGCCGGCTGCTTCATGAAAGCTGTCAGCTGCGGCAGCACGCCGAGGTGCTTGGAACGCTTGGACATCTGCATGAACAGCGGGCCTTCAACCACCTTGCCGGCCAGCACCCGCAGTTGTGACTCGCAGCCCATGTTGCGAATCAGTTGCTGCCCAGCAAGTCGGGCGGTGATCACCGCGTCGAGCCGGTCCAGCAACAGCTTCTGCAGATTGTGTGTTTCGCTGAGTGCCACGTCGAGCTGGGCATGCTGGGCCAGATAGGTGTCGAATTCCGCGCCGAAGCTGACCCCACGCCCCATGCCGATGCGCAGCCCGTCCAGGTCAGCCCTGGACTTGTAGACCAGCGTGCTGTCGCGGCGCACGATCAGCACCGCTTCGTTGTTGCCGATCGCGGGTTCCACCATCACCGCGTGCTCAAGCCGCTTTTCGTTCACAAAGCCGCACAGATTGACGTCAACCTCACCGGTCTCGACCATGCGCAGGCAACGGGCCCAGGGCACTGGCGCCTCCACCTGCAAGGCCAGCCCCACCGCGGAGAAGGCGCGCCGTGCGGCGTCCACACAAACGCCGCTCAGACGCCCGTCCTGATCCCAGCTCATGGGGGATGCGGCCGGGTGGCCACAGGCCCGCACCACCGGCTGGGCCGCTGCGCTGTTCTGCGCCCATGCGCCGGCGCTGAGGCACATCGACAGCAGAAGAATCGGACGTAGCGACCGCATGGCGGCATCATAGCTAGCGCATCTCAGGGTGTCACAGACCCGACATCAGGCGCTCCCACTTGGCACGTGCCGCCTTGACGTGGCGCTCCTTCACATGGCCGTAGCCGCGGATGTCCTCGGGGATGCGGGCGATCTCGACGGCCAGCGCCAGACGCTCGGCCGTCAGCCCCTTGCCCAGCAAGGCATCGATGCTGGCGCGGTAGTCGGCGATCAGCGCGCGCTCCATCTTGCGCTCTTCGGTGTGGCCGAAGATGTCGAAGGCCGTGCCGCGCAGACCCTTAAGCTTGGCCAGCAAGCCGAAGGCGGGGCGCACCCAGGCGCCGAACTGGCGCTTGATCAGGTGGCCCTTGTCGTCCTTCTTGGACAGCAGAGGCGGCGCGAGGTGGTGGACGATCTTGTAGTCACCCTCGAACTGCGAGGCGATCTGCTGCACGAACTGCGGATCGGTGTGCAGGCGCGCCACTTCGTACTCGTCCTTGTAGGCCATCAGCTTGAACAGGTAACGCGCCACAGCCTCGGCCAGGCGGGTCGAGTTCAGCGGTGCTTCGGCGGCGCGCACCTTCTCGACAAAGCTCTGGTAGGTCTGAGCGTAGGCCGCGTTCTGGTAGCCGGTCAGGAACTCGACGCGCTTGGCGACAAGCTCATCCAAGCCCGGACGCTTGACGATGTTGATGACCTGGCGCGTCGCATACAGCGCCTGCACTGCGACCAGATCATGCGCGCAGCGACGGCCCCACTCGAATGCGGCCTTGTTGTTGTCGATCTGCACGCCGTTGAGCTCGATCGCCCGCATCAGGGCCGCAAAGGACAGCGGCACGCGGCCCTGCTGCCAGGCGTAGCCCAGCATCAACGGGTTGGTGTAGAGCGAATCACCCAGCAGCTTGACCGACACCTCTTCGGCATCGAAGGCGCCCAGATGCGCCGGGCCCACCGCCTTGACCACGGCGCTCTCGCAGGCCGCGCCGGGGAAGCTCCAGTTGGCATCGTTGACCAGGCTGGCGGTCGGCGAGCCATGGGTATTGAGCGCCACATAGCTGCGGCCCTCGCGCATCACCGCCAGCGTGGTCTTGTTTGCGGCCACGATGGCGTCGCAGGCGATCACCAGATCCGCCTCGGCCGTGCCGACCTTGGTGCAGTGGATGGCCGACTCGTCGTTGGCGATCTGAATATGGCTCCAGGTGGCGCCGCCCTTCTGCGCCAGACCGGCCGCGTCCTGCGTGATCACGCCCTTGCCTTCCAGGTGCGCAGCCATGCCCAGCAGCTGGCCGATGGTGATGACGCCGGTGCCGCCGACGCCGGCCACCACGATACCCCAGGCCTTCTCCGGATTGGGGATCAGCGGCTGCGGCAGCGCCGGCAGGCTGGCGTCGAAGGGGTTGAGTGACTTGTCCTTCTTGGGCTTCTTCAGCTGGCCGCCTTCGATGGTGACGAAGCTCGGGCAGAAGCCCTTCACGCAGCTGTAGTCCTTGTTGCAGCTGTTCTGGTTGATGCGGCGCTTGCGGCCGAAGTCGGTCTCCAGCGGCTCGACCGACAGGCAGTTGCTCTGCACCGAGCAATCGCCACAGCCCTCGCAGACCAGCTCGTTGATGAAGGCGCGCTTGGCCGGATCGACCAGCTTGCCGCGCTTGCGGCGGCGGCGCTTCTCGGTGGCACAGGTCTGGTCATAGATGATCACCGTGGTGCCGGCGATCTCGCGGAACTGGCGCTGGATCGCATCCAGCTCGTCGCGGTGGTGCACCGTCACGCCCGACAGCAGCGACACGCCGTTGTACTTCTCCGGCTCGTCGGTGACGATCACCAGCTTCTTGACGCCCTCGGCGGTGACGCTCTGCATGATCTGCAGCACCGTGTGGCCTTCAGCGCGCTCGCCCACCTGCTGGCCGCCGGTCATCGCGACCGCGTCGTTGTAGAGGATCTTGTAGGTGATGTTCACGCCCGCGGCGATGCTCTGGCGGATCGCCAACAGGCCGCTGTGGAAGTAGGTGCCGTCGCCCAGGTTCGCGAAAATGTGGCTCTCGGTGGTGAAAGGTTGCTGGCCCACCCAGGGCACGCCCTCGCCGCCCATCTGCGTGAAGGTGGCGGTGTTGCGGCCCGGCATCCAGCTGACCATGTAGTGGCAGCCGATGCCGGCCACTGCGCGCGAGCCTTCCGGGACGCGGGTGCTGGTGTTGTGCGGGCAGCCGCTGCAGAACCATGGCGTGCGATCGGCGCCGCCGGCGGTCTTCTCTTCGCTCTTCAGCGCGGCTTCCTTGGACTCGATCAGCGCCACGCGGGCATCCAGGCGCGCCTGCACATCGGCATCCACGCCCAGCTTCTTCAGGCGCTTGGCGATAGCGCGGGCGATGATGGCCGGCGTCAGGTCGGCCTGCGGGCGCAGCAGCCAGTTCTGGCTGGGGTTGGCCTGGTTCCACTCGCCGCCGGTGTTGTCGCCCTCGACCTCGTCGAACTTGCCCAGCACATTGGGGCGCACATCGGGGCGCCAGTTGTACAGCTCTTCCTTGAGCTGGTACTCGATCATCTGGCGCTTTTCCTCGACCACCAGGATCTCCTGCAGTCCGGTGGCGAAATCGCGCGTGATGGTGGCCTCCAGCGGCCACACCACATTGACCTTGTGCAGCCGGATGCCCAGGCGCCGACAGGTGTCGTCATCCAGGCCGAGGTCGTGCAGGGCCTGGCGGGTGTCGTTCCAGGCCTTGCCGCTGGCGATGATGCCGAAGCGGTCGTGCGGCGTGGCCACCACGTTGTGGTTCAGCTTGTTGGCGCGCACATAGGCCAGGGCCGCGTACCACTTGTAGTCCATCAGCCGCGCTTCCTGCTCCAGCGGCGCGTCAGGCCAGCGGATGTGCAGGCCGCCCGCAGGCATCTGGAAGTCTTCGGGCAGCAAGATGTTGACGCGGTCCGGGTCCACGCTGACGCTGGCCGAGGACTCGACGATCTCCTGGATCGTCTTCATGCCCGACCACAGGCCAGAGAAACGGCTCATCGCGAATGCATGCAGACCCATGTCCAGGATGTCCTGCACGCTGGTCGGGAAAAACACCGGGAAGCCGACCGCCTTGAAGACGTGGTCGCTCTGGTGCGCGGCGGTGGAGCTCTTGGCGATATGGTCGTCGCCGGCCACCGCGATCACGCCGCCGTGCCTGGACGTGCCGGCCATGTTCGCGTGCTTGAAAACGTCGATGCAGCGGTCAACACCTGGCCCCTTGCCGTACCACATGCCGAACACGCCATCGAACTTGTTCTTCTCGGGGAACAGGTCCAGCTGCTGCGTGCCCCACACCGCGGTGGCGCCGAGCTCCTCATTCACGCCGGGCTGGAACACGATGTTCTGTGCCGCCAGATGCTTCTTGGCCTGCATCAGCATCTGGTCATAGCCGCCCAGCGGCGAGCCGCGGTAGCCGCTGATGAAGCCGGCAGTGTTGAGGCCGGCGATCGCATCTCGCGTGCGCTGCAGCATCGGCAGGCGCACCAGCGCCTGCACACCACTCATGAAGGCGCGGCCATGGTCCAGCGCGTACTTGTCGTCCAGCGTGACCTTTTCCAGTGCGCGCAGGATGTGTTCGGGCAGAGGGGCGTTCATGGGGCGGGTGTCTCCGTTGTAAGGGCTGGGTGACGCTCGAACCGGGCCTGTCCTGCTTGTGGCAAGCGGCCTGCCGGCGATCTTGGCATGTTTGCCTCAATTGGGGGTGCCGCGAGTGTAGAGAAAGCGGCGCGATCGGTGCTTTCTAATTCAGGCGGAGAAACAGCCTGTTGAGCAATAATCTTTCCGAAAACGCCCCAAGGAGTTCGCTTTGGCCTCAAGAAATCCAAAATCAGGGCAAACCACGAGAGCCGTCGACCAACCGCCGCCGGCCCCGGAATTCGACGACGAGGCGGCCGCCAGCGGCCCGCAGGGCGATGCACTGGACCGCTATCACATCGCCATCCTCGCGGAGCTGCAGCGCGACGCGCGCCTGTCAAATGCCGAGCTGGCCACGCGCATCGGCCTGTCGCCGGCGCCCACCTGGCGGCGTGTACGCTGGCTGGAAGATCTGGGGTACATCACCGGCTACCGCGCCGAGATCGACCGCCGCAAGGTCGGCCTGGGGGTGCTGGCCTTCGTGCGTCTGGACGCTGACCGCAACACCGGCGCCCACACCAAGGTGCTGGAAGACGCGATCCGCCAACTGCCCGAGGTGATCTCCTGCCACTACATCTCGGGCGCCGGCACCTTCGAGTTGCTGGTGATGGCCACCGACCTGGATGCCTTCAGCCGCTTCTCGATCGACACCCTGCTGAACCTGCCCAATGTGAAGGACATCCACACCAGCTTCTCGCTGGGCGAGGTCAAGGCCGGCGGCGCGCTGCCGCTGGGCCATCTGAAGGCAAGCAGCCGCTGAGCCCGATGGGCTGGGCCGCCCGGCAGCTACCATGGCTGCACACTGCCTTTGCAGCCTCCGCCTGCTGCTGCCAACCACCGCATGAGCCTCACACAGCCCGCCGCCCTTCCCCTTCGCCACGTGCTGCTGGCCCTGGCCGTGGTCTCGATCTGGGGCAGCAACTTCGTCATCATCCGGCTCGGGCTCAACGCCTTTCCGCCCCTGCTGTTCGCCGCGCTGCGCTTTGCGCTGGCGGTGCTGCCGGCCATCTTCTTCCTGCCGCGGCCGGCGGTGCCCTGGCGCAATCTGGCGGCCTATGGCGCGCTGGTGGGTGTCGGCCAGTTCGGCCTGCTCTATCTGGCGATGGGCTCGCAGATCTCGCCCGGCCTGGCCTCGCTGGTGATCCAGACCCAGGTTTTCTTCACGCTGCTGCTGGCCATGCGGCTTAGCCATGAGACGCCGCAGCCCTTTCAATGGCTGGCCCTGCTGCTGGCCGCCTCGGGCCTGGCGGTGATCGGCGTACACACCGATGCGCACACCACGGTGCTGGGCCTGGCGATGGTGCTGCTGGCGGCTTTCAGCTGGGCCAGCGGCAATATCGTAGGCAAGCGTGCCGGCCGCGTGAACATGCTGGCCTATGTGGTGTGGAGCTCGGCCTTCGCCGCGCCACCGCTGCTGCTGCTGTCGCTGGTCTTTGAAGGCCCGGCGCGCATCGCTGAAGGCCTGGCCAGCGCCGGCCCGGTGGCCTGGGGCGCGCTGGTCTGGCAGGCACTGGGCAACACCTTGTTCGGCTATGGCGTCTGGGGCTGGCTGCTGTCGCGCCACCCCACCAACCAGATCGTGCCGCTGGCCCTGCTGGTGCCGGTGTTCGGCATGAGCACCGCCGCCTGGTGGCTGGGTGAGAGCCTGCCGGCCTGGAAGCTGGGCGCCGCTGCGCTGGTGCTCAGCGGCCTGGCCTTGAACCTGCTGTGGCCGCTGCGGCCCTGGCGCGCGCGATGAGCTGGCGTTTCGCCGCAACGGCCCTGTCCCTGCTGCTGGCGCTGCCGGCCGCGCCAGCGCTTGCCTTTAGCGATACCCGCGCGCAGGAAATTGCCCAGTGCCTGCCGGGTGAAGTGCAGACCTGGAACGATGGCCGCGATGCGCCCTCGCCGCATCGCGCCTGGCTGTTTGTCTACGCACATGCCGGCGCGCCGGACTGGTTCAGCGCAGCGCAGGTGCAGGCGGTGCTGCAGCGCGCCGCGCAAGCCTGGGCGCCCTGCGGCCTGCCGGTGCAGGTGATGGACGACACGCAGGCGCGCACACACAAACCCGATCCGGCACAAGGCCTGGTGCGGGTGCAGTGGGACGATGCCGCCGTGCGCGGCAACTTCGCGGCCGCCAACCTGACGCAGCGCACACTCAATCTGAGCCCTGCGATGTTCGCCTTGCTGCGCCAGCGCAACCCGCGCCACCCGGCCATCGAGACGCTGCAGATGACCGTGGCCCACGAGATGGGCCATTTCCTCGGCCTGATCGCGCACTCGCGGCGCTGCGTCGATGTGATGTCCTATTACGACGACGGCAAGGGCACGCGCTGCAGCCTGCGCGACCCGGCCGCGCTGAAAGCCCATGTCGAGTACCGATCCCAACTGCCCACGGCCTGCGACATCCAGCGCTGCCGGGCGGCCAATGGCCTGCGCTGAACGCAGACCATGTGGGCCGGTCGATAGGCTGAGGCGCACAGGCGTATGCTTGAACCATCATGCGTTCGCTGACCACCCTGCTTGTCCTGCTGTTCAGCCTGTGCGCCCAGGCCTGGTCGCAGGCCCTGCCACGCAAGAATCTGTGGGTGGAGCTGCGCTGGGTGGAGACCCAGGTCAGTGCCGCCGCCGTGGCCGGCGTGCGCGACGGGGCGGTGGTGGTGGGCACTGCAGGCTCGGTCTCGCCACGGGGTCAGGTCGTGATCAGCACCGGCCGCCAGGCGTCCGAGATGCAGGCCATGCCGCGCCTGCTGGTGCTCAACGGTTCCAGCGCCAGCGTGCAGCTGAGCGAAATGACGCCGGTGCAATGGCTGGACTACGGCATCGACGCCGCGGCCACCACGAGGGGCAGCCCGGCTAGCAGCGCCAAGGTCTACGCCGTTCCGCGCAGCGGACTGTCAACCCAGACGCGCAGCGTCAGCGTCAGCCCACGCTGGCCTGGCGCACGCCAGCCCGTGACGGTGGAGTTGCGCACCCAGCTGGACCAGGCCGCCACCGACCCAGCCACTCCCCGTCAGCAAACCCTGCTGCTGAGCACGGTGCAGCTGCCACTCGGCGAGTGGCTCACTGTGGCGCGCAGCGGCGGCAGCCTGCAGACGCAGCAGCGCGGCACCTTGTCCACCCGCGACGCTGAATCCGGCGTCCTGCGCGAGTTGCAGCTGCGCGTCGACATCGCTCCTTAGTCGGAGGGGCAAGTCCCCTCATTGCGTGACGTCCCAGCGGTGACTCTGCATCGACACTGCGCCAAGTCATGGGTTTCAGCTGCTGGAAGTGCAGACTGGGATCCGAACTCTGGAGCTCTGCATGGCGACAAAAGGCAAGCGGATCCTGATCCTTCAAGGGCACCCCGACAGCACAGCCCCGCACTTCTGCCACGCACTGGCCGAGTCCTATGCCGCAGGTGCCTTGGCCGAGGGGCACGAGTTGCGCCAGGTCGATGTGGCCTGGCTGGACTTTCCGCTGCTGCGCAGCAAGCAGGATTGGGAGCACGGCCTGCTGCCGGCCTCGCTGCTCGAAGCCCAACAGGCCATCGGCTGGTGCGAGCACGTGGTGATCTTCTTCCCGCTCTGGCTCGGTGAGATGCCGGCCCTGCTGAAGGGCTTCCTGGAGCAGGTGGCGCGGCCCGGCTTTGCCTTCAACTCCGAGGGCGGCAACCCCTTGGCCCACAAGGCCCTGAGAGGACGCTCAGCCCGCGTGGTCGTCACGATGGGCATGCCGGCGCTGGTGTACCGCTACTTCTACCGTGCCCACAGCCTCAAGTCCCTGGAGCGCAACATCCTCGGCTTCGTCGGCATCGCACCGATCCGCGAGACCCTGATCGGCATGATCGAAGGCATGGACGAAGCCCAGCGCCAGAAGTGGCTGGACAAGCTGCGCGCGTTGGGCGGCGAAGGCAGCTGAGCCGCGTCAGAGCCAGCCCTGGCGCCATTGGCTGCTGTCGCGCAACTCGCGCCAGCGGATACGCCGGCTGCGGCCCGAATGCACCGCCTCGATCTCGACCCATTCCAGCGGCGCGCCCTGTTCCTCAGGCAGCACCAGGGCCGCTACCAGGAAGTGTTTTTCCCGCTCGACAGGCTGGGCCGCCGTCCATTTGCTCAACAGCAGTTTCTTGGGATGCACGGCATTCATGCCCGCACCTTAGCCGAGCGCGGATTCGCCCGCGCGGCAGCGCTGGATTGAGCCCGTGCCGCGCGCGGCCATGCGCGCCGCGCGAGCTTCCTCCGCCCCAGGGTGGGCACAATGGTTTTCCCGTTCGCACTCACCGCAGCCATGCACCCCCAAGCCCCCGTGGCCCTGATCGGCGCCGGCCTCGCCGGTCTCAGCTGTGCCACAGCCCTGCAACAGGCCGGCGTGGCCGTGCAGCTGTTCGACAAGAGCCGCGGCCCGGCTGGTCGCATGAGCACACGCCGCGCCGAAGGCTGGGCCTGCGACCATGGCGCGCAATACTTCACCGCCCGCGATCCGCGCTTTCGCGCAGAGCTGTCACGCTGGCAGGCGGCCGGCGTGGCCGCGCCCTGGGCACCGCGCCTTGCAGTGCTGGGAGGCCTGGGCACGCACCATCCGGACGCCAGCATCCAGCGCTTCGTCGGCCTGCCGCAGATGACGGCGCCGGCGCGCTGGCTGGCCGATCAGCTGCCGCTGGCACTGCAATCGACGGTTACAGCGCTGCGCCGCGACAGCACTGGCGCCTGGCAGCTGCAGAGCGCTGAGCAGGGCTGGCTGGCCCAGCCCTTCAGCGCCGCGCTGCTGGCGCTGCCGGCGCCGCAGGCCGCGCCGCTGCTGGCCCCACATGCACCAGCACTGGCCGAGCTCTCCACCCAGGCACGCATGCGCGGCTGCTGGGCGCTGATGCTGCAGTACGAGGCACCGGTGGACCTGCCCTTCGAGGCCGCCTTCGTCAACCGCGGCCCCTTGCGCTGGATTGCGCGCGACAGCAGCAAGCCCGGCCGCAGCGGCGCCGAGACCTGGCTGCTGCATGCCGAGGCCGAGTGGAGCGAAGCGCATCTGGAGCATGCGCCCGAGCAGGTGGCCGCGTTGATGCTGCAGGCCTTTGCCGAGCATGGCGGGCCGGCGCCGCAGAGCTGGAGCGCGCACCGCTGGCGCTATGCCGACAGCGCGCCCGCGCTGGACATCGGCTTTTCCTGGCAGGCCGAGTCCGGGCTGGGCCTATGCGGCGACTGGCTGCATGGCGGCAAGGTCGAGGGCGCCTGGCTCAGCGGCCTCAAGCTGGCCCAGGCCCTGCTGCACAGCCGCGCCACAATCCGGGCATGACACAAGACCTGACCCCGCCGCCGAAAGTGACTCGGCCGCTGCGCTGGGACGCCCACGCCTGCCTGCCGCTGCACCCCGACGCCAGCTTCGCGCCGCTGCAGCGCTATGCGGCCCAGGGCGTGGACTATGTGTCCATCAACGTCGGCATGGACATGAACCCTGTCGAGCAGGTGATGGCGGTGATCGCCGGCTTTCGCGCCCGCCTAGGCGCCGAGCCCGAGCGCTATGCGCTGGTGGGCACGGTGGCCGAGATCGAGGCAGCGCGCGCCGCGGGCGTGCTGGCCATCGGCTTCGACCTGGAGGGCGCGCTACCGCTGCTGGAGCGCCCCGAGATGGTGGCGCTGTACCGCTCGCTGGGGGTCAAGCAGATCCACTTAGCCTACAACCGCAACAACAGCGTGGCCGGCGGCTGCCACGACAGCGAACAGGGCCTGACGACGCTCGGCCGGCGCATGGTCGAAGCGGTCAACGCAGCCGGCCTGCTGATGGACTGCTCGCACACCGGGCGGCGCAGCACGCTGGACATCATGGCCGCGTCGAGCGCGCCGGTGATCTTCAGCCATGCCAATCCGGCGGCGCTGGTCGAGCATGGGCGCAACATCACGGATGAACAGATCCAGGCCTGCGCCGCCACCGGCGGTGTGGTCTGCATCAACGGCATCTCGGCCTTTCTGGCCAGCGAGCAGCCCGCGGCCGACGACCTGGCCCGCCATGCGGCCTATGTGGCCGATCTCGTCGGCGCGGCCCATGTCGGCCTGGGGCTGGATGTGTGCTTCTCCGAGCCTGGGCTGGACGACGATCCGCCCAGTGGCCTGGACCGGGCCTACTGGTGGCCGGCTTCGGCCGGCTACGGCCAGGGTCTGACGCAGATCCGCTATGCACCGGTCGAGACCTGGGGCGAGATCGAGACCGCACTGCGCCGCGCCGGCTTCAGCGCCGCCGAAGCGGCCGGCGTGATGGGCGGCCATATGGCGCAGGTGGCGCGCCAGGTCTGGGGCGGCTAGGGCAGGTGTCGGCCGGCCAGCGGCCTTCCCCGCTCAGCGCCCCGGCCTGGCCAGCCGCGCCAGGGTGGCCGCGCATTGCTCGGCGCTGGCGATGCAGTCCAGCCCCGTCCGTTCGACTTCGCCCATCAAGCCCAGCCAGGAACCCAGCCCTTCCAGCGTCAGCTTGGTCTTGGATGTGCGCAGCCAACCCTGCTCGGCCAGCTGTCCCAACAGGATCCAGGCCTGGCGGCGTGACAGCCCGGACAGATCGCCGATGCAGGCCTGCGAGATCGGCAGAGCGAAGCTGCCGGCCTGCTGCGCCTCTGGGTTGTCCGAGGTCAGCGCTGTGGCCAGCGTGGCCAGCACGCTGACCAAGCGCTGCAGGCCGTTGCCTGCCAGGCGCATCGTGATCTGATCCTGCAGCCGCGCCTCGGTAGCTTCACACAGCTGGGCGGTATCGCTGGGCCGGTGCGGATCGGGCGGTGGCACACGGCCCAGGGGAATACTGATCGTCGTGACATCGACCAGCGCGGTGACGTCGTAGCGCGAGGCCAGCTTGCCCAGCGGCGAGCCCCAGCCGATCACATCGCCCAGCCACAGCGCCGCCACCGCCACACGCGTGTCGGTGGCCACCTTGGACACCAGGCAGGCCGCACCCTGGCTGATGGCCACCCACTCGGCCAGTTCGCTGCCGGTCTTCACGATGGTCTGGCCGCGGCGGTAGCTGCGCACATCGGCGGCCTTCAGCCATTGAACGTCGCCGCTTTGCTGTTCAGGCTTGCGGTCTTCTCCCTCTGGGGATTTCATCGGGTTTCCCTCGTTTGCTTGCTCTTGGTTGTTTGTCTCGCGCAGGGCCAGCCGGCGCCCTGTGCCGGGCGCTCGATCCCTTCTTGTAGGGGCGCGTCGATTGATGCGATGGCTCGATAAGCGCCGCCGCACAGGGCGCAAAGCGCGTTGACAGCGCCGGCGCACTGCCCTGTCACCACACGGTCAGACTGCGCGTCAGCACGCGCTGCAACCAGCTGCGCTGCGCCGCCTCGGAGACCTCGCCCTGGCCTGCGCTCTCCAGCAGCGCGTTGACCACGTTGGCCGAGCTGACCAGATTGCCCGGGCCGATGTCGCGCGGATCTACCAGGCCCGAGAAGCGCAAGGTCGTGCCGCCGCCATTGAGCCGCGTGCTGCGCTCACCCGCGACCAGCAAATGACCGTTGGGTAGCACATTGATCACGCTCACCGCGATCTGGCCGTTGAAGCTGCTCGACGCCTCGGCTGTGCCGGCGCCCTTGAATGCATCGCTGCCGGCCGCGCTCGCATCGGCGTTCCATAGCGATTCAAGCAGACCGCCAGACTTGCGGCCGGCACCCGGCCCCTTGACGGCCAGCTTGTTGTCACGGCTGGTGTCGGTGCTCTGGCGCTGCGCGGCCTTGAAGGATTCGCTGATGTCGACCTTCAGCGTGTCGCCGATGGCCTGAGGCCGCCGCTCGCTGGAGAACAGCGAGGCGGTGGGCAGGTGCGCCTGGTAGATCGCGCCGTTGGTGGGTCGCTCCAGATACATGGGCTGGGCCGCCTGCGGCGCGCGCAGCGCCCCCTGCACCAGGCTCGGCGGCGCGCTGGCGCAGGCCCCCAGCAGCAGACACAGCAGGGCCAGCGGCACAAACGTGCGCGCCAATGTGCGCCGCCCAGACGGGTTCTTGTGGCGAATCATCATGTCCCCCTCCTCCTAGCTTTCGAATCCGGTGATCAGCGCCTTGACGACCGCGGCCACCTTGGCGCGCGTACTTGCCCAGCGGCTCAGGCCGAACTGCTCATCCACCGCGTAGCTGCTGCTGGCCAGCAGGCGGCCGTCGGCCTTGTGCAGGCTCAGCGCCGCGCTGCTTAGAAAGGGCTGGTAATGCTTGCCCAGCGGCGGCACGCCCCAATCGACGCTGGCCGTGTAGCGCAGCCAGTGGCGGCAGGCGGCAGGCTCGATGCCGGCCTCGTAGACGCGGCTGCTGACGCCTTGCTGGCGCAGCTCAGCCTGCAGCGCAGGCACAAGGTCCGGCGCGGGCGCCTGGCGGTTGAAGGCGATGCAGAGCTCGCGCACCGGCGCATCGCCGTGGTGAACGGTGTTCTGCGCGCGGCCCGGCCGCTGGCTCAACGCGGTCGATGTGGCGCTGCCACCCGCCTTGATCAGCTCCCAGGTCGGGGCCGAGCTAACGATGGCGCAGCCGCTCATCGAAGCCGCCAGCATTAGCATCGACGAGGCGCGCAAGCAATGCGGTGTCATCTACCGCCCCTCAGGCCATGGCGCTGAGCAGCGCCTGGCCGGCCAGCGTGGCGACGGCGCCGTAGCCCAGCGCCGCCCCGGCTGCATCGCCCGCCTTGGACAGGCCCTGCGAGACCAGGGTCTCGGCTTCACGCGCCAGCTGCTGAACGCCGGATTGCGCGGCCTCGCCGCCAGCCATCAAGGCCTGGGCGCTTTCGCTGACGCTCTCCGCCACGCCTTGCACCAGAGCCTGCGCGGACTCGATGATCTCCACCGCGCTGTCGCCGATCTGTTCGACCAACTCGCCGGCCTCGCTGGCCACGCTGTGGGCGGCCTGCTGCAGCGCTTCCAGGCTGCGCGGGCTGAAGCTGGCACGTACCCCGTAGGCAGGCAGCTCGATGCTGAGCTCGCCGCCATCGGTCGCCGCGCAGAGCGGCCGGGCATCGCTGGCTGACCTTACGCTGCTGCGTTCACCTGAACTTGGCGCCAGCGCGGCAGCAGTGACAGACAGCGTTGACGGGCCACCGTTGGCGATGCCAACGGCACTGTTCAATAGACTCATGAATCGCTCCTGAAGGCGGCCGTGGCGGCCGCTGCATGACCGGCGTGACGCCGGTGCGGGAATCAGCGCTCGGGCGTTGTGGCTGCGGCCCGGCTGGGCGGCGTGCTCTGCACGCTTGCTGCGCCCGGCGTGCCGGCTGCAGGCTGTGCCTCCGGCGTCCGGGCGCTTTTCAGCAGATCGCTGAAGGCGGGCACAGCGCTGCCTGCCGGCGCGGCAGCGGTCGGCCGGGCCGGCGGAGCCGGACTGTGAATCGAGGGGGTAGTGGGTCTGACTTGCATGGCCTGGTCTGTTGAGTGGCGATGCAATGGATTCTTCGCGCCAGCGCCCGAACGCAAGGGCGGATGTGCGGCAAGGCGGCGCGCCTCATGCACAAGCTGAGTGACATCCATCACTCAAGCCCGTGATGGACGCCGGGACTCAGGACGGAACCATCAGCGAAGAGACAGGCCGGCGCAGCGACGGCGGCATCAGCGGCCCACGGCCGAAACGGATCACCAGATCGGGCCGCCCGCCGCTCAGGCCCAGCCAGCGCGAGAACTCGCTGCGCAACGCCGGAACCTCCACCGGCTGATTCAGGTGCGCAGTGCGCACACCCAGCGCCGTGGCCTGCAGCGCAAAGCGCTCGAAAGCACGGCCAGCCTGCACCCAGTGCGCGGCGTCGTCCGACTCGGTGGAAAACACCGCAATGCCGGCCGAGCTGCGCACATGCGCCGCGTACTTGTCGTTTTCGGCCTTTTCGGTGAAGAACAGGCTGAACAGACGGCTGCCCAGCCAGCGTGGCACCGCCGGGTTGCCCGAGCTGCGCGCGAACAGTCCGTCGCGCAGCGCCAGTGCCTCGGCATCGCTGAAGCGCAACCACGCCTTGAGCTCATCAACAAAGCCGGCATCGCGCATCTGCACGGTATTGCCCTGCACCACGAACTCCAGCACCTGCTCCAGCGCGGGCTTCTCGGTCAGCAGGCGCAGCTGTACGCCGGGCGCGCTGCCGGCCTGCTGCAGCAGCTGCAGCTCGGCGGCGCTGAGCGCTTGCCCGTCGTAAAGCCCGCGGGTGGACTGCCGCTGCGGGATGGCCTCGAACAGCGCGCTGCGCTGCGCTGCAGTCGGTGCCAATGCGACTTCGATGCGGGCACCGCCGTCGCTTGCCTTGAACTCCGCCTCTGCCCGCAGGCCATGGGCCAGCGCCGCCTGCGCGAGGTTCTCGGCCGCACAGCCGAGCGAGACGAACAGATGATGGTCATCCGGATCGACCACCGGGCAGCGCCGCGATAGGTCCGGCAGCAGTGTCAGCGAATGCGCGCCCAGGCGGAACTGCCAGCACTGCGTGTTGTGGCTGGAAGGCGCCATCGCCGCATAGCGGATCAGCTCGAGCAGCAGCGCCTCGCGCTCAGTGGGCAGCGCCTGCGCGTGGCGCCAGGTCTGGCTGACGGCCTGCTCATAGCCTTCGCCAGCGCGGCCGCAGGCGCTGAGCGCCGCAGTGCTGCCCAGCACCGCCAGCGACTGCCCGAGAAAGCGCCGCCGGCGATTCAAGGTCGACATCGTTGCCTCCATTCGCCGCGCTCTCAGGCGCGCTCGCGCAGTTGCAGCACATTGCCCTCGGGGTCGTAGCCGTCACAGGCGCGAAAGCCGCGTGCGGTGAACTCCTTGTCGGCCGCATCCAGCTGACCGCCCAGCGCCGCGGCCTTGGCGCGCGCCTCGCTGAGACTGGCCACCGGGAAGAACAGCTTGATCGCAGTATCACTGCGACGTTCTGGCGGCTGACTGATCTGGATGCCGGCGGCAATGCGTGCCGGGATGCCGTGGATCACCAACTGCATCTGCGGCGACTCCAGCACGACGAGGCCGACGGCGGCATGCAGGCGTCGCATGCCCAGCACGCCTTCATAGAAGCGGGCCACCCGGGCCAGGTCTTTGGCAAACAGCACGGCGCCCGCGCAGACGGCATCAGACATTTCATCCTCCGGCTTGATCATCAGCCCGCGCATGGTGACACAGCAGCACGGGCATCAGGGCAAACAGCAGCAGCATCAGCAGATAGGCCGTGCCCGACACCGGGTCGCGGCTGGCGATGTAGTCCTGCAAGCTGCGCTCCTGCAGCAGCACGGCCAGCGTCAGCTCGGCGCCCACCAGCAAGGCCAGCGCGACGCCGCCCGCCGCCAGCGCCTGCAGCCGGCTCAGCACCTGGCGCCGCAGCAGCCAGCGCGCCCAACACCAGATGGCCAGGCCCATCAGCGGCATCTCCAGCAGTTCGGCCCAGCGCTCGCCCAGGCGCGGCACGACCAGCAGCACCCGCACCGTGCCGAGCACGAAGCCGGTGGCAAACACGAGCGCGAAGTAGCGCAGGGCGAAGGTCAGCGGCGCTGGCATCACGGCTGACGCTCCGGTGTCAGCGCCGCGCTGTCGCCAGCAGCGCGCTGAAGGCAATGAAGGTCGTACCGGCGGCGCGATTGACCAGCCGACCGCCGCGCTCGCTGGACAGCCATCCCTTGGCGCGGTGGGCGAACAGCGCATAGCCGCTATGGATCAGCAGCACCAACAGCGCATAGGTCAGCACCAGTGCTATGAACTGCAGCGCGTAGGGCCGCTGCGGATCGATGAACTGCGGGAACACCGACAGGAAGAACAGGATCACCTTGGGGTTGCTCAGCTGCAGCGTGAGCCCCTCGATGAAGCGGCGCTTCAGGCTGGCCTCATGCGTGTCAGTGCCGGCATCAAAACGAAACGGCGGCGCGCGCCAAAGCTTGATGCCCAGATACAGCAAATAGGCGGCGCCGACCAGCTTCATCACGGTGAAGGCGGTGCTGGAAGCCGCCAGCAGCACGCCCAGGCTGGTGGCCGACAGCGCCGCCACCAGGAGCGCGCCGCAGGCGATGCCCAGGATGCCGCCCAGCGTGCCGCGCAGGCCAAAGCGCAAGGCATTGCTCAGCGTCATCACGACGCCGGGCCCGGGGCTCAGCACTGTGGCCATGGCCATCAGGACAAAGAGAAGATACAGCTCCATGCCGGCACGATAGCAGCCCCTACGCAGGCTCGGCGCGCTTCAGCGCCGCCCGCCGCCACGTGCCGTGCCCTGGCGCGGCCAGTAGCGGAACTCGTCCTCGTGGATCTCGATGTCGAGCTCCTGCGCGCGCATCAGCAGGCGCTCCTGCGCGTCGGCCACGCCCTTGTTGTAAAGGCTGGGGCCGAGCTCTTCGAGAAAGAAGCCCAGCAAGGCCCCGGCCGCAACATTGCCGATGCGCTCGCCGTCCATGTTCTGCTCGAAATAGCGCTCGATCGACGCGATGGCCTGTTGGCGCTGTTCCTTGGAGAGTTCAATGCCCATGGCCTGACGAGTCCGCTGAGTGGCTGCGTCCACATGTTAGCCGCCACCAGACCCTGCGGCACGCACCAGCCAGGCCCGTCGGCACTCCCTTCACACCGCGGCGGTGCAGCCGCGCACCTCCGTCGTCCCCTGCCATTCCCCAAGGCTATGCCCCGCCCCGTTTCTGCTATCCGGCAGCCGCACGCGCTACTGGTTTTCACCCGGTCGGCGAGCAGCCGACCGGACAAGAATCCAAGGTAAATGCAATAGGCCCGTCCGTGCCTGGCGGCGAGCCTGCGAAGAACCATCAGCAGAGGAAGAGAGCTCATAGCATGTCATCCCACATTTCCCGTCGCACCGCCTCCGCCACCTTGCTGGCGTCTAGCCTGTCGCTGGCCTTCGGCCTGAGCGTCCTTAGCAGCCCGCTGCTGGCGGCCACGCCCAAGGACACCCTGGTGCAGGCCCTGGCCTTCGACGACATCATCACGATGGACCCGGCTGAATCCTTCGAGATCTCGGCCGGCGAGATCATGGGCAACACCTACGACCGCCTGGTGCGCCTGAACGTGGCTAACCCCTCCGAGCTGGTAGGCGACATCGCCAAGAGCTGGACTGTCTCAGCCGACGGCAAGACCTTCACCTTCGAGCTGAAACCCGGCTTGAAGTTCGCTTCCGGCAACCCGATCACCGCCGAAGACGTGGCTTGGTCGCTGCAGCGCGCGGTGACGCTCAACAAGACGCCGGCCTTCATCCTGACCCAGCTGGGGCTGAACAAGGACAACGCGGCGCAGCGTGTCAAGGCCACGGGGCCGCTGACGCTGACGCTGGAGACTGAAAAGTCCTTCGCCCCCACGCTGGTGCTGAACTGCCTGACGGCCAATGTGGCCTCGGTGGTGGACAAGAAGCTGCTACTCAGCAAGGAAGCCAATGGCGACATGGGCTATGCATGGCTGAAGACCAACTACGCCGGCTCCGGGCCCTACAAGCTGCGCGAATGGCGCGCCAACGAGATCATCGCGCTGGAACGCAATGATCAAAGCGCCACCAAGGCCGTGCTGTCACGCGTGATCTACCGCCATGTGAAGGAAGCCGCCACCCAGCGCCTGCTGTTGGAGAAGGGCGACATCGATGTGGCCCGCAATCTGGCGCCGCAGGACATCAACGCCCTGGCAGCCAACAAAGACATCAAGACCACCACCACCGCCAAGGGCACGGTGTTCTACATCAGCATGAACATGAAGCACCCGGCATTCGCCAAGCCCGAGGTGCGCGAGGCGATGAAGCATCTGCTGGACTACGACGGCATCGGTGCCACCCTGGTTCAGCACATCGGCCGCATCCACCAGAACTTCCTGCCGGTGGGCCTGCTTGGCGCAGCTACCGACAAGCCCTTCAAGCTGGATGTCGACAAGGCCAAGGCCCTGCTGGCCAAGGCCGGCTACCCGAACGGCTTCAAGGCCACCATCGACATGCGCACCGTGCAGCCGGTGCAGGGCATCACAGAGAGCTTCCAGCAGACCGCCAAGCGCGCCGGCATCGAGCTTGAGATCATCCCCGGCGACGGCAAGCAAACGCTGACCAAGTACCGCGCCCGCAGCCACGACATGTACATCGGCACCTGGGGCGCCGACTATTGGGATCCGCACACCAATGCCGATACCTTCGCGCGCAACCCCGACAACGCCGACGATGCCAAGGCCAAGCCGCTGGCCTGGCGCAATGCCTGGGACATCCCCGAGCTGACCAAGAAGTCCGACGCCGCGATGCTGGAGCGCGACGGCAAGAAGCGCGCCGCGATGTACCAGGAGATCCAGGCCGAGTTCCGCAAGACCAGCCCCTTCGTGATGGTCTATCAGCAGACCGATGTGGCCGCCTACCGCGCCAATGTCGATGGCCTGAAGCTGGGCACAACTTCGGACACCAACTACGTCTTCAACATCAAGAAGCGTTAGTCCTCTCGTGTCTTTCTTGTCGCGTCAGAAGCCCAGGGCCAAGGCCCTGGGCAGCTTTCTTGTCGTCATCGCGCTGACCTATCTGGGCCTGCTGGCGGTGACCTTCTTCATCGGACGGGTGATTCCGGTGGACCCGGTGCTGGCCGTCGTCGGCGACCGGGCCAGCGAGGACGTGATCGCCCGCGTGCGCGAGGAGATGGGCCTCAACAAGCCCTTGTGGGAGCAGTTCGCGATCTACCTGGGCAAGGTGGCCGAAGGTGACTTCGGCACCTCGGTGCTGAGCTCCAACCCGGTGCTGGACGACATCCGGCGCGTCTTCCCCGCCACCTTTGAACTGGCCACCGTGGGCATCATCATCGGCGCCGGCCTGGGCGTGCCGCTGGGCGTCTGGGCCGCGGTGCGGCGCGGCGGTCTGGCCGACCAGGTGGTGCGGGTGATGGGCCTGATCGGCTACTCGGTGCCAATCTTCTGGCTGGGCCTGATGGCGCTGGTGCTGTTCTACGCCAAGCTCGGCTGGGTGGCCGGGCCGGGCCGCATCGATGTGGCGTTTGAATACAGCGTCAGCCCGGTGACTGGCCTTCTGCTGCTGGATGCGGCGATGGCCGGCGAGTGGGAGGCCTTCCGCAACGCGCTGTCGCATCTGGCGCTGCCCGGCGCGCTCCTGGGCTATTTTTCGCTGGCATACATCAGCCGCATGACACGCTCCTTCATGCTCAATGAGCTGAGCCAGGAATACATCGTCGCGGCCCGTGCCAAGGGCATCTCGGAGACCCGCATCATCTGGCGCCATGCGCTACGCAATGCCATGGTGCCGCTGGTCACCGTGATCGCGCTGTCCTACGCCGGCCTGTTGGAAGGGTCGGTGCTGACCGAGACCGTGTTCGCCTGGCCCGGCCTAGGCCTGTACATCACCAACTCGCTGCAGAACGCCGATATGAACGCGGTGCTGGGCGGCACACTGGTGGTGGGTTCGATCTTCATCGCGCTGAATCTTTTCTCCGATCTCTTGTATCGGCTGTTGGACCCAAGGACTCGTAGCCGATGAATCGCTCTGCATCACTTCACGACTGGCTGATGAGCGAGCAGCCGCAATCGCGGCGGCAAGCAGCGCTCGGCCGCGCCTATGCCGGCTGGCGCAGCTTTGCGCGCAACCGGTTGGCGGTGCTGGGCCTGCTCATCGTGCTGGGCCTGTTGCTGGTGGCCGTGTTCGCCAACCAGCTGGCGCCCTACTCGCCCACCGTCGGCGACCTGCGCACCACGCGCTTGCTGGAGCCCTCTGCGGCGCATTGGATGGGCACCGACGACCAGGGCCGCGACATCCTCTCGCGCCTGATCCATGGCTCGCGCATCACGCTCTTCGTCGTCGTGCTGGTGGCGCTGCTGGCCGCCCCGATCGGCCTGCTGGTGGGAACGGTGGCCGGCTATGCCTCGGCGCATGGCGCGCCCTGGCTGGACGCAGTGCTGATGCGCGTGACCGACATCTTTCTGGCCTTTCCGCGCCTGATCCTGGCGCTGGCCTTCGTAGCCGCACTCGGTCCGGGCATCGAGAACGCGGTGCTGGCGATTGCCATCACCTCCTGGCCGCCTTACGCCCGCATTGCGCGCGCCGAGACGCTGACCATTGCCCGCGCCGACTACATCGCCGCCGTGCAGCTGATCGGCGCCTCGCACAGCCGCGTGGTGCTGCGCCACATCATGCCGCTGTGCCTGCCCTCGGTGATCGTGCGCGTCACGCTGGACATGGCCGGCATCATCCTGACCGGCGCCGGCCTGGGCTTTCTGGGCCTGGGCGCGCAACCGCCCAGCCCCGAGTGGGGCGCGATGATCGCCGGTGGCCGCGCCTATGTGCTGGACCAGTGGTGGGTGGCCGCGGGGCCAGGTCTTGCCATCTTCGTCGTCAGCCTGGCCTTCAATCTGCTGGGCGACGGCTTGCGCGACACGCTGGACCCCAAGAGCGTCAAATGACAAGCCAGGGCAATAACTCTCCACTTCTGGAAGTCGATGACCTGCGCGTCGCCTTCCCCACCCGCGACGGCGGCGTCTTCGAAGCGGTGCGCGGCGTCTCCTTCACCTTGGGCCGTGAACGCCTGGGCATCGTGGGCGAATCGGGCTCAGGCAAGTCGCAGACCGGCCGCGCCATCGTCGGCCTGACGGCGCCAGAGGCGCGCATCACTGCCAAGCGCCTGGCCTTCCAGGGCCAGGACCTCTTGAGCGCCACGCCCGAGCAGCGCCGTGCGATGCGCGGCCGCAGCATCGCGATGGTGCTGCAGGACCCCAAGTACTCGCTGAACCCGGTGATGCGCATCGGCGCGCAGATCGCCGAAACGCTATTGGCGCATCAGAAGCTGGGCCGCGCTGAAGCCCACCAGCGCGTGCTGCAGGCGCTGCGCGACGTGGCCATCAGCGACCCCGAGCGCGTGGCCGCGCTCTACCCGCATGAAGTCTCCGGTGGCATGGGCCAGCGCGTGATGATCGCGATGATGCTGATTGCCGAACCGCAGCTGCTGATCGCCGACGAGCCGACCTCGGCGCTGGATGTGACAGTGCAGCTGCAGGTGCTGAAGATCATGGATGAGCTGGTCGCCGCGCGCGGCATGGGCCTGATCTTCGTCTCGCACGATCTTCGCCTGGTGGCCAGCTTCTGCGACCGCGTGCTGGTTATGTACGCCGGCCGCGTGGTGGAAGAAATCAAGGCCAGCGAATTGCAGAACGCCCAGCACCCCTACACCCAAGGCCTCTTGAACTGCCTGCCCCGCCTGGGCCAGAGCCGCCACCCGCTGCCCACGCTGGACCGCCAGGAGGCCTGGAAGCTATGA
>NZ_JBILQK010000110.1:0-9939 GCF_044373315.1 Roseateles sp. | reverse complement strand
CGCCCGCTCCCCGGTCGAGGTGCGTCAGGTGCTGCTCGGCAATCTGGTCTTCAAAGTGATGGGCGTGCTGCTGGCCATGCCTTTGCTGGGTGTCTGGCTGCGCGAGCTGCGCCAGCATGTCGATCCAGCGTCAGCCGTGGTGCTGACGCATCTGGCCTTCAATGTGGCGCTGGCCGTGCTGATGGTGGGCATCACGCCGCGTGTCGGGCGCTGGGTGGCGCGCGCCTTGCCGGTGCCGGAACGTGCCGCTCGGCCAGGCCGCCCGCATCACCTCGATCCGTCGGCGCTCGCCACGCCCTCACTGGCGATTTCCTGCGCGGCGCGAGAGGCTTTGCATCAGGCCGATGTAGTCGAGACCATGCTGCAGGGCTTGCTGCGTGTGATCAAGGACGACGACACGCGCCTGGCCGAAGAGCTGCGCAAGATGGACGACACGGTGGACGAGCTGTATTCGGCCATCAAGTACTACCTGACCAAGATCTCGCGCGAGGCCTTGGGCGAAGAGGAAAGCCGGCGCTGGACCGACATCATCAGCTTCACGATCAATATGGAGCAGATCGGCGACATCATCGAGCGCGTGCTGCTGGACATCGAGGACAAGAAGATCAGTCGCGGCCGCAACTTCTCCGATGCTGGCATGGCCGAGATCTGCGAGCTGCATGCGCGGCTGGTGGACAACCTGCGCCTGGGCATGAGCGTCTTTCTCAACGGCTCGGAGCGCGATGCGCGCAAGCTGCTGCAGGAGAAGGCGCGCTTTCGCGATCTGGAGCGTGCCTATGCCGCCACGCATCTGGAGCGCCTGAGCGGCAAGACCTTGCAGAGCATCGAGACCAGCTCGCTGCATCTGGACCTCATCAGCGAGCTCAAGCGCATCAATTCGCACCTGTGCTCGATTGCCTATCCCATTCTTGACTCGGCGGGCGCCCTGGCGCCCAACCGCCTGCGTGGCAGTGCGGTGGCTGACGGCGGTGCCTGATAACCGGCGCCTGGATTGCTGACCATGTTGAAGACTGTTGTTGCTCATCCCGCCCCGCTCCCGACTGATCGCGCGGCCTTGCTTGATAGGCTGGCGCAGCCGAAGGTGTACGACCTGGCCGTGGTCGGGGGCGGTGCCACCGGCCTGGGCCTGGCGCTGGACGCCGCGGCGCGCGGCTTCAGCGTGGTCTTGCTGGAGTCCCATGACTTTGCCAAGGGCACCTCGTCGCGTGCCACCAAGCTCGTGCATGGGGGCGTGCGTTACCTGGCCCAAGGCAATATCGGCCTGGTCCGCGAGGCCCTGCACGAGCGCGCGACCTTGCTCGCCAATGCGCCGCATCTGGCCAGCCGCCTGCCCTTCGTGATGCCTTCCTATAGCTTTTGGCAGAAGCCCTTCTACGGCATCGGCCTGAAGCTTTACGACGCGCTAGCCGGCGAGGCCGGCCTGGGCTCAACCGACTTCCTCAACCGGGTTCAGACCGAGCGCCTGCTGCCCAATGTCTGCGGCGAGGGGCTGCATGGCGGCGTGCGCTACTGGGATGGTCAGTTCGACGATGCACGCCTGGCGCTGGCCTTGGCCCGTACTGCTGCACAGCAGGGGGCGCTGCTGCTCAACTACTGCCCGGTGACCTCGCTGCTGCACGAGGGCAATCGCGTAGCCGGCCTGGTCTGCCAGGACCGCGAGAGCGGCCGCAGCTTCAAGGTGCAGGCGCGTTGCGTCGTCAACGCGACCGGTGTCTGGGTTGATGAGCTGCGCCGCCAGGACGGGCAGACCTTGCAGCGCCCCGTGTCCGCGATGGTGGCACCCAGCCAGGGCGTACATGTGGTGGTGGATCGCGAGTTCCTGCCTACCGACCATGCCTTGCTGGTGCCCAAGACCGCTGACGGCCGGGTTCTCTTCGCCGTGCCCTGGCTGGGCAAGACCATCCTGGGCACCACGGACACGCCCCGCGAAGATCTGAGCCTGGAGCCGACCCCGTTCGCCGAAGAGCTGGCCTTCATCCTCGGCGAAGCCGGGCGCTACCTGACACGCGCGCCAGGCCGGGACGATGTGCGCAGCGTCTGGGTGGGGCTGCGTCCCTTGGTGCGGCCGGATTCGAGTGATGGCGAGAGCGACACCAAGACCATCAGCCGCGAGCATGTGGTGCGCGTCAGCCGTTCGGGCCTGGTCAGTGTGACCGGCGGCAAATGGACCACCTACCGCTCAATGGCTGAAGACGTGCTGGCACAGTGCGCCGAAGCCGGGCTGTTGCAACGCCGTCCCGAGGGTGTGACGCGCGAGCTGCGCCTGGTCGGCGGCGAGGACACCGGCTCGGCGCATCCGCCGCTGAGCGCCGCACCGGGCTATCACCTCTATGGCAGCGAAGCCTTTCGGGTGCAGGCACTCGATGGCGGGCAGCGCCAGTTGGGTGCAGGCCTCACCGAGGCCATGGTGCGCTTCGCAGCGCGCCACGAGTACGCGCGCACGGTCGAAGACATGCTGGCCCGGCGCCATCGCCTGCTGTTCCTGGATGCGCGGGCCGCTGCCGCGCTGGCGCCCGCGGTGGCAGCCCTGCTGCAAAGCGAGACGGGTGTGGACCCGCAGCTGGAGCCCTTCCTGGCCCTGTGCCGGCAGTACGCGACGCTGCCGGCCTGAACGGGGCTGCGCCGGCCGGGCTGCGGGGCGGACAGAAGCAGTGCCCGCCCAGGGGCTTTGCTGCACTGCGGTACGATTCGCCTTCGACGCACAGCCGGCTCACGGATCAGGGTGATGAGCTGCCGGCGCTTCGACGCGAAGGCCGCCAAGACATATGAGCGGGCCGCTCCGTAAGTGGGTCACGAGCCCGCAGTAGTCAGCCAGTTTCCCAGCCCGCCTGCGCCCAGCGCAGCTCAACTCCAGGGCGCGCTGCCCGTGCGCCCGGCCGCCATGAATGCAAAGCATCCGCTGATGCCCGTCGCCCAGCCCCCCGTGGCTTTCGCTGCCGCCGCCCCTGCAGCAGCAGACTCGCACGAGTTGCCCGCCCGCCTGCGCGAGATCCCCTACAACTACACCTCCTTCTCCGACCGCGAGATCGTCATCCGCCTGCTGGGCCAGCGTGCCTGGGCGTTGCTGAACCAACTGCGCGAGGAGCGTCAGACCGGTCGCTCGGCCCGCATGCTCTATGAGGTGCTGGGCGATATCTGGGTGGTGCAGCGCAACCCGTATCTGCAGGACGACCTGCTGGACAACCCAAAGCGGCGCGCCCAGCTGATCGAGGCCCTGCAGCACCGCCTGCACGAGGTCGAGCGCCGTCGCAACCCCGAGGCCGATGCGCAGCGCGACGCCTCGGTGGGCGAGTTGCTGAAGCAGGCGCATGCCGCGGTCGAGCAGTTCTCGCGCAGCTTCGAGCTCACCGCCGATCTGCGCCGCCGTGCTTCCAAGCTTCTGGCGCGCCACACCGCACGCGACAACATCAAGTTCGACGGTCTGTCGCGCGTCTCGCATGTGACCGACGCCACCGACTGGCGCGTCGAGTACCCCTTCGTTGTGCTGACACCCGACAGCGAGGCCGAGATGGCTCAGCTGGTCAAGGACTGCTTCGAACTGGGCTTGACGGTGATCCCCCGCGGCGGCGGCACCGGCTATACCGGCGGCGCCGTGCCGCTGGTGTGGAACAGTGCCGTGATCAATACCGAGAAGCTGGAAGCGCTGCGCGGTGTCGAGATGCTGGAACTGCCCGGCGTCGGCCGGCCAGTGGCCACCATCTTCAGCGAAGCCGGCGTGGTGACGCAGCGGGTTGCCGACCTGGCCGAGCAGCATGGCTATGTCTTCGCGGTCGACCCGACCTCGGCCGAGGCCTCCTGCGTGGGCGGCAATGTGGCGATGAATGCCGGCGGCAAGAAGGCGGTGCTGTGGGGCACGGCTCTGGACAACCTGGCCTCGTGGAAGATGGTCACGCCCGAGGCCAAGTGGCTGGAGGTGATCCGCCTCAACCACAACCTGGGCAAGATCCACGACGTCGAAGTGGCCAGCTTCGAGCTGCGCTACTTTGATGCCTCGGGCAAGAAGCTGGAGCGCACCGAGCGCCTGGACATCCCCGGCCGCGTATTCCGCAAGGAAGGGCTGGGCAAGGACGTCACCGACAAGTTCCTGGCCGGCCTGCCGGGCATCCAGAAGGAGGGCTGTGACGGCCTGATCACCAGCTGCCGCTGGGTGGTGCACCGCATGCCCAAGCATGTGCGCACCGTCTGCCTGGAGTTCTTCGGCAACCCCAAGGAGTGCGTGCCCTCGATCGTCGAGATCAAGAACTACATGTTCTCGCTGTCACGCAGCGACGCGCCGGGCGGCGTCAACACTGAGCACGGCGGCCCGTCGCCGGTGCTGCTGGCCGGTCTCGAACACCTGGACGACCGCTATCTGAAGGCGGTGGGCTACGCGACGAAGAGCAAGCGCGGCGGTTTGCCCAAGATGGTGCTGATCGGCGACATCGTCGGCGACGACGAAGATGCGGTGGCCCGCGCCACCTCGGAAGTGGTGCGCCTGGCCAATGGCCGCAGCGGCGAAGGCTTTGTGGCGGTCAGCGCCGACGCACGCAAGAAGTTCTGGCTCGACCGCAAGCGCACCGCCGCTATCTCGAAGCACACCAACGCCTTCAAGGTGAACGAGGACGTGGTGATCCCGCTGGAGCGCATGGGCGAATACACCCTGGGCATCGAGCGTATCAATATCGAGCTCTCGCTGCGCAACAAGCTGGCCCTGGTGGACGCGCTGACAGCGCTGTTTGCGCGCGGCAATCTGCCGCTGGGCAAGAGCGACGACGCTGGCGAAATCCCCAGCGCCGAGCTCCTGGAAGACCGGGTGGCCCAGGCGCTGGCGCTGCTGACCGAGGTCGGCGCGCAATGGCGCCAGTGGATGCAGGAGTTGGACCTGCCGCGCGAGAACGGCGAACGCAGCTTCTTCGACCAGCTGCAGGACCACAGCCTGCGCGCCTCGTGGAAGACGCAGATCCTGAAAGCTCTGCAGGACATCTTCAGCGGCGCGTCCTTCGCGCCCATCCTCGATGAATGCCGCCGCATCCACAAGGAGGTGCTGCGTGGCCGCACCTGGGTGGCGCTGCACATGCATGCCGGCGACGGCAATGTGCACACCAACATCCCCGTCAACAGCGACAACTACGAGATGCTGCAGACCGCGCATGAGGCGGTGGCCCGCATCATGAAGCTGGCGCGCTCGCTGGACGGCGTGATCTCGGGCGAGCATGGCATCGGCATCACCAAGCTGGAATTCCTCTCGGAAGAAGAGCTGGCGCCCTTTGCCGACTACAAGGCCAGGATCGACCCCGAGGGCCGCTTCAACAAGGGCAAGCTGCTGCGTCCGGATGCGTCGACGCACGGCACCTTCGCCGACCTGACCAATGCCTACACGCCCAGCTTCGGGCTGATGGGGCATGAGTCGCTGATCATGCAGCAGAGCGATATCGGCGCCATCGCCGACAGCGTCAAGGACTGCTTGCGTTGCGGCAAGTGCAAGCCGGTCTGCGCCACTCATGTGCCGCGCGCCAATCTGCTCTACAGCCCGCGCAACAAGATCCTCGCCACCTCGCTGCTGGTCGAGGCCTTCCTCTACGAGGAGCAGACGCGCCGCGGCGTGTCGATCAAGCATTGGCAGGAGTTCGAGGACGTAGCCGACCACTGCACGGTCTGCCACAAATGCGCCAGCCCTTGCCCGGTGAAGATCGACTTTGGCGATGTCACGATGAATATGCGCAACCTGCTGCGCAAGATGGGGCAGAAGAGCTTCCGGCCCGGCAACGCAGCGGCGATGTTCATGCTGAACGCCACCAATCCCGAGACCATCAAGCTGGCCCGTTCAGCCATGGTTGGCGTGGGCTTCAAGGCGCAGCGCTTTGCGCATGATCTGCTGAAGGGATTCGCGAAGAAGCAGACCGCCGCGCCGCGTGCGACCTTGGGCCCGGCGCCGATCAAGGAGCAGGTGATCCACTTCATCAACAAGAAGCTGCCCGGCGGGCTGCCGAAGAAGACGGCGCGCGCGTTGCTGGACATCGAGGACAAGGACTACGTTCCGATCATCCGCAACCCGCAGGCCACCACGGCGGATACCGAGGCGGTGTTCTACTTCCCCGGCTGCGGTTCGGAACGATTGTTCTCGCAGGTGGGGCTGGCGACGCAGGCCATGCTCTGGCATGCGGGCGTGCAGACCGTGCTGCCGCCGGGTTACCTGTGCTGCGGCTATCCTCAGCGCGGCTCGGGCCAGTTCGACAAGGCCGAGAAGATGATCACCGACAACCGGGTGCTGTTCCACCGTGTGGCCAACACGCTGAACTACCTGGACATCAAGACGGTGGTGGTGTCCTGCGGCACCTGCTATGACCAGCTGCAGGGCTACAAGTTCGAGGACATCTTCCCCGGCTGCCGCATCATCGACATCCACGAGTTCCTGCTGGAGAAGGGCATCAAGCTGGAGTCCAGCCAAGCCTATCTGTACCACGACCCCTGCCACACCCCGATGAAGCTGCAGGACCCGATGAAGACCGTCAAGGCCTTGGTCGGACCTGAGGTGACCAAGAGCGAGCGCTGCTGCGGCGAGAGCGGCACGCTGGGCGTGACGCGGCCGGACATCTCCACGCAGATCCGCTTCCGCAAGGAAGAAGAGCTGCGCAAGACAGAGACCCAGCTGCGTGAATCCGGCAAGGTGGCTGCGGCCGACAACCTGAAGATCCTCACCTCCTGCCCGAGCTGCCTGCAAGGCTTGAGCCGCTACGGCAACGATCTGCAGAACGGCCTGCTGGAGGCTGACTACATCGTGGTTGAGATGGCGAATCAGATCCTGGGCAAGGACTGGATGCCCGAGTACGTGGCCAAGGCCAACGCCGGAGGTATCGAGCGCGTGCTGGTCTGAACGGTCGACGGATCGGAAGATGACAACATGAAAGGGCGCCAGCGGCGCCCTTTGTTTTGCTTGTCCGGCACACGCCGGTTTGCCTCAGTCTGCCGACAGCTTGCGCTCCTTGATCAGCGCATGCCAGGCCACGGTTTCCTGCTGCACGAAGCGCGCCAGCGAAGCGGCATCGCCGGGCGCCACTTCCAGGCCGAAGTCTTCTAGCCGGGCCTTGACATCGGGCGTCGTGATGGCCTTGTTCATCTCGGCCGAGAGGCGCTGCACGATGGCTTCCGGCGTGCCCTTGGGCACAAACAGCCCTTGCCAGGCCGCCACGTCGACGCCCTTCAGGCCGATCTCCTGGAAGGTCGGTACATCGGGCAGGGTGGCGATGCGCTTGGCGCTCAGCACGGCCAGCGCCTTGAGCTTGCCCGAGCGGATGTGCGGCAGGCCGGCGGCGGTATCGAGGATGCCCATCGGCACCATGCCGGCGATCAGGTCCTGGGTGGTGAAGGCGGTGCCGCGGTAGGGCACATGCACGATGAAGCTGCCGCTGCGCTCCTTGATCAGCTCCATCGCCAGGTGGTGCGGGCTGCCGATGCCGGGCGAGGCATAGCTGTACTTGCCGGGGTTCTTCTTCACCTCATCAAGCCACTGCTTGGCGCTGCTGAAACCGGCATTCGGATTAACCACCAGCACCAGTGGGAAGCGCGCCATGAAGCCCACGGGGGCCAAGTCTGAAGGTGAGTAGGGCACCTTCTTGTACATCGCGCTGTTGAACACCATCGCGCCGTTGTCGCCGGTCACGATGGTGTAGCCGTCAGGGGCCGATTTGGCGGCGGCATCGGTGCCGATCATGCCAGCCGCGCCGGGGCGGTTCTCGATCACCAGCGTCTGGCCCAGCTGCTTGCCGATCTGCGGGGCCAACTGGCGCGCCAGGAAGTCGGAGCCGCCGCCGGCCGGGTAGGCCACCACCCAGCGCACTGGCTTGCTGGGCCAAGCCTGTTGTGCCTGCGCGGCCAATGGCGCCAGGCTGAGCGCACCCAGTGCCAGCAGGCAAAGACGGCGAGGAATCGAGAGCATGTGTTGCATCGGGGAAGTCTCCTTGTTGTGGGCGTTGCTACAGTGCGGCACCGAGCCATCTTAGACCCGCCCGCCATGCCGCTGCCCACCCCGTCGCCGAGCTGCCCTCTTTGCCATGAAGCTGGCGGTCTGCCCGTTTTTGAAAGCAGCGTGTGGCGCGTCGTGCGGGTGCTTGATGCGCCGGAGTTTCCTGCCTTCTACCGGCTGATCTGGCAGGCCCATGTGGCTGAGTTCAGCGATCTGCCTGGCGACCAGCGCCTGCAGTGCATGGAGGCGGTGACCGTGATCGAGCGCGTGCTGCGCGAAGCATTGGCGCCGACCAAGATCAATCTGGCCAGTCTGGGCAATGTGGTGCCGCATCTGCACTGGCATGTGATTGCGCGGTTCGACTGGGACAGCCATTTCCCGCAGCCGATCTGGGGCGAGCGCCAGCGCAGCCCGCAGCCTCCGGCGCTAGAGCAGCTGGACGCATCGTTGCTGGCCGGGCTGGACCTGCGCGTTCGCGAGGCGCTGGCTCGGCTCCAGGGCGCCGGCACGCCCCCGTCTGGTTCAGAGATGTAAGAGTCTGTTGCCTTCCGGGCGGCGAATCTCTCTAAACGTAAGCCCCCGCGGGAAGCGGCATTCCGTCACAGTCAACTTGGGCCTGCATCCCTAGACTGGCTTTCAGATTCTTGGAAGTTGCTCAGGAGGCCGCATGTTCCGCAAGGCTCAATCCCCGCTGTTTCTGGCATTGCTCGCTGCTGCTCTGCAGAGCCCGCTGACCGGCGCACAGGCCGGCGTGTCGGTCGCCGCCGTCGACAGCCCAGTGGCTGCGCAGGCCGCAGGCAGCGACCGCCTGATCATCAAGTACCGCGATGCCAGCCGTAGCGAGAGCCGTGGCGGGCGCCTGATCCAGCAGGCGCAGAGCCTGCCCAGCGCTACGCTGCAGGGCCGCCTGAGCGCCGCCAACGGCGTGGCCTCACAGCGCGGCCTCAGCCTGGCGCTGCTGCGCCAGACCGGCGTCGGCGCGCATGTATTCAAGCTCAATCGCAGCCTTGGCAGCGCCGAGATGCGCCAGTTGGCCACGCAGCTGCAGGCGGCGGATGCCAGCATTGAATACGTTGAGCCCGATCTGCGGATGCAGGCCCTGCTCACACCCAACGACACGCATTTCAGCAAGCAGTGGGATCTGTTCGAGGCCACCGGCGGCATCCGTGCGCCGGCCGCCTGGGACCGGGCCACCGGCAGCGGCGTCGTTGTGGCAGTGCTGGACACCGGCATCCGCCCACATGCCGACCTTAGCGGCCAGACGGTGGCCGGCTACGACATGATCACGCTGTCCAGCATCGCGGTGGACGGCGGCGGCCGCGACGCCGATGCCAGCGACCCGGGCGACTGGAGCGCGGCGGGCGATTGCGCCAGCGGCAGCGCTGCCCGCAACTCCAGCTGGCACGGCACGCATGTGGCCGGCACCATCGCGGCCAAGGCCAACAACGCCTCAGGCATCGCGGGCATCGCCTTCAACGCCAAGATCCAGCCGCTGCGCGTGCTGGGCAAGTGTGGTGGCTACAGCTCCGATATCGCGGATGCGATGGTCTGGGCCTCGGGCGGCAGCGTCAGCGGCGTGCCGGCCAACACGACACCGGCCAAGGTAATCAACCTGTCGCTGGGCGGCACCGGCAACTGCGGCACCACCACGCAGAACGCCATCAACAGCGCGCGCGCCCGCGGCGCGGTGGTGGTGGTGGCGGCCGGCAACGAGACGGCTGATGCCTCGACCTCCAGCCCGGCCAACTGTGCCGGCGTGATCACCGTGGCCGCCACCGATCGCTACGGCGCGCGGGCTTATTACTCCAATTTCGGCAACGTGGTCACGCTGGCCGCGCCGGGCGGTGATGGCCGCTCGACGGGCGCCAATGCGATCCTGTCCACCCTCAATGCGGGCACCACCACGCCAGGCGCCGATGTCTATGCCTATTACCAGGGAACCTCGATGGCGGCGCCGCATGTGGCCGGTGTGGCCGCGCTGATGTTCAGCGTCAAGC
>NZ_JBILQK010000109.1:0-9961 GCF_044373315.1 Roseateles sp. | reverse complement strand
AGGCGCTGAGCGAGCTGAAGAAGGGCGCGCAGCAGACCACCATCCTGCTGGTCGAGCAGAACTTCATGGTGGCCAGAGCGCTCGGCGACCAGGTCGCGGTGATGGACGACGGCCGCGTCGTGCACGCCGGCCCCATGCGCGAACTCGCCGAAGACGAAGCGCTGCAACAACGCCTGCTGGGCCTGAGCCTGGCAGCGCATCAATGAGGCCGACCATGAGCGCCGCAAGCACCAGCTCTACCAGTTCCAGCACCGCCGCCGCGGCTGCCGCCATCCCCAAGGCCCAGTTCGACTTCATCCCGCTGCTGCTGCTAGCCGCCCTGCCCCTGCTGGCCTGGCCGCTGATCGGCAGCAGCAGCACCTGGGCCACGCTGACGCTGGCCGGGCTGGCGATGGGCCTGATCGTCTTCATTATCGCCTCAGGCTTGACCCTGGTGTTCGGCTTGATGGACGTGATGAACTTCGGCCACGGCGTCTTCATCGCCTTGGGCGCCTTCATGACCACCACCGTGCTGGCCGCGATGAGCGGCTACACCGAGAGCCCGCTGCTGCTGGCCAATCTGTTCGCGGTGGCGGTGGCCGCCGTGGTCGGTATGTCGGTGGCCGGCGCGGTGGGCCTGGTGTTCGAGCGCGTGCTGGTGCGCCCCGCCTACGGCCTGCACCTGAAGCAGATCCTCATCACCATGGGCGGCATGATCATCGGCGAGGAGCTGATCAAGGTAATCTGGGGCGCGCAGATGGTGCCGCTGCCGCTACCTGAAGGATTGCGCGGCTCTCTGCTGCTGGGCGATGTGGCGATCGAGAAGTTCCGCCTGGTGGCCGTCTGCACCGGACTGGCCGTGCTGGTGGCGCTGCTGTGGCTACTCAACAAGACCAAGCTGGGCCTCTTGATCCGTGCCGGCGTGCAGGACCGTGAGATGGTCGAGAGCCTGGGCTACCGCATCAAGCGCCTGTTCGTCGCGGTCTTCGTCGGCGGCTCGGCGCTGGCCGGCCTGGGCGGCGTGATGTGGGGCCTGTACCAGCAGGGCGTCACACCGCTGATCGGTGCGCAGGTCAATGTGCTGATCTTCATCGTCATCATCATCGGCGGCCTGGGTTCGACGCTGGGCTGCCTGGTCGGCGCGCTGCTGGTGGGGCTGATGGCCAACTACACCGGCTTCCTGGTTCCTAAGGTGGCGCTGTTCTCCAACATCGGTCTGATGGTGGCGATCCTGATGTGGCGGCCGCAAGGCCTCTATCCCGTGACCCAGCGCTGAAGCCCGGGAGACCCAGTCCATGAAAGCCCTGCTCTCCCACGATCTGCCGCGCAGCAAGCTGCTGAGCCTGCTGCTGATCCTCACCGTCGCCGGCCTGGCGCTGGCGCCCTTCATCTTCCCCGGCATCAAGGCGCTCAACGTCGCGGCCAAGGTGCTGATCTTCATCGTGCTGGTGGCCAGCTACGACCTGCTACTGGGCTACACCGGCATCGTCTCCTTCGCGCACACCATGTTCTTCGGCATAGGCGCCTACGGCATCGCGATCAGCTCCAGCCGCATGGGGCCGGGCTGGGATGCAGTGGGCCTGGGCCTGGCCGCGGCCCTGGGCCTGTCGCTGCTGCTGTCGCTGGTGATAGGACTGTTCTCGCTGCGCGTGAAGGCGATCTTCTTCGCGATGATCACGCTGGCGGTGGCCTCGGCCTTCGTCACGCTGGCCTCACAGCTGTCCGAGCTGACCGGCGGCGAGGACGGCCTGACCTTCAAGGTCCCCGAGGCGCTGCAACCGGCCACAGAATATCTGGAAGAGCCCTTCCTGGGCGCGATGATCGACGGCCGCTTCCTCAGCTACTACCTGCTGTTCTTCTCGGTGCTGGCACTGGTGCTCTTGATGCTGCGCATCGTCAACTCGCCCTTCGGCCGCGTGCTGCAAGCGATCCGCGAGAACGAGTTCCGCGCCGAGGCCATCGGCTACCGCACGGTGGTCTACCGCACGCTCTCCAATGTGCTGGCCGCGCTGTTCGCCACCTGCGCTGGCGCGCTGCTGGCGCTGTGGCTGCGCTACAGCGGGCCGGACACCTCGATGTCCTTCGAGATCATGCTGGACATCCTGCTGATCGTCGTGATCGGCGGCATGGGCACGATCTACGGCGCGGTGATCGGCAGCGCGCTGTTCGTGCTGGCGCAGAACTATCTGCAGGACCTGATGCGCCTGGGCGAAGGCGCCGTGGCCGGCATCCCGGTGCTGTCGCAGCTGGTCTCGCCGGACCGCTGGCTGCTGTGGCTGGGCGTGCTGTTCGTGCTCTCGGTCTACCACTTCCCCACCGGCATCGTAGGCCGCCTGCGCCTGGGCGCCTTGCTGAGGAACAACAAGCGTCTGAAAGAGGCCCGCCGATGAGCTCGTCCCACTTCAGTTCGCACTACCTGCGCTGCGAAGGCCGCGAGCTGCACTACACCGAATGGGGCAGCGCACACAGCGAGGTGGTGATCGCCTGGCACGGCCTGGCGCGCACCAGCCGCGACATGGACGATCTGGCCGCGCACCTGTCGCAGCGCTACCGCGTGATCTGCCCCGACACGCTGGGCCGCGGCCTCTCCCAATGGAGCCCGCTGCCCGACGAGGAGTACTGCCTGGATTTCTATGTGCGCCAGGCCACCGCCCTGGTCGACCAGCTGGGCCTGCAGAGCTTCCACTGGGTCGGCACCTCGATGGGCGGCGCCATCGGTACCGTCGCGGCGGCCACCACGCTGCGCGGCCGCATCCGCCGCCTGGTGCTCAATGACAACGGCCCCGAGCTGGCTGCGCCTGCGCTGGAGCGCATCCGCAGCTATGCCGGCAGCCCGGCGGCGTTCGACTCCGTCAGCGAGCTGGAACAGTACTTCCGCAGCGTCTACAAGCCTTATGGCTGGCTGAGCGATGCGCAGTGGCGGCGCCTGACCGAGACCTCGGTGCGCCGCCTTCCGGACGGCCGCGTCACGCCCCACTACGACCCGGCCATGGTGCGCCAGTTCATCACTCGCCCCAACGACTATCTGCGCTGGGCCGAGTGGGACACCTTGAGCCTGCCGGTGCTGTGCCTGCGCGGCGCGGATTCCGACCTGCTGCTGCCCGAGACCGCCGAGGCCATGCGCAGTCGCGGCCCCGCCGCGGTGGTAGTGACCATCGCCGACTGCGGCCATGCCCCGGCGCTGAACGTGCCGGAGCAGTTCGCGCTGGTGGAGCGCTTCCTGGCCGCGGGCTGAGCAAGAACAGGCCGCCAGCAGCGGCCAGACGCGCCAATACGCCGCGGGAAAGCCACAGCGCTGCGCCGCCTTGCGCCGGGCTAAAGTTGGGGCCTCCCTGCTGTCCCAAGCCATGAACAAAGGTCCCAGTTCCGAGGTCAGCCACGGCGAGCTTGATGCCTACCGCCGCAGCTTCAGCTATCTCTTGCTGATCATCCTGATGGGTTGCGCCGTGACGCTGGTGGGCATGCAGATCGCCGCGCCGGGCTGGAGCCTGCGCCACAGCCTGACCGTGGCCATCGCCGCACTGAGCTTTTTCAGCTATTGGCTGCTGCAGCGCTCGCTGCGCCTGGGCGCCAGCGTGGCCTTGCTGGGGATCTGGCTGATCGCCACGACCGGCGCGGTGAACTACAGCGGCATCCACAGCGCCAATCTGCTGATCTACGCCTTTGTGATCGTGACCACCGGTTGGACCCTCGGCCGGCGCTGGCTGATCGGCATCACCGGCGTCACGGTGCTGATGCTGCTCGGCCTGGGCGCGGCCGAGCTGAGCGGCCTGTACCTGCCAACGCCACGCGCCTCGGTGCTGGTGGTGGGCGGCACCGTCATCTTCGCGCTCATCGCCATCGCCTTCATGACACTGCGCGCCTATGAAACCTTCCGTGCCGAGCGCGACCACGGGCTGGCGCTGTCGCGGCAGATGATGGAGCGCAATGCCAAGCTGGCACAGAGCGAGGCGGACCTGAAGATGATCATCGACCATGTGCCGGCCGGGCTGGCCTCCTTCGACGCGCGCTCGCAGTTACGCTTCGGCAACCAGCGCTATGCCGAGATGTTCGGCGTCCGCCCCGAAGACCTGGTCGGCCGCCACATCAGCAGCTATGTGCCGCAGGCCGCCCTGGACTCGCTGATGCCTGCCTGGCAGCGCGGCCTGGCCGGCGAGACCAGCCGCTACCGGCGCATCAACGTCCATCCGCAGACCCAGGAAACCCGCATCATCGACGTCGAACTGGTCCCCCAGCTGGACGGCGACCAGGTGCAGGGCCTGTTCGCGCTGGTCATCGACGTGACCGAGAAAGTCGCCACCGATCAGCGCATCCAGGAGCTCAACGCCAGCCTGGAGCTGCGCGTGCAGCAGCGCACCGAGGCGCTGGAAGCCGCGATGCAGCGCCTGCAGACCCTGCAGGACGAGCTGGCGCTCAGCGAAAGCCGGGCCACGCTGAACACCCTGGTGGCCAGCATCTCGCATGAACTGAGCACGCCTCTCAACAACGCGCAGGTGGCCGCCGAGGCGCTGCACAGCGAAGCAGACGGCCTGCAGACGCGCCTGGGCGGCAGCCCGATGCGGCGCTCCGAGCTGGAAGCCAGCATCAGCGCCATGGCCGAAGGCAGCGGCCTTACCCTGCGCAATCTGGCGCGCGCCAACGAGCTGCTGTCGAGCTTCCGCGACATCGCCAACCAGCAGGCCAGCGAGCAGCAGAGGGAATTCGACCTGGCCGAGCTGCTGGGTGAGATCCTGCAAACCTTGACTCCCACGCTGCGTCGGCAGCCCCATCGGGTGCTGCTGGACGTGCCGGCGGGCTTGGTCCTGAACAGCCGGCCCGGGCCGCTCAGCCAGGTGGCGATCAACCTGATCAACAACGCGATGCTGCATGCCTTCCGCCCCGGCCAGGCCGGCAGCCTGCGCATCAGCGCCGAGCGCAGCGGCGATCAGCTGATGCTGCGCTTCGAAGACGACGGCATCGGCATGAGCGCCGAGGTGCTGGAGCACCTGTTCGAGCCCTTCTTCACCACGCGTGCCGGCCAGGGCGGCACCGGCCTGGGGCTGAGCATCGTCGAGCACCAGGTCCGCAAGATGCTGGGCGGCCGCATCAGCGTTCGTTCAGAACCTGGGCACGGCAGCTGCTTCGAGATCCAGATTCCGTTGGTGCTGGACGAAGCAACCAGCCCGCCGGCGCACTAACGCGACTCAGAGCCCCCGCACCAGGCGCACCGCCAGGCGCGTGCCCTTGGCTACATCGCTGCGTGACTCGCCATTGCCCAGATGTACCGCCCAGCCGGTCACGAAGGACTCGCTGCTGCCGCTCTCCTGCGTCCGCCCCTGCATCACATTGCCATAGGCATAGGGGTTGACCGTGCCGGTGGGCACGCTGGCCATGCCGGACCAGTGCCAGTCGCGCAAGGCCCCCGGATAGAGCTCCGGATTAGGGCCGACCGGGCGCGCCCGGCGATCGACCAGCCGGCGCAGCTCGTTCACCCGCGGCAGCCGCCAGGCCTGACCCTCGGCCTTGGCTCGCTGCGCGGCCACCGCGACGGCCTGGGCGTGCGACATCAGCTGCGCCTCACCAACGCAAGCCTTGCCATCCCAGTGCATGCCCTCGACACAGCGCGCCCACACCAGCCGCGCCGCGCTGTCGATGACGGACAAGCCGTCCGCCGCCACTTGTGGCCGAGCGGGCGCGGCGGCTTCGGTTTCGGCAGCCCGCACAGGTGACGCCAGCGCGCCCAGCGCCAGCAGGAGAACGGCGGATCGCAAGGCAGCAGGCACGTACAGCTTTCGTCGGGACATCGGCCCATCCTAGCCGGCCCGCGCCTGCCACAATCACCCGGTGATGATGACGACGCCCGCCTCCGCCCCTCCGTCCCGCCTCTCGCTCTACCTGGACCTGATCCGCTGGGACCGCCCCGCCGGCTGGCTGCTGCTGCTGTGGCCCACCTTGTCGGCGCTGTGGATCGCCTCCGACGGCTGGCCGGGCTGGCATCTGCTGGCGGTCTTCGTGTTGGGCACCATCCTGATGCGCTCGGCCGGCTGCTGCGTCAACGATGTGGCCGACCGCGAGTTCGACAAGCATGTGAAGCGCACCGCCCAACGCCCGGTCACGCGCGGCGCGGTGTCGGCCAAAGAAGCGCTGGGCCTGGGGGCAGGTCTTGCCTTGCTGGCCTTCGGCCTGGTGCTTTCGACCAATGCGCCGACCATCCTGCTGTCCTTCGCCGCGCTGGCGGTGGCCATCCTCTACCCTTATGCCAAGCGCGTGGTGGCGATGCCGCAGGCGGTGCTGGGCGTGGCTTTTTCCTTCGGCATTCCGATGGCTTTCGCGGCCGCGCAGGGCGGCACAGAATGGAGCCTGGCCGCCATCAATGCGGCCGTGCCACTGACCGCCTGGGCGCTGCTGCTCGCCAATCTATTCTGGGTGCTGGCCTATGACACCGAGTACGCGATGGTGGACCGCGATGACGACATCCGCATCGGCATCAAGACCTCGGCCCTGACGCTGGGCCGCTTCGACGTGGCCGCCGTGATGGCCTTCTACCTGGTCTACTTGGCCAGCTGGACGTGGCTGAGCCTGCGCCTGGGCCTGGGCCGCTGGTTCCTGCTGGGCGTAGTGGCAGCGCTGGCGCAGGTGGCCTGGCACTACCTGCTGATCAGGGACCGCAGCCGCGACGGCTGCTTCAAGGCCTTCCGCCAGAACCACTGGCTGGGCTTTGCGGTGTTTGCCGGCACCGTGCTGGACCTGGCGCTGCGCTGATCAGCGCGGCTTCAGCAGCGCGGACAGCCCACCTGCCAGCGCCAGCGCCAGCGCCACGCAGGCGCCGCTGGGCGCATCCAGCAGCCAGGACAGCAGCAGGCCGGAAGCGCAGGCCGTGCCCGTGGCCGCCAGCGCCTGGCTCCAGTGTCGCCCGGCCCGCATCCACAAGGCCGGTGCGATCAAGGCGGCAAAGACCACAAACAAGCCCAGCACCGGCACCACGAGACTGGCCACCAACGCGAACGCCGCGTAGAAGAAGCGATTGCGCGCCAGCAGCGGGCGCAGCGCCAGCACAGCCAGGGCACAGCCCGCCAGCAGGGCCACCTGCGCCCAGTCGGCCCACAGCACATCAGCGGCCAGCAACTGCGACAGGCGCTCGCGGCCATGCGGGTCGGCCCGCGCGGCCAGCAGCGCCAGGCTGGCCGCCGCCACATAGACCAGGCCGATCAAGGCCTCGCGTTGCGCCGGCCATTGCCGGGCCAGCCAGGCCACCAGCGCCGCGCTGACCAGCGCCCCGGCCATCGCACTGCCCTGCGTGCCCAGCCAGCCCGGGTGGTCGATGAAGGCCGCCGCCATCAGCGCGGCCGCCGCCGCTGCCTGCGCCACCGCCAGGTCGATGAAGACCACGCCGCGCAGCAGCACCTGGTGGCCCAGCGGCATCAGCGCGATCAGGCCGAACACCAGCGCCAGCGCCGGCGCGAGGAACCAGGCGTCGAGCAGCGCCGCGTTCATCGGCTCTTGGCCAGCGTGCCGACCAGGGCGTTCACGACCTGGTCCATCCACTGCCCCAGCGCATCCGACGCCGTCTCGTCCTCGACCGTGGCGGGCAGGATGAGCACCGGCAGGCTGCTGCCAAACTGCCCGGACAGCCAGCGCCCCGGCCGCGGGTCCTGATAGCTGCTGATCACCACCGCAGCCGCCGGCTGGGCGCGCAGGGTTTCCAGCAGACGCTGAAGATGGACCGGCGTCGGCGCCATGCCGGGCTTGGGTTCCAGATCCACCCCCTGCTGCACCCCCAGCCAGCGCCATAGATAGGCAAAGCTGCTGTGCTGCGCAGCCACCCGCTGGCCCTTGATCGGCGCGGCTCGGCGCTCCCACTCGGTGATGCGCTGGCGCCACTGCACCTGGAAGGCCGCATGGCGCTGCGCAATGGCAGCGGCCTGCGCGGGCTGCAGCTGCTGCAGCGTCTCGCTCCAGGCCTGCGCAACTTCCAGCATGCGGCGCGGGTCGGTGTGGAAATGCGGATTGCCCTGCTCATGCACATCGCCCGCCCAGGGCGTGCCGATGACGCCGGGCTGCGCGTCGATCAGGCTGACATGGTCGGCCGCGAAGAACATCGCTGCCGAGCTGTTGCTGACCTTGGCATTGCCGGCGCGCTGCTGCAGCACCGGCAGCCAGCCGCTCTCCAGCGCCGCGCCGCTGCAGATGGCCGCATCGCTGGCGCGCAGCTGCGCGATCAGCGCTGGCCGGGCCTCGATATGGTGCGGGTCCTGCTTGGCATGCGTGGCCACATGCAGGCGGGCCGTCGGCAGCAGCACCCGGGTCAGCGCGGCCCACTCAGGCTCACAGGCGAAGACCGTGAAGGGGGTCTGCGCCTGGGCCTGCAGGCTCACCCCAAACAGCAGGGCCAGGCCGATCCGCTTAGTAGCTGTGTGCACCATGGGCTCCAAAGGCCAGCACGTACTGCAGCTGCACCGAGCGCTTGGCAGGGCTCTCGAACTCAACCGCGTCGCGCTGGGTTGAGTACTGCAGGCGCACTGCCTGCATATGTGTGGGCTTCCAGGCCAGCATCAGGCTGCGCTCACGCAGCAGGCCGCTGTGGAAGTGATCGCCGTGCGGCATGCGCACGCGCAGCCAGTCCGCCCGCGCGCCGACTTCCCAGCTGGGATTGAAGCGCCACACAGCGGCCAGCGCGTTCGCCTCCTGCTTGTCGCTGGAACGGGCGTAGCGGTTCAGCCCGCTGATCTGCGCCGCCTCGAAGGTCAATCGCAGCTGCTGATCACGGTTGTTGCCGTTGGGTGCCCACTTCCAGGTGGCGTCGACCATCCATGTCTTGCGGCCTGTGAACTGGGCGCCATGGTGGTGATGGTGATGCTCATGTTCGTGGGCGCCTTCCTCATGCTCATGGGCGTCTTCAAGCGCGGCTTCCCTGCGGTTGCGCAGGTGCGAGATGCCAAGCTGCCAGCTGTGCGAACGATTCAGGTCCGCGCCCATCTTCGCCACCAGTGTGGCGGCGCCGGCACGCCCCGGATCATTGGCCGCATCGGCCACCAGCTTCTTGCCGCGGAAGACCTCGGCGCCCAGCATCAGGTAGATGGGCGTCGGCGCGGTCCAGTTCAGACGCAGGCCGTCGTCGTTCCAGTGGCCGCCCAGAAAGGCGCGGTACAGCAGCGGACGCTCGGTGAAATCGTCTGCATGCGAGTGCTGCTGATTCAGATAGCCGATCTGCGAGGCGAAGCGGCCCGCGCGCGCCTGCAGGCCGGCTGGCAGCGTGGCGGTCTCCAGCCAGAACTCCTCGATGGACTTCTCCAGCTTGCCATCGTGTGTCTCCAGCATGGCCACCGCCTGGGCGCGCAGGTGCTTTCCCAACGGCCCGCTGACGCTCAGGTCGCTATGCCCCAGCTGCAGGCCCTTGTCGCGTGCGCCCAGCTCCAGCGCGCGGGTTGTGTAGGTGGTGTCGAGCACCGCACCGAACTGCCAGCCGGCGGCCGGCTTGGGCGCCGGCGCTCGTTCCTGCGCCAGCGCGGCGCCGCCCGACAGCAAACTGGCTGTGGCGACGAGGGAATAGATTGCGTTCTTCATGTTTGCTTGATTTCAGTGGTTACAGCGCTCAGCGCGTGATGCCCAGCCAGGCGACGCCGGACGGCACAAAGTCGAGGTTGCGGCGCGATTTCACGGCGCCGGTGGCGCTGTCCACCACCACCAGCTGGCGTGCCTGCGGGTCGGTGATGTAGAGCTCATCCTTGGCGCCATTGGCCACGATGGCCGGCCAGGGCGCGGCGGTCGGCATGCTCGGGATGACGCCCGTCACCCGGGCCAGCGGCGCCCAGGTCTTGTTCTGGTGCTGGCTCAGGATCAGCGTGCCCTGGGCGTCGAGCAGCGCGAAGCGCTTGCCACTGCGATCAAATCCATGGGCGCGGCGGATGTTGCCGGCCACCCAGCCCTGCGGAGTGAAGCTGCTGACCGTGCCGGCATCGCCGTCCACCGCATAGAAGCGCGTCGTCACCACGCCCGGCGCCGC
>NZ_JBILQK010000221.1:0-2502 GCF_044373315.1 Roseateles sp. | reverse complement strand
GAAACAGGTTGCCTCCTTTGTCTTCGCCGAAGCCGGCGTGTAAGGGCTGATGTATGTCGGCCACGAGGTGCACCACGAACTTCAGCGCGGTGAGCCGCTCTGCGTCCGGAGCCGAAGACTTCAGGATCTTCACCTGTGCCGCGATGGCGTCGACCACGCAGTTGCCATCGGCACAGTAGCGCTCGGGCTTGTAGGTGCAGTCCGCGTCGTCGAAGTTGACGTAATGCCAGGCGGCGGACTTGCGGTCCCGGATCTCATCTGCCCAAGTCGCAATGGACGATAGGGTGGCGCCAGGTTCCAGATCCAGCAGCCGCTGCACTTGAGCTTTTGCCTCCGGGCTGAGCTGCGGCTCGGCCAGACTAGCGATCATTCGATGGGTCTCATAGCCCCAGGCATGGGCCTGGCCAGTCACCAGGCCGCCCATCAAGGCAGACAACAAGAGGGTAAGGCGTAGCGGGTGGAGTCGCAGAAGGGGGCGCATGGAGAAGGGGCAGCAATGAAGGACCACTGGTGGCTGCTCATACCCGTTATGGCACGACGCAGGTTCGGGCGCGCAGTGTATCGATGCCCTGTGGCGTCACTAGCCGGCATACAGTTGGCCCCATGTGCAATCTCTACAACGTCAGCCCCAAGGGCGAGGCTGAGCACTACATAGGTAAGGTGGCGATGCTGCCGGACTACGTGCTGGGCACGGTCGGGCCTTTTCAGGCAGGGTTGTTTCTGAGGCCGGTTGAAGGGTCTCTGCTGGGGCAGATTGGCCAGTGGGGATTGATACGGCCTGGCGCGCCGTCGCGCATTGAACTCATCGAGCCCAAGGTGATGCCTGGAGCCAAGCCGCGCAAGCCGCAGCCCAAGAGCACCAACAACGCGCGACTGGAGTCAGCGCACCGGCTGCCGACCTTCTCTGCGGCCTGGAAGGCGGGGCAGCGTTGCCTGATCCCCGCTTCTTGGTATCAAGAACCCAACTGGGAGACCGGACGCAACATCTGGTGGCAACTGCGACGCGCTGACGGACTGCCCTGGATGCTGGCAGGCTTGTGGTCGGAGTGGACCGATCCACAGACGGGTGAGGTGGTGCCGAATTTCACCATGCTCACCCGCAACTGCAACGAGCATCCCTTGCTCAATCGCCTGCACAAGCCAGACCCCAAGCTCAAGCCCGGGGAGCCCGAGGACAAGAGGGCCGTGGTGCATGTGGAGCCAGAGCGCTGGGATGCCTGGCTGATGGGCTCGGAGGCGCAGGCCCGGGAAGTGCTCAGTGTCCTGTCGCCCCCGGAGTTCTTCGACCTGTCCGATGCAAAGCGCACGGACCGGGTGCTGGCTGAGAAGTCGGCGCCAGGTCAGGACGCTCAGCCCGGTCTGTTCTGACCACCCGGCACCACCACATCTGGTCGTAGAGCTCTTCCTTTGCCCGCGGACCTGGCGCTACGGCACGCTGCTGGCCGCAGATCAGGATGTGGTGCCGGCGCATGAGCACCACCCGCGCCTTGTACAAGGGCTCCAGGCTCATCGGCATCAGGTGAGCGTGCATCTGGGCCCGCTCACGAGCGACGCTCGCCCAGCTCCAGAGTCGATCCAGGTCCAGCTCGGCGCGCATCGGCGTGGCCGCGCGCACCTCCTCCCGCGGACGGCGCACTCCCAACCGGTACAGCTCAACAACATCGACTTGCATACTGTTTATTTATACAGCATCGAGCGCTAGAGGAGGAGGGCCGGAAAGTCGGTGGCAGCCATTTGGCCGCGCCGAGCCGGGTGAACTAGCAGTAGAGCCTCAGGAGGCCAGGAAGCGGGCTTCCTCGGCCACCCAGTCGGCCCAGGTGGACTCGGACACCTCCGGCAGCGGCAAGGCGCTCACGGTCCAGGTCCAGGGCAGGGTTTGGCTGAAATGGCTGTAGACCCGGGCGGCCAGGCTGGGCGGCGTGAGGGCAGGGTCTGCTTGGGTGGACAGGATGGCGTGCATGGCGGCCACCTTGGTTCGAAGACTTTTGACGACGGGCTGTGCGTTCGCTATCTGACTGAGGAGTGCTCCCCGAGGAGGGGGGAGTCCAGGGGGGGGCTAAGTCGGAAGCGGGGGCCGAACGGCGTGCGGGACTTTCAGGTCACGCGGGCTTGTGGACGATTCAGGTGGCCGAATTTGCAGCTCATCGCTTGCGCCTGGTGAGTCTCGGCATGACTTCCGATACTGACTCCATCAACACAGCACTTCGCTGAAACGCACAAGGAGCCGACCATGAACACCACCATCTTCCAAATCGTCGCTGGCCTGACCCTGGTGATCGCCGCCCCGCTGGCCGCACAGGCTGAATCGATGAAGATCGAGCAGTTGCCGCGCGTTGTGATTACCGGCAAGTCGCAAGCTGCAGCGCAGCAGATCGTTCAACTGCGTATTTCAGCGATCCCGGGCAGCGTTTTCAGTCTGATCCCGGGCAGCGTTTCACAACGATGCCGGGCAGCGTTTCAGCGTGATGCCGGGCACACCCTGAGCTCCCATGTGACGGGGCC
>NZ_JBILQK010000108.1:0-10153 GCF_044373315.1 Roseateles sp. | reverse complement strand
CGCGCTGCGGCGGACCGCGGCGCGCCGGCGGTTTGCCGCGGGCCGCGCTGGCCTCGGCCTGCTGCGGCCGCGTCACATCGGCCAGCATCAGGCAGGCCGCCACCAGGCTTTCCACCGCCTCCTCCAGATCGGCAGGCGGCTCCAGCGTCTCGATCTCTTCGAGCAGTTCGTCGGCATCTTCCAGATCATCTGGATCCAGGTGGCGGTAGATCGCCGCCAGCGGCTCCAGCAAGGACGCCGCGTCCTGGCGCATCAGCTCGGGAAACTCTTCAGCAGCCAGCGCAAAGCCGGCCACCCAGGGCAGCAGAGCTTCGGACAGTTCGGCCTCGTCCTCCAGCTCGAACACCCAGGGGTCGAACCACTGCCGGCCGGTGATGGCACGGTTAAGTTCCTGATGCCGGCGCTTGACCAGCTCGGTCAGCTCGCGGCTGTCAAACCCCGCCGGTGGCTTGCGCCCCTCGCTGTCCAGAACAAAGGGCAGCCACTGGAAGGCCTGGATCAGCTTGGGCTGCAGCAGCACGCCCACCAGATAGCCGTCCAGCATGCCCAGGTCCAGCGGCTCCAGCGGCGCCGGCACGCTGTCCAGCAAGGCCTCCAGGCGCTCCATTTCGGCTTCGCTCAAGGGCTTGGCTGGCGGCTTGGCGGCAGGCTGCGGCGCGGACTTCGGTGCTGCGGCACGCAGGGTCGACGGACCGCCGCGGCGGGCAGGGGGGCGCGGGTTTTGGCTCATGGGGCTATTGTCGGCGTTCCCGCCCCGGCGCGGGCGGCGGCCGCAGCGGACGCCGCGGATGCTAGGCATGCGAAAGGTCATCCCCTATGGGTGGGATAGCTGGCCGGCCGGGCCGGGCCTAGAGTGCAGGGCATGCGTGGCAGCGGCCATGCGAACGTCCCAACGACGTCCTTGTTTCCTCAAGGACTTGCAACGCCCGACCGGTCCGCCGGCCGGGCGTCTTTTTTTGGGCGCCGGCTCAGAAGCCTGCGCCCAGCGCCTGCTTCAGATGCTCGATGAACAGGCGCACCGGCCGCGGCGTGCTGGAGCTCCAGGGGTGCAGCGCATAGATCGCATCGCCGAAGAAGCCCACCGGCCGCCAGTCCGGCAGCAACTCCTTGAGCCGACCGGCGCGCACGGCCGGCGCGGCACTGAAGTCAGGCAGCAAGGCGATGCCCAGGCCCGCCAGCGCAGCCTCGCGCAGCACTTCGCTATTGGCGGCGCGCAGCGGCCCTTGCACAGGCACTTTAAGGCGCTCAGGCCCGGCATTGCCGCGTTGCTCGAACAGCCACACCGCGGGTCCGGGCCGCAGATAGGGCAGGCAGGCGTGAGTAGCCAGCTCGGCGGGATGCATCGGCGTGCCGTGCTTCTTCAGGTAGGCGCTGCTGGCCAGCAGCAGCGCACGCGAGTCACACAGCTTGACCGCCACATGCGTGTCCGGCGGCGCGCTGGTGTGGCGGATTGCCAGGTCGAAGCCCTCCTGCGCAAGCGGCACCAGACGGTCCGACAGGTCCAGCTCTATGCGGATCTCTTGATAACGCCGTAGAAACGCGTCCAGCTGCGGCGCCACATGCTGCCGCCCCAGCGCCACCGGCGCGGTGATGCGCAGAAGGCCGCGCGGCTGGCCGGCGGCGTCGCGCAACTCGGCAAGGCTGCGGGTGATCTGCGCGAAGGAAGACTCGGTGTCCTCGATCAGGCGCTGGCCGGCCTCGGTCAGGCGCACCGAGCGCGTGGTGCGTGCCACCAGTTGCGCGCCCATCGCGCGCTCCAGATCGGCGATGCGCTGGCTGATCGCGGCCTTGGACAGCGACAGGCGCTGCGCCGCCTTGGTGAAGCTGCCGAGCTGGGCCACCACCGTGAGCGCGTGCAGCTGGCCCCACAGCAGGTCGTTGCGAAGCTCGGGCTGGCGTTCGGTTGCGGCACTCATGATTGTTCAGATTATCGAACAATCAAATCGCCGAAAGCGGATTGGCAGTGCCAGGGTGCCGCCCTAGACTGACCGCATCCCTTTCGATCCAGGAGACCGCCATGGCCCTCGCCAGCACGCCCGCCTACACCCGCAGTCAGGACCTGACGCACTACATCGGTGGCGCCGCGGTGCCGGCCAGCTCGGGCCGCACGCAGGCGGTCTATAACCCCACCACAGGCGCGGTCGCCCGCCAGCTGCAGCTCGGCAGCGCCGAAGACGTGGACAAGGCGGTTGCCAATGCGCAGGCCGCCTTCCCGGCTTGGGCCGATTCGCCGCCGCTGCGTCGTGCGCGCGTGATGTTCAAGTTCCTGGAGCTGCTCAACAAGCACCGCGACGACATTGCCGCGATGATCACCGCCGAGCATGGCAAGGTCTTCACCGATGCGCAGGGCGAGGTGACGCGCGGCATCGACATCGTCGAGTTCGCCTGCGGCGTGCCGCAGCTGCTCAAGGGCGACTACACCGAGCAGGTCTCCACCGGCATCGACAACTGGACAATGCGCCAGCCGCTGGGCGTGGTGGCTGGCATCACGCCCTTCAACTTTCCCTTCATGGTGCCGATGTGGATGGCGCCGGTTGCCATCGCAACCGGCAATGCATTCATCCTGAAGCCCAGCGAGCGCGACCCCTCGCCCAGCCTGTTCATGGCTGAGCTGTTCAAGCAGGCCGGTCTGCCCGACGGTATCTTCAACGTGGTGCAGGGCGACAAGGTGGTGGTCGATGCGCTGCTGAACCACCCGGATGTGAAGGCGATCTCCTTCGTCGGCTCGACGCCGATCGCGCAATACATCTACGAGACTGGTGCCCGCAACGGCAAGCGCGTCCAGGCCCTGGGCGGCGCCAAGAACCATATGGTGGTGATGCCCGACGCCGACATCGATCAGGCCGTGGACGCGCTGATCGGCGCGGCCTACGGCTCGGCCGGCGAGCGCTGCATGGCGATCTCGGTGGCGGTGCTGGTCGGCGATGTGGCCGACAAGATCATTCCGAAGCTGGCCGAGCGCGCTAAGCATCTGAAGGTCAAGAACGGCATGGAGCTCGATGCCGAGATGGGGCCTATCGTCACGGCGCAGGCACGCGACCGCATCGAGGGCTATGTGGCCCTGGGCATCGAGGAAGGCGCGCAGCTGGTGGTCGACGGCCGCGGGCTGAAGGTGGCAGGCTGCGAGGCTGGCTTCTTCACCGGCGGCACGCTGTTCGACCATGTGACGCCTTCGATGCGCATCTACAAGGAAGAAATCTTCGGCCCGGTGCTGGCCTGCGTGCGCGTGGCTGATTTCGCGCAGGCAGTGGATCTGGTCAACGCGCATGAATACGGCAACGGCGTGGCTTGCTTCACCAGCGACGGCAATGTGGCGCGCGAATTCGCCCGCCGCATCCAGGTCGGCATGGTGGGCATCAATGTGCCCATCCCGGTGCCGATGGCCTGGCATGGCTTCGGCGGCTGGAAGAAGAGCCTGTTCGGCGATATGCATGCCTATGGAGAGGAAGGCGTGCGCTTCTACACCAAGCAAAAGAGCGTGATGCAGCGCTGGCCCGCCAGCATTGGCAAGGGCGCCGAATTCGTGATGCCGACGAGCCGGTAGATACCCAGAGCAAGACTCGACTCAAGCCGCAGCGCTGTGCGATGTGCGCCAGCGTCGGCGGGCAGATCGGCTAACCTTGGGCTGTTGTAGCCAAACGTAGCCCACTCCATGCAAGAAGCCGTCGACAGCGAGGCCTCGCACGACGCCCTGCCCCAGGCTCTGGCCGGTGCGCGCCGCGCCCAGCTCGAATCCCAACTCGACGATGGCCTGACGCTAGCGCAACAGGCCTGGGAGCTGGCCCTGGCGCAAGGCTTAGTCGCCGAGCAGGTCGAGGCCGGCCGACTGCGCGCTTTCTTCCTCTATCGCCGCGGCGCGCTGGCCGCGATGATTCGCGCCGGCGATGCCGTCCTGCCGCTGCTGCGTGCGCAGGGCCCAAGCGAGTCGCTGTGCGAGTTGCTGCGCTGGATGACGCTGGGCGGCTTCGAGACCGGCGACTTCGACACCGCCATCCGCTGCGCCAACGAGGGCTATGCCGTGGCCCAGGAACTCGGGGACATGCGCCAGATCGCGCTATCGCTGAACGCGCTGGGTGCCACCTTCGAGCGCATGGGCGATCCCTGGCAGGCCGAGCGACTGATGGGCGAGGCTGCGGCGCTGGTGCGCGAGCACGCCACACCCTTCGAGCGCATGGTCACGCTCAACAACCTCAGCGGCGTTGCGCTGGGCGCCTATTACCTGCTGCGTGACAGCGGCAACGATGCCGAATGCGCCAGCGCACTGGAGCGTGCGCTGCGCTATGCCCGCGAGGCGAAGCCCTACGCCCAGCAGTACGGCGATCCCTTTCCGCTGGTGATGACCGAGGGCAATCTGGGTGAGGCCTTGCTCCACTCCGGCGCGCTCGAAGAGGCCGAAGCTCTGCTCACCCATACGCTGGACGAGGCGCGCCTGCGCGGCTTTCAGGCGCAGGCCTGGCGCGTGCGCTGCTCGCTGGCCGAGCTGATGCTGATCCGCCAGCAGGCTGACGAAGCCTACGCGGATCTGCGCCTGCTGCTCCAGGAAGCCGGCGGCAGCGCCCCGGCGGCCACCGCACTGCGCCTGCACCATGCGCTGTACCGTGCCGCCAAGACCCTGGGCCGGCATGAGGAGGCCCTGCAGGCACATGAGGCCTTCCAGTCCATCGAACGCGGCCGCTCGATCGCACAGCTGATGGCGCAATCGCGCTTCTTCGTCACCCGCCTGGAGGCCGAGCAGGCCCGCAGCCAGGCCGACACGGCGCGCCGCGAGGCGCACGCCGAACGCGAACGCGCCGAGCTATTGCAAGGGCATGCGGAACGCGACCCGCTGACCGGGCTGGGCAACCGCCGCCTGCTCGAAAACCGCATGCCGGCGCTGGTGCGCGAGGCTGAGCGCAGCGGCCAGCCCCTGACGCTGGCCCTGATCGACGCTGACAACTTCAAGAGCGTCAACGACGTGCATGGCCATGAGATCGGCGACCGCGTGCTGCAGGCGCTGGCCACCATGCTGCAGGAGAACACCCGTGGCACCGACCTGCTGCTGCGCTACGGCGGCGAGGAGTTCCTGGTGCTGTTCCCCGATACGGTGGCCGACCGCGCCTTCGAAGTCTGCGAGCGGCTGCGCGAGCGCGTCGAGCAATTCCCCTGGCAAGACCTGGCCCCGGGCCTGGAAGTGACGCTCAGCATCGGGCTGGCCAGCACACCGCCGCACGCCTGCGATCTGCTGATCGCCAAGGCTGACAGCGCCATGTACCGGGCCAAGCATCTGGGCCGCAACCGCGTGGCGCTGGCCTGATGGGCGGGCCGGCGCCGCTCACGCTGATCACCGGCGCCAGCCGCGGCATCGGCGCCGCCACCGCGCGGCTGCTGGCGCAGCGCGGCCATGACCTGGCGCTGAACTACGCGCGTGACAGCCAGGCCGCCGACTCACTGGCCGGCGAGCTGCGCGCGCTGGGGCGCCGGGTGCTGTGTGTGCAGGCCGACGTGGCTGACGAGGCCCAGGTGCTGTCCATGTTCGCGCGCGTCGACGTCGAGCTGGGGCGCCTCGACGGCCTGGTCAACAACGCCGGCATCGTGGCCCCCGCCGCCCGCCTCGATGAGATGGACATGGCGCGCTGGCAGCATGTCTTTGGCGTCAATGTGATGGGCACGCTGCTGTGCTGCCGCGAAGCCACGCGGCGCATGAGCACACGCCATGGCGGCACCGGCGGCGCCATCGTCAACCTCTCCTCGCGCGCTGCCCAGCTGGGCTCGCCGGGCGTCTATGTGGACTACGCCGCCAGCAAGGGCGCCATCGACAGCCTCACCGTCGGCCTGGCCCGCGAGCTGATCGGCGAAGGCATCCGGGTCAACGGTGTGCGCCCCGGCATCATCGACACCGAGATCCACGCCGACAGTGGCACGGCCGACCTGCTCGCAGGCGCAGCAATGCAAATCCCTATCCAGCGATTGGGCCACGCCGTGGAAGTGGCCGAGGCCATCGCCTGGCTGTTGTCCGATGCAGCCAGCTACACGGTGGGTGCTGTGCTGGACGTCTCCGGCGGGCGCTGAGAGTCAGCGCCCTGTCCCGCCCGGCCACAGCCGGGCAGGACCTCACGCCAGCGGCGCACCGCGCCGCGTGGCATCACTTCGGCAGCACGACGCTGTCGATGACGTGGATCACGCCGTTGTCGGCCACGATGTCGGTCTTGATGACCTTGGCCTTGTCCACCGTCACGCCGCCCGTCGTGGCGATGGTCAGCTCGCCGCCCTGCACGGTCTTGACCTTGCCAGCCTTGACGTCCTTTGCCATCACCTTGCCGGGCACCACGTGGTAGGTCAGCACCGCTGTCAGCTTGGCCTTGTCCTTCAGCAGCGCGTCCAGGTCGGCCTTCGGGATCTTGGCAAAAGCTTCGTCGGTGGGCGCAAACACAGTGAACGGGCCCTTGCCTTTCAGCGTCTCAACCAGGCCGGCGGCCTGCAACGCGGTGGCCAAGGTCTTGAAGCTGCCGGCGGCCACGGCCGTGTCGACGATGTCCTTGGCCTGGGCTGCGACAGCGGTGGCGGCCAGGGCAAGGGCGAGGAGGGTCTTCTTCATGATTCGGTCCTTTTGGGGAGAAGTGGCTGGGGTGCCGTCAGGCTGCTGAGCAAGAAGCTCGTACAGCAGGCGACGGGCGGACTTTGAACCAATGCGTTTCCCTTAGCAACCACATGGTCTATTTGCAGACTGTGCAGTTTTCTTCAGGCTGCCGAATCGCTTCGGCTGCTGCGTGTGATCGAAGCTAAGCTGCGGCCCCATGAAGCTCAGCCCCGCCGCGCTCGCGCGCATCGTCCCTTTTGCAATCTTCATGGCCTTGCTCGGCCTGCGCGGCGCGCTGCCGTCCGGCGTGAACTTCGACGCGCGCTGGATCTACGGCCTGAGCGTGCTGCTGGTGGCCGGCGCGCTGATCTGGTTCTGGCGCGAGTACGGCGAACTGGCGCGCCAGAACCTGCCCGAGCCCCGCGAGCTGCTGCAGGCCGTCGGCGTCGGCCTGCTGGTCTTCGTCGTCTGGATCCAGCTGGACGCACCCTGGATGCAGCTCAGCGCCCCGACAGCCAGCTTCGTGCCACTGGATGAGCACGGCCAGCTGATCTGGCCGCTGGTGCTGCTGCGCTGGGTCGGCGCGGCGCTGCTGGTGCCGGTGATGGAAGAGCTGTTCTGGCGCAGCTTCCTGATGCGCTGGATCGACAACCCGCGCTTCGAGGCGGTCGACCCGGCACGCGCCAGCTTCAAGGCCATCGTGCTCTCCACCTTCATCTTCATGCTGGCGCACACGCTGTGGCTGGCGGCCATCGTGGCCGGCCTGGCCTACGCCTGGCTGTATGTGCGCAGCGGCAAGCTCTGGACGGCCGTGATCGCGCATGCGGTGACCAACGGCGCACTGGGCATCTGGGTGGTGGCGACAGGGCGCTGGGAATTCTGGTGACGCCGACCGGCATTCAGCACGCTTGAAGCCTGGTTTCAAAGCCGCGCAATCGCGCCAGGCCGGGTGGCGCCTACAGTCAGCCCATCGCAACCCCACGAGATGCCGCCATGAGCCACCACACTGCCGATGCCGCCACGCTGGACCTCGCTTTCCGCCAGGCCCGCACCTTCAACAAGTTCCGGCCCGAAGCTGTCAGCGAGGCCACGCTGCGCCAGGTCGTCGAGCTGGCGCAATGGGGCCCGACCGCGATGAACGGCCAGCCGGTGCGCTATGTCTTCGTCCAGAGCCCCGAGGCCAAGCAGCGCCTGGCGCCAGCGCTGGCAGCCGGCAACCTCGACAAGACGCTGGCAGCGCCGGTCACGGTGATCGTGGCGGCTGACAGCCAGTTCTACGAGCACCTGCCCAGCCAGTTCGCCGCCGTGCCGGGCGCACGCGATATGTTTGCCGGCAACGCCGCCATGGCCGCCGGCACCGCCAGCCGCGACTCGCATCTGCAGGGCGCCTACTTCATCATCGCTGCCCGGCTGCTGGGTCTGGACTGCGGCCCGATGGCCGGCTTCGACGCCGCCAAGGTGAACGCCGAGTTCTTCCCGGACGGCCGCTTCCAGGCCCAGTTCCTGATCAACCTCGGCTACGGCGACGCCAGCGGCAACTACCCGCGCGGCCCGCGCCTGGGCTTCGAGCAGGTGGCGCAGGTTCTGTAAGTCAGGAGCGCGCCAGCCCGGCGCGCTGCAGGTGCCTGAAGGCCTCGAACACCCAGGACCGCATGCCCATCACCAGCGTGTAGGGCTTCTTTTCTCCCTCCGGCAGCTTCTGGTCGAGCAGATGCTGCCGCGCAAAATCGTCAGCCACGCGCTGCAGGCGTGAGACCAGCTCGCGTGCCATGCCATGGCCCAGCTGGCCATGCACCAGCATCAGCAGCTCGGTTTCGCCGTCGAAGCCGCCCGCGAAGAACTCGCCCATCACCCGCTCGCGGAAGAACTGCATCACCGGCCCGTGCGGCCGCCAGCGAAAGGTCTTGGCCACGCGCAGCTTGTAGCGGTTCAAGGGCTTGAGCTCGATGATGCCCAGCCTGTCCAGTGCCGCCAGATAGCGCGTCACCTCGGCCTCGCTGACCCGGTAGGTGGCAAGGATCTGCTCCGAGCTCCACTGGCTCAGGCAGCAGATGGCCAGCAGCAGCAGTTTGGCATCCGCCACCACAGCCTTCTCCTGTGCCAGCGTCAGCTCCATGCGCAGCGGTTCGCGCTCCGCCATGCGGCGGGCCAGTTCGGCGAACTCGGTATCGAGCACACGACACACATCATCCACGCGCGACAGCGGCATCTCGCCGCCGGGCGCGAACATGCGCTTGACGCTGGACTCCGACAGGCCCAGCTCGCGCGCCATGTCGGCATAGCTGAGGCCCTGGTTCTTGAGTTCGGCCTTGATGACTTCGATGAGAGTCTGGGTGCTTGACATGGGGCGTAGGTGTAGAGGGCGCCGGCCGCCTGCAGCAGCGGCACGCCGGTAGCGTAACGCGCTACTGCGACGGCCACCGCACGCCACCGGCGTGGAAATCGGGCTGCGCAGGACATCCGGCGTCCCAAGATCGCGGCATCACAACAGCCAGGGAGCCGATTCCATGCACCGCACTGCACAACACCCGCTCATCCACCGTGACACCCGCGCCTGGCGCTTCCAGGTCTGGGCCTCGTTCGGCATCGCCAGCAGCCTCTGTGCCAGCGGCCTGGTCTGGCTGCCCGGCGACGACCTCGACCGCGCCTTCATGGTGATGGGCTATGTGTTCTGCCTGTCCTCCGCCTTCGCGCTGGCCAAGTTCGTCCGCGACAACGAAGGCCGGCGTGTCGACACACCGATGTGGCAACTGGTCGTCTGGTCAGGCTTCGCGCTAGCGATGAGCTTGACCGGCTGGGGCCTGTGGCGCATGGGCATACAGCCGGTCTGGAAGGCCTATCTGCTGGTCAGCTGGCTGTTCCTGATCTCCACCGTCTTCACGCTGGCCAAGATGCTGCGCGACGCGCACGAGGCCGATCTGCTCGAAGCCCGCCACGTGGGCCACAACCACCCGGCTCGCGAGAGCGAATGAGGAGAAAACTCATGAAGCCCAAGATCCCCCTCATCCTGTCCACCCTGCTGCTGGGCCTGACCCTGCAGCTGCCGGCCCGGGCTCAGTCCACCGTTTCGCAGGCCAGTGCGCTGTCGATGTTCCCGGTGGCCGTCTCGGTGGCCGCGCCGGTGGCGCTGTTCGCCGCCGGCGCGGTGCTGACCGTGGTCGCCATCGAGACGAGCGCCCGCGGCACGGTCTGGGTGCTGGAGCGCGCTTCCGATGGCGCCCGCGCCAGCGTGGAGTTCAGCGGCCGTGCCAGCGCCGCGACGGGCACGGCCCTGTTCGTCACGGTGATCGCCAGCGGCTATGTGCTGTCCGTCGCTGGCGAGGTGATCGCCTTCGTGCCGAATGCCATCGGCCAGGCCCTGCTCCACAACGAGCAGTTGACGCGATGAGCGCCGCTAAGCTCCGCGCCACCGTCCGGTTGCTGCTGGTCTTCGCCGCCAGCGCCGCGCGGGCCGGTAGTACTTGCGAGGACAAGCCACTGAGCCTGCAGCAGATCGAGCGCGGCATGGCGCTGGCCGAGGCTGCTGCGCGCCAGCTCGACGCCGGCGCTGCCGATGTCGTGCTGCTGGCCCGCGCCGGCCAGGACCTGGGCAAGTAC
>NZ_JBILQK010000220.1:0-2520 GCF_044373315.1 Roseateles sp. | reverse complement strand
GCGATCCTGTCCACCCTCAATGCGGGCACCACCACGCCAGGCGCCGATGTCTATGCCTATTACCAGGGAACCTCGATGGCGGCGCCGCATGTGGCCGGTGTGGCCGCGCTGATGTTCAGCGTCAAGCTGAGCGCCACGCCCGACCAGATCGCCGCGGCGCTGAGGAGCAGCGCGCGCGCCTTTCCTGGCAGCTGCAGCGGCTGCGGTGCCGGTTTGCTGGATGCGGCTGCGGCCGTCACGGCCATCGCCAGCGCCACCAGCAGCACGCCAAGCTATGCCGCGGTTGCTGAAGCCGAGAACAACAACACCCTGGCCCGGGCGCAGCCGATCGGCGCGCCCTCGCTGATCAGCGGCAGCCTTTCGTCCACCAGCGATGTCGACTACTTCGCCATCAGCCTGCCGCCCGGCAAGACGCTTGGCGCGCTGCTGACGCCGGCCGCCGGCAAGGACTACGACCTGCTGCTGCGCAATGCCGCCGGCACGCTGATTGCAGCCAGCCAGAAGAGCGGCGGCGGCGTGGTCGAGACGCTGAACTACATCAACGGCGGCAGCGTCGCCGTCACGCTGTATCTGCAGGTTCGCTATTTCAGCGGCGGAGGCGGGGCCTACAGCCTGCAGCTGAGCTGGTAAGCCGCCGGGCGGCCCGTCCGGGCCGCCGCAGCTTCACCAGATCCGGATCGGCTCGCTGGCCACCATCGGGTCGCCCGGCGTGCAGCCGAAGGCCTTGGCAAAGCTCGGCATATTGGACATTGGGCCCAACACGCGGAACTTGCCTGGCGAATGCTGGCCGGTGCGCAGCTGGTTGATCAGCAACTCGGTGCGCGACTTGTTGCGCCAGATCAGCGCGTTGGAGATGAAGAAGCGCTGCTCGGGCGTGTAGCCCGCGATCTTGTCGCGCTGGCCGCTGCGTGCCAGCGCCCGCTGCAGGCCCTCGAAGGCGATCGGCATGCCGGCCATGTCCGAGATGTTCTCGCCCAGCATCTGGTGGCCGTTGATGCGCTCACCCGGCAGGGGCTCATAGCCGCTGTAGAGCTCTGCCACACGCTCGGCGCGCACCTTGTAGGCGGCAGCATCGGCGGGCGTCCACCAGTCGGCCAGATTGCCGACGCTGTCGTACTGGCGGCCACGATCATCGAAGTGGTGCGTGATCTCATGGCCGATCACCATGCCGATGCCGCCATAGTTGACGGCGTCGTCCGCCTTGGCATCGAAGAAGGGCGGCTGCAGGATGCCGGCCGGGAACACGATCTCGTTCAGGCCGCCGGCAAAGGCATTGACGATGTGCGGGCTGGTGAACCAGCGCGAGCGGTCCACCGGCCGGTCCAATTCGGCCAGGCGCTGGGCGCTCTGCCAGGCCGCGGCGGCCAGCCCGTTGCCCGCATAGTCGTCGGCGCGCAGGCTCAGCCCGGCATAGTCGGGCCAGCGCTCGGGCGCGCCGATCTTCAGTGCCATTGCATCCAGCTTGAGCAGGGCCTGCTTCTTGGTGGGCGCACTCATCCAGTCCAGGCCCTCGATGCGCTCGCGCATTGCCGCCTTGATATCGGCCACCAGCTGCTGCGAGCGTTTCTGTGCCTCGGCCGGAAAGGCCTTGGCAACAAAAAGTTCGCCGAGGCCCAGGGCCACCGGCGCGCTGCCGGTGCGTCCGCCGATGGTCTGGATGACGGTCTCGATGCGCGGCTCCGGCGCCTTCAATCCGGAGATTGTGCGGCCGTGATAGGCGAAGTGCGCGTCGGCAAACACCTTGGGCAGGCGGCCCGCGCTGGCGTCCAGCAGCCGCAGGCTCAGGTAGTGGCGCCAGGTCGCCATCGGCGTGCTCTGCGCCAGCTCGGCCAGGCGCTTGGCGAACTCGGGCTGGCCGACGACGAACTGCGCCACGCCGTCGGGGCGGCCGCTATAGGCGCGCAAATACGCTGCCCAGTCGAAGCCGGGCGCGGCTTCGGCCAGGGCTCTGGCATCAAAGCGGTTGTAATTGGCGACCGGGTTGCGCATCTGCACCCGGCTGCGCGAGGCCTCGGCCAGGCGCGCCTCGAAGGCCATCAGCGCCTCGATATCGGCCTCGCTGGGCTTGAGGCCGGCGGCGTCCAGCAAAGTTCGGGCATAGACGCGGTAGGCCTGCTGCAGGCGGCGCGAGACCTCGTCGGTCTTGCTGTAGTCATCGCGGTCAGGCAGACCCAGGCCTGACTGTGAGAACAGCAGGGCATGGCGGCGCGTGTCCTTGGGGTCCTGCGCGACATAGGCGGCCAGCGGCGCGGCGATCTGCACGCGGTTCAGTGCGGCCAGCGCAGCGGGCAGGTCGGCCGGCTTGGCCAGCGCCTGGATCTGGTCCATCAGCGGCTGCAGCGACTTCAGGCCGCGCGCCTCGATGGCCGCCAGATCCAGCCCGCTGGCGTAGAAGGCCGCCACCAGTTTGAGGCCGGGGCTGGTCTGCAGGCCGGGCTTGTTGAGCAGCTCCGCCAGGCCTTGCTCAAGGATGGCGTCATTGGCCAGGCGCAGGTCGATGAAGCTGCCGATGCGGGCACG
>NZ_JBILQK010000106.1:0-10273 GCF_044373315.1 Roseateles sp. | reverse complement strand
GCCGCGCCGGTGGCCAGCAGGCCGGCCAGCAGCAGGGCTGCAGCGGTGGTGGTACGTTGGAACACAACAGACTTCTGGGACATGAGAACTCCTGGATGGGGAGGGTGGTGATGTCCGGCCGGGTGGCCGGGGTTCGTGCTTCAAACCTCTGCCTGTCACGGCAGGGGCTGGTCACTCGGTTGCTGGTACAGCTTGAGCAGGGCCTCGGATGGCGGCCAGTTCAGGTTGAGCCCCTTGGGCGGAATCGGTTTCTGGAACCAGCGGGTATAGATCTTCAGTGCTTCGCCCGAAGTGAGCAACTGGGAAAGCGTGCGGTCGACGATGGTTTTGAAGGCCGGGTCGTCGCGCCGCATCATGCAGCCGTAGACCTCGTCGGACAGAGGCTTGCCGGTGACGACCCAGTCGGCGGGATTGGCCGCCTTGGCACGTTCGCCGACCAGCAGCGCGTCATCCATCATGAAGGCATCCACCTTGCCGGCTTCCAGCGACTGGAAGGCGTCGCCATGGTCGCGTGCGGTCAGCAGCAGCAGGCGGCCGCCGCGGGTCTCGTTCCAGGTGCGCAGCAGACGTTCCGACGTGGTGCCCGAGGTCACCACCACCCGCTTGCCGGCCAGATCAGGGAAGTCCTTCAGCCCGGAATCGCGGTGCACCAGCAGCCGCGTGCTGACCACGAAGATCGAGGTCGAGAACGCCACCTGGCGGGCACGGGCCGCGGTATTGGAGGTGGAGCCGCATTCCAGGTCCACCGCGCCATTGACCACCAGCGGGATGCGGTTCTGCGAGGTCACCGGGACCAGGCGCTGTGTCAGCGCCGGCAGCTTCAGCTCGGTGCGGATCGCCTCTGCCACTTTCAGCATCAGCTCATGCGAATAGCCCACCACCTGGCGGCGCTGGTCATAGTAGGAAAACGGAACCGAGGATTCACGGTGACCCAGATTGATGGTGCCGGTCTCCGCAATGCGGCGCAGGGTCTCGCTCTGCTGGGTCAGCGCTGTCGGGGACGAGGCCGCCGCACTGCCGGCTGCAGCAAGCACAGGGGCCGGCATGCCGAGGGTGGCCAGCCAGGCGCCCAGGCCCAGCAGCGGCAGCGCACGCAGCCGCAGCACCCGCTTCGGATCGAAACTGGCTTGGCAGTGGCGTGGGGCTGCGGTGCGGGCGGACATGCCCTATCCAATGCAGACGCCGTGCCAGTGCGGGTTATCCCGAGTCGATGTCGCTAAGTGCTTGATGGCTGGTGCTGTGCTGGCGTGCCAGCGCCGCCTGGGTGGCGGATTTCCGTTCCCGTCGAGGCGCAAGGGACGGATTCCCGTTCTTGGCCGCTCGTGACACCGCTGACAGGTGCCGGGCCGAATCCGATCTCGCAGCCGTGGTGCTTGTCGGTGCGCCGGCGCACTTGAATCACGCTGTGTGGGGTGTGCGCTGCGCTGCTGCAGCGCAGTGGCGCCGTGGTTCGCTGGCGTACAGACCCGCGCTAGAGGCGGGCCTAAAACCCACCCTTCGATGCAGGGGCAGCGCACCAAGCGGGCGCTGTTCCGCTGGCGCCAAGCCGGGCATTGATGCGCGGACCCGTCGCGTTCTGTGACGGGTGCCGCCGCGCCGAACCGAACACCCACGAAAGCACCTGATGAACAAGACCCACGCACTGCGATTTCTCACCATGGCCCTGGGCACGATGCTGCTTGCACCAGCCTTTGCCCAGGTGTCCGGCCAATACTACGGCGGCGCCTCGGTCGGCAAGTCGCGCGCCAAGCTCGACGAGTCCGGCATGGCCGCCTACAACGCCGGCCCGGCCATCAGCGTGACTGGCGTCGCCGTTGACGACAGCGCCACCGGCTACAAGGTGTTCGGCGGCTACCGCATGAACTCCTACCTGGCCATCGAGGCGGGCCTCTTCAGCCTGGGCACCTTCGGCTTCGATGCCAGCACACTGCCACTGGGCAGCGTGCATGGCGAGTCGAAGTACCGCGGCATGAACCTCGACCTGCTGGGCACGATGCCGCTGACCGACACCTTCTCCGCCTTGCTGCGCGTCGGCGTGCAGCGCTCCTGGACCCGCAACAGCTTCAGCGGCACCGGTGCGGTCATCGTGCCGGACAGCAGCCCGCGCACCCGCGGCGTCAACTACAAGGCAGGCGTCGGCCTGCAGTACGCGATGAGCCCCCACGTGGCGCTGCGCGCCGAGGTCGAGCGCTATCGCATCAACGATGCGATGGACGGCAAGGCCAATGTCAATGCCTACACCGTCGGGCTGGTGTTCCCCTTCGGTGCGGCGCCGATGCGCCAGGCCTATGTGGCGCCGGCACCTGCGCCCATGCCGGTCGCCGCGCCGCCTGCGCCCGCGCCGGTGATCGTGGTCGCGCCCCCGCCGGCACCCGCGCCGGTCGTCCCGCCGACGCGCCAGCGTGTCAGCTTCGCGGCCGAGTCGCTGTTCGGCTTCGACACCTCGGCCGTGCGTCCCGAAGGCCAGGCTGCGCTGGAGCAGTTCGCCCGCGACGCCAACGCCTCGCGCTACGACGTGATAAATGTCGAGGGGCATACCGATCGCCTCGGCAGCGAGGCCTACAACCAGACCTTGTCGCTGCAGCGAGCTGAAGCCGTCAAGGCCTATCTGGTGAGCCGCTCCGGCATTGACGCTGGCAAGATCGCCGCGGTGGGCAAGGGCGAGTCCAGCCCGGTCACCAAGCGAGAAGACTGCCCCGGCAACACAGCTTCAGCCAAGCTGATCGCCTGCCTGCAGCCGGATCGCCGCGTCGACCTTGAAATGGTCGGCACACGCTGAACGCGCCAGCGGCCTTGATGAACACAGCAGGAGAACACCATGGCAAGTGTGGGCTATCACGAGCCGGTCAATGAACTCTCTGACGCGTCGCGGGACATGCACCGCGCCATCGTGTCGCTGATGGAGGAGCTCGAAGCGGTGGACTGGTACAGCCAGCGCGTCATCGCCTGCAAGGATGAGCAGCTGAAAGCCCTGCTCGAGCACAACCGCGACGAGGAGAAGGAGCATGCATCCATGCTGCTGGAATGGATCCGCCGCCAGGACCCGACCTTCTCCGCCAAGCTCAGGGATTCGCTGTTCACCGACAAGCCGATCGTGCATCGCTGACCGCAGCGCGCCGCCTGAGGGCGGCTTGCGAGTGGGCGGGAGCTGCGCCGCTCAGTGCCCATGGTGTGTCGCCCGGCCCTCGCGCGGCTGCTGCACCCACACCGTCACCGTCTGGCGGCCGGCGCGTTCGAACTGCAGTTCCAGCTCGAAACGCTCGCCGTTGAGCAGCGGGCGTTGCAGATCCAGCAGCATGAGGTGTAGATCGCCGCCATGGCGTGGCTTCAGCGTGCTGCCGGCGGGCAGCTCCAGCGCGGTGATGGCGCGCATGTGCATCACATCCTGCTCGATGCGGCTGCGGTGGATCTCCACGCGCCGCGCCACCGTTTCGCAGCGGGCGCCGAGCAAGCGCTCGGGCTGGCTGCCGCGGTTGACCAGCGCGCGGAAGTAGACCGCGCCGCTGCGCGCGCCGGCCGCCGTCGGCAGGGCATAGGGATGGTCGATCAGCAGATCGCCAACCCGCAGCCCATGCGCGCGCAGCGGCGGCGCCAGGCCAGCCAGTGGCAGGCCGCCGAGCGCGGCCAGGCAGTGGCGGCGCTTCACCAGCGGCCTTTCAAAAGATCCGGCGCGCGCAAGATCAGGCGCAGCGCCACATGATTGATGCGCCCCCCTTCGGCCGGACTCTTCTCGCTGCCGGTCTCCAGCGCCAGCTGCGTGCCCCAGCCCAGCTGGCGCAGCACGGCGATGCTGAGCCGGTCCACCGGCTGGCCTGCCAGCAGGCCGGCCTCGCGCGCCAGCTGGGTGCTGCCGGCACCGCTCAGGCGGTTGCGCGGCACCAAGCGCTCGGCGCGCGCGGCCAGGGTCCAGTCCTGCCATGGCGACCAGTTGACGTCAGCCCACCAGCCCGCCGTGGTGGCGCGGTAGTCGGCCGTGCTGCTCAGCGAGTACAGCGCGCCGCGCTCCTGGCGCAGCAGGGCGGCCAGGCTGGCGCTCAGGGCGCCATCGTCGCGGTCCCAGCGCAGGCTGGCGCCGAGGATCTCGCTGCGGCCATCGAAGCAGACGCGCTGCGCCAGGCTGGCGCGGCAGTCCAGGCTGCCGTGCAGATGGCCTTCGGCGCCGGCGCTCTGCATGGCGCTGCCGCGCGCCTCGGGCTCCAGATGGCTGGCGAAGAGCTGCAGGTCCCAATGGGCCCAGCCGCCATGCGCGCGCAGTGTCGGCACTGGCGCGCCAGCCGGCCCGCCAGGGAAGCTTCGGCCGCGCCACAGGCCGGCCTCCAGCGTGCGCAGACCGCGCTCCACATCGCGCTGCCAGCGCAGCGTCAGGCCGTCGTCGATCCACTGATCGTCCAGCGCGCCGCGCTTGGCCAGTGGCGCCTGGCTGAAGCGGTCGATATGGCCGGCGCCGTCCAGGGTGGAGCCCATGCGCACCGTGTCGCGGCCCAGATTCAGCGCCAGCATGTCGGCGCCCATGGCCCAGCGCGCCTGCAGCAGCGCCGACTCGGTGTGCGGCTTGTCGCGGTCGTGCCGGCCGACCACCCACTGCGTGCCGAAGCTCGCATTCAGGCGCAAAGCGGCGCCCAGCGTGGCGTGCTCCATGCGCAGCTCGCCTTCGGCGCGGCGTGGTGCCACGCCCAGACCCGGCGCGCCAGGCAGGGCGGCGACCGGCCAGCGGCCGTCGGACTCGGCGGCCCGCAGTGCGGCGGCGGCGTCGATGCGCCAGCCGCGTACTTCAGGAATAAGCTCGCTGCCGGGCTCATGGGCCAGCGCGCTGCTGGCGCACAGGGCGCTGGCGAGCGCGAACAGCGCAGCGCGCAGCGGCAGGCGCTTACTTGGTGGTGAACGGGTTGGCATGGCGTGGATTGCTGAGGAATTCATGGTCGGTGAGCGTGCGCAGGAAGGCGACGATGTCGGCCTGCTCCTGGGCGCTGAGATCGATCAGCGTGACCAGATCGCTCTTGAGCGGACTGGCGCGGCCGTCGCCGGCGTTCGGGCCGGTGCTGATGACGCGGCCGCCGGCGGCGTAGAAGCGCAGCACCTCGTCCAGCGTGGCGATGCTGCCGTCGTGCATGTACGGCGCGGTCACCTCGACATTGCGCAGGCTCGGCGCGCGGAACATGCCCATGTCGGCTGGCTTGGCCGTCAGCTCGAACACGCCGCGGTTGGGCTCGGGGAAGCCGCCCTTGCCATCGATGTTGTAGAGCCCCGTGTTGTGGAAGGGCGTCTCCACCAGACGGCTGGCGGCGTGCAGGATCTGGTCGTTGAAGTTGAAGCTGCCGTGGCAATGGAAGCACTCGGCCTTCTCGCCGAAGAATAGTTGCATGCCGCGCGTCTCGGCGGCGCTGAGCAGCACCTTGCCCTGCAGGTACTGGTCGTAGCGGCTGTTGCCTGAGATCAGTGTGCGCTGGAAGGCGGAAATGGCTTTGATGACATTGCCCCAGCTGACCGGGGCGCTGTCGCTCGCGAAGGAGGCGGCAAAGCGCGCGGCGTAGTCGGTGTTGTCGGCCAAGCGCTTGAGCACCTCGGCCTTGTTACCGTCGTTGACGCCCATCTCGATCGGGTCTTCGCCGAACAGGGGAGTTTCCATTTGCCGCTCCAGCGTCACCAGCGACGGATTGGCCCAGGTCAGCGTGGCGTTGTAGGCCACGTTGGCGAGATGCTGCGCGCTGCGCGGGTGCAGCTCGCCGGTGGAACCGATGGCTCGCGCCAGGCCTTCTGTGAAGGCCTTCTCCTGTAGATGGCAGCTGCTGCAGCTCTGCTTGCCACTGCCCGACAGGCGTTGGTCGTAGAACAGCCGGCGACCCAACTCCACCTTGGCTTCACTCATCGGGTTGTCGGCCGGGACCTTGGGCTCGGGAAAGTTGGCCGGCAGGTTCCAGCGCCATGCGGTGCTGCCGCTGCCGCCCGGTGCGCTGTCCGTCACCGTGGTGCCGCCGCCGCCGCAGCCGCCCAGCAGCGCCGTCAGCGCCAGCAGCAGCGCGCCGCCGCCATGCTTCAGGCGGCGGCGCGCTGCGGACCCCGGTTCGATCGAGAGTCCGCGCGCACTCATTTGGAGATCGCCTTGAACAGGCTTTGGCTGGCGCCGCCAGCCAGCATCAGGCCGGTGCCGCTGCCGTCCGTCTTCCAGTCGATGGCCATCGATTCAAAAACCTTGGCGCACTCGGGATCGGTACCGCCGGACATGCAGCCGGCCGCGCCTGCAGCGTTGCGGGTGATGTCATTGCTGGCCAGCAGGGCCCGCAGGTCAACGGCAATCTTCTGTGTGTCCGGGTTGAAGCTGCCCAGGCTGAAAGTCATGCGATTGGGCGCCTTGCAGCTGACCGTCTCACCGCTGGCCGGGTTGCCGGTGCAGCCGGTCGAACCCAGATGCACGTTGAAGGTCTTGGCAGTCCAAGTGCCGGCGGTGCCGGCCGGGTCGCTCACCTCGATCTTGGCGAACTTGCGGCCGCTCTGCCAGCTCCAGGCCATGGCCTGCACGTCCAGCGGCTTGGTGGCGGTGGCGTAGTCGCTGTGGTTGAGCGCAAAGGGCACGCCCATGGTCAGCTGCACGCCGGTGTAGCTGCCCGCCGGCACCGTGCCTTTGATGGTTGCGTTGGTTGCCGTGGTGCCACCGCTGCAGGCGCCGGTGGCGTCTTCCAGGTCGATCAGCGTGAGACTCTGGCCGTCCTTGGTGAAATTCCAGTCGTCGTTGGCGGCCAGCGTCAGCGGCACCAGCGTACCGTCGCTCTTCACCAGATTGACGTTGGCAATGTAGAAGCGGAAGTCCTTGATCTGTGCGTCGATGGCGGCGCTGCCCAGGCCTGTGACGGCGGTACCGCACTTGACTGGCGTGCTGCCCGCGACAGCGGCGAACTCGATCGACAGGCTGCGCGGGCCGGTGTCCACCGGCGTGTCGCCGCCGCCGCCACATGCGCTGAGGGCTGCAGCACTGACGAGGGTGATCAGCAGGGGCTTGTTAATGAGGGTCATGGTGAGTCTCCTTGGGGAACTGGGTTTCGGTTTCGGATGGGACGGACGGGTGCGCTTCATTGCGGCCATGCGGGGCGCTGCAGCTCGCGGATCTCGGCCTGGCGCAGCCAGTCAGGCATGTCGGCGCTGCTCTTGAATGCGGCCTGGCCGGCCGGCAGGCTGTGGGCAGCGGGCCGTGGGTGTGCCGGGGTAGCTGCGGCGGGCGGGGTGCCGGCCCGCGGGCTGCTGGCGGCGTTCTGGCGCGCCTGGCTGGCCATCCACAGCGTTGCGCTGAAGATGCTCAGCGCCCCCAGCACATGCAGGGCGACGAAGAGCTTGATCTTGATCGGGCTCATACGTGGTACTCCGGCTGGGGCTTGTGCACCATCAGATCGTCAGCCGCCGCAGGCGTGCAGGGGCAGGCGCCGCTGCGCTGCAAGACGGGTTTGAAGGCAGGCTGTGCTGTCGTGCTTGCCGGCAGCTTCAGTTGGCGCATGAAGTGAGGCAGGGCCGATGGGCTGGCATCGGCGCGCAGCAACTGGTAACCGCTGATCAGCACCAGTGCGGCGCTGGTGGCGCTCAGGCCCAGCGCCAGCGCGGGCAGCAGAGAGCCGGCCAGCCGCGTGAGGATGGAAGAGGGAGACATGAAATGGCACTCCTGTGCAGCCGGGGCGTGGCGCCACGGCGGTTGCGATGGCGCTGCCAGACCGTCGAGCCAGCGAGCTGATGTGTTAGGTCAGCGCGTTCCGGTTCAGGTCTTGCAGTCGCGGGATCAGCAGGAGGGCGACGCAGGTGGTCCGCGTGGCTGGGCCAGGGCCCAGCGGGTAGCCGCCAGCGCGGGTGCGCTGCAGCCCTGCGGTGCTGCATGGCGCAGCGCCGCAGGCGAGATGAAGAGCAGGCTGGCCGGCGGTGGCGGAAGGCCGATGCCCTGGGCCTGCCACAGGCACAGCGGGCAATGTTCAAGTGCAAGGTGCTCGGCTGGCGCGGGAGTGCGACCATCCGGTGTTACCCAGCGGCTGCCTTCGGCCGTGCAGACCTCGACCAGCGCCGAGCTGGCGCTGCCGGCTCGCGCCAGCCCGTGCAAGCTCGGCAGCAGGCTGGCCGCAAGCATCAGCAGCGCCGTCAGCGCCGCCAGCAGGGCGTGCGGAGGGGGCTTGCGGTGGCGCGGCATGGCGGGGTGTCGGTTGTCGCTGCGAGTAGGGGACCTAGCGGCCCCACCAACGCGTGAGCGTCGCCGCATCGGGAGCACCGCTGACAAACTCGGGCGCGCGGCCCGGCGCGAGCCAAGCGATATGCGGCACCATGCCGCGCCAGCGTGGGTCGACCGCATGGCGGATCGGCGCCTCGGGGCCCTCGAAGGCAAGCAGGCGGTCTGCCTCCGCATGCGGGTGCATGCCATGGCCGCGGTGCTGGGCCAGCTCCTCGGGCGAGAGATCGCTCATCACCATCAACAGCGGCGTTCCGGCACGCTGACGCCGCTTGTCGGCCGCCAGCTGCTTGGCCACGCCCGGGCAGACCGCGCACCAGCTGGCGGTGAACATCACCAGCGCCGGCTTGCCGCTGGAATCCACCTGCTGGCGCAGCGCGCGCCAGGTCTGGGCGTCGAAGGGCTCGGCGGCCCCGGGTGCAGCCTGGGCGGGCGCCAGCAGGACGCTTAACATAAATGTTAGCAGGGCGAGGGTGCGCTTCATGTGGGCATCAAAGTTCGACAAGGCGCGCTCCCTGTTCGCCATCGCAGCGCCACAGCGCGATCAGGCGCCGGCCGTCGCAGAGCAGGCGCGCATAGTCGCTGGCGCCCGTCGTGTGTCCCAGCTCGCGTAGCGTGAAGCTGCGGCCCTCGTCTTCGGAGACCCAGGCGCGCCAGCGCATGCGCTGGCCGTCGAAGCTGCGCCAGCTGATCGCCAGGCGGCGCCCGGCGCGCGCCAGGGAGGCGTGCTCGGCGGTCTCATCGGGCAGGGCGCGCGCCGGGCCTTGCGGGCGACCGTCGGCGTCGAGTCGGCCATAGCGCGGCACGCCAACGCCGTCGCGCACACCGAACCATACCGCATGCCAGCCGCCATCGCTGGTCGCCGTCAGGTCGCCGCCATGGTGCGGGCAGCCCGCCACCACCCAACCATCCCGGCTGGCGCGCTGGACGGCCGCGCCGTCTTCCAGGCGGGCAAAGGCATGGTCGCGCACCTGGCCGGGCCAGACATGGCGCCAGAAGGCGGCCAGCCGGCCCTGCGCGTCAGGCGCCAGCGCGATGCGGCAGCACTCGCAGCTGTTCGCAGCCAGCAGCTGGTCGGCGCCGAAGCTGGCGCCGCCATCCGTTGAGACATTGCGATAGATCGCCGCACCCGCGTAGTCACGCCCGGCCTTCTTGGCCAGCTCCAGATCGCGCTTGTCGATCCACACCACATGCAGTCGGCCCTGGCCGTCGAAGGCGATGGAATCGAAGCGGTGGGTGATCTCCTGGCGGTCCTGGTGTACGGTGGCCGGCGCAGAGAAATGTGCGCCGCCGTCGCTGGAGTGCAGAAGGCGGATCTCACCAGTGAAGGGCTTGGACAGCGGCCGCGTGTACGAGATCGCCACCTGGCCGCGCGGGCCGAAGGCAATCTTGGGATGATTCTCGCCGTCGGCGCTGGGCTTTTCATCACCGATGTCCAGCGGCCGTGGCGCGCTCCAGTTGCGGCCGAGGTCGGTGCTGCGCTGCGTGACCAGGCGGCCCTGGGCGTCGAGCATGGCCAGCCACACCGAGCCATCCGGCGCCAGCGCCGCGCCGCTGGCCAGCTGCGGGCGTGGCTTGCGCGCCGGCTTGACGCCTGCGGCAGGCGCTGCCGGGGCCGCGCCGTGGCCACCCGTGCCGTGATCCTGGGCGCGCAGGCTCAGTGGTAGCAAAGCGGACAACGGCAGCAGGCCGGCCTGCAGCAGCATGAGGCGGCGGCGGCCGGGTGTGAAGGGCATGCTCTTGCTCATCGTGCGGCTCCTTAGTTGCCCAGCTGCCAGCGCAGGGCCGTATGGATCAGGCGTTGCGGCATGGTGTGGGCCTGCCAGGCGGTGTTGTTGGCGACGTTGTCGACGCCCACGCTCCATTCCCACTCGGGCGCAAAGCGCCAGGCCAGCTTCACATCCAGCTGGTTGACGCGCGAGGTGCCGCCAAAGGTGTCCGGGTTCACATCTACATTGGTGTCGGTGTTGTATTGCCGGCCACTGAAGCGCCAGGTGGCGGCTGCCGTCCATTGTGCCGAGGGCCGCCAGGCGGCCTGCACGGTATAGCGCTGCAGGGGGATGCGCAGCCAGCGCTTGC
>NZ_JBILQK010000002.1:0-114447 GCF_044373315.1 Roseateles sp. | reverse complement strand
TCCCCGCAGTGCCGGGGCGCGCATCGGTGATGCTAGGGGCAGGGCGCCATCTGGCGTCTGGTTGTCGGGTGGCGGGCGCTGTTGAGTCAGCGTGGCTGTGCGCTCGATGGAGTTGCAACGAGCGCGGATGCCACCCCATGCGGACAAACCTACCAGTTACCGGCAAGGCCTATGCCTTTCCAGCGGATCAGACGCTGATCTCGGTCACGGACCCCAAGGGGCGCATCACCTACTGCAACAACAACTTCGTCAACGCGAGTGGCTTCTTGCGTGAAGAGTTGCTGGGTCAGCCGCACAACGTGGTCCGCCACCCAGATATGCCGGAAGAGGCCTTCCGCGACATGTGGGCCACCATCGAGGGCGGGCGACCTTGGTCTGGCATGGTGAAGAATCGCCGCAAGAACGGGGACCATTACTGGGTTTACGCCAACGCGACACCGGTGCGCAGCGGTGAACGCATCGTTGGATTCCTCTCGGTTCGGACTGCGCCTCAGGCTGGCCAGGTGGAGCAGGCCGAGCAACTGTATGCACGGATGCGCGACGAGGCGGCTGCAGGGCGCTTGAATCATCGGCTTGAGGCGGGACGCTTGCGCATCGACACGGCGCTGGGGCGCTTGCGCCGGTGGCTGACGATGGGGCCGCTTGGGTGGATGAATGTCAGCATCGCCGCTGCCGCCCTCGGCCCCACCATTTCCGCTCAACTCGAGGCGCCTGGCTGGTTGACGTTCGTGGTGGCAGCCCTTGGCGCCGGCATTGCCTGCATCCTGGCGCAACGCACGCTGATCAAGCCGCTGCACGCGATTCGCGATGCGGCATTTCGCATGGCTTCAGGCGACCTGACGCGCACGGTGGAGGTCGAGGCGCAAGGCATCCTGGGCGAGCTGGAGTTGGCCTTGGCGCAGCTATCGGTGTCGGTGCGGACGGTGGTGCGCGATGTGCGGCATGAGGTCGCCAATCTGCGCGGCGCGTCGCAGGAGATCGCGGCCGGCAGCATCGATCTTTCCGGTCGCACCGAGTCCCAGGCCAGCAGCCTGGAGCAGAGTGCCGCCTCCATGGAGGAGATCAGTGGCACTATCAAGCAGACGACACAAATGGCAGACCAGGGCTCCGTCCTGGCGACTGAAGCCGCTGCATTGTCACGGCGAAGCCATGAGGCCGTGCAGGCTGTTGCTGAGACCATGAAGGACATTGCTGAGTCCTCCGGCAAGATCGGCAGCATCATCCAGGTCATCGATGGCGTGGCCTTCCAGACCAACATCCTGGCCTTGAATGCTGCCGTCGAGGCGGCGCGCGCTGGCGAACAGGGGCGCGGCTTCGCCGTCGTGGCGTCCGAGGTGCGTGCGCTGGCACAGCGAACGACCGGAGCTGCGCGCGAGATCAAGCAACTGATCGAGGACTCGATTGGCCGCGTGGAGAACGGCGCGCGCCAGACCCAGGCTGCGCAGGAGCGCATGGGAGAAACATTGGCTGCAGTGGAGAAGACCACGGGATTGATCGACGAAATCCGTCGTGCCGCGCAGGAGCAGGAAGTCGGTGTTGGCCAGATCAGTCAGGCGGTGGCTCAGCTCGACACCTTGACGCAGCAGAATGCTGCAATGGTTGAAGAGCTGTCGGCGGCAGCCAAGTCCATGGATGCGCAGGTGACCGTGGTGCACGGCACAATCCGCGTGTTCAAGCTCACCGAGCGCGATGTGACCTTGGCCGAGGAGGATGCGGTGCAACTGCGCAAGCAGAACCAAGCCCTCCAGTCCAGTGGGACTGCCGAAGAGCTCAATTTTGAAGCTGCTCTTGCGGCCCATCAGCAGTGGCGCGTGACTTTGCGCAATGCGGTGTCGCGCAAGCTCAATGTGAATGCTGATGAGCTCCGCCGCGACGATTGCTGCCAGCTTGGCAAGTGGCTCCACGGTGTCGGCGGCAAACGCTGGGGCCATGAGGCCAGCTTCGTGCGGCTGATTGCCGTGCACCGCGATTTCCATCAGCAGGCCGGCAAGGTGGCCGATGCGCTGATGCAGCAGCGCTACGAACAGGCAGGCAAGATGCTGGACGCTGGAACCCCCTTCGTCGAGGCAGGCAAGCAGGTGGCCCAGGTTCTCAAGCAGCTGCGCGTCCGTGTGGATGGTGGGGGCGTTGAGAGCGGCTCGTCTCAGAGCCCGACGCCGCCGGCAACGCGAAAGCTGCAGTCGGCAGGCGTTGCCCCACATCCAGCACCCACGCCGCGCGCGCAACGTGCTCCGACCCCGAGTGCGGATGCCGGCGGCGACTGGGAGACTTTCTGAACGGACGCTGGAACTGGCAGTCGGGTAGAAGCTCTCAGCACTCGCATCTGCGTTTGCTGGCAGTCAGCACACGCTGCACTTCAGCAGACAACGCAATCCGCTGCAGCGGCTTGACCAGAACGCCGTCTGCACCCGCCTCGAGAAAGCGGTCTCGGTCCTCGGGCAGATCGTGGCCGGACACGATGATGACTGGCATCCTTGGCCCACCTTTGAGCTCCTTGGCGCGGATCTCGCGCAACACATCGAGCCCGCTCAGTCCTGGCATCGAGACGTCAAGTAGCACCAGATCGAAGGCCTGCTGAGCCAGGGCATTCAAGGCCTTCTGACCGTCCGTGACCAGCGCACCGCCGTGGCCCAGGGCCTTCAGCAGCGCCGCGGCTGCGCGCAGATTCAGCGGCATGTCGTCGGCGACCAGCACGCGCAGACTGCTTGCTGCCGAGGTGCTCGAGGCGTAGCTCATTGCCTTTGGTTCGCCGGTGCTGTCGGAGTTCAGGTTTTGGCGCGTGGGATGCGTCCCAGCAGATAGAACTCATCGTTGGGGCGCAAGGAGATGGTGTTGGCCAATCGATTGGACAGGCCGAACAGGGCGGTGATCGAGCAGATGTCCCAGATGTCCTCGTCGCTGAAGCCCTGGGCGCGCAGCCCGGCGTAGTCTGCGTCGCCGACCTCGGCCGAGTTCAGGCAGACCTTCATTGCGAAGTCCAGCATCGCGCGCTGACGAGGTGAGATGTCAGCCTTGCGGTAGTTGGTGGCGATTTGGTCAGCCAGCATCGGCGCTTTTTCATAGACCCGCAAGATCGCCCCATGAGCCACCACGCAGTAGAGGCAACTGTTCGCCGCGCTGGTGGCGACGATGATCATCTCGCGCTCGCCTTTGCTGAGGCCGGAATCCCGCAGCAGCAAGGCATCGTGGTAGGCGAGGAATGCGCGGAACTCGTCCGGACGCCGCGCCAGTGCCAGGAAGACATTGGGTACGAACCCAGCCTTTTCTTGCACATCCAGAATGCGCTGGCGCACATCTTCAGGCAACGCGTCCAACGCGGGAACGGGGTAGCGGCTGATGGCATTCATCGGAGCGTCCTCTTTGTCCAATGCACTTGGTTTCAAACGGTTTCCAGCCATGATAGCCACGGGGGCGATGGTCGCTAGGGCAGAATACCGGCCTGCACCGCCAGGCACCAGCTCTGGTGTGTTCTGCACAACTTCGAGCATGCGCGCCCAACCTTTTTCTCAGTTTTTTGCTTCGCGACTGAATCGCCGCGCCTGGCTGGGGGGCTCATTGTCGACCCTCGCCCTGCCTGCCTTGGCCCAGTTTCGCGTCGAGATCTCCGGCGTCGGAGGCAGTCAGCTGCCGATCGCGATTCCGGACTTCCGTGATGAGGTCCGTGCCGGCCAGCCGGTGGCTGCCATCATCCGTGCTGATCTGGAGCGCAGCGGCCAGTTCCGCATCATCGACGCAGCGCCCGGGCCGCACGAAGGCATCGCGCCGGTGTGGAGCGAATGGCGCAGTCGGCAAGCCGACGCACTGGCCGCTGGCTCTGCCATGCGTCTGGCTGATGGCCGGGTTGATCTTCGATTCAAGCTTTGGGACGCCGTCAAGGGCCAGGACCTCGGCGGCGAGGCTCATGCCGTGGCGCCCGACGACGTGCGTCTGGCAGCGCACCGCATTGCCGACACCATCTACCAGAAGCTGACCGGCGAGCGCGGCATCTTCGCCACGCGTATGGCCTATGTCACCAAGGCGGGCAGCCGCTACGCGCTGCGCATCGCCGATGCCGACGGCGAGGGCGGGCAGGTGGCCTTGTCCAGCCCCGAGCCCATCATCTCGCCGGCCTGGGCGCCGGACGGTCGTGAGCTGGCCTATGTGTCCTTCGAGTCGCGCAAGGCCGTGGTCTGGCTGCAGGACCTCTCCACGGGGCGCCGCCGTGTACTGGCCGATTTCCGCGGCAGCAACAGCGCACCAGCTTTCTCGCCTGACGGGCAGCAACTGGCGCTGACCTTGTCGCGCGATGGCGGCTCGCAGCTCTTCATGATCCGGCGCGACGGCAGCGGCCTGCGGCGCCTGACCCAGACTCAGGCGATCGATACCGAGCCGGTGTTCGCGCCTGATGGGCAGACGCTGTATTTCGTCAGCGACCGTGGTGGCAGTCCGCAGATCTACCGGATGCCGGTGGCCGGCGGCAGCGCGGATCGCGTGAGCTTCAGCGGCAGCTACAACATCAGTCCGGTGATCAGTCCCGATGGCAGGACGCTGGCCTACGTGAATCGCAGCGGCAGCGCCTTCAAGGTCTGCGTGATGGATCTGGGCAGTGGTGCGGTACGGGTGATCAGCGACACCAGTGATGACGAAAGCCCGAGCTTCGCACCCAACGGCCGACTGCTGGTGTATGCAACCCGCTCCGGTGGCCGCGATGTGCTGATGACCAGCACATTGGATGGCCGCATCAAGGCGCGATTGGTATCGACCCAAGCCGATGTGCGTGAACCCACCTGGAGCCCGTTTGGGCGCTGAATGCTGCAACCAAGCTGGGCCTGGGCGGCAAGCTCAAGGCCCCGTCCGGACCCTTTCTTGTTTTTTAGAGGAGTGACTGAGTGATGAAGAACCCAAAGTTTGCCCTGGCCCTGTTGGCCGCTGCTGCCCTGGCTGGCTGCAGCTCGACCAAGCTGGATGAGCCGGCACCTGTCGAGAGCCGCGTGGTGACACCGGCGACGGGCGGCACCGGCACGGGCACCGGAGCGAACACCGCACCGACGTCGACGACCAAGGTGCAAACGGTGGATCTGGCTGCCCAGGCGGCCGAGGCAGTGTCCAAGCTGCGCGTCGTCTACTTCGACTACGACAGCTATGTCGTTAAGTCTGAGTACCAGAATGTCATCGAAGCGCACGCCAAGCGCCTGAGCGTGGATCCCAAGGTGACGCTGCGCCTGGAAGGCCATACCGACGAGCGCGGTGGCAGCGAGTACAACCTGGCCCTGGGTCAGCGTCGAGCGGAAGCCGTTGCCAAGTCGCTCGGACTGGTGGGCGTGGATGCAGCGCGCATTGAACCGGTGAGCTTCGGCAAGGAGCGTCCGGCTGAGGTCGGCAGCGGCGAGGCTGTGTGGGCCAAGAACCGTCGCGTCGAGCTGAAGGACAAGTGAGATGAGGTCCGCCTGGGCATTCGTCACCCGTCCGTTCCTGGCGTTGGCCTTGGCCGGAGCCGGCCTGCTGGCTGGCGGACCCGCGCATGCATTGTTCGAGGATGATGAGGCCCGCCGGGCCATCCTGGATCTGCGTGCGCGAGTTCAGAAGCTCGACGAAGCTCAGCGCCAGTCGGCTGAAGCACAAACCGGGCAGCTTGCCGAGCAAGTCAGCCAGTTGCGTCGCAGCCTGCTGGAGTTGAATGCCCAGCTCGAAACGCTGCGCGCGGAGATGGCCCGGTTGCGCGGCCAAAACGAGCAATTGGCCCGCGATCTGTCGGACACGCAACGCAAGTTGACCGACCAGTCGCAGAGCCTTGACGCGCGGCTGCGTCCCTTGGAGCCACAGAAGGTCGCCCTGGACGGGCGCGAGTTCCAGGTGGATCCGGATGAGAAGCGGCAGTACGAGGCCGCTATCGGTCTGGTGCGACGCGGCGACTTTGTCGAGGCTGCCGCGGCGCTGGGCGGATTCCAGCGCCGCTACCCCGCGAGTGGCTACGTGGACTCGGTGCGTTTCTGGCTCGGCAATGCCTACTATGGCAAGCGCGACTACAAGGAAGCGATCGAGACCTTCCGGGCCTTCATCAAGGCCAGCCCGACTCACCCGCGGGCCGCCGAGGCTCTGCTGGCGACGGCCAACTGCCAGATCGAGCTCAAGGAAGTGAAGGGGGCACGCCGCACTCTTGAAGATCTGCTCAAGACCTATCCCGGCACCGATGCGGCTCAGGCCGCCAAGGAACGACTGGCCGCCTTGAAGTAGGCGCAAGGCCAAACGGCGCTCAGCGCTGGTTCAGCAAGCCCCTGCCACCGCTGTGGCGGGGGCTTTGTTTTTCTTGCCCTCTAGAATTCGCGACATGCAGGATATCGACATCATCTCTCTCGGTCAGCACGTGTTGTGGGCCGGTTTCGGCTTGGCCGTGCTGTTTGGCGCCGTGGCGCAGCGCACGCACTTCTGCACCATGGGCGCGGTGGCTGACATCGTCAATATGGGCGATTGGGCCCGCATGCGCATGTGGGTGCTGGCCATCGGTGTAGCCATGCTGGGCTTCAACACCATGGTGGGACTTGGGTGGATTGATGCGGGCAAGAGCATCTACACGGGCTCGCGTCTGTTGTGGCTGTCGTATCTGACTGGCGGGCTGTTGTTCGGCTTCGGCATGGTGCTGGCCTCCGGCTGCGGCAACAAGACCTTGCTGCGCATCGGATCCGGTAATCTGAAGTCCCTGGTGGTGTTCGTGGTGATGGGCTTTGCGGCCTTTGCGACGCTGAAGGGCGTGACTGCCGTCGCGCGGGTCGCGACAGTTGATCAGGTCTTCATTGAGCTTTCCACCGGTCAGGACCTGCCCTCGATGCTGGCACCGGTGCTTGGGCTCGCCAAGGCGCAGGCGGCCTTGCTGCTTGGCGCCGTGATTGGCGGTGCGCTGGTGCTCTGGGCTGTTTTCCGTGCTGAGGGACGCAATCAGGACGTGCTGCTGGGCGGTCTGGGGTTGGGCGCTCTTGTGGTCGGCTTCTGGTGGGTTTCCGGTGTGATGGGACATCTGGCTGAGCATCCGGAGACGCTGGAGGAGGCGTTTCTTGGCAGCACCAACCAGCGCATGGAATCACTCACCTTCACCGCGCCTGTGGCCTACACGATGGATTGGCTGATGTACTTCAGCGACAAGAGCAAGGTGCTGACCCTGGCCATCGTCTCTGTGCTGGGCGTTGTTGTTGGGTCGACGCTGTATTCGCTGCTGACGGGCAGCTTCCGCTGGGAGGCGTTCCGCGGCGTTGAGGACACCGCGAATCACATCATCGGCGCCGTGTTGATGGGTGTGGGCGGCGTTGTGGCCATGGGCTGCACTGTGGGTCAGGGCTTGTCCGGCGTGTCGACACTGAGTCTTGGCAGTTTTGTCGCTTTCGCCGGCATCATCGTCGGTGCTGTGGCTAGCCTGCGATTCCAGATGTGGCGGCTGGAGCGCATGGCGTGAGCGCTGAGGCCCGGACGCCGAGCGAGGTTGACGCTGAGCGGCGCTTTGGCGGCTTGCGTCGGCTCTATGGAGACGCTGACTACGCGCGTCTGCGAGCAGGACGTTTTGCCGTCGTGGGCTTGGGCGGCGTCGGCTCCTGGGCCGTCGAGGCCTTGGCCCGGATGGGCGTCGCGGAGCTGGTCCTGATCGATCTCGATCATGTCGCTGAATCCAATGTCAACCGCCAGGTGCAGGCGCTCAGCTCGACGCTGGGCATGGCCAAGGGCGAGGCGCTGCGTCAGCGCATTGCTGACATTCATCCCGACTGCAAGGTCCGCGTCATCGAAGAATTCGTTGACGAACAGAACTGGCCTGGCTTGTTGGAAGGTCAGTCGATCGATGGCTTGATCGACGCCTGTGATCAGTTGCGTGCCAAGGCATGCTTGGCCGCCTGGGCGATGGCTGCGGGCCTGCCCTTTGTCGGTGTGGGCGCTGCGGGTGGCAAGCGCCAGCCTCACGCGATCGAGATAGAGGACTTGGGTCTGCTGACCCATGATCCCTTGCTGGCATCCTTGCGTCAGCGCTTGCGCAAGCAGTACGGCGCAGCCAGGCAGGGTCGTATGGGGGTCCGTTGCGTGTTCTCGCGCGAGGCGGTGCTGCGGCCGCAGGACGCGGCTTGTGGGTTTGAGGGCGAGTCGGATGGCAGCCTGAACTGCCACGGCTATGGCTCCAGTGTTGCCGTCACCGCGAGCTTCGGCATGGCAGCTGCCGCAGAAATGCTGAAGATTTTTGTGGGAGCGTCGGCAAAAAATCTTGCGAACAAGGCTTGAGTTTGCCTATAATCTGAGGCTCTGCTGAAACGGGGGTTGTTAGCTCAGTCGGTAGAGCAGCGGACTTTTAATCCGTTGGTCGCAGGTTCGAATCCTGCACAACCCACCAGTCATGTGGTTTCGTGGGTCCTTAGCTCAGTTGGTAGAGCAGCGGACTCTTAATCCGTTGGTCGAAGGTTCGAATCCTTCAGGGCCCACCAAACGAACATGACGCACCCGATTCGGGCTCTTAGCTCAGTTGGTAGAGCAGCGGACTCTTAATCCGTTGGTCGAAGGTTCGAATCCTTCAGGGCCCACCAGATTTGCTGGTTTCATAAAAGGACTTGTCACGTTGGCAAGTCCTTTTTGCTTTGTGCTGACCGATCCGATCGCCGTCAGTGGTGCCTCGTGGCCGTGGCTCGCACACCTGTCACAAACCCCTAGGCTCGTGTGCTGTGCCGGCTCAGCTAGACTGCGCCCCGCTCGACCACTAGCCAAGAGAGTTGCATGTCAGCCATTCAAGAATCCGCGTTGCTCCAGGCCTTGCAGGCGGTCATCGACCCCAACACGCAGCAGGACTTCGTCTCGACCAAGCAGCTGAAGAACCTGCGCCTGCAAGGCGCAGATGTGTCTTTCGACGTGGAATTGGGCTACCCGGCGGCAAGCCAGATTGATGCACTGCGTGCGTCGCTGGTGGCAGCGGCCCGCTCGGTGCCGGGCGTGGCCAACGTGAGCGTTTCGCTCAGCAGCAAGGTCACTGCCCATGCGGTGCAACGCGGTGTGCAACTGCTGTCGGGCGTCAAGAACATCGTGGCTGTGGCCTCGGGCAAGGGCGGCGTCGGTAAGAGTACGACCGCAGCCAACCTGGCCTTGGCGCTCGCCGCCGAAGGCGCCCGCGTCGGCCTGCTGGATGCGGACATCTATGGCCCCAGCCAGCCGATGATGATGGGGGCCAGCGGCCGGCCAGAAAGCCAGGATGGCAAGCTGATGGAGCCCATCATGGCCCATGGCGTGCAACTGATGTCGATCGGTTTCATGATCGAGCCGGACCAGGCAATGATTTGGCGCGGGCCCATGGCCACGCAGGCGCTGGAGCAGCTGCTGCGCCAGACCCGCTGGCAGGATCTGGACTACCTGATCATCGACATGCCGCCGGGCACTGGCGACATCCAGCTGACCCTGTCGCAGCGGGTGCCTGTGACGGGTGCAGTGATCGTGACGACGCCGCAGGACATCGCCCTGATCGATGCCAAGAAAGGCCTGAAGATGTTCGAGAAGGTCGGCGTCCCCATTCTGGGTATCGTCGAGAACATGGCTGTGCACATCTGCTCTAACTGCGGCCATGCCGAGCACATCTTCGGCGCCGATGGCGGCAAGCGCATGGCGGCTGAGTACGGGATCGCCTATCTGGGCGGCCTGCCGCTGGCGCTGAGCATCCGCGAACAGGCTGATGCGGGGCGTCCCACCGTGATCGCCGATCCGAGTGGCGAAATCGCCGGCCTGTACAAGGCCCTGGCCCGCCAGGTGGCGGTGAAGATCGCCAAGCAGGCGAAGGACTACTCCAGCAAGTTCCCGAGCATCTCGATTTCGAAGACGACCTGAACGCCTGCGCCAGACCTTGTTTCAATCAGCCGCTTGCGCCGGCTGGATCGGGTCGCTGCGCAGCCACAAGCTGAAGCAGGCGCCAGGGCTGATGCCCGCCTCGGCGCGCAGATCACCGCCGTAGCGCTCCACCAGGCTGCGGCTGATCCACAGTCCCAGTCCGGTACCGTCGCTCTTGGTGGTCGCGAAGGGCTGGAACAAGCGCTCAAGCATGCCCGGGCTGAGACCTGGCCCGGTATCGCAGACGGCAATGCGCACGCCGACCGCGTGTCCTTCGGCATCATCCCAATCCTGCGTGCTCAGGGTCAGCTGGCCGCCGTCCGGCATGGCTTGCGCGGCGTTCAGCAGCAAATTGATCAGCACCTGCTGCAATTCCTGCCGGTTGATGCCAACCTCGCGGCTGGTCCTGTAGTCGCGCAGCACCTGCACCTTGCTGCGCTGCAGTTGATGCTCGACCAGAACCAGACTGCTGTCCAGCGAATCGGCCGTGTCGACCTGTTCCACATAACCCGCATACTCGGTGGGCCGGGCGTACTGCAGCAGCTGGGTCACGATCAGGCGCATGCGCTCGATCTGCTGGTCTATGAGGCGGATCTCGGACTGCGCCGGCGCGGCTGCCGGCCCGAGCAGTTCGCGCATCAGATCCAGATTGCCCTGGATCACACCGATGGGGTTGTTGATCTCATGCGCGATGCTGGCGGTCAACTGTCCGACGGCCGCCATCTTTTCGCTCTTCACCAACTGATGCTGGGCGGTCTGCAGATCCTGGGTGCGCTCGGCGACCTTTCTGTCCAGTTCCTCGCCCCAGCGCTGCAGCGCGCGGGTCTTGTCGTCGACCGTGTCCAGCAGGTGGTCCAGGTGAGCGGCCAGCGCCCCCAGTTCATCGTGCGAGGGCAGAGCGCCGACCCGCGCTGCGCTGTCGCCGCCTTCGACCTTCTGCATGGTGCGCGTCATGCGCTCAAGTGGCTTGAAGATGCTGCGGGCCCAGCGCAGCGAAGCCCAGGCCGCAAGCAGCATCACGGCCATAAAGACGAAGCCTACCCCCGCCAGCACGCTGTACTTGGCCCACAGAAAGGGCTGCTCCAGAAAGCCGACGTAGAGCATGCCGATCCGGCGGCCATCCTTGTCCAGCAGCGGCTGATAGGCCGAGACATACCAATCATTGACGACGAAGGCACGGGCCAGCCAGGTGCCGCCCTGGCCCAGCACCTGCTCGCGCACCTGCTGGGAGACACGTGTGCCGATGGCGCGCTCGCCGCGCGAACTCTCGAACAGCCGCACATTGGTGCTGATGCGCACGTCATCGAGAAAGAGCGTGGCCGTCCCTTTGCTGAGCGGCGGCAGCGAGCCCTCCGGGTAGACGATCTCGTTGATGTGATCGATGAAGCCCAGGTTGCGATTGAGCAGCACGCCGCCCTGCAGGTGGCCACGCAGGCGCCCGGTGGCGTCATGCACCGGTGCCCGCGCGATCATCACCATCGCCCGCTGCTCCACCTGCCTCTCCGTCGGCGCGGCGTTCAGCGTTGGCAGCAGTGGCACGGGAAGCCGGTCCATCAGCGCAGGCGCGATGCTCCTGAACTGCTCGGGCTCAAGCACGGCCACGGACGCCTGCGAGCCGGACGAATCCGCCATCAGGACCGGCATCTGATGACCCGCGCCGATGGCGCCTAGCTCGCTGGCCAGCGGCGTGCCGTCAGGCGCGAGCAGATTGAGAAACTCGAGCCCGTGCCGCCGGCGTGCCTCAGCGAGCAGGGCGGGTACGCCATCCAGTGTCTGCGCTGCCAGCAATCGAACCAGCTTGTGAGCATCGGCCGCGGCCTGGGTGCCGCTGCCCACCTCGGCCTGGACACGTTCGAAATAGCCGTTGGCCACCGCCAGGTCGCTGCGCACCTTGGTGACCAGCAGTCGGTCGAAGGCAGCATCGCCCCAGTAGATCAGGATCAAGCCGAGCAGAGGCAGGACGCCGCACAGAGGCAGCAGACTTAAGGCCAGCAGCTTGCTGCGTATGCTGACCCCCGGGCGTGCTGCCTCTGATGGATCGGGCGTCTTCTGCATCGTTCAGGCCTGGGGGCCCCATTCGGCGAAGCGCCGCTCCAGCGTGCGCTTGGAGATGCCCAGCAGCCGTGCCGCCTGCGCCTTGTCGCCTTGCACCGAACCCAGCACCGCCATGATGTGGCGCCGCTCCAGCGTGTGCAGATCCGTTGTGAGGGGCTCAGAAGCTGGCACCCCGCTCTCGGACTTGGGCAGACCTGTGAAGCCAGGGTAGAGGGCCGACACGTTCAACGACCCCAGGATCAGCGAGCGCTCGATCAGGTTGCGCAGTTCGCGCACATTACCTGGCCAGTCGTACTGCTGCAGGTAGGCCAACTCATGTTCGCCCAGCGCGATCGGATCCACGCCCAGGCGCGGTGCCAGTTCAGCGATGAAGTGCCGGGCCATGGCGGGGATGTCCTGCTTGTGTTCGCGCAGCGGCGGCAAGCTCAACTCGACCACCTGCAGCCGGTAGTAGAGGTCCTTGCGGAAACGCCCGGCTGCCACTTCTTCGCTCAGCTGGCGGTTGGTTGCCGCGATGATGCGCAGGTCCACCGCGATGCGCTGCTCGCTGCCGACGGGGCGGATCTGGCGCTCCTCCAGCACCCGCAGCAGCTTGCCCTGAGCGGCTAGCGGCAGTTCGGCCACCTCGTCGAGGAACAGCGTGCCGCCCTGGGCGTAATAAAACAGGCCATCGCGCGCAAAGCGGCTCAGCGTGCCTGGATCGGCAGCGTGTCCGAACAGCTCAGCCTCGACCAGCTCGGGCGACATCAAGGCGCAGTTGACCGGCACGAAGGGCCCGCCGGCGCGAGCGCTGCCTTGATGCAGAGCTTGGGCGGCCAGTTCCTTGCCCGAGCCCGACTCGCCGCACAGCAGCACCGTGCTGTCCACCGGCGCAGCGCGCTGCAGACTCTGGCGCAAGGTGCGCATCACGGGCGACTCACCCAGCAGCGCGCTGGCCACCGCGCTGCGCTGCGACAGCGTGCGGCGCAGCACATAGTTCTCGCGCGCCAGGCGCGCGCGCTCCAGGCTGTGCCGGACCGCATTGAGCAGCTGCGTCAGGCGGAACGGCTTGAGGATGAAATCGGACGCGCCGATGCGCAGCGCCTCGATGGCGGTGTCCAGATCGGCGAAGGCGGTGATCAGGATCACCTCGCAGCTGTTGCCCTGTTCGCGCAGCTCACGCAGCCAATCCAGGCCGCGCTTGCCGGGCAGGCTGATGTCCAGCACGATCAGGTCGAAGCGCTGCTGAGCCACCAGCGTTTCACCGTCTTCAGCACTGCCGGCAGACATCACCTGACCGCAGCGCGAGGCGAGTGTCTTGACCAGGAAGTTGCGCATGCCTTCCTCGTCATCCACCACCAGCACGGCACTGCTGGGCCAGTCCATTCTTTGGGCTTGGCCCAGGGGGAGGGTGGAGAGCGCTTGCATCACCGCGGCACTGTAGCTCAGCGGACAATGCCGCGCATGTCGTCGAAAGAAGCGCTGCGCGTCCTGTTGCCCAGCCTGAGCCAGGCCCGGGCGCCCCTGATCCATGCCATCGAGGTGCTGGATGAGCATGGGCTGCTTCGCAGCCTGAGCATCCCTGCCGAGCGATCCTTGACGGTCTACGTCGACAAACGCGAGCTGGTGACGCTGATGACGCTGGGTGAGCAGCCCGAGTTGCTGGTGCTGGGCTATCTGCGCAACCAAAGACTGGTCGATGGCCCCGACGCCATCGAGTCCATTACGGTGGACTGGGAGGTCGGTGCGGCCGCGGTCAGGACACGTACCGGCCTGCCCGGCTTGGCCGAACGAACGGCCCGGCGCACCGTTACCACGGGCTGCGGACAGGGCACGGTGTTCGGCGACCTCTTGCAAGACATCGACGCCACACCTCTGCCGCCGGCGGCCTCGGGGCGACTATCGCAGCGCGCGCTATACGACATGCTGGCAGTGGTGCGCAACGTCGACAGCATCTACAAGCAGGCCGGCTCGGTGCATGGCTGCGCGCTGTTCGCAGGCGATGCGATGCTGTGCCATGTCGAGGACGTGGGCCGCCACAACGCGATCGACACTATCGCCGGGTGGCTGTGGATGCAGCAGCTCGAGCGCGCTCAGCTGGCTGCGCCGGTTGCCTTTTACACCACCGGCCGCCTGACCAGCGAAATGGTGATGAAGGCGGCGCTGATGGGCGTGCCCATCGTGGTGTCGCGCAACGGCGTGACTCAGATGGGGCAGGCGCTGGCGGCCCGCTTGGGCCTGTGCCTGATCGGGCGCGCCAAGGGGCGGCACTTCCTTGTCTACAGCGGCTTTGATCGCTTCCTCGCCGAGCCGGAATCGGCCTGAGTGGCGGGCCTGTGGCAACTGCTGCGGTGCAGCATGTTGTGTTTGCGCCTAGTTGCCATGCGTCGTGTGCACAAGCGTGCGGCCTCCTTGTGAGCGCTGGGCGGCCGATCCATCACTCAACTTGCGACAGTCTGTCTAAGGGTTGTTATGAGTTTGGCTTGGGTGGTGCGACAGTTTGTCGTCGTCGATCGCCTGCTTGCAGAATAGCCCGGCCCTGCCGGACAAACTGGCGGGCCGTGCTTCATCGTGTGCCAATCTGTGTGAGGGCCGACCCTGAATGGACAAGCCGCGCACTTTGTGCGGGAATCGGTGGGCGTGTCGCGTGACGGCCTTGCAGTTGGATCCGAACCCAAGCGCGGGGTCAGCCCGCATGGAGGCAAATCAGATGGACATGAACCGGAGGAAGTTCTTCCGGGTGAGCGGCGCAGGACTGGCAGCATCCAGTCTTGCAGCGCTGGGCTTCTCGCCCACGGCGGCTCTCGCCGAAACGCGCGCATTCAAGCTCTCCCGGACTACCGAAACCCGCAGCACCTGCCCGTATTGCTCGGTCAGCTGCGGTCTCATCATGTACACGCTGGGAGACAAGGCGAAGAACGTCAAGTCGACCATCGTCCACGTCGAGGGTGATCCCGATCATCCGGTGAACCGCGGCACGCTGTGCCCGAAGGGCGCCGGTGTGATGGACATGATCCAGAGCCCGAATCGCGTCAAGTTCCCGCAGGTGCGTGAGCCTGGCAGCGCCGATTGGAAGCGCATCAGCTGGGAAGACGCGCTGACCCGCGTGGCCAAGCACATGAAGGCCGACCGCGATGCCAATCTGGTCAAGACGGTCGAGAAGGACGGCAAGACCGTCACGGTAAACCGCTGGAACACCACCGGCTTCCTGATCTCTTCAGCGTCCTCCAACGAATCTGGTTATTTGAGCGTCAAGATCGCTCGTGGTCTGGGGATCGTCACCCTGGACACACAAGCACGCATCTGACACGCACCGACGGTGTCCAGTCTGGGCCCGACTTTCGGTCGTGGAGCGATGACCAATTCGTGGACTGATATCAAGAACACGGATCTAGTTCTCATCATGGGCGGCAATGCCGCCGAAGCGCACCCCTGTGGTTTCAAGTGGGTGACCGAGGCCATGCAGCAACGCAAGGCAAAGCTCGTCGTCGTCGATCCGCGCTTCACGCGCTCGGCTGCGGTGGCGGACTATTACGCGCCCATCCGTGTCGGAACGGACATTGCGTTTCTCGGCGGGGTAATCAACTACCTGCTGGCGAACGACAAGATCCATCACGACTATGTGAAGCTGAACACCGACTCGACCTTCCTGGTGAAGGAGGGCTTCGCGTTCGACAACGGCTTCTTCAGTGGCTACAACCAGGAAAAGCGCAGCTACGACAAGGCGACTTGGGGCTATCAACTCGGCGAGGACGGCTTCGTCAAGGTGGACGATTCGATGCAGGACCCGCAATGCGTGTTCCAGCAGATGAAGAAGCACTACAGCCGCTACACGCCGGAGATGGTGTCCAAGATCACCGGCACGCCGAAGGACCAGTTCCTGAAGGTGTGCGAGCACATTGCCGGCACGGCCGCCACCAACAAGGTGATGACCATCTGCTACGCACTGGGCTGGACGCAGCACTCGGTGGGTTCGCAGAACATCCGCACCATGGCCATGATCCAGCTGCTGCTGGGCAATATGGGCCGGCCGGGCGGCGGCATCAATGCGCTGCGCGGCCACGCCAACGTGCAGGGCATTACGGATATGTGCGCCTACTCCGAGGTGCTGTCGGGCTATCTGAGCTCGCCGACCGAGGCCGATGTCGATCGCGAGACCTATCTGAAGGCGCGCACGCCCAAGGCGCTGCGCCCGAATCAGATGAACTTCCCGCAGAACTTCCCGAAGTGGCACACCAGCCTGATGAAGGCTTACTACGGTGCCGCCGCGACGAAGGACAACGACTTCGCCTACGACTGGCTGCCCAAGCGTGACGGTGCCTACGATGTGCTGGCGATGTTCGAGCGCATGCACAACGGCAAGATGAACGGCTTCATCTGCCAGGGCTTCAACCCCTTGGCCGCGGTGCCGAACAAGAAGAAGCTGTCGGCCGCGCTCAACAAGCTGAAGTACCTGGTCATCATGGACCCGCTGGAGACCGAGACCAGCGAATTCTGGAAGAACTTCGGGCCGCTCAACGATGTGGACCCGGCCAAAATCCAGACGGAGGTGTTCCGCTTCCCGACCAGCTGCTTCGCCGAAGAGACCGGCTCCTTCACCAATTCCAGCCGCGTGATCAGCTGGAAGGAGAAGGCGGTCGATCCTCCAGGTGAGGCCAAGACGGATTCGGAAATCATGGCGCGCCTGTTCATGAAGCTGCGCGGCATGTACGCCAAGGACGGCGGCACGCTGCCGGAGCCGGTGGCTGGCCTGGCCTGGCCCTATGTGGTGCCCAATGTGCCGTCGCCGGCCGAGGTGCTGCGCGAGATCAGCGGCCGCGCGCTGGCTGATCTGTACGCACCGCCGCCGGCGCCAAAGCTGGACGACAAGGGCAAGCCCATCCCGCTGCCGCCGCCTGCGCCCAATGCACCGCCGCCACAACCCATCGTCAAGGCCGGCGAGCAGGTGCCTGGTTTCGCGGTGCTGCGCGATGACGGTACGACGGCTTGCGGCAACTGGATCTATGCCGGTTGCTGGAGCCAGGCGGGCAATCTGACGGCACGGCGTGACAACTCCGACCCGACAGGTCTCGGTGTGCATGCCAACTGGGGCTTTGCATGGCCGGCCAACCGTCGCATCCTCTACAACCGCGCCAGCGCGGACAAGGATGGCAAGCCCTGGGATCCGAGCCGCAGATACCTGGCCTGGAACGGTACGAGCTGGGCCGGCGGGGCGGACATACCGGACATGCGTCCTGATGCAGCACCTGAGCAGGGTGTGGGTGCTTTCATCATGAACCCCGAGGGCGTGGCACGTCTGCACGCCATCGGCATGGCCGAAGGTCCCTTCCCCGAGCACTACGAGCCCTTCGAAACGCCTGTGGGTGTCAACCTGATGTGCCCGAACAACCCCAAGGCCATCTCCAATCCGGCCGCACGGGTCTACAAGGGCGATATGGAGGCCTTTGGCAAGAAGGAGGACTTCCCCTACGCAGCGACCACCTACCGCCTGACCGAGCACCTGCATTACTGGACCAAGCACTCACGCAGCAATGCCATCGTGCAGCCGGCACCGTTTGTGGAAATCGGCGAGGAACTGGCCAAGGAGAAGGGCATCAAGCAGGGCGACAAGGTCAAGGTGCGCAGCAATCGCGGTGAGGTCATCGCGGCCTGCGTCGTGACCAAGCGCATGAAGGGCCTGGACGTCAACGGCAAGAAGGTCCACCACGTCGGCATCCCCATCCACTGGGGCTTCAAGGGTGTGACGCAGAACGGCTATCTGGCCAATGCGCTCACCCCCTTCGTCGGCGACGCGAACTCGCAAACGCCGGAGTTCAAGGCCTTCCTCGTCAACATCGAGAAAGTCTGAGGTAAACCATGTCCAGCCTACAAAGCCAAGACGTGGTCGCCCGTTCGGCCACAACAACAGCAACGCCCCAGGTGCGCTCAACGCCCGAGGTTGCCAAGCTCATCGACGAGTCCAAGTGCATCGGCTGCAAGGCCTGCCAGGTCGCTTGCATGAACTGGAACGATCTGCGCGACGAGATCGGCGACAACATCGGCGTCTATGACAACCCGGCGGACCTCACGCCGAGCTCGTGGACGGTGATGAAGTTCTTCGAGGTGGAGCCCGACGGGGGCAGCCTCGAATGGCTGATCCGCAAGGACGGCTGCATGCACTGCGACGATCCAGGCTGCCTTAAGGCCTGTCCGGCGCCGGGCGCGATCGTCAAGTACAGCAACGGCATCGTCGACTTCATCTCCGAGAACTGCATCGGCTGCGGCTACTGCGTCGCCGGCTGCCCCTTCGATGTGCCCCGCATCAGCAAGAAGGACAACAAGGCCTACAAGTGCACGCTCTGCTCGGACCGCGTCAGCGTCGGTCTGGAGCCGGCCTGCGTGAAGACCTGTCCGACTGGTGCGATCGGCTTCGGCACCAAGGAGGACATGGTGGCCTACGGCGAGAAGCGCGCGGGCGAGTTGCAGGAGCGCGGCTTCAAGAACGCCGGCCTCTACAACCCGCAGGGCGTTGGCGGCACGCATGTGATGTATGTGCTCAAGCATGCCGACAAACCCGAGCTGGAAGACCTGCCGGCCGATCCGCACATCAACCCGATGGTGTCGGTCTGGAAGGGCATCGCCAAGCCGCTGGCCGTGGCCGGCATGGTGGGCGCGGTGGTGGCCGGGTTCTTCCATTACATGAAGGTCGGTCCGGTGGAGTCCGAGTCGTCGGATGAGAAGGAGTCGTCATGAAATACCTTCGTCGCTATGAGGATCGCGATCGCATGAACCACTGGGCCGTGGCCCTGTTGTTCGTGCTCGCCGGCTTGTCCGGGCTCGCCTTCTTCCATCCCAGCCTGTTCTTTTTCTCGCACCTGTTCGGCGGTGGGTCCTGGGCGCGCATCCTCCATCCCTTCCTCGGGTTGGCGATGGCGCTCTGCTTCCTCGGCCTGTTCTTCCGCTTGAAGGCCGACAACGCCTTCAACGAGGGCGACAAGGCCTGGAAGGCCAAGATGGGTGAGATGCTGAAAGGCAAGAAGGACGGCCTGCCACCCGTGGGCAAGTACAACTACGGGCAGAAGATGGTGTTCTGGACGCTGGCGATCAGCCTGTTCGTGCTGCTGGTGACGGGCTTCATGTTCTGGCGCCCGTGGTTCGCGCATTACTTCCCCATCGATGTGATCCGTGCGGCCGTGCTGCTGCACTCGATCTCGGCGGTGGTGCTGGTTCTGGCGACCATCATGCATGTGTACGCGGCGATCTGGGTCAAGGGCACGGTGCGTGCGATGACGCGCGGCACGGTCAGCGAGGCCTGGGCCAAGAAGAACCATCCTTTGTGGCACTCCGAGGTCACACGCGGCAAGTAAGCTTGACGCCTGTCCGGCGGGTGCAAGCTCGCCGGACCCCCATTCAAAGAAGATCATGGAGACAAGCAGCATGGCAGCAGGGCTTCCCGCCCAGGCGACGATCAAGGTGATGTCGCCCGAAGAGATTGCGGCACGAGCCGGTGGCGAGGTGCAACATCTGCGCCTGCCGGAAGGCGCTACGCTGTTTGCCGAGCGGGCCTTGCGCCTGCGGCAGCTGGCGGCCTCGCACGCGATGCGCGACTACCTGATCTTCATGGCCGACCTGGCGCAAGCCCAGCATCTGGTCCTGCCCACCGTTTCGACCCTGCCGCTGCCGACAGGCGCACAGATTGCCGGCGCACGCGCGCTCGGCCGGCCGCCTCTGCCTGCGGCAGATTGGCCGCGCGATCCGGCCTGGCATGCGGCCTTGCGCAGCATCGTCACGGAACTGCTGCCGCGTGCGCCTGAGGGTGCGCGGCCTGCGCTGCAGGCCTTGCTGACGGCCGAGCCCGACTGGCTGGAGCGCCAGGCCGACTGCCTGCTCACGGGCGTCACCCTCAGCTTGGACATGGCTGCCGCACCGCTGGTGGCTGCTGCGCTGCAGTGCTATTGGGTGGCCCTAGTGCAGCAGACCCAGGCCCGCCACGGCGCGGAGGGCATGCCCGCCTTCCTACGCATTGAAGACGAGACCGTCTGCCCCTGCTGCGGCAGCCGTCCCACCGCCAGCATCACGCGCGAGGTGGGCGGAGTGGCGGGGCAGCGTTATCTGCATTGCTCGCTGTGCGCCACCGAATGGCATATGGTGCGCATCCAATGTCCACACTGCCTGTCCGGGCGCTCGCTGGCCTATCAGCAGCTGCAGGCCAGCGAGGGCCATGAGTTGCCCGGCACCGGCGCCAGCATCGGCGCGGTGCAGGCCGAGACCTGTGACGATTGCGGCCATTACCTCAAGATCTTCCATACCGATCGCGACCCTTTCGTTGAGCCTGCGGCCGATGATCTGGCCAGCGTCACACTGGACCTGCTGGTGTCCGACACCGGCATGCGCCGGCATGGCGTCAACCTGATGCTGCTGTTCGGCGAGCCGGATGAGGGCATCCCGCCACCACCACCTGACGACGGGAGGCCCTGATGGCCGCGCCCGAAGAGTCCGTGGTTCACGGCTCGAAGGCAGCACCGAAGGACCTGCCCTCGATCGACAAGCTGCTGCGCCTGCCCCCGGTGGTGGCGCTGTTGGCCGAACATGGTCACACCCTCGTTGCCAACGAAGCGCGCTCCTTGCTCGATGGCTTGCGCGTGCGCGCACTGGCGCAAGAACTGACCCTGGCTGAAGTCCAGCCCGAGCCGCTGCAGCAGGCACTGAGCGCGCGTGTGGCGGCGCGCCTGCGCTCCAATATGCGTGCGGTGATCAACCTCACCGGCACGGTGATCCACACCAATCTGGGCCGGGCGCTGCTGGCCGACGCGGCGCTGCAGCAGCTGCTGGCGCTGATGGCCGGCCCCAACAACCTGGAATACGACCTGGCCAGCGGCGGCCGCGGTGACCGTGACGACCTGATCGAGGACCTGCTGTGCGAGCTGACTGGCGCCGAGGCTGCGACGGTCGTCAACAACAACGCCGCAGCGGTGCTGCTGAGCATTGCGGCGCTCGGCCGCGGCAAGGAAGTGATCGTCTCGCGCGGCGAGCTGGTCGAGATCGGCGGCGCCTTCCGCATGCCCGATGTGATGGCCAGTGCCGGCGCCACGCTGGTGGAGGTGGGCACGACTAACCGCACCCATCCGCGCGACTATGAATCCGCCATCACGCCGCAGACCGCGATGCTGATGAAGGTGCACACCAGCAACTACGTGGTGCAGGGCTTCACCGCAGCGGTCGATGAGGTCACGCTGGCGCCTATTGCGCATGCCAAAGGTCTGCCGCTGGTGACCGACCTGGGTTGCGGAGCGCTGGTCGATCTGTCGCAATGGGGCCTGCCCAAGGAGCCGCTGCCGCAGGAGATGCTGGCCGCAGGCTGCGATGTAGTGACCTTCAGCGGCGACAAGCTGCTGGGCGGCCCGCAGGCCGGCCTGATCGTCGGCAGCCGGGACTATGTGCAGCGCATCCGAAAGTTCCCGATGAAGCGTGCGCTGCGCATGAGCAAGCTGCCGATGGCCGCGCTGGAAGCCACGCTGCGCCTCTATCTGCGCCCCGAGCGCCTGACGTTGGACCTGCCCACGCTGCGCCTGCTGACGCGGCCGCTGGCGGACATCGAGGCACAGGCCGCCAGGCTGGCGCCTGCGCTGAGCCGGGCCCTGGCCCCGCGCTTTGCGGTGTCGATCAAGGCGATGCTGGGCCAGATAGGCTCGGGTTCGCTGCCCATCGAGCGTCTGCCCTCGGCCGGCCTGGCTATTGCACCGCTGGCGCCCAAGGGCCGGGGGCGGGCGCTTGATGAGCTGGCATCGGCGTTGCGGGCCTTGCCGCTGCCGGTGATCGGCCGCATCGCCGAGGACCAGCTGTGGCTGGATCTGCGCTGTCTAGAGCAGGAGCCGGCGATGCTGGGTCAGCTCGATCGCCTGCAGCAGGCGCTTCGCTAGCGGCCACGCCAAGAAGTTATGCTGCCGCCCCTGGCATTTTTGCTCACGCCACTGAAATTCCTTTCCCTTCACTCCAAGGACCCCGCGATGACTTCCCTCCTTCACCGCATCACCCGTCGGGTGTGCCTGCTGTCCGCGCTGGCGGCTCTCACTGTGGCCACGGGAGCGCAAGCCCAGAGCACGCTGAAGGTCACGACCATTCCGGAGGAGGCGGCATCCGAGCAGATCCGCAAGTTCGGGCCCTTGGTCAAGTACCTGGAGCGCAGCCTCGGCACCAAGGTCGAATTCGTGCCGGTGAGCGACTATCCGGCCGCCGTCGAGGCGCTGGTGAACAAACAGGTCGACCTGGTCTGGTTCGGCGGCTTTACCTTTGTTCAGGCCAAGCTGCGCTCGGGCGACAAGGTGATCCCGCTGGCGCAGCGCGAGGAGGACACGCAGTTCCGCTCGGTCTTCATTACACAGAAGGACTCGGGCATCAAGAGCCTGGCCGACCTCAAGGGCAAGCAGGTGAGCTTTGGTTCCGCCTCCAGCACCTCGGGCCATCTGATGCCGCGCAGCTTCCTGCTCGAAGCCGGCCTCGAGCCGGAGCGCGACTTCAAGCGGGTGGCGTTCTCGGGCGCGCATGACGCCACCATCGCCTCGGTGGTCAGCGGCCGCGTCGATGCGGCAGCGCTGGACATAACCGTCTGGCGCAAGTTCGTCAGCGAGAACAAGGTCGACACCAGTAAGGTCGATGTGTTCTACACCACGCCGCCTTACTTCAACTACAACTGGTCGGTGCATGCCGACATGCCGGCCGCGCAGCGCGAGCGCATCACCAAGGCCCTGCTGGCACTGAGCAGTGACAACCCCGAAGGCAAGGAAGTGCTGAGCCTGGCGCGTGCCACACGTTTCGTGCCGACCAAGGCCGACAACTACAAGGGCCTGGAGGCCGCCGGCCGCAGCGCGGGCCTGATCAAGTAAGACGATGCGGGGTCTGTCGCTCACGGTCGAGCAGTTGGTGGTGCGCCATCCCGCAGCGGCGGCCGGTGCTTCGCCCGCGCTGCAGGGGCTGGACCTGCAGATTGCCTCTGGCGAGCAGATCGCCGTGATCGGCCCCTCGGGCGCCGGCAAGACCACGCTGCTGCATGCGCTGGCCTGTGCCCTGGCGCCTTCGTCGGGCAGCTTGCTAGTCGATCAGCAGCCGCCCTGGTCGCTCGGTGCCGCCGGGCTGCGGCGCCTGCGCGCGCGTCTGTTTCTCGCCCCACAGACGCCGCCACTGCCGCCGCGCCAGCGTGTCGTCACCACCGTGCTGGCCGCACGCCTGCCGGCGATGGGTCTATGGGCCAGTCTGGCCTCGCTGATCAGACCGCGTGGCGCCGAGCAGGCGCACGCGGCGCTGCAGCGCTTCGAGCTTGGCGACAAGCTGTGGGAGCGGGTGGACCGGCTCTCAGGCGGTGAGCGCCAGCGCGTCGGGCTGGCGCGCGCGCTGCTGTCGCCGGCGGCGCTGTGGCTGATCGACGAGCCGCTATCAGCGCTTGACCCGGCGCGCGCGGCGCTGGCGCTGCGCTCACTCACCCAGGTGGCCACTGAGCGCGGCGTCACGATGATCGCCTCCTTGCACCAGGTCGATCTGGCGCTGGCCCATTTCCCGCGCGTGCTTGGCATGCGCGAGGGGCGGCTTGTGTTCGATCTTCCGGCCGCCCAGGTGACGCCTCAGTTGCTGGCCCAGCTCTACGCCAGCTTCGAGCATGAGCTGCAGGGCAGCGCGGCCGCGCCGCTGCCGGGTGATGCAACGCAGGCCGGGCGCGTCGTCGCACCGCATTGCTGAAATGTTGATGCGCGCGACGCCGATCATCGATCCCCACCACGACCCGGCATGGCGCAGCCGTGTGTTCTGGACCTTGGCTGCCGCGGTGCTGCTGGCGCCCGCGCTGGTGGCGGTGGAGTTCAAGCCCTGGCTGCTGTTTGAAGCCGACAATCTGCGCGTCACGCTGCGCTTCCTGGCTGACTTTCTGCCACTGGCGACTGGGCCCGAGTTCCTGACCATGGTGGCGCGCGAGGCCTGGCGCACCGTGGCCATTGCCACCGCCGCAATGGTGCTGGCCCTGCTGCTGGCCCTGCCGCTTACGCTGCTGTCCAGCGCGGCCTTGTCGATCTCCTCGCTCAGTGGCCGCATGCACCCGCTGGCGCGTGCGCTGCGGCAGGCGTTGCGCCTGCTGCTGGTGCTGCTGCGCAGCGTGCCCGAGCTGGTCTGGGCCCTGGTCTTCGTGCGGGTGCTGGGCCTGGGGCCGGGTGCCGGCGTGCTGGCCATCGCGCTGACCTATGCGGGCATGCTGGGCAAGGTTTACGGCGAAATCCTGGAGAGCGGCGATTTGCAGCCCACCCGTGCGCTGATGCGCAATGGGAGCGGGCGGCTGCAGGCCTTCTTCTATGCGCTGCTGCCGGGCAATTCGCGCGAGCTGACGAGCTACACCGTCTACCGCTGGGAATGCGCAATCCGTTCCTCGGCCGTTCTCGGTTTCGTCGGTGCGGGTGGGCTGGGGCAGCAGTTGGACGCCTCGATGAAGATGTTCAACGGCGGCGAGGTGGCCACCATCTTGCTGGCCTTCGTGCTGCTGGTGGCCCTGGCTGACGCGCTGAGCGCCTATCTGCGCAAGGTGATCGGATGAGCCGCAGCGCCGTGCGCCAGCCCCTGCCTCCGCAGCCGCCGCGCGGCTGGAGTGTGCCGCTGCTCTTGCTCGGTATGCTGCTGCTGGCTGTGGCCAGCTTCGCCGAGGTGGGTGTCGACTGGGGCCGGCTGTTCTCGTCGGATGCCGCGCAGCGCATGGGCCGCTTTCTGGGCGAGATGAGCAATCCGTCGCGCGAGCCTGCCTTCCTTGGCCGCCTCGCTGTGGCCACGCTGGAAACCCTGGCCATGTCTGCCGTCGGCACGCTGCTGGCGGCCTTGATCGGGCTTCTGCTGGCCTTGCCGGCAAGTCGCATGACGGCTCAGGTCAGCGGCTTGTGGCGAACGCCGACGCGCTGGCTGCTCAATGTGCTGCGTTCCATTCCTGAGCTGGTGTGGGCTGCGCTGCTGCTGATCTCGGCCGGCCTCGGCCCGCTGGCCGGCACGCTGGCGCTGGCTCTGCACACCAGCGGCGTGCTGGGCCGCCTGTTTGCCGAAGCCATAGAGAACGCACCCGACGGCCCCGCCTTCGCGCTGCGCGCCCAGGGCGTGCGCAGCGGCCGGGTGTTTCTCTACGCCACCTTGCCGGTGGCGCTGCCGCAGCTGCTGTCCTACACGCTCTACCGATGGGAAAACAATATCCGCGCCGCGGCCGTGCTGGGCGTGGTCGGCGGCGGGGGGCTGGGCCAGATGCTGAGCTTCCATATGGGGCTGTTCCATATGCGTGAGACTGGCGCCATCCTGCTGGCGACGCTTGTGCTGGTGGCCTTGGTCGATCTGCTGTCCAACCTTGCCCGGAGACGCCTCAACCCATGATCGTCGGAACATCAGGCCATATCGACCACGGCAAGACCACGCTGGTGCGGGCGCTCACCGGCGTAGACACCGACCGGCTGCCCGAGGAAAAGAAGCGTGGCATCAGCATCGAGCTGGGCTACGCCTTCCTCGACACGCCGGCCGGCGAGCGGATCGGGTTCATCGATGTGCCCGGCCACGAGCGCCTGGTTCACACCATGCTGGCCGGCGCCTCGGGCATCGACTACGCGCTGTTGCTGGTGGCGGCCGATGACGGCGTGATGCCGCAGACTCGCGAGCATCTGGCAGTACTGAGCCTGCTGGGCCTGACGCGTGGCGCGGTTGTGATCACCAAGTGCGACCGCGTTCCGGCCGAGCGCATTGATGTGCTGCGTGGCGAGATCGCGGCCTTGCTGGAGGGCAGCAGCCTGGCGGTGGCGCCGGTGCTGGCCGTCAGTGCGGTGTCCGGACTGGGCCTGGATGAGCTGCGTGCGCTGCTGTATGTGCAAGCGGCGCAAAAGCCCAGCGACAGCCGCGCGGAGGGCCAGGCCTTCCGGCTGGCGATCGACCGCGCCTTCAGCCTCGACGGCGTGGGCACCGTCGTCACCGGTACGGTGCACAGCGGCAGCGTGCGTCTGGGGGATGAGCTGGCGCTGACGCCGGCCCTGCGCGGCAGCACGCCGCTGGCGCGCGTGCGCAGCCTGCATGCACAGAACCGCAAGGTCGATCAGGCCTTTGCTGGCCAGCGCTGTGCGATCAATGTGGTGGGCCTGGACAAGGATGCGATCGAGCGCGGACAGTGGCTGGTGCCCGCCGCCGTGGCGCTGTCCACCGAGCGCCTGGACGCGCGCCTGCGCCTGTGGCCGGGCGAGTCCAAGGCGCTGCGCTCCGGCACGACTGTGCATGTGCACATCGGTGCGCGTGCAGTGATGGGCACGGTCGCCATCCTGCAGCGGCTTGATGGGGAGGGCGAGGCGGGCAGCCCGGCGGGCGAGGGTGCTGCGGCCTTGCAGCCAGGCGAAGAAGGTTGGGTTCAGCTGCTGCTGAAGCAGCCGATTGCGGCCTGGCGCGGTGACCGCGTGGTGCTGCGTGATGCCAGCGCCTCGCGCACGCTGGCCGGCGGCGTTGTGCTCGATCCATTTGCACCGACGCGTTACCGTCGCACGGCTGAGCGCCTGGCCGAGTTGGCCGCCATGCAGCTGGCCACGCCACCGCAGCGTTTGCAGGCGCTGGGTGCTGGCGCCGCCATGGGCCTGGATCTGCGCCGTTTCGCCCGCGCCGAGGCGCTGCCACAGCTGCTGACCCCCGAGGCCGATGCCTTGCGGGCGCATGACGCCGAGTCGGACTGGACGCTGAGCGTGGCCGCCGCTGCCGTCTTGAGCCGCAAGCTGCTGCAGGTGCTGGCCGAGTTCCACGCGAAGCAGCCCGATGAGCTGGGTCCGGATGCTGGCCGGCTGCGGCGCCTGAGCGCACCGCGCCTGCCCGAGCCGCTGTGGCAGGCGCTGATCGCCCGCTTGCGCGCCGAAGGCCAGCTCGCACAGCGCGGCGCCTTCGTGCATCTGGCGGCGCATGGCGTGAGTCTTTCTGCCACCGAGCAGCGCATTGCGCAGAAGGTGGCGCCGCATCTGCTGCAGGCTCGTTTTGAAGGCGCCTGGGCGCGCGATCTGGCGCGCGACACCCAGGAGAGCGAGGCGCTGATGCGCACCACACTGGCCCGGCTTGCTCAGCAAGGTGAGGTGCATCAAGTGGTGAAAGACCTGTTCTACGAACTCGGCCATATGCGTACGCTTGCCGGCATCGTGCGTCAGATCGCTGCGCAGCATGGCGGCGAGGTGCTGGCCGCGGGCTTTCGGGACGCCACCGGCCTGGGCCGCAAGCGTGCGATCCAGATTCTTGAATACTTTGATCGCGTGGGGCTGCTGCGCCGGGTGGGCGATGTGCACAAGCTGCGCGGCGATTGCCAGTTGTTTCTGGCGCAGGAGGCGGCATGATTCGAAGCCCTGTTGCTGCTTCTGCCTCTGCTTATGCACACGCAAGGGAGACACAGATCATGGAGGGGAGACGACACCGGTGTGTCGGCCGGGCTTCAAACCCGGTGGGTGGCGCCATGCGTCGCTGGGTGGGTTCGACTCCCATTCCCCTCCGCCATGAACATTCGCTCGCCTACTGCGCGGGCACATCTCGGCTCTGCAGCGCTCGCCGTACAGATGTACGGCTGCGCGCTTCGAGCCATTCTGAGCCCGCTCGCAACGGCGATCGAACGTCCGTGGGCAACGAGTCGTCATGCTGATCGCCGGCGCTGAGATTCCAGAAGAGCTGCTGTACTGGGTCGAGGACCAGACCTGGGTGCGCCTGCGTGAGGACGGCACGGCAGTGCTGGGCATCACGGCGCTGGGGCTGAAGGCTTCGGGTGAGATCTATATGTGCCGGCCGAAGGCAGTGGGCACGCTGATCGAGCAGGGGCGGTCTATGGCGGTGGTGGAGCTGGCCAAGAGCATCGTGTCGGTGCGGGCGCCGCTGTCGGGTGAGGTCTTGCGCATCAACGAGGCGCTGTCAGCCAGTCCGGAGCTGATCGAGCGCGATCCCTATGGCGAAGGCTGGCTGCTGGAGATCCGGCCGGCGCAGCTTCAGGCCGAGCGCGTCGCGCTGGTCGACGGTGCGAACGCGAAAGAGGCAATGGAGCATTACGGATGGCTGAACCAGCTCAACGGACAGTGACCGGCCTTGCCATCCTGCTGTGGGCGGCCGATCCCGAGCAGCCTGCGCGCCTGGCCACGCCGTTTTTCCACGCCGCCGCGGCCGGGGCGCTGGAACTGGAGGTGGAGATCTACTTCAGCGCCCGCTCGGTGCTGCTGCTCCAGCCCGGTGTGGCCGATGGTTTGCGGGCGTCCGAACACAACGCGATGACGATCGCGCAGCACATGCAGCAGGCGCTGGCGCATGGCGCGCGCCTGCTGGCCTGCACCGATGCGCTGCATGCCAATGGCATGACGCGTGAGGGCCTGATCCCCGCCGTGGCCGGCCATGGCGGCGCGGTTCAGTTTATGAGCCGGCTGGCCGACCCGGCTTGGCGAACCCTGGTGTTCTGATGACGTCATCCACCGCTGATCAAGAACGCGCGCTGCAGGCGCTGCTGAGCCGCTATTCGGTCGGCCCCAAGCATCTGGTGGAACCGGCGCCCAGCGACGCCGAGTTGGCGCTGATGGTGCAGGCGGCACTGCGCGCCCCCGACCATGGCGAGCTGGCGCCCTGGCGCTTCAAGATCGTGCGGGGCGAAGCACGCCACAAAATGGCCGCCCTGTTTGCTGACGCGGCGCGGGCAGCGGGCAAGGACGAAGTGGGCGCGGCGCTGGATGCCGAGCGGGCACTGAAGCCGCCGCTCAGCGTGGCGGTGGTCGCGCGGCTGGATCTGGGCCATCCGCAGGTGCCGGCGCATGAGCAATGGGCCGCCATCGGCGGTGCATTGGCGATGTTTCTGGCGGCTGCGCACACGCTGGGCTATGGCGGCAAGATGCTCAGCGGTTCGAAGGTGCGCGACCCGGCAATCACCGCGGCCTTTTGCGGTCCTGGCGAGATCCTGCTGGGCTGGATTGCTTTGGGTACACCGGCCAGAAAGGCCAGCGGCCCTTCCCGCAAAGGCGGGCTTGAGACGGTGTTACAGCGTTGGGGTGACTAGCGTCGAATTTGAGCGGCTAGCAAAAGCCAGCGAAGCGGTGCTGGCGAGACGTCCTGGCACGGACAGTAAATGCTGGTACGGCAAGCCAGGACAACGACGCCAGAAGGGTTTTGTCAGCCGCGCTTAGAGCCCGAGGGCCTTCAACAGTTCGCGCGGCTCGTAGGGGAGCTTTCGTTCTGGCCAGCCCAGCACCAGTTCGCGCATGCGCGCGTTCAGCGGAGCTTTCGTGCCGTGCCGCTCGGCCAGTCGGACCACCTCGCCGCACAAGGCTTCGATCTCGGTGCTGCGGCCCAGGCCCAGGTCATCAGCCATGCTGGAGCGGGCCTTGGCGTCGATCTTCAACATGCGCGCGGCCAGCAGGCGGAACAGTGGCGTCGGCAGCTTGAGCAGTGCAGCAAAGCGCTCGGGCGGCACAGGGGTGACAGGCGCGATGGCGATGCCGGCCTGCTTCAACACGGCCAGCGCCTCGGTCTGCAGCGCAGCAAAGCAGCGCCGGTAGCCGCGCTCCAGCAATTCGGCGCGCAGTGGCCGGCCGGACAGCGCATTGACCGGGTTGTTCAGATTGATCAGCAGCTTGCCCCACTGCAAGGGGCGCAGGTCCGGCAGCAGCTTGAGCTTGAGGCCGAAGGCGGCAAAGGCCGGCTGCAGAGCCACCAGCGCGGCATCCTGCTCAGCATACAGGGCGCCGCCGGTGCCTCGGTGGAAATGGCCAGGTCCGAGTTCTGCCACATTGAAGGGCACCATGCCAGCCCGCCACTGCAGTTGGGGTGCGGCGGCACGTGCGCGCTCGACGTTGCCCACGCCGTTCTGCATCGACACCACTACGCTGCCGGCGGGCAGCGTTTTGCCCAGGCTCGCGGCGGCTTCGGCGGTGGCGCCGCTCTTCACGCACAACAAGGTGATGGAAGGTTTCAGCCCGGACGGGACCTGTTCATGCAGCTGCAAGCTGGCTGGGGTCAGGTCTTGCCTGCGCTGATCGAGATCGCTGACGACCAGCCCTTGGGCCGCCAGGGCTTCGAGGACTCTCGGCCGACCCACGAACACCACAGGTAGGCCGGCAGCGGCCAGCGCACCCCCCAGAAAGCAACCGATCGAGCCGGCACCCATCACCAGCACGGGGCCGGCGCGCTCCGGGGCAGCGCTCATGCGGCCGGGCTGGCCAGGTCACGAATGTAGGTGGGGCCAGCTTGGCGCTCGATTTCGGCCAGCAGGCTGCGGCCCCAGCCGGTGCTGAACATGGCTTCGGCAACAACGAACATCGGGCCGACCAGCAAGCCGACCAAGTCGTCGACGAAAGCGGGTTTCTTTCCTTCGTAATAGTGGCCGATGAACTGGATGACCCAGCCCAGCGCAAAGGTGCCCACGCCCCAGCTCAGCCAGGACAGGGTGCTGCCGGCGGCGAAGGGCTCGGCCAGTGCGATCAGCAGCGCATTGACGGCGGCAGTGGCGGTGCCCAACACCAGATTGCCGCGGCTGAGGTACCACAGGGTGCTAAGGCCCCAGACCGCCCAGGCGGCGCTCAGATCGACACCGCTCACGCTGAACTGCGCGCGCGCCAGCAGGATGCCGATTGCAAAAACGATCAGCGGGATACCGATGAAGTGGGTGGCGATATTGCGGCGGTCGCGGTGGTAGCGGGCGTACTGCACCATCAGTTCGAGGGCGCTGCGAAAGGGGCTGGCAGCCATGGGGGAATCTCCTGTGCGTTCGGTAGATATCCTACCGGCCCGGACGGCGCTTTCAAAGGCCGGGTTGCACGGTGTTGTCCGGCTGCCCGAGAGACTGGCAGGCGCGCTTGTGGGCGTACATGCCCTGGTCGCTGCGCAGCAGCAAGTCCTGCAATTCGTCATCGCTGCCCGCACGGGCCAAGCCCAGACTAATGCTGACCTTCAGCCCGGGGGCGAGCAAATGCCAGTTGTAGCCGGACACGGCCTCGCGCAGCCGGGTCACCACCGCCTGCGCCTGCAGATCGTCCAGCGCCCAGAAGGCCAGAACGAACTCATCGCCCCCCCAGCGGCCGGCCATGTCCTGGCTGCGCAGCTGCTGCTGGAACAGCATGGCCAAGGTCTGCAGTACCTGATCACCGACCCGATGGGAGTGGCGGTCATTGACGCCCTTGAAGCCGTTGACGTCGACCATCGAGACATACAGCAGCGCAGCGCTTTCAGGTCGGCCATGGCCGGTCAGCGCCGCATTCAGCTGCTGTTCCAGGCCGCGCCGATTGGCCAGGCCGGTCAGCGGGTCTTCCATCGACAGTCGCTGAAGCTGCTGGGCGTCGTTGCGCAGGCTGCGCACCTCGCGCTTGTGCTGGCGCAACTCCAGGCGCAAGGCGGCGGCCTCCCGGCGGTGGCTCATGCTGACCTGCCGCAGCCTGTGCTCACTCAACTGCAACTGGCGCAGGCTGGCCAGCGCCTGCGCGGTCTGGCCTTGCTGTTCGTGCAACTCGCAGCTCAGGCGCAGGGCGATGCGCTGCAGCGGGTGCTGCTGCATGCGCTCGCACAGCGCCATCAGGCGGCTGGCAGCTGCCAGCGCGGCCTGCGGCTGCTGATCCACCAGCGCGAGCTCGCAGATCAACCACTGCAACATGGCTGGCAGCAGGCCGACATTCGGCTGGGCCTCGCACAGCGCTGTCAAGGCCAGCTGGGCTGGCTTTGCAGCCAAGCTGCTGCCGGACTGCCAGGCCAGCGACACGCCTTGGAGCCACTGCCACAGGCCCTGGATCAGCTGTGACCGTGGTTGCTCGGCCGGGCTGCGCTCTTCGAGTGCTGCCATCAGCCGCAGGAGGCGCTCCGGGTCGGGGCGTCGCTTCTCCAGATGGCGCAGGCCGATCTGGCGATAGGCCTCATTGAAGCAGCGGTTGAGTTGGGGTCGCACGCACTGCGCGGGTCTGTGCAAGGAGCGAGCGAGCTCGAAGGCGGGTTTGAGCACCGCTTCCGCCCCCTCATGGCTGCCGTTCCAGAGCAGGGCGACGCCCAGATAGTTCAGCGCCATCAAGCGCGCTTCCGTGTTGCCGCTCTCGTCCGCCAGCTGTGAGGCCAGCATGGCGGTTTCTATGGCTTCCTCGGCGTGGCCGAGGGCTGCAGCGGCATAGGCCAGCAGGGACAGGCTGCGGCTTTCCTCAGCGATGTCCGGCCCTTCATGCGCCAGCTTGCTGGCCGCCATCAATGACTCGTAGGCTTCACGGTACCTGGCCAACAGCACGAACTCGCGCCCGCGGCCCAGCAGAGCGGCCGCCTCGGCCGCTCGATCACCCTCGCCCATGCCTTTGTGCATGTGACCCACCTTGTTGTTTGTGGTGCCTGCGCTCGGCTCACGCCGTCGCTCTTGTGGCGCGCGAATATAGCAGCGGCGTTCTGTGGCGGACTCAGGATTGGCCCTGAGTGCGTTCATGGCCCGAATGCCACAATGCCGCCATGTCCAGTGCCATGCCCCGCGTCAGCATCCAGACTCAGGATTTCGATCTCAGCGCTGAGACCGCCGCCTTGCGTGCCGCGGACGGCGGCATTGGTGCCGTCGTGGCCTTCGTCGGCACGGTGCGCGACCTGACCCATGGCCAGGCCCAGGCGGTCAGCCTGATGGAACTGGAGCATTACCCCGGCATGACCGAGGCGGCCATCGAGGCCATGATCGATGAGGCTTTTCGCCGCTTCGACCTGCGTGCCGCCCGTGTGGTGCATCGGGTCGGCCCGCTGGCCGCACGCGAACAGATCGTGCTGGTGCTGGCGGCCTCGGGCCATCGCGGCCAAGCCTTCCAGGCCTGCGAATTCCTGATGGACTATCTGAAGACGCAGGCGCCTTTCTGGAAGAAGGAACACACCGCCGCAGGCGCGCACTGGGTCGACGCGCGTGTGGCCGACGATGCCGCGCTGGCACGCTGGGGCATTGCCGCCGGCAATGCGGCCGATCCGGCATGACGGCATGGGCCCTGCAGGGGCTGGCTGTGGCCGCGGGCGCCGCGGCGGGCGCCTTGTTGCGCTGGCGCGCCGGCGTCTGGTTGAACTCCCTGTGGGCGGGCTTCCCGCTGGGCACGCTGCTGGTCAATCTGGCGGGTGGTCTGGCGGTGGGTGTGGCGCTGGCCTGGTTCGAACGCCGGCCGGATGAGCTGCTGAAGCTGCTGCTGGTGACCGGTTTCCTTGGCGGCTTGACGACGTTCTCGGCCTTCTCGGGCGAGTCGCTGGCGCTCTTACAGCGCGGTGCGGCCGGCATGGCGTTGCTGCACAGCGCCGCCCATCTGCTGGGCGCCTTGGCCTGCGCGGCGCTGGGCTACGCCTTGATGCGCGCCTTGATGGGCCGCTGAGTCATCCAGCGGCAAGGCGCGCAGGCCGCGCCGCAGCATTCTTGATCTGGCGCAAGCCGGGCGGCCCTAGCCGTCGCGAGGCTCTTGATTTCGGGGATCGCTGCCCCATGTCTGCTTGCAACCGGAGGACCATCCACCATGCGTTTTGACAAGCTGACCACCCGATTCCAGGAAGCCTTGGCCGAGGCCCAGAGCCTGGCTGTGACGCGCGACAACCCCTATATCGAACCCGCCCACCTGCTGCTGGCGATGCTGGCACAGGAGGATGGCCCGCGCGCGCTGCTGGAGCGTGCCGGCGTCAAGAGCGCCGCGCTGAAGACTGCGCTGGAAATCACCGTGGCCGGCCTACCGCAGGTGCAGGGCGAGGGCCAGCAGGTGCAGGCCGGGCGCGATCTGGTGAGCCTGCTGCAGGCCGCCGAAAAGGAAGCCTCTAAGCGCGGCGACCACTACATCGCCAGTGAGATGTTCCTGCTCGCGCTGGCCGACGCCAAGACCGACCTGGCCGGCATCGTGCGCGGCCATGGACTGACCCGCAAGGCCCTGGAGGCCGCCGTTGAAGCCGTTCGAGGAGGACAGAAAGTGGACAGCCAGGAAGCCGAAGGCCAGCGCGAGGCGCTGAAGAAGTACACCTTGGATCTGACCGAGCGCGCCCGCGAAGGCAAGCTCGATCCGGTGATCGGCCGCGACGACGAGATCCGCCGCGCCATCCAGGTGCTGCAGCGCCGCAGCAAGAACAATCCGGTGCTGATTGGCGAGCCGGGCGTGGGCAAGACCGCCATCGTCGAAGGCCTGGCCCAGCGCATCGTCAATGGCGAGGTGCCCGACACGCTGAAGGACAAGCGCGTGCTGGTGCTCGATATGGCGGGCCTGCTGGCCGGCGCCAAGTACCGCGGTGACTTCGAGGAACGGCTGAAGGCCGTGCTGAAGGAAGTGGCCATGGACGAAGGCCGCATCATTCTCTTCATCGATGAGCTGCACACCATGGTGGGCGCCGGCAAGGCCGAGGGCGCGATGGACGCGGGCAATATGCTCAAGCCCGCGCTCGCGCGCGGCGAGCTGCACTGCATCGGCGCCACCACGCTGGACGAATACCGCAAGTACGTGGAGAAGGACGCTGCGCTGGAGCGCCGCTTCCAGAAGGTGCTGGTTGACGAGCCCAGCGTCGAGGCCACCATCGCCATCCTGCGCGGCCTCCAGGAGAAGTACGAGGTGCACCATGGCGTGGAGATCACTGACCCGGCCATCGTCGCCGCGGCCGAGCTGAGCCACCGCTACATCACCGACCGCTTTCTGCCCGACAAGGCGATCGACCTGATCGACGAGGCCGCGGCGAAGATCAAGATCGAGATCGACTCCAAGCCCGAGGTGATGGACAAGCTGGACCGCCGCATGATCCAGCTGAAGATCGAGCGCGAGGCGGTCAAGAAGGAGAAGGACGAGGCGTCGCAGAAGCGCCTGGGCCTGATCGAGGAAGAGATCGACAAGCTGCAGCGCGAGTACGCCGACCTGGACGAGATCTGGAAGAGCGAGAAGGCTGCCGCCCAGGGCTCCGCCCATGTGAAGGAAGAGATCGAGCGCATCAAGCTGCAGATCGAGGAACTCAAGCGCAAAGGCGACTTCAACAAGGTGGCCGAGCTGCAGTACGGCAAGCTGCCGGGGCTGGAGGCCAAGCTCAAGGAAGCGCAGGCCAAGGAAGCCGGCAAGGGCAGCGCCGAGGGCAAGCCCAACAAGCTGCTGCGCACCCTGGTCGGTGCCGAGGAGATTGCCGAGGTGGTGGCGCGCGCCACCGGGATTCCGGTGTCCAAGTTGATGCAAGGCGAGCGCGACAAGCTGCTGCAGATGGAAGACAAGCTGCACCAGCGCGTGGTGGGTCAGGACGAGGCCATCACTGCGGTGGCCGATGCGATCCGCCGCTCACGCGCCGGTCTGTCAGACCCGAACCGCCCGCTGGGCAGCTTCCTGTTCCTCGGCCCCACCGGCGTGGGCAAGACCGAGCTGTGCAAGGCCTTGGCGGGCTTCCTGTTCGACAGCGAAGACCACATGATCCGCATCGACATGAGCGAATTCATGGAGAAGCACTCGGTCAGCCGCCTGATCGGCGCCCCCCCGGGCTATGTGGGCTATGACGAAGGCGGTTATCTGACCGAGGCGGTGCGGCGCAAGCCCTACAGCGTGCTGCTGCTGGACGAGGTCGAGAAGGCGCATCCGGACGTGTTCAATGTGCTCTTGCAGGTGCTGGACGATGGCCGCCTGACCGATGGCCAGGGCCGCACGGTGGACTTCAAGAACACGGTGATCGTGATGACATCGAACCTGGGCTCGCAGCACATCATGGCGCTGGCCGGAGAATCCAGCGAGGTGATCCGCGACGCGGTCTGGGAAGAGGTCAAGGCGCATTTTCGCCCCGAGTTCCTCAACCGCATCGACGAGACCGTGGTCTTCCATGCGCTGGACAACAAGAACATCGCTGCCATTGCGAAGATCCAGCTGAAGGCCCTGGAGCAGCGCCTGCAGAAGCTGGAGATGACCCTGGAGGTCAGCGATGAGGCGCTGGCCGAGCTCGCCAAGGTGGGCTTCGATCCGGCCTTCGGTGCGCGGCCGCTCAAGCGGGCGATCCAGCAACGCATCGAGAACCCGCTGTCGAAGCTGATCCTGCAGGGCCGCTTCGGGCCGAAGGACGTGATCCCGGTGCAGGTCGAGAACGGCGAGTTCGCCTTCGGCCGCGTGGTCCATTGATCGGGGCGAGCGGGCGGCGCCTGACGCGCCGCCCGCCCGGTCACCAGATCGGACCGAGGAATAGATAGACCGCCGACTTGCCCTCGCGCGTGCCGCCTAGGGCCAGATAGAAGGGCCCGAAGCGCGTGTCCACCGCCAGGAAGCCGCTGCCGGCCAGCTTGAGATCGCCGGGCTGAAGCGTCTGCTGTTCCGGTACGGCGCCGCCGAGTTCCAGCGAGAAGCCCACCCGCACGGACTGACCCAGGCCCAGCGGCATCTGGCCGATGCGCTTGGCCATCACCATCCGTCCGAGGAAGAGATTGCGCCCTTCAAGCGAGCTGTCCGGGCTGCCGGACAGGCGCAGGAAGCCGCCCAGCGAGCGCGTGCTGCCGATGCTGGCGTGCGAGAACTCGCCGTAAAGATGGCCGGCCCAGGGGCCGAGCTGGAAGGCACTCAGCCCCAGCGCTGACACCTGGTTGACCATGCCCGTGCGGTCTGAATCGAACCGTGCATAGCTCAGATCCAGCAGCTGGCCTCGTGCGGGGAATGCTGTTGAATCCAGGCTGTCGATGCGCAGCTGGGCAAAGCGGGTGCGCAGGCTCAGGCGAATGGACCCCAGGCTCGGATCCTCGGGCAATTGGGCTCGCGTGCGGCTGCGCACGCGACCTGCTCCGACGCGCACATCACCCCAGTTGCCGAGCCGCCATCCCAGGGAGAGGCTGGCTGTGCCCAGGCTGACGGCATAGCGTGCGACGCGCCGGCCGCCATCGAAGGCGTCCGCTTCGCTTTCCTCATAGTGCAGGCGCGGTGCCAGATACAGGTTTGAGCCAGCACCCAGCGGCTGCAAGAGCTCCGTGCCCAGTTCTCGCTTGGCGCCTATGCGGCCCAGGCTGCGCAGCTCGGCACCCCAGGGATTCAGCCAGTTGGCGCTGTGCATCGCCACCAGCGAAAAGCGGTTGGCGTCGTCGAAATTGCTGTAGAGCTCCAGACCCACGCGCAGCCGGCTGCGGGCCCAGGCGGCCTCATTGACCTGAAGGGTCACCTGGCGACGGCCGTCGTTGTCGAGAATGGCAGTGTCCACCCGGTCGAAATCGCCGCTGCCGTAGAGCACGGCCGCGGCACGCTCGACCTGGGCTTCGGTGACGGGCTCGCCAGGCTGCAGCCCCAGGCTGGATTGCAGGGCCTGCGGGTTGCTGCGCCGGGTGCCTTTGATCGCCAGTGCCTGCAGGGGCAGCGCTCGCGGCTGAGCACTGGCCAGCGGCAGGCGCGACTGCTGGTGCTCGCTGTAGGCCGCGTCAGTCAAGGCCAGTTGTTGCAGGCGCTCCTGCGCCGCCAGGGCCGCGCGGTGGCCCACCTCGACGGTGGGCGCCAGGCGCTGAAAGTCCAGGAATCCCATGCTGTCGAGCTGCGGGTCGATCAGCACATCGGCCGGCCGCAGCTCCTTCAGCGACCGCGTGACGTTCTGCTCGGTCAGGATCTGCAGCATCTGGTTGGCCACGCCGACCGCACTGCCCAGCTCGCGCTCTTCCAGCAGCGGCGAGCCCACATTGACTGCGATGATGAGGTCCGCACCCATCTTGCGCGCAATGTCCACGCCCAGATTGCGCACCAGTCCGCCGTCCACCATGGGTCTTCCCTGGATGCGCACCGGCGCGAACACACCCGGCACGGCCATCGAGGCACGCAGCGCCAGGAACAGTGGCGTGTCGATCATCTCGTGCATCTCGCCGGACAACAGATCGGTGGCCAGCGCACGAAAGGGCAGGGGCAGCTGGTTCAGCGGCAGGTCGGCACGTTGCCCCGAGATCAGGCGTTCCAGCGTGCGCTCCAGCGCGCTGTTGCCGACGGCTGCTGGCGGTAGCGAAACGCCGTCGCGGTTCAGGCCCATCTCGATGCGCGAGGGCAGCAACTGGTCTTCCTCGCGGCGGGTAAAGCTGAGTTCGCGGCGCTGCGGCCGGTCGGACAGGATGGTGGCCCAGTCGGCGCTGTGCACGATCTCCTCGATTTCCTCGATGCTGCGTCCGGCCGCATAGGCGCCACCCACCACCGCACCCATGCTGGTGCCCACCACCAGGTCTACCGGCACGCGCAGCTCACGCAGCGCGCGCAGCACGCCCAGATGGGCCAGGCCGCGCGCGCCGCCACCCGACAGCACCAGACCGATGCGTGGTCTCGGATTGCTGGCATCGGCGGCAGGCGTCGGTGCCGCGGGCTGCGCCAGCGCCGCACTGCTGAGCCACAGAGTCAGCAGGGCTGCGAAAGCAGAAACCGGCGCGAGTTTGTTCAGCATATGAAGTCGGTGAGTGTTTTGCAGTGCTTCGCGTGGGCTATCGTCTTGCCGTGCAGGGCCGCCGGATGCGCCCCTATCGATTAAGCTCAAAGTCCCGGCGTGCCGCCTCGGCTGCCGTCTCTTGCTCGCCCTGAAATGGCCCAAATTATGTTTCGCATCGGTGAAGGCTGGGACACCCACGCCCTCGTCACGGATCGTCCGCTCGTTCTCGGCGGCATCACCATTCCCCATACGCATGGCTTGCTTGGCCATTCGGATGCCGATGCCCTGGCGCATGCCATCACCGATGCGCTGTTGGGCGCCGCGGCGCTGGGGGATATCGGCAAGCTGTTTCCGGACACTGCTGCCGAGTTCAAAGGGGCAGACTCCATGGTGCTGTTGGCCGAGGCCTACCGCTGTGTGCAGGCGGCCGGTTGGGCCATCGGTAACCTGGACAGCACCATCATCGCCCAGGCGCCCAAGATGGCCCCCCACATCCCGGCCATGCGGGCCCGCCTGGCTGAGGTGCTCGGGGTTGATGTCGGACAGGTCAATGTAAAGGCCAAGACGGCCGAGAAGATGGGCCCGGTGGGTGAAGGCCGCGCGATCGAGGCGCGGGCGGTCGCCCTGTTGGTGAAGGCCTGAACCCCAAGGGCATTGAATCTGCAGCAGGGGGTCACGGCAGGGCGCGCTGCAGTCGGACCCGGGTTTGCAGGCCTCCGCCATCGGCATGGCTGAGCTCGAGTTCACCGCCCAGACGCTGCACCGATTTCTCCACGATGGCCAGACCCAGCCCGGCACCGGTTGCGGCCGTGCGAGCGGCGTCGCCGCGGAAGAAGGGTGTTGTCAGGTGGGCCAGCTTGTCTGCCGGCACACCGGGGCCATGGTCGCGCACGCTCAGTTCCACCCAACTGCCGCTGGTTTGCGCCGTGACTTCGACCTGGGCCGGTTCCTCCGGAGCATGGCCGTAGCGCCGCGCGTTCTCGAACAGGTTCAGCAGCACCCGGCCCAGTTCTGTTTCGTCGGCCCAGACGCGCAGATCGGGCGGCAGCTGCACGTCAATGCGGATTTGTGCGGGATCGCGGAAGGCCTGCGCCTCGCGCTCGACCAGTTCGCCCAGCACCAGCGGCTGCAGCTTCAGTTCGCTCGGGCGCGCGTAGTCCATGAACTTGTTAATGATGGCGTCGAGCTGGTCGATGTCCTGCGCGATGTAGATGCGAGCCTGCTCGTCCACCACGCTCATCTCGGCTTCCAGGCGCAGCCGCGCCAGCGGCGTGCGCAGATCGTGCGAGATGCCGGCCAGCATCACCGTGCGGTCCTCTTCCATCTTGGCCAGTTCCCGTGCCATGCGGTTGAAGCCCATATTGACTTCGCGGATCTCGCTGGTGCGGGTGGTCTCGTCCAGGCGCGAGTCGTACTCGCCATCGCGGATGCGGCCAGCGGCGATCGAGAGTTGACGCAAGGGCTGGTTGATCAGCCGCGCGATGGCCGCCGCCCCCAGCAAGGAGGCCAGCAAAGCGATGCCGACCCACCAGCCGTTGCTGGACAGGTTCAGCGACAGCGGCGCGGGGCTGGTCTGGAGCCAAAAGTTGTCGGGGCCGATGCCGAAGCGCACCCACAGGCCGTCTTCTTGGTTGACGCTGCGAGCGACCACGGTGTCCGGCCCCAGATGGCCGCGCAGTTCAGCGGCCAGGCGTTTGGCAAAGGGCGTGGTGTCATAGGACAACCAGAGGTCGCTGCTCTCGGCCACTCGCACGCGCACCGACTGGCTGCGCGACAGCGAACTGATCACGGCCACACGGTTGATGCTGTCGGCGTGCGCCAGTGCGGCGCGGCTCAGGTTGACCAGTCCGGCCAGCTGCTGTGCCGCCTCCAGCGCACGTGGCTCGGCCTCCAGCGCCTTGAAGGTCTGCTGCCAGGCCAGCACACCGCCGGCCAGCAACAGCGCCAGCAGGGCAAAGGTGCGCCAGAAGAGCGTCAGCGCCAGTCGGGGTTGGGTCATGCCGGGGCGTCAGCTCAGGCTGTTGCCTCATCCGGCACAAACACATAGCCAACCCCCCAGACGGTCTGGATGTAACGGGGCTGCGCGGGGTCGTCCTCCAGCAGCTTGCGCAGCCGCGAGACCTGCACGTCCAGGCTGCGGTCGAAGGGCTCGAACTCGCGCCCACGCGCCAGCTGGGCCAGCTTGTCGCGCGACAGCGGCTGGCGCGGATGACGCACCAGGGCTTTGAGCATCGAGAACTCGCCCGTCGTCAGCGGCAGCGCTTCGCCGTTCTTGGCCAGGCGACGCAGCGCCAGATCAAACTCGAAGGGGCCGAAGGTCACTGTCATCGGCTCCTTCGAGGGCGCGCCGGGAGCCTCCTGCGGCGGGCGGCGGCGCAGCACCGCATTGATGCGGGCCAGCAGTTCGCGTGGGTTGAAGGGCTTGGACAGGTAGTCGTCGGCGCCCACCTCCAGGCCGACGATGCGGTCGACCTCCTCGACCTTGGCAGTCAGCATGATGATGGGGGTGTTGTCATTGGCAGCGCGCAGGCGGCGGCAGATCGACAGGCCGTCCTCGCCGGGCAGCATCAGGTCCAGCACCAAGAGGTCGACGGTCTCGCGCGTCAAAGCCTTGTTCAGCGCCTTGCCGTCCTCCGCCAGCACCACATCGAAACCTTCCTGAGTCAGGTAGCGGCGCAGCAGATCGCGGATGCGTGCGTCATCATCGACGACGAGAATGCGATTGGGGCGGTTGGGGGCGGTGCTCATGGCCTCTCCTGAAAATGTAACAGCGCCGATTTTGCGCGGGTTTGCGCCGCTGTTACATCTTCGGGCGCGCCGGTTGTGAGCAGATGTTTCGCGGTCAACCTGCGGCCGGGTGACTGCGCTTGTAGATCTGTCCGCTTGCTATTTCGACGGGAAGGAAAGAAACGCATGAATCCGAAACTGATGGGCGCTGTCGCCCTGGCCTTGTCGCTGCCGCTGCTCTCGGTGCAGGCCCAGGCCCCGCGGCGCGACGCGCTGAATCTCAGCGTGAGCGCCAACCAGGAGGTGGCGCGCGATGTGCTGAGCCTGGTGTTCTCCACCACCAAGGAGGGTGCCGATGCCGGCGCGGTGCAGGCTGCGCTGAAGCAGGCACTGGACGCAGCGCTGGCCGAGGCGCGCAAGGCGGCCAAGCCCGGCCAGGTGGAGGTACAGACTGGCAACTTCTCGCTTTATCCGCGCTACGCGCCCAAGGGCGGCGGCATCAACGGCTGGGCGGGCAGCGCGGAGCTGCTGGTGGAGGGCAAGGATGCCACCGCGATTGCCCAGCTCAGCGGACGCATCAGCACGCTGAGCATCGCGCGCGTGGGCTGGGGCCTGTCGCGCGAGGCGCGCGAGAAGGTCGAGGCCGATGTGGCTGCGCAGGCGATTTCCCGCTTCAAGGCGCGTGCGGCTGACTACAGCCGCCAGTTCGGCTATGGCGGCTACACGATAGGCGAAGTCAGCGTGAATGCGCAGGATGGTGGCGTGATGCCCATGGCTGCACCGGCCATGCGCTACAAGAGTGCCGCGCTGGTCGAGGAAGCCTTGCCGGTGGAAGCCGGCAAGGCGACCGTCTCGGTGACGGTCAGCGGCGTGGTGCAGATGAGCAAGTAGCCGGGCTGCGCGGGTGCCGGGGGGCGGGGACGGGCCAGGCGCCGGGCCGCCCCAAACCGGCCCGCTAGCCGCCTGGGGGATCGGCTGATTTACCCATCAGCCGAGGGGCTCCATCCTTACTGCGCAGTCCAGCCGCCATCCAGCGCCCAGGACTGACCGCGCACATTGGACGCGGCATCCGAGCACAGAAACACCGCCAGCTCGCCGAGCTGCTCGGGCGTGGTGAACTGAAGCGAGGGCTGCTTTTCCATCAGCAGGCGGCGCTTGGCTTCCTCGTTGTCCACGCCGTCAGCGGCAGCGCGGGCGTCGACCTGCTTCTGCACCAGAGGGGTTAGCACCCAGCCCGGGCAGATCGCGTTGACGGTGACCGGCGATGTTGCCGTCTCCAGGGCCACGGCCTTGGTGAAGCCCACCAGGCCATGTTTGGCTGCCACGTAGGCGGACTTCTGCGCCGAAGCCACCAGGCCGTGCACCGAGGCGATGTTGAGGATGCGGCCCCAGCCGCGCGCTTGCATGCCCGGCAGCGCGAGGCGCGTGGTGTGGAAGGCCGAGCTGAGGTTGATCGCGATGATCGCGTCCCAACGCTCGGTCGGGAAGCTCTCGACCGGCGCCACATGCTGGATGCCGGCGTTGTTGACCAGGATGTCGCAGCCGCCGAATTCGGCATCGACATAGGCCATCATGGCCTCGATGTCTGCGGCCTTGCTCATGTCTGCGCCGTGGTAGCCAACTCGCACACCCAGTGCCGCCACCTGTGCCTTTGGTGTCTCGGCGTCGCCAAAGCCGTTGAGCACGATGTTCGCGCCCTGGCGGGCCAGCGACAGCGCGATGCCCAGTCCTATGCCGCTGGTGGAGCCGGTCACGAGCGCAGTCTTGCCTTTCAACAACATGCTTTGTCCTTTGCGAATGAAGAAGCGGGTGTGGGGTTGTTAGGATGTTCGCCGAGGATGTTAACCATGGCTGAACCGCTGCTGAAATCCGTCCATTGCCTGAGCCCCGTGGGCCTGCACCGCATGGCCTACTGGGAATGGGGCGCGCGCGACAACCCGCGTGTGCTGGTCTGCGTACACGGCCTGTCGCGCCAGGGGCGCGATTTCGATCACCTGGCGCAGCGCTTGAGCGCGAAATACCGCGTGATTTGCCCCGACGTGGTGGGCCGCGGCCATTCCGACTGGCTGGCCAACCCGGCGCTCTATCAGATCCCCACCTATGTGGCGGACATGGTGAGTCTGGTGGCCCGCCTGGATGTGGAGCAGGTCGACTGGGTCGGCACCTCGATGGGGGGGCTGATCGGCCTGGGCCTGGCGTCGCTGCCGAACAGCCCGGTGCGCCGCCTGGTGCTCAATGATGTGGGCCCGGTGATCGAGCTGGAGGCGCTCAAGCGCATCGGCAGCTATCTCGGCCAGCCGCTGCGCTTCGAGAGCGTGGAGCAGGGCGCGGCTTATCTGCGCGGCATCTCGACCGGCTTCGGGCCGCACAGCGATGTCGATTGGCTGGCCTTGTCGCGCCCGATGTTCAAGCCGGATGGCGCAGGCCAGTACAAGCTGCATTACGACCCAGCCATCTCGGCTGGCTTCCCGGCGCTTACGCCCGAAGTCGCGAGCGCCAGCAGCGCGATGCTGTGGCAGAGCTATGACCGCATTGCCTGCCCGACCCTGCTGCTGCGTGGCGGCGACTCTGATCTGCTGTCGATGGCAACTGCGCAGGCGATGACGCAGCGCGGGCCGCGCGCGCAGCTGAGTGAGTTTTCCGGCGTCGGGCATGCGCCGACGCTGGTTGATCCGATGCAGATTGAGGTCGTCGCGCGCTTTCTCGAACAGGCATGAAAACCGGGCAGATTGCGGGCGCGGCCCAGGCCGCGCCCATCGTGGCATTGGCCGATACGGGGCAGGACGGGCTGGAACAAGCCGACGCCGCCGCGGTCGCCCGTGCGCGCGCCTTTGCCGAGCCCCTGCTGGCTGAGCAGCCGCTGGACACCGGTGAAGAGGCGCTGGCGCATGCCGATGGCGTGGCGGCCATCCTGCGCGAAATCGGCGCTGCGCCGGCCATGCAGGCCGCCGCCTATCTGGTCTACGCCGGCGATTACCTGACCAAGCCGGAAGAGGTGGTGGCCAAGGGCTTTGGCGAAAGTTATGCCAGCCTCGTGAGCCACACCCGCAAGCTGGTGCAGATCCAGCGCGCGGCGCGTATGGCGCAGGACAAGGTGCTGGGCGCCGAGCAGCGCCAGCAGCAAACCGAGCGGGTGCGCAAGATGCTGCTGGCGTTCTCACGCGACCTGCGCGTGGTGCTGCTGCGCCTGGCCTCGCGTCTGCAGACCCTGCGCTTCTTCGCTGCCAGCAAGACCGAGTGTCCGCATGCGCTTGCGGCCGAATCGCAGCAGGTGTTCGCGCCACTGGCGAACCGGCTCGGCATCTGGCAGATCAAGTGGGAGCTCGAAGATCTGGCGTTCCGATTCATGGAGCCTCAGCAGTACCGTGAGCTGGCCCGTGCGCTGGACCAGAAGCGGGTCGAACGCGAGCAGGCAATCGAGGCTGTGCGGCTGCGTGTGCAGGCTGAGCTGGAGGTGCAGGGCTTGTCCGCGGAAGTGCAGGGTCGGCCCAAGCACCTCTACAGCATCTGGAAGAAGATGCAGGGTAAGAACCTGCCGCTGGAACGTGTTTTCGATCTGCGCGCCTTGCGCGTGATCGTGCCCGAGGTGGCCGATTGCTACGGCGCCTTGAGTCGGCTGCACGAGCTCTACAAGCCGGTGGACGGTGAGTTCGACGACTACATCGCGCGCCCCAAGCCGAACGGTTACCAGTCTCTGCATACGGTGGTTCTGGGCCCAGACGGCCGCGCGATGGAAGTGCAGATCCGCACGCGCGGGATGCACGAGCATGCCGAGCACGGTGTGGCGGCGCACTGGGCCTACAAGGAGGCGGGCGCACGCGGCTATGCCGGCGTGGTGGCGGCCGGTGACTTCGAGGAGCAGGTGGCGCAGGCGCGCAAGGCCGTGCTGCACCAGTTGCTGGCCTGGGAACGCGACTTTGTTGCCGAGGGGGCTCAGGCAGGGCAGACCGAAGGTGTGTTCGACGACCGCATCTACGTGTTCACGCCACAGGCCTCCATCGTTGAGCTCTCGGCCGGCGCCACGCCGATTGACTTCGCCTACGCGGTGCACACCAGCCTGGGCCACCGCTGCCGCGGCGCCAAGATCGACGGCCAGATGGTGCCGCTGAACACGCGCCTGAAGAATGGCCAGACGGTGGAGATCACCGCCATCAAGGAGGGTGCCCCCTCGCTGGACTGGCTCAACCCCGAGCTCGGCTATCTGCAGAGCCAGCGCAGCCGCACCAAGGTGCGCGCCTGGTTCAATGCGCAGGCGCAGGCACAGACCATTGCGCGTGGCCGTGAGCTGGTGGAGAAGTTGCTGCAGCGCGAGGGCAAGACGGCCATCAAGCTGGAAGAGTTGGCAGCGCGACTCGGCTTCAAGACGGCTGATGCGCTGTTCGAGGTGGTCGGCAAGGACGAGTACTCGCTGCGCAATATCGAGAACCTGCTGCGTCCGCCAGTTCCCGAGCTTGATCAGGACGAGATGCTGGCGCAGCGCCGTACCAAGGCCGGCAGCACGGCGCCGCGTGGCGGCGTGCTGGTGGTGGGCGTTGATTCGCTGCTGACCAATCTGGCGCGTTGCTGCCGACCGGCTCCGCCTGATCCGATCGCCGGCTATGTGACGCGTGGCAAGGGCGTTGCCATTCATCGGTGCGACTGCAGCAACTTCCGTGAGATCGCACAGCGTTCGCCGGAACGTGTGATCGAAGTGGAGTGGGGCGCGACGCCCGAGAAGGGCGGGCTCTATCCGGTGGACGTGATCGTCGAGTCCTCGGATCGCCAGGGCTTGCTGCGCGATGTGCTGGAAGTCTTCGCCAAGGAGAAGATGAATGTCACCGCGGTTAACACACAGTCCGTGCGTGTGCCTCGTGGCGAGACGGCGTGGATGAGCTTCACTGTCGAGGTGGCCGACTCGGGTCGTCTCGCGCAGGTCTTGCGTGCTGTGGCTCTGGTGAACGGGGTGCGGGGCGCACGGCGTCGCTGAATTCGCTGAGTTTCTTGTGCAGAGCAAAAAACCCGTGCTATACTGCGAAGCTCTTCAGGCGCGTAGCTCAGTTGGTTAGAGCACCACCTTGACATGGTGGGGGTCGTTGGTTCGAATCCAATCGCGCCTACCAAATTCGGTAGGCCTTGCCCGTAGGTGAGGAACTCGCAAAAGCCCGGTAGATCTTCGATCTGTCGGGCTTTTTGCATTGCTAGGCCCGCTTCTGAAGGGGCCGGCCACTTGTGTTGCTCAGTAATGCGGCGGCAGTTCATCTCGCAAGCTGCGAAACGGTGCGCTGCCTGGCTCGGGCTGTTGCTGCCGCAACTCGCGAAGCTCGCGCATCAGGTGGTCGATCTGCTGCTGCTGGCGCACGATCACCAGATTGAGCTGGTCCAGCAGATCCTCGATATAGCTGGCCTTGATCTCCAGCTCGGTCAGGCGCTTGTCTGTCTCTGTGCTGCTAATGTCCATGCCTGTATTGGACGCGAAAACGGCGATGGCTTTGCGCACGCAGCGCAGGCCTTTGACAAGTTGCAGCGTGTCGACTTCGGGGGTAAACCCGTCCGACTGCCCAGAGGGCGCACTTCTAGAATCGATTTCAGTTCACCTAAAACATCCGGGAGAGAGACTTCATGGCCACTGCCCGTCGCGGCAAGACTGCTTCTGCGCAGCAGGACGATTCCACGGCTGCCGCCGGCCCCAGCGTTCGGGTGCTGAAGAAGTATCCGAATCGGCGCCTCTATGACACCCAGACCAGCAGCTACATCACGCTGGCCGACGTCAAGAAGATGGTGCTTGAGGGTCACAGCTTCGAGGTGCGCGATGCCAAGACGGGCGAGGATCTGACGCGCGCGATCCTGCTGCAGATCATTCTTGAAGAAGAGACGGGCGGCGTGCCCATGTTCTCAACCCAGTCCCTGGAGCAGATCATCCGTTTCTACGGCCATGCCATGCAGGGCGTGATGGGCGCCTATCTCGAGAAGAACATGCAGGCCTTTGCTGATATGCAGGGCAAGTTCGCCGAGCAGAGCAAGGGCCTGGCCTTCAGTCCCGAGTTGTGGACCACTTTCATGAGCGCTCAGTCGCCGATGATGCAAGGCTTGATGGGCGGCTATATGGAGCAGAGCAAGAACCTGCTGGCACAGATGCAGGAGCAGATGAGCCAGGCCAGCTCGCTCTTCCCTGGCATGCCGGGCTTCCCGGCCAAGAAGCCCTGAGGCGAAGCGCAGGCTGCGGGGGGCATTGGCCGCCCATGCCACGCTGCCGGACGGCTTTAAGGGACAATTGGGCCTATGAGTAACACCTCCGGCCTGAGCGCCATTCCGCCCGTTGCGCCTGGCGCAGCCCCCAAGATCGGTTTCGTCAGCCTGGGTTGCCCCAAGGCGCTGACCGACTCCGAGCTGATCCTCACGCAATTGCGCGCCGAGGGCTATGAAACCTCCAAGACCTTTGCCGGCGCTGATCTGGTGATCGTCAACACCTGCGGCTTCATCGACGATGCCGTCAAGGAAAGCCTGGACACCATCGGCGAGGCCCTGGCCGAGAACGGCAAGGTCATCGTCACCGGTTGCCTGGGCGCCAAGGCCGGCCAGCAAAGTAGCGAGGCCGGCGGCTTGGTGCGCGAGATGCACCCAAGCGTGCTGGCCGTCACCGGCCCCCATGCTACGCAGGAGGTGATGGACGCGGTGCACACCCATGTGCCCAAGCCGCATGATCCCTTCATCGACCTGGTGCCCGAGGCGCGTGGCGTGGCCGGCATCAAGCTCACGCCCAAGCATTACGCCTATCTGAAGATCAGCGAGGGCTGCAACCACCGCTGCAGCTTCTGCATCATCCCGAGCATGCGTGGCGATCTGGTCTCGCGTCCCATCGGCGATGTGCTCAGCGAGGCGCGTGCGCTGTTCGAGTCTGGCGTCAAGGAACTGCTGGTCATCAGCCAGGACACCAGCGCCTACGGCGTCGACGTCAAGTACCGCACCGGCTTCTGGGACGGCAAGCCGGTGAAGACCAAGATGTACGACCTGGTCGCGCAGCTGGGTGAACTTGCCAAGGCGCATGGCGCCTGGGTGCGCCTGCACTATGTGTACCCCTACCCGCATGTGGACGAGGTGCTGCCGCTGATGGCTCAAGGGCTGATCCTGCCTTATCTGGATGTGCCGCTGCAGCATGCGCACCCTGATGTGCTCAAGCGCATGAAGCGCCCGGCCAATGGTGAGCGCAATCTGGAGCGCATCCAGGCTTGGCGCGCCATCTGCCCCGAGATCGTGATTCGCTCCACCTTCATCGCCGGCTTCCCCGGTGAGACTGAAGGAGAGTTCCAGTACCTGCTGGACTTCATGCAGGAAGCCAGGATCGACCGCGCCGGTTGCTTTGCCTACTCGCCGATCGACGGTGCGGCAGCGAATGCGTTGCCAGGGGCCTTGCCCGACGCGGTGCGCGAAGAGCGTCGCGCGCGTTTCATGCAAATCGCAGAGGCGGTGTCCATCGACAAGCTGCGCAGCCGTGTAGGCGCCACCATGCAGGTGCTGGTCGACTCGGCGCCCGCGCTGGGCCGCAAGGGCGGTGTCGGCCGCAGCTACGCGGATGCGCCGGAGATCGACGGCACCGTGCGTCTCTTGCCGCCCGAGAAGGCCAGCAAGACCCTGAAGGTGGGCGAGTTCACGCGTGCGCGCATCGTCGCGGTCGAAGGGCATGACTTGATCGGCATGCCGATCTGATCGCGCACAATCCGCAGCGGGCTGGAGCAGCAGTGGCTCCAGCCCGCTTTTTCATTTGTGAGGCCGGCCTTGAACGACAAGAAGCAGCGCGCGATTTCCACCCAGCAGATCCACCACCCATACCAAGCGCCCGAGGGCTGGGCGGCCCATCCGGTCGGGGTGTTCAAGGCCTCGACGGTGCTGTTCAAGAACACCGCCGATCTGCGTCAGCCGCGCCCGCGCGATGGCCAGAGCTACCGTTACGGCCTGCACGGCACGCCAACCTCGTACACGCTGGCCGCGCGCCTGGCCACTTTGGAAGGCGCCGAGCACTGCCTGCTGACGCCCAGCGGCCTGTCGGCCGTCACGCTGGTGTCGCTAGGCCTGCTGCGCCCTGGCGACGAGGTGCTGGTGCCCGACAACGTCTATGGCCAGAACCGCTATCTCAGCGAGGACTGGCTGCCGCGCTTCGGCATCACGCACCGCTTCTATGACGGCCAGGATGTTGAGGGCTTCAAGCGCATGCTCAGCGCGAAAACCAAGCTGGTCTGGCTGGAGGCGGCGGGCTCGATCACTCTGGAGTTCCCCGACCTGATCGGTCTTGTCAAAGCCTGCAAGGCTCATGGCGTGACCACGGCGCTGGACAACACCTGGGGGGCGGGCATTGCCTTCAATCCCTTTGACCTGCTGCCGGACAGTGAGCCCGGCTTTGGCGTGGACATCTCGATGCAGGCGCTTACCAAGTACCCCTCGGGCGGCGCCGATGTGTTGATGGGCGCGGTCTACACCCGCGACCAGGCCCTGCACGACAAGCTTAACCATGCCCACGAGCACCTGGGCTACGGCCTGGGCCAGAACGATGTCGAACTGGTGCTGCGCGGCCTGCCGACGTTGGAGTTGCGCTACCGTGCGCAGGACACCACCACCCGCGCGCTGGCCGCCTGGATGGCGCAGCAGCCCGAGGTGGCGCAGGTGCTGCACCCGGCGCTGCCGGGCTCGCCAGGGCATGAGCATTGGAAAAGCATCAGCAGTGCCGGTGCGGCTTGCCTGTTCTCCGCGGTGTTCAAGGCTGAGTACAGCCAGCAGCAGGTCGATGCCTTCGTTGACGCGCTGGATCTGTTCGGCATCGGCTATTCCTGGGCCGGGCCGATGAGCCTGGCCGTGCCCTACGACATGAGCCGCAGCCGTTCCCTGAGCCTGCCTTACGCCGAGGGTCAGATCGTGCGTTTCGCGATCGGCCTGGAGGCCGAGGCCGATCTGCGCGCCGACCTGCTGCAGGGCTTGAGTCGGCTGCGGGGCTGATCAGTCTCTCAGCCCGCCGCTGCGGCGGCGGCAAACACCGCGTCGAGCTCGGCAATCCAGCGCGCCTTGTCCGCTTCAGGGGCGAAGCTGGCTTCGAAGCCGTTGCGCAGCAGTGTGTAGGCCTCGGCTGCGCCGAGCGCCGGCATCGCGGCAAAGCACTGCTGGAAGTTCTCGCCCAGATAGCCGCCGAAGTAGGCCGGGTCGTCCGAGTTCAGCATCGCCTTGAGTCCTTCGCCCAGCAGCGCCGGCAGCGGATGCTCGGCCAGCGTCTTGACGACGCAAAGCTTGAGGTTGGACAGCGGGCACACCGTCAAGGGCGTGGCACGGCGACGCAGCTCGGTCACCAGTGCGGCATCTTCGAGGCTGCGCACGCCGTGGTCGATGCGCTCGGCCTGCAGCGTGTCCAGCGCGCCCCACACGTAGGCGGGCGGGCCTTCTTCGCCCGCATGGGCAACGCGGTGCAGGCCTAGTGCGCCAGCCTCGGCGAATACGCGGGCGAACTTTTCCGGCGGATGGCCTAGCTCGCTGCTGTCCAGGCCGACGCCGAGCAGTTGTGCTCGGTAAGGCTTGAGCTGCTCCAGCGTAGCGAGCGCGTCCTCCTCGCTGAGGTGGCGCAGGAAGCAGGCGATCAGGCCTACCCTCAGGCCAAGCTCACGCTCGGCTCGCGCGATCGCGCGAGCGAAGCCGGCCATGACGAGGTCAAGGCCGATGCCGCGCGCGGTATGCGTCTGCGGGTCGAAGAAGATCTCGGCGCGGCGAATCTTGTCTGCGGCTGCGCGCTCGAAGTAAGCCCAGGCCAGATCCTCAAAGTCTTGCGCGGTCTGCAGCACGCCGGCGCCGGCGTAGTAGATGTCCAGAAAGCTCTGCAGATTGCTGAAGGCATAGGCGCGGCGGACGGCATCCACGTCGGCATAGGGCAGGGTGATGCTGTTGCGCTGCGCCAGTGCGAACATCAATTCAGGCTCGAGCGAGCCTTCGATATGCAGATGTAGCTCCGCTTTGGGCGCGGCTGCCAGCACGGCGGGCAGGGCGCTGCGCGGGATGCGGGAGAGGTCAATGGGTGTTGTAGCCATGCTGTACTCGGCGCTACGCGATCAGTCCTTGGGCCTGGATGGGACCGAATGTCGCATCAACCGCCCCTTTTCCCGCTCCCAGTCGCGTTTCTTCTCGGTCTCTCGCTTGTCATGCAGATCCTTGCCCTTGGCCAGCGCGATGTCGACCTTCACATGGCTGCCCTTGTAGTGCAGATTGAGCGGAACGAGGGTGAAGCCTTTTTGCTCGACCTTGCCAACAAGGCGACGGATCTCGTCCTTCTTCATCAGCAGTTTCTTGGTCCGGTCGGCCAGCGGGTTCACATGCGTGGACGCGGTGCGCAGCGGGTTGATGCGGCAGCCGATCAAAAAGAGCTCGCCGTTCTTGATCATCACGTAGCCATCGGTCAGCTGTACCTGGCCGGCGCGGATGGCCTTGACTTCCCAGCCTTCGAGCACGATGCCCGCCTCGAACTGTTCCTCGATGTGATATTCGAATCGGGCGCGGCGGTTTTCTGCAATAGACATGGATATCGATCTGGGGCCGGGAGGGGCCAATACAATCCCGGCATTGTATGAAGCACGTCAAGAAGTCAGTTCTGCTGTGGTACTCGCCGCGCGAGATGTATGAGCTCGTGACCGGAGTGACGCGCTATCCGGAGTTCCTGCCCTGGTGCCAACAGGCCGAGGTACTGGACCAAAGCGACGAAGGCATGACGGCGCGCCTGTCGCTTGCCTATGCCGGCGTGCGCCACGCCTTCACCACGCGCAACAATCATCAGCCGGCACGCCGCGTCGAGATGGCGCTGGTCGATGGCCCGTTCTCGCTGCTGGATGGCGTGTGGAATTTCCTGCCGCTCACCAAGCCCGGCAGCAACGACGATGGCAGTGAGCCCCAGGCCTGCAAGGTCGAGTTCGAGTTGCGTTACGCCTTTTCGAGCAAGGCCCTGGAGACCGTGGTCAGCCCGGTCTTTGATCGGATTGCCAACACCTTTGTCGACAGCTTTGTGCAGCGCGCAGAAGGCGTCTATGGTCCGCGCTGAGATGGGTGCTGCGCAGTTGAAGGTCGAGTTGGTGTGGAGTCCGCAGGCTGGCGATGTGCGGCATGAGCACCTGCTGCTGCAGCAGGGCTGCACCATCGAGCAGGCCTTGCGCGCCTGTCCCGCCTTCGCCGAGCAGCTGCCGCGCCTCGCTGAGCTGAAGATCGGTATCTGGGGTCGCTTGAAGGGCCTCGGTACCGTGCTGCGCGAGCGCGACCGCATCGAGGTCTACCGACCACTCACGGTGGATCCGAAGGAGGCGCGTCGGCAGCGCTACCGCGCGGCGGGCGAGCGCATCGTGTCTCGGCACCGCCCGCTGGCCGGCAAGACGCGGGCCTGATCAGCAAAGGGCGCTGGTCGGTTGCGCTTACTTGCACTCCGCAGCGATCACGCTGCGCGCGCTGCGAACTTCTTCGGCTCTCATGCGGTCATCCAAGGGGATGTTCTCGCCGGCATCGTTGCGCCGAGTCAGCCGCACGCCGTCTTCCAGCAACTTGAGTTGAGCCGTCGCGCGGCGGCAGTTTTCGGCACGCATTTCTGCCTGCTTGCGGTCCTCTTCCTTTTGGCGTTTGGCGCTGTCAGCGTCTGCAGCCTTCTTGCGAGCCTCTTGCTCGGCTTCGGCCCGGGTGGGCGCGCGAGGTGCGCTGGCGGCAGGGGCAGCCTCAGCCGGCGTAGCGCCCGCACCGACCGGGCGCACGACCACTGCTGGGCGCGCATTCGGCGGGCGCTGCAGGATGTCCTTCTCCAGCGTGCCCTGGGGCGGCGGCAGATCGCTGTATTGCACCTTGCCGGCCGCATCGCGCCACTTCCATTGCGCCATTGCCGTGGGCACGACGGCCAGCATCAGCAGGGCGAGCAGGGCGGGGCGAAGGGTGATGAACAGCGTCGGCATGGCGGAGTCAGTCAGTCGCAGAGTAGGCAGCAAAGTGTAGCCCCGTGGCCTGCGCGCTGGCTTCCGTATAATGCCGCTTTGCGTCTGGAGCTTCCCACATGCGCCTTCTTGGTAAAGCGCTCACCTTCGACGATGTGTTGTTGGTGCCAGCCTTCTCCCAGGTGTTGCCTCGCGACACCAGCCTTGCCACCCAACTGACTCGCAACATCCGGCTGAATCTGCCCCTGGTCTCCGCGGCCATGGACACGGTCACCGAGGCGCGTCTGGCCATTGCGATGGCTCAGGAGGGCGGCATCGGTATCGTGCACAAGAACTTGACCGCCCAGCAGCAAGCTGCCGAGGTGGCCAAGGTCAAGCGTTACGAATCCGGTCTGCTGCGCGACCCGATCACCATCACGCCCGACACCACGGTGCGCCAGGTCAAGGCGCTCAGCGAACTGCATGGCATTTCGGGCTTCCCTGTGTTGGAAGGCAAGAAGGTCGTCGGCATCGTCTCCGGCCGTGACCTGCGCTTTGAGACCCGCATGGACGCGCCGGTTCGCGAGATCATGACTCCGGCCGAGCGCCTGGTCACGGTCAAGGACGGCGCCACCATCGACGAGGGCAAGGCCCTGATGCACAAGCACAAGCTGGAGCGTGTGCTGGTGGTCAACGACGCCTTCGAGCTGCGCGGCCTGATGACGGTGAAGGACATCACCAAGCAGACTAACTTCCCCAATGCCGCGCGCGATGCGCTCGGCAAGCTGCGCGTCGGCGCCGCGGTGGGCGTGGGCGAGGGCACTGAAGAGCGCGTCGAGTTGCTGTCGCGCGCTGGTGTCGATGCCCTGGTGGTCGACACCGCGCACGGCCACAGCGCCGGCGTGATTGAGCGTGTGCGCTGGGTCAAGAAGAACTATCCGCATATTGAAGTGATCGGCGGCAATATCGCCACCGGCGCGGCCGCGCTGGCGCTGGTGGAAGCCGGCGCTGACGGCGTCAAGGTCGGCATCGGCCCGGGCTCAATCTGCACCACCCGCATCGTGGCCGGCGTGGGCGTGCCGCAGATAACCGCGATCGATTTCGTTGCCACCGCGCTCAAGGGCACGGGCGTGCCGCTGATCGCTGACGGCGGCATCCGCTACTCGGGCGACATCGCCAAGGCCATCGCGGCCGGCGCCAGCACCGTGATGATGGGCGGCATGTTCGCCGGCACCGAGGAAGCCCCGGGTGAGGTCATCCTGTATCAGGGTCGCTCCTACAAGAGCTACCGCGGCATGGGCTCGATCGGCGCGATGAAGGCCGGCTCGGCGGACCGCTACTTCCAGGAGAACGACGAGACCACCAACCCCAACGCGGACAAGCTGGTGCCCGAGGGCATCGAAGGCCGCGTGCCCTACAAGGGCTCGATGGTGGCGATCGTCTACCAGATGGCCGGCGGCGTGCGCGCTTCGATGGGGTACTGCGGCTGCGCCAGCATCGCCGAGATGCATGAGCGTGCGGAATTCGTCGAGATCACGTCGGCGGGCATTCGCGAGAGCCATGTGCACGATGTGCAGATCACCAAGGAAGCGCCGAACTACCGTTCGGAATAAGGCGCAGGCCTGAGGGCAAAGGGGCGGAGGCTGCGAAGACTCGGCCCCTTTCGCTTTCTTCCGGCAGCATGTCACAAGGAGCAGCAGTGAGCGATAGCGCAGTCCAGGGCGGCACAGGCAAGCGAGCGGCTGGCATGGGCTTCATCATGATCGCGGTGTTGATCGACATGATCTCGATCGGCCTGATCATCCCGGTGCTGCCTCCGCTGGTCGGCACCTTTGCCGGCAGCGCTTCCGAGCACACGCTCGCCTATCTGGCCGTCACCGTTGCTTTTGGCATTGCCAACTTTATCGGCGCACCGGTGCTGGGTGCGCTGTCAGATCGTTATGGCCGGCGCCCTGTGATGCTGATCGGCTTCTCCGGTCTGGCGCTGAGCTTCTTCACCACCGCGATGGCCACGGCCTTGTGGATGCTGGTGCTGGTGCGCCTGTTCAGCGGCGCGATGCAGGCCAATGCTGCGGTGGCCAATGCCTATGTGGCCGACATCACTGCGCCCGAGGATCGCGCCAAGCGCTTCGGCATGCTGGGCGCAGCCTTCGGCATGGGCTTCATCCTCGGCCCGGTGATGGGTGGCATCCTGGGCGATATTGACCTGCACCTGCCCTTCTACGTGGCCGGCGTGCTGGCGCTGACCAATTGGGTCTACGGCTACTTCGTGCTGCCCGAGTCGCTCAAGCCGGAGAACCGCCGTCCCTTCGAGTGGCGCGCTGCCAATCCGGTGGCTTCGCTGCGCAAGCTTGGCGCGCTCAAGGGCGTGGGCGGTCTGGTGTTCGTGATCGGCCTGAGCAGTCTGGCGCAGCTGGTGTTGCACACCAGCTGGGTGCTCTACACCACCTTCAAGTTCGGCTGGGGCCCTAAGGAGAACGGCCTGTCGCTGTTCGCTGTCGGTGTGATGTCGGTGCTGGTGCAGGGCTTCCTGCTCAAGCATCTGATCAAGCACATCTCCGGGCCGCGCCTGGTGATGCTGGGCCTAGCGTCCAGCGTGGTGACCAATCTGGTCTGGGGTGGCGCCACCGCGGGCTGGATGATGTACGCGGTGATCGTCTTCAACGTGCTGGGTTTTGCGGCCGGCACGGTGATGCAGAGTCTTATCTCCAACGCCGCCGACGCCCGCACGCAGGGCCAGACCATGGGCGCCGTGGCTTCGCTGAACAGTGTGATGGCGGTGCTGGCGCCAGTGCTGGGCTCGGGCCTGATGTATTTCGTCTCGGAGCTGCCGCGTGGCGACTGGCGCATCGGCGCTCCGTTCTATTTCTGCGCGGTGCTGCAGGCGCTGTCGCTTTTCTTTGCCTGGCGTCACTTCTCGCGCAGCCCCGGTGCCGACGCGACTGTGGCCCAGGCTTCCTGATGACCGGGTTGAACACCATGCATGACAAAGTCCTGATCCTCGATTTCGGCTCCCAGGTGACGCAGCTGATCGCGCGCCGCGTGCGCGAGGCGCATGTTTACTGTGAGATCCACCCGAACGACGTCTCTGACGAGTTCATCCGCAGCTTCGCACCCAAGGCCATCATCCTGTCGGGCAGCCATGCGTCCACCTACGAGGACCATGAACTGCGCGCACCGCAGGCAGTGTGGGATCTGGGCGTGCCGGTGCTGGGCATCTGCTACGGCATGCAGACCATGGCCGTTCAGCTCGGCGGCAAGGTCGAGTGGAGCGACCAGCGCGAGTTCGGCTATGCCGAGGTGCGCGCCCATGGTCACACCCGTCTGCTGGACGGCATCCAAGACCACGCCACGCTGGAGGGCCACGGCATGCTCAAGGTCTGGATGAGCCATGGCGATAAGGTCACCGTGCTGCCGCCGGGCTTCAAGCTGATGGCCTCCACGCCCAGCTGCCCGATCGCGGGCATGGCCAACGAGGACAAGGGCTACTACGCCGTGCAGTTCCACCCCGAGGTGACGCACACCGTCAAGGGGCAGGCGATGCTGACGCGCTTCGTGCGTGAGATCGCGGGCTGCCAGGGCGACTGGATCATGGGCGACTACATCGCGGAAGCCGTCCAGAAGATCCGCGAGCAGGTGGGTGACGAGGAGGTGATCCTCGGCCTGTCCGGCGGCGTCGATTCTTCGGTGGCGGCGGCGCTGATCCACCGCGCCATCGGCGACCAGCTGACCTGCGTCTTCGTCGATCACGGCCTGCTGCGCCTGAACGAAGGCGATATGGTGATGGACATGTTCGCCGGCAAGCTGCACGCGAAGGTGATCCGCGTCGACGCCGCCGATCTGTTCCTTGGCCAGCTGGCCGGTGTGACCGACCCCGAGAAGAAGCGCAAGATCATCGGCGGCCTGTTCGTCGATGTGTTCAAGGCCGAGGCGGCCAAGCTGAAGGCCGGCGACCAGGGCCACAAGGGCGCGACCTTTCTGGCTCAGGGCACGATCTACCCCGATGTGGTGGAGAGCGGCGGCACCAAGACCAAGAAGGCCACCACAATCAAGAGTCACCACAACGTCGGCGGCCTGCCCGAGCAACTGGGCCTGAAACTGCTGGAGCCGCTGCGCGAGCTGTTCAAGGACGAGGTGCGTGAGCTGGGCGTCGCTCTGGGCCTGCCGCCCGAGATGGTCTATCGCCACCCCTTCCCAGGCCCGGGCCTGGGCGTGCGCATCCTCGGCGAAGTGAAGAAGGAGTTCGCCGACCTGCTGCGCCGGGCCGATGCGATCTTCATCGAGGAACTGCGCAACACCAAGGACGAAGCCACCGGCAAGACCTGGTACGAGCTGACCAGCCAGGCCTTCACCGTGTTCCTGCCGGTCAAGAGCGTGGGCGTGATGGGCGACGGCCGCACCTATGACTATGTGGTGGCGCTGCGCGCGGTGCAGACCAGCGACTTCATGACCGCCGACTGGGCCGAGCTGCCCTACAGCCTGCTCAAGCGCACCTCGGGCCGCATCATCAACGAGGTGCGCGGCATCAACCGCGTCACCTACGACGTGTCGAGCAAGCCGCCTGCCACCATCGAGTGGGAGTGAGGTGACGTTGCCCGCCGCCCGTGCCGTCGGTCAGGCGACCAGCCGGAGGCCATGAGGACCGACAGCATTCGCCAGCACAGGTCATGTCACCAGATCCCACGTTGTAACCATGTCCGTCCCGTCCGACAGAGCGGCGAAGACCTCATCGATTTCTGAAGGTTGCTACCGCATCGGCCAGCGGGCGTCGTCTGCAGGCCGAAGAAGGGTGTGATCCTCGATCAGATTCAGGGCGCCCGTCCGTTCGACCCGAGCCGTCACCAAGGTGTGGCCTTCGATCCCCGGAAGCTGTTCTCCAGCGGCTGCCATGGCCATGAGCAAGGCTCTCCAGCCTTGCGGGGTTTCCGTGTTCCAGACCGCGAAGCGCCTCTCCAGCCGTGCGATCGCTTCCAGATCGGGCCAGCCGACGCCCGACCGGAACACCACTTCGCAGGGCACTGGCGCAACTTGTACCCTGGACGGAAGTGGCACGGCGGCGAAGCCGGTATGCCAGACGAGGATCGGCTGGCGATAGCGCCTTGGCGCCTCCCGCACGGCGTCCGGGTTGGCGGGCTGATCCGTGATCAGGGCGCTGATGTCCAGGAGAAGATAACCCTGCCTGTTTCCGCCCAGAAAGACAGCATGCCCGAACCGCCCATCGGGCAAGGGCACTGCGAAGCCGTGTCCGGCCCTGACGCCCGTTCGGTCGCCGAAGGCCCGGGATTGGATATTGAGCCCGGCAGGTGCGTCGGCCTCGTCGATATCCCGATCATGATCGCCATAGTTATCGCCGTTCGCTACCGCGAGCGCCTCGATTCGGACGATAGCCGTTGTGCTGTCTAGTCCGCAGCCAAGCGCCCCGCGCAGAATGAGACCGTCCCTGGACCTATCGCCACCCCTTGGCCTTGGCCGCCTCAGCGGCCTGCTTCTTCCGAAGCAGGGCCTGATTGCTCTTGCTGAGTTCATCGAACCGGGCATGTCTGGCGAAATACGGGCCATCCAGCGGAGCTTCGTGCGTGAAGGCCATGGTCCAGGCGAGGTTCGGCGGGAACACGCAGTAATCAGCCAGCGGCGCTTCGAGCGGCAGTGCGTCGGTGGCCACAGCCGCGCGCCCCTCATTCAGCAGCACCAGATACTCGGCCTCGCTTTGCAGCCGGTAGGTGCTGCGGGCTTCTTCACGCGCCGTGCACGGATACCGCCCCGCGCTGAAGACATGCCAGAGATAGCCTTTGGGGCCCGTGGCGTTGACGCCGTCCCGGTCTGCACCGAAGACGGCCAGCCAGGCGGCAGTCAAGGCGGCTGCTTCGGCTTCGGTGAAGTGACGGGCGCTGGCGCCCGGTACGGCGATCCCTTCAGGAAAGTTCGAAGTATTGAACCGTGGCATCTCACAACTCCAAGCCTATGCGCCAGGGGCTGCGACTCGCTGCGACGCTTCTCGCTCGCCGCGTTCCGCAGCCTTGTAGCTCAAGACCACCTCGTTACGCTGGCGCCACCAGGGCCAGAGCAACGCGCCACCCGATGAGCGAATCTTCACCGCGCCGTTCCCGGTCTCGACGATCTGGTACGCAACGGCTCGCGAACCTTGGTAGGTCACCACCACTTGAAGCACGCCGCAGACGAGGTCATGCAGAAACGCCATCAGTTCATCCCGTATCGCAAAGTGCTCGTGCCACGAATCCGCGAATACAGTGAACTCCTGGCCTATCGCCAATTCAAGGCTGGCTTCCACGCCAGCGATCTCGAGTCGCAAACCCCGCTCCGCGGGGAAGGTGGTGATCGGCAGTGCTTCTTCAATCGTCCTGCCGATGTCTTCGAGGCGGTACGTCATCCGTCGACTCCGATCGATTGGACATCGAAAGGTCAGGCAGGCTGCAACAGACCTGCGCCGACCAGCCCGGTGTAGGCCCGCCTGGCGGGTTCGCTGCAGTTGGCGACCGTGAAGGTGTCGGACTCGAACGACTCGGTAAAGACGCCCGAGATCGCGGCAGCCAGTTCGGCTTCGCTCCGACAGCGCGGGATACGAGCCACGATGCTGGCCACCTCCTGCGCATACTCGTCGGGCGGCGCGCCGTCGGCGGCAAGCCCGAAAGGGTCCCACGCCTGGATGGCCGAGCCCACGATCGCGAGCGCCTGGTCGTAGTGAAGTCCGCTGTTCATGGGCTGTCTGCAATGAACGAGTCTTATCATGATCATAGGAGCTCGCGAGATCTACTGCGATCGAGCAAGGTCTTTTCGCTCCACAGCTGCGAGAAAGTCCCGCATCTCCTGCTCGAGTTCGAGGCGCGCCGGCAGTTCCACGGGCAGGTGCGAGCCGTTTGACAGCTCTCGTAGACGCTTGTCCCCGAGAACGCGATCGAACGCAGGCCGGCTCATCGCGGTCGGCGTCCAGTTGTCCGCTCCGGGGTGCACCAGCAGCAGAGGGCAGCGAGGCTCCAGGCGCGGCACGTCCAGCGTGTGCATCGTGCGGAAAAGGCGGCTCGGGATCCGCAGGCCGCCGAGCAGGGGATCGTTCTCGAAATACTCAGCCATCGCCGGATGGCTGGACATGCGGTCCATCGACGCTGCCAAGCGCAGCGGCAGCCGCACCCGGTCGACGATTGAAGGCATCCATCGGAAGCCCAGCAAGGACGCCTCCCCCAGCCACCGCCACCTCGCCGCGCGCGCGAAGGTGAACGGATCGCACATGTCGAGGAGGGTGGTGACGATGACGCCCTGCACGTCGCGTGCCGCCTGGGCCGCGAGCGCCGCGGTCATCCCGCCCACCGACAGGCCCATCAGGACGACGGGACCCTCGCATTCGTCCGCCAGAGCAGCGAGCACTGCGGGCCACTCGCCGTAGTCCCATCGGAAGTCCGCATTCGGGCGGGTGAGGCCATAGCCCGGCAGATCCGGGGCGAGCGCGAGCCAGCCGAACCCGGCCGCCCAATCCGCGAGGGGGGCGAGGATCCGCCCGTGGCCTCCTGCGCCATGGACGAGGATCAGCGTTCCCTTTGCTCGTCCGTCGGGGCGCCATTCATCGACATGCAGTTCGTGGCCACGCACGGTCTTCCATCTCTCGATGGGAACGTGGCGGATTGGGAGGTGGAATGCGTCCAGCAGCAGTTGGCGGTAGCGGAGCCACGAGGGCGAGTTGTCGTAGGTCGTCACGGGTGGTCCACGTTGGTTTCTTCAGGTTAGTATCCGAGTAGAGATTCAGATTTGGCTACTCGGATACGGCGACCAGGCAACCGATGACCACCAAACGTCCGAAACGAGCCGTCCGCCAGGCGAAGCAGGCGCGCGCGCAATCGACCGTCAAGGCCATACTCGAAGCGGGGGCTCGGATTCTTGCGGAGGGTGGCTGGCCAGCCTTCAACACGAACGCGATCGCGTTGCGTGCCGGTGTCTCGATTGGTTCGGTCTACGAGTACTTTGAAAACAAGCAGGCGCTCATCGACGCTGTCGCCGAAGATCACCTCGCCGCGGGCGAGGCGCTTCTTGCAGAGGGTGTGGCAAGGCTGGCGAATACGACCCGGACCGCGGACCTGATCACGGCGCTGGTCGAGGGCGCCGTCATGCTGCATGCCCTTGACCCGCGCCTGCATCGGGCGCTGTCGTCCGAAGTACCTCTGTCCATCAAGGTTCGCGAGCGCGCGGAACGATTGCGCAAGGGACTGACCAAGCACGTTTCGCGATGGCTGGCGTCGCGGGTCGCCGAGCCTCGCATCGCAGCGCAACTGCTGGTCGATACCACCGACGCCGTGGTTCACCGATGGTGGACTGAGGACGACGGCCGACGGGTGCAGCCCGGACGTCTCGCCATCGAACTCCAGTCCATGCTGGGGCTCTACCTCCGCAGTCTCGAGTCCCGCTCAGGTAACGCGGTCAGTCCCGCCTCGTAGCGGGCCCGTTCGGATCTGCTGGCACCTTGCCAAGCGAACCGCACCGCACCCGACGATACGTTCGGGCCCGTGCGCAATCTGCCGATCAAGGCGCCTGCACCACGATCGCCTGCCCCACCTTCACATGCCTGAAGCGGTCACCGAATCGTTCGGTGGCCCACGCGATGACCTCGTCGCTGGTGTCATGCCCCCCGAGAGCCAGCAACTGCAGTCGGTCTAGCATTGCCAGTTCGGCTTGCGCCTGCGCCGTCGTGATCGGCTTGAAAGGTCCGTCGCCTGAAGCGAACAGGCGCTGCGCGTCCAGGCCAGCGATGCGCAGGCGACCTTCCGGCACAGGGTAATGGAAGTCGCCCACCATGCCGTATAGCGGCTCTCCGAAGGCACTCGTCAGGCGCTGGAGCAGCCCGGGCACGGTCTGGTGGCCGCAGCCGACGATCACGACAAGCCCGCGTCCGGCGACGTGGACCACGAGCGCCTGCTCGTCGACAGGCCCCATGAACAGACTGCGCGTGATCGGCCCGGTAGTGCCCACGCCCTCGAAGAGCTTGCCCGCGCTGCCCGGAACGACCGTGGTGGCACCTGGGTAACTGACGGGTGCAGGCGATATCAGCGGTTTGCCGCCCAGGTCGGGCAGCGACCCGTCAGCGGGCAGTTCACCGCTGCGCTCTGCAGCCGAGCCGGCAACGTGGTCCCGATGACGGTGACTGATGAAGACGGCATCGACCGTGTCCATCGAAAGACCGAGCCTGTCCATGTTGCGCAGCAGCGGGGAGCGGGCTTCGCCGCGGGCGTTGTAGCCCAAATCGAACAGCAGCGTGGCGTGGTCTGTGCGCACCAGGTAGGCCACGCCGGGCTCGGTTGCCAGCCCAGGCGCAGCAGCGTGCCAGTTGACCAGCGGGATGATCTCGAGCCTGCGCGTGCTGCCCAGGTCGGCGACTCGGGCGCCAGCGGCACCGGGCGGGCGAGCCTTGAGGTCTTCTGCAAGCCCCGAACGGCGCCACTCCATGGCACCGAACACGCCAGCAAGCACCAGCAGTCCCACAGCGACCAAGGCGGCCAGGCGACCCGCGACAGCGCGGGCGATGCTGGCTCCAGCGAAGTGGTGGGCGAGCTCCGGCGGTATGGCCATGGGCCGAAGCGCAGGGACATTGGCGCCGCCGGTGTTGCCAACGGGCACCCAGCCCAGCAGCGCACCCGGAAGGGTGGCCATCAGGCGGAGCAACTGCCCGAGGATCTCCCGCTTGTCACGGCGATGCCAGCCGACCCGCAGCATCCACAGGTGGGTAAGGGCGTGCGGCCAGAGATGGCGTTGGCCCAGGATATGGGCGCGTTCCAGAAAAGCGAAGGTGGTGTCGGCGTTGCCTGCTGCCCACGCGGCGCGTGCGGCATCCATTTCGCGGTCGAATGCCGCGGCGAGCTCTGGTCTCATCGAATGTCTCCTCCTGCATCGGGTTCGGGTGCAGAGGATTCCATGGGCGCTAGGCGCCGTCTTGAACGAATCGCCTGTCTGCGCCCCGCACCAGGGCGGCGACGGTAGCCGGGGTGACGCCGAAGGTGCGCCGCATCTGGCGGGTCAAATGAGCCTGATCGGCAAAGCCCCCATCGATCGCCGCCTCTGCCAGCGAGGCGCCCCTGACAAGGGCATGCCCCGCCCGTTGCAGTTGACGAAGGGTCGACCAGCGCGAGAGCGGCACCTCCAGGTGGGCGCTCGCGATGGCCCGCAATCGGGAGACCGACAACCCGGCGCAGGCAGCGGCACGTTCGATCGCCCGGGGTCCGCGGGCAGACTCGAGGAAGGCCAGCGCTCGCAGGACTCGCTCGTCGGGTGCAGCATTGTCCAACGGGGGTATCCGCAAGGCGTCCAAGCTGGTGACGAGGCACCCACCGGCGTCAATGCTCGCCGCGACCTCGGGTGACAGCTTGACGACGCCGTCGGGGGTGGTGTTTCGAAGAATCCGCTGTGCCAGCCGGGTCTGAGGAGGCAGCAGGGCCAGCAGCACCTGACCACTGGGCTGCAGCGCATGGACGACATCGGGCCTGACGACCAGCGCCGGACCGCTGACCGGCCGCTCGGACATGCCTCCCGAGAACTCGAGGATCGTTACCGGTCCGTTCAGCCCGAGCGTGACCTGAACGGCTGCGTGCCGGTGTGGGCGGTTATCCGCAGTCTCCCCTCGAAAGACCACGCCTGCAAAGGTGAACGCGCATTCACCTGCCCAACCCATCGCCAAGCCCCCCTTGTCGCATCTCGACCATCGTGCGGAATGTAGCAATCGCTGGCGGTAGTCGCAGAAGCAAGTCACCGCCGATGGTCGGTGGAAATCTGGAGGGCGGACGCACGAAGAGCCTGTCTAGGCTTGTCGACGGCAAAAGCACGGCCTGAAAGATCTGACGCGACAATGACTTACGCGTGTCGTGACGGTAGGCGCCGGCGCAGAGTCGCTAGCTCTCCTAGAGGGACGACACTACCGTTCGGGCCCTCGCCGAACTTGATAGACCTCGATAGATCTCGGAACATGCATCCCGCGCAAATCGCCCGGAAACCCGCGCCACTGCTGGACCTCTTCACTTTGGCGGTAGGCCTGACGGTACAAACCGCGCTTCAGCGCAACGCGCCCACTGTTGCCGAGGGATTGCCGGCACCATTGCTGATGGAGTGGGAATGAAGGGGGTGTGGCGCTGCTGGCCCCCGCTGCTGGTCGCGCTGCTGCTCGCTGTGGGGCAGGGCGCCGCACAGGCCGCGCTGCCCAGCGTCTACCTCGAAGACCTGACGTGGCCTGAGTTGCAGGCTGCGCAGCGTGAGGGGGCGAGGACCGTCATCATCCCGATCGGCGGCACCGAGCAGAACGGCCCGCACATGGCGCTGGGCAAGCACAACGCCCGGGTGCGCGTGCTGGCCGGACGCATCGCATCAGAGTTAGGTCAGGCGGTGGTCGCGCCGGTGCTGGCTTATGTGCCGGAGTCGCGGGGTCACCTGAAGTTTCCCGGCACGATTGACACGCCGCCTGAGGCCTTCGGAGCCCTGCTGGCTGCCGCGGCGAAAAGCCTGCGGCGCGGCGGATTCACCGAAATTGTGTTGCTGGGTGACTCGGGTGACTACCAGGCCCAGCTGCAAGCGCTCGCCGAGCAGCTGAGTCGAGAGTGGCAGCGCAAGGGTGCGCTGCCGTCTGCCCGTGTGCATTACGTCGGTGTCTATTACCGCGAGGCCTTGGCTGCCTTCCGCCAGCGTCTGCGGGAGCTGGGACACAGCGAGTCAGAGATCGGCGTGCATGCCGGACTGCTCGATACCGCGCTGCTGATGGCCACGGTGCCAGGCATGGTGCGTGGCGAAAGCCTCGCCGAGGCTGCGCTTCAGAGTCCGGCCAACGGTGTCACCGGCGATCCGCGCGCGGCCACGGCGGCCGTGGGCCGCGAGGGGGCGGATCTCATCGTGCGTGAAAGTGTGCAGGCGTTGCGTCGTGCGCGGGCCTCGACGAACTGACCGTTGTCATCAACGATGCCCTTGAGGCTCTGACCGGCCTTTGAGCACGAGGCTGATGGGGCGTTGCCAAAGCGGAGCCGTCGTGCGGCCACAACAGCGCACCTTTCGCGGTTTGCGCAATTGCTCACACTGCGACCGCCGCTGCGCGAATTGGCGCTGAATTCCGCTGCTTTTTCAAAGCGTGTGTGCGGCCAGCGGACAGACACTCCGCTCGCACATGAGACCCCCGGTGCAGTCACTGACGGGGGCAATAGATCAGGCTCGGCCCTTGCGTCCGAGCCGCAGGGAGCTCCGCTTTGCCATCAAGGTCCCGGACAGGTATCCAGGGCACAGGAGCAGTGTTGATGCAGAACTTGCATGCCAGCGGCGCGCCTCGGCGCGTCCTGGTCGTTGACGACAGCAGGGCCATCCAGGCCATCATTCGCCGGATACTGGAAACCAGCGAAACCGAGGATCTCCAGGTTCAATGCGCCAGCAGCGGCGCCGAGGCGCTGGCCCAGGTCGACAGCTTCAGGCCCGATCTTGTGCTGTCGGACTGGCATATGCCGGGCGTCTCAGGCATCGAGATGCTGCAGACCTTGCGGCAGATGGGGCACGCCGACATCGCGCTCGGCTTCGTGACCACAGAGACTGCGACCGACTGCCTGGCGCAGGCGCGCCGCAATGGCGCGGCCTTTGTACTGAACAAGCCGTTCCACGACCACGAACTGCGCGCGGCTGTCAGTCAATGCCTGAAGCCGGCCATGACCACGCCGACGGTCGACCCCGCATCGCCGCGTGTGGCCGCGATCGATTCGGCGAGCCAGTTGCAACAGTTGCTGTTCACCCATCTGGGCACGCGCAGCTTCGTGCTGAGCAAGCGGCACTGCGAGGGTGTCTTTGTCGAGCAGACGCCGCAGATCGTGGTGCTCTACAGCAGCGCCGGACGCAAGGGCGCCTACGCGCTGGGGCTGCTGGACGCTTCGGCAAGCTGCCTCATCGGTGGCATGGCCGCTGGCAACAGCCCCGACGAGATCCGCACGATGATCAGCAAGGCGCAGCCCGGCCCCGGCCAGTTCGAGCATGCGCAGCGCTTTATGCTGGCGGTCGCCGGACTGCTGCACAAACGCAGCCCCGTCGATGCACCAGCCTTCAGTGTCGCCAAGATGGCAGTGCAGCCCTTCGACAAGGTAGCGGCACTGATCGCGAGCAACAATGGCCGCAGCGACTTCGAATTGGGCGTGAGCGGCATCGGTGAAGGTCGCATGAGCTTCTTCATCCTGTAGGGCTGGCGCGATGGACCTCGAAAGTCTGGCCAGCATCGGTGTGCTGACGGCCAATGCCGTGTTCATGATCATTGCCGTCGCCGGCTACCTGAAGATGAACACCCACGAGTCGCGACGCCAGCAGTACCTGGCTCACGCCTTGGCGGAATCGCGCGAAGCCGGCCTTGAGCTGCGCGGTGCTGCGCGTGAGTTGATGCGCATGCTCGAGCGTGCCGATCGCTCAGTGGCCTGGCAGCGTCAGCCGCTGCAGGCCGTTGGCGCGCCACGCCTTTCGAGCTTGACAGCGTGGAGCCGGATGCGGAGAAGCTGCGCGGCTTCGAGTCACTGGCCGGCGTCACCGATGCCGAGTACGAGCAGTGGCGCCGCCTGCAGCAGGTCGAGCTTGAGCGCGTGCTGCACCAGCGTCGCCGTTTGCAGCAGGAGCTCGACGCGGCTCGGAAACGCGCCGATGAGGCCGAGCGCCAAACAGGCCGGACGCGCAGTTTGCGCGAGCGCAGCGAGCTGAAGTCACTGCAGCAGCAGCTGGATCAGACCCAGTCGCTGCTAGCCGAGTGCAAGGACATGCTGAGGCATGCGGAGGTGCGCGCCGCCTTGGCCGAATCATCGGGCCAGGTCGCCGTCGGCGAGGCTGCCCGACTGCGCGAGCAGATTGCCGAGCTGGACGCCCGCATGAAGCGTCAGCAGTGCGAGAAGGAGTTCATCGAGGAGCATCTTTTGACGCTTGATCAGCTGGTTCGAAACCAGGCGGGGGAGCGCGGCATGCGTGGGGAGCCGGCTTAGCCGTGGCGAGCTGACGACGCCGCACTGAAATCGCTGCAGCTGTGCCGGCAATAATGAGCCAGACATCCGTTGCGAAGCGAAAGAGATAAACGATGGCGAGAGTGTGGTTGGGCATGGGGTTGGCGACGGTGTTTGTCGCAGGTGGGGTGTTCTGGGCACAGCAGCCCAACGCGGCCGAGGTGGCCCGGCCGTCCGGGCTGCCAACGGGCACACCGATGCTTCAGCCGGTGCCCGGCATGCCGCCGGTCAAGGATCCACTCAATGTCTACAGCGAGACCGTGGCCGGCCGGTTCAGCCCGGCGGTGGAGGGTGCACTGGAGCGGATCTATGTGCCCAATCGCGCTGTGAGCACGGTCTCGGTGATCGACCCCAACACGCTGAAGGTGGTCAAGACCTTCCGCGTCGGGCTGTTCCCGCAGCATGTGGTGCCGTCCTATGACCTGAAGACCCTGTGGGTGGCCAACAATGCCGAGGGGACCAATCGCGGCAGCCTGACGCCCATCGATCCCAAGACCGGCAAGCCGGGCAAGGACGTGCCGGTCGAGGATCCTTACAACATGTACTGGTCACCGGACGGGCGCTACGCCATCGTGGTTGCTGAGGCTTTCGAGCGTCTTGACTTCCGTGATCCGCAGAGCATGAAGCTGGAGTACTCGATTCCGGTACCGGGCTGCAAGGGCATCAACCATGCGGACTTCTCCATGGATGGCCGCTACGCCCTGTTCACCTGCGAGTTCGCAGGAACGGTGGTCAAGCTGGACCTGGTCGAGCGCAAGGTGCTGGGGTCCCTGAAGCTCAATGCTTATATCAACCGCCCCGAGGTGCAGGCGCTGCTGGAAGCGCCCGGCCCGAAGGCCAAGCGCCTGCCGGATCCGATCGACCCGACGGCTGACATCTGCACCACGCCCGGTATGCCGCAGGACATCCGCATCTCGCCGGACGGCAAGCGCTTCTACATCGCCGACATGATGGTGGACGGAGTGCACATCGTCGACTTTGCTTCGTTCAAACAGCTGGGCTTTGTGCGCACTGGCAAGGGCGCGCACGGCCTGTACCCGAGCCGCGACGGCAAGCAACTCTACGTGGCCAACCGTGGCAGCAACCGCATCCGCGATAAGAAGGGCGGCCCAGGCAGCGTCTCGGTGATGGACTTCGCCACTGAGAAGGTGGTGGCGCAATGGAACATCCCCGGCGGTGGCAGCCCGGACATGGGCAACGTCAGCGCCGACGGCAAACACCTGTGGCTGTCAGGTCGCTATGACAACGTGGTGTATCGCTTTGACACCGCCAGTGGCAAGGTCGACAAGATCCGCGTGGGCATCGAGCCGCACGGTCTGACGGTTTGGCCGCAGCCTGGGCGTTACTCGCTGGGGCATACCGGCAATCTGCGCTGAAGGGCCTGAGGCGCTGCGCCTCAGGCCGCTGCGGCCTGCGCTTCCAGCTCCGCTTTCAGTCCAGCCGGCAGCTTCAGCTGGCGGGCCAGCTCATCCAGATAGGCCCGCTCCATGAAGCTGGTCTCATCGGTGACCAGCAGGCTGGCCAGATACATCTCGGCGGCTAACTCGGGAGTGGCCGCAGACTGGGCGACCTCGGCCGGATCGAGCGGGCGGCGCAGCTCGGTCTCGAACCACTGGCGCAGCCCGGCATCAGCCTCCAGGCGGTTCAGCTCGGCCTCAACCAGGCCACGCTCGCGTTCGTCGAGATGGCCGTCGGACTTGGCCGCGGCAATCATGGCCTTGAGCATGGCGCGGCTGTGCAGCTCCTGCTCGGGAGCGGGCAGGCGGTCAACGGTGCGTGGTGGGCTGGCTGGCGCTGATGGCTGCTGCGCACCTTGCGCCTGTTGCGTGGCCTGCCAGCTGCTGTAGGCCTTGTAGGCCATCAGGCCCAGCGCCGCAATGCTGCCGTACTTCAGCGCCTTGCCGCCGTAGCTGCGGCCGCGCTTGTTGCCCATCAGCAGGCCCAAGGCCCCGCCTGCCGCAGCGCCAAGCCCCATCTGACCCAGGCCCTTGCTGCCGCCAAGGCTTGTGCCCAGGCTGCCCCCCAAACCGCCAGCTTTGCCGTCCAGCATGGCCAGCCCCGACTTCAGCAGTTGTTCCAATGTTGACTGTGCGCTCATCGTCCGATGCTCCTTGAAGCCATGAAAACCATGTTGCGGCGGGCTGCCTCAGATCAGCAGCGCACCGATGAAGATACCCACCATCATGAAGGCGATCACTACTTTGGCCAGCAGCCCGGCCATCAGGCCGAGCCAGGTCCAGAGTCCGACCTTGACGGCACGCTGCTGATCGCGGCGCGCCAGGTATTCACCGGCTGCGGCACCGACCAGCGGCATGAAGAGAATCCCGACCAAGCCCATGAAGACGCCGGCCACCGTGCCCAACGCAGCCCCGATCAGCGCCTGCCGGCTGGCACCGGCGCGGTTCGCCCCCAGCAGCCCGGCCACGTACTCAAGCGCCCAGGCCAGCACGGCCAGCAGCGTGATCACCGTCAGACTGGGCCATCCCACATGGACGAAATCGTCGATCCATGCCCCCAGGAAGATGCCGGCCAGCACCAGGGCCGTGCCGGGCAGGGCCGGCAGCACGGTTCCGAGCAGGCCGAGAACAATCAGCGCGACACTCGCAACCCATAACAGCGTGGGACTCACGGCAACCTTTCTTGCGACTGGATGTCAGAGCCACTTAGCTTGCGGTCGGCGCGCAGATTTCAAGCCCCGGGCTGTCTCGTCCGGGGCTGGGGGTGCTCAGGCTGCCTGTGTGCGATCAGACAGCGATCAGGCCTTGCCCAGGGCGCCGACCTTGGCGTTCTCGCGCGCCTGCTCCTCGCCCGCCGTGATGCGGCGGAACCACACCGTCAAGGCGCTGCTGGTGAGCACGATGAACAGCGAGTACAGGACCGGGATCAGCAGCACGGCCTGCTGCTGCTCACCCTTGAAAGTCAGCAGCACGATCAGGACGCCGAGCGGGCCATTCTGGATGCCGGTTTCCAGGGCGATCGTGCGCGCGCGGCGCTTGTCCTGGCGCACCACGCGTGCGAAGGCATAGCCGACGCCGAAACCGAACACGCCGAGGCCGATGGCGGCAAAGTAGATTTGCCATGGCGTGCTCAGCAGCAGGCCATAGTTGCGCGGCACCCAGGACACGACCAGGAACAGGATCACCACCACACCCAGCAGGCCGCCGATCATCTCGATCACTGCGCCCACATTGGCATTCCACTTGCGCAGCAGCATGCCGATCAGCGTGGGCACCAGCAGCACGAACAGGACCCGCGCCACGTTCTCGGGCGGAATGCGCCACTCGCCTTCGATCCCCTGCGAGAAGAAGCCGAGCGTCAGCGGCACCAGCACCACGGCGAACAGGGTCGAGACGATCGTCATCAACAGCGACAGGCTCAGCACGCCCTTGCTGAAGTAGTTGAAGATGTTGCTAGTGGTGCCGCCCGGCAGGCAGGCCATCAGGATCAGTCCGACGGCGTAGGCCGGCGGCAATTGCAGCACCGTGGCGAGGGTCACGCCGACAATCGGGGTCAGCAGATAGGTGGTCACGAGGCCAATAGCGATGCCGGTTGGCTTGCGCAGGGAAATCGCGAAGTCCTTGAAGGTCAGGCTGGCGCCCATGCCCAGCATGATGACCATCATCATGACGCTCAGCAGCTGCGTTTCGAAATCGGAGAGCATGGGTCAGCCTTTCTTGAGTGAGGCGAGAACTTCGGTGCGCAGGTCTCGGCGCAGGATCTTGCCGACCGGCGTCTTGGGCAGTTCATCGCGGAACTCGATCACCGCCGGCATCTTGTAGCCCGTCAGGTGCTGGCGGCAATGCGCCAGCAAGGCCTCGGCCGTCAGCGCTGCATCTCCCTTGACGATATAGGCACGCACCGCCTCGCCGGTCTTGGCATCGGGCACGCCGATCACCGCAGCCTCCATCACCCCGTCATGCTGGGTCAGGACGTCTTCGATCTCGTTCGGGTACACATTGAAGCCGCTGACCAGGATCATGTCCTTCTTGCGATCGACGATCTTGAAGGTGCCGTCCGCGCTCATCACCGCCACGTCACCGGTGTAAAGCCAGCCGTCCTTCAGGACCTGTGCGGTCTCCTCGGGGCGCTGCCAATAGCCCTGCATGACCTGCGGCCCGCGCAGGATCAGCTCGCCGGGCGCTCCCAGCGGCACATCCACGCCCAGGTCATCGACGAGGCGGATGTCGGTCATTGGCGCAGGGATGCCGATGGTGTCCACCCGGCGGCCGCTGCTGAGCGGCTGGAAGCACGCCACCGGGCTGCTCTCGGTCAGGCCGTAACCCTCGACCAGGGGTGCGCCGGTGGTTTCTTCCCAATGCTTGACCACCGCATGGTGCATCGCCGCACCGCCGCCGCCGGCGGCCTTGATGTGCTTGGGCGGAAAGGCGGTGAACCACTCCTCGCGCAGCAGCGCGTTGTAGAGCGTGTTGACGCCGGTCAGCCAGGTGATCTTGTAGTTCTCGAGCGCGCGCTGCAGGTTCTGGATCGGCCGCGGGCTGGGTACAAGGATGTTGCGGGCACCCATGCGGTACATGGTGAGGAAGTTCACCGTGAAGGCGAAGATGTGATACAGGGGCAGCGCGGTCAACACCACCTCCTTGCCCTCGTCGATGTGGCTACGCGTCATGCCCAGCATCTGCTCCAGATTCCAGAGCAGATTGCCGTGGGTCAGCATTGCGCCCTTGGCCACGCCCGTGGTGCCGCCGGTGTACTGCAGCAGGGCCAGGCTCTGATGGTTCAGGGCCTGCGTGTAGCTCCCGGCATCACCGCCATGCTGGCGCCCTTGGGCCAGCGCGTCGGGCAGGCGGGTCACCGTCATGCCATGCGCCGGCACCAGGCGGTTCCAGTACTTCATGACCGCGTGGACGATGGGCTGCACCACCGGCGGGAAGAACTCGGGCACCCGTGTCAGCACCACATGCCGGATCTCGGTCTGGGCCAGGATGGGTTCCAGCTTGTCGGCAAACATGTCGACGATGACGATCGCCTTGGCGCCGCTGTCCTTGAACTGGTGCGCCATCTCCTGCGAGGTGTAGAGCGGGTTGGTGTTCACCGCCACGCAGCCCGCCTTCAGGATGCCCAGCAGCGCCACCGGGTAGCTCAGGCAATTGGGCATCTGAACGGCCACGCGGTCGCCCTGCGCCAGCTTGCACACGCCGCGCAGATAGTGCGCCAGCGCATCGCTCATTTCATCCACCTGCGCGTAGCTCAGCGAGCCATACATGCCGTTGGGCATCACGCAGGTGAAAGCCGTCTGCGAGCTGTAGCGCCGCGCGGCCTCTCGGGCCATGGCCGCCAGATGTGGCGCGGAGGGGGGCGTCAAGGTTTCAGGAATGCTGCTGCCGTAGTGCTGCAGCCAGGGCTTGAGCGAGTAGGGGGAGGCGGAATCGGTCATGGATCGAAGGCGCGGCCCAGGCGTTGGAGCGGTACGCGACGGCTGGACAGGCCGGCGCGGCCGCGCCCAGGCCGGACGCAGCGGCGCGAAGGTAATCGGATGAAACGCCGCTGTCCAGTGCGGCAGGGCAAAGACTGTCAGGAGCGTAGGTTTTTCGTGCGCAGCCGAGCCAACTTGGTGGCATGCCCGATTGACGCGGCAGCACTCAATCGCCAGTGGCCAGTACGGCGCGTGCCAGTGCATCGACCGACATAGGCGCGCAGCCCTCGGCCTTGTTGTTGATCGTCACATATGCCTTGTGGCCGGCTCGTGCGGTGGCGCCCGCGACCTGTGCGATCAAGGCTCGCGTGTCGGGGTCGGGGTCCAGCATCTGGTCGTAGGCGCCGTAGCGCCGCGTGGCGGTTTCATAGCCGTAGGGGCCGTGGCAGCGGTTGAGATTCCAGCGGCACACAAATGGCCCCGGCCACAGCCGCCGCAGCAGCCACAGCTGTTCCTGCGGCGGCGGCAGCTTAGGGTGCAGACCCAGGCAATAGGTCGCGCCATATTCCTTCAGCACGGCGACGAAGTCTTCGCTCAGCCAGGCCGCATCGCGCACCTCCACCGCCACCACGCCATCGGCGGCACGTTCTGACAGCGCGGGCAGGGCTGCCAGCATCTGGTACAGCGCCTCGATCTGCCGTGGCATATCGCCCAGCAGGGCGGGCGGCAGCGGACTGAGCTGGAACACCAGCGCGCCGATCTTGCGGCCCAGCCCTTCGAGCGCCGGCTGTACGAACTCCTGCAGCGCCAGCTGCGGATTCAGGAAGGCCTCGTTGCGTCGGCTGCCATGGCCGTTCTCGTCGCGCACCAGTGCATCACTCACCAGCGCCGGTGCCTTGACGACGAAACGGAACTCGTCGGGCACCTGGGCCGCATAGTGCTCGTACTGGCTGGCCGTCAGCGGCCGGTAGAAGCTGCGGTCAATGCAGACGCTGCGCAGCAGGGGGTGCTGGCTGTAGGCCGCCAGGCCCTGCTTGGACAGCAGGCTCTCGTTGTAGGACTTGTCCCAGACCAAGCCAGCCCAGCCCGGGTAGGTCCAGGTGGAGGTGCCCAGATGCAGCTGAGTCGGCAGGGCTTGCGCCAGCGCCTGCAGCTCGGCGTCCGCCGCGCGGGCCTGCACCTTGGCGGGTCTGGATTCGCGCGCGCCGACCTGTGGCGGCATCGGCGGCTCATCGGGAAACAGCGCATCCTGCATGGGCGTCAGGATAGCGTGCCAGCAGGGCGTCGACCGCCGTGAAGCCAGGCAGCGGCCTTACACTGCCGGCCTTGCATGAGTACCTTGATGAGCGCTTCAACCCCGGCCGATGAATACGCGATGCGCCTGGCGCTCGACCAGGCGCACAACGCGCTGCTGGTCGGCGAGGTGCCGGTGGGCGCAGTGCTGATGCGCCATGGCCAGGTGATCGCCACCGGCTACAACCGCCCGATCACCACCCACGACCCGACAGCGCATGCCGAGATCGTTGCGTTGCGCCATGCGGCCACGCTGCTGGGCAATTACCGGCTGCCGGAGTGCGAGCTGTACGTCACGCTGGAGCCTTGCGCGATGTGCGCCATGGCGATGATGCATGCGCGCCTGAAGCGCGTGGTGTTCGCCGCGCCCGATCCCAAGACCGGCGTGGCCGGCTCGGTGTTGGACCTGTTTGCCCAGCCGCAGCTGAACCATCACACCACCATCCACGGCGGCGTGCTGGCCGAGGCCTCGGCCCAGCTGCTGCGCGACTTCTTTGCCGAGCGCCGCGAGGCGGCCCGGCGCCGCCGCGATCTGGCGCGGGCGGCCGTAACACCTAACGACGAGCGCATCCCCACCGGCGATGCCATTCACCTGGACGAATCGAAACCACTATGAGCAAACCCCTGATCCTTTACACGCCGGCCGGCGCCCTGGCTCAATCCGCGCCGCTCAAGCGTGCTGCCAAGCGCTTGCAGGCGCTGGGCTTCGAGGTCGAAGTCGATGCGGATGCGCTGGCGCGTGAGCAGCGTTTCGGCGGCGATGACGCCACGCGCCTTAAGGCCATCCACCGCGTGGCCAAGGCAGCGCCTGCGGTGGCGATGGCCACGCGCGGCGGCTATGGCCTGACGCGCCTGCTCGACCAGATCGACTGGAAGCTGCTGGCCAAGAGCGTGGAGCGCGGCACGCGCTGGGTGGGGCACAGCGATGTCACGGCGCTGCAGCTGGGCCTGCTGGCGCATGCCAAGTCGGCCAGCTGGCATGGCCCGATGGCCACCTATGACTTCGGCCGCAGTGCAGCCGAGGGCGGCGTCGACGAGATCACGCAGGAAGTCTTCACCGAGGCGATGAGCGGGGTTCTGGAGGCGGTGGGCTATCGCACCGAGGCTGGCCATGACGGCTTTGAAGCGCGTGGCACCTTGTGGGGTGGCAATCTGACGATGCTGATGTCGCTGCTGGGCACGCCGCACATGCCGCGCGTGAAAGGCGGCATCCTGTTCCTTGAAGACGTCAACGAGCATCCCTATCGCGTCGAGCGCATGCTGTTGCAGCTGCAGCAGGCGGGGGTGCTGGGTGCACAGAAGGCCGTGCTGCTGGGGGCTTTCAGCGACTGGAACAAGTCGCCGCTGGATCGCGGCTATGGCTTGAAGGACGCGATCGCTGCCGTGGCAGCGCGCTGCCCGCAGACCCGCTTCCTCACCGGCCTGCCTTTCGGCCATGTGCCGACCAAGGTGACTCTGCCGGTGGGCATCAAGTCCGAACTGCTGGTCCAGGGCCGCGACCTCCTGATCGCCTGGGGGCATCAGGAGTGAGATGACCGCGACGCAGGTGCGCCGCACAAGGTGACTTTTCTCACCCCGCGCTCGCGGGGTTTTTTGCTCGCTGACTGGGGGGAATCCTCCAGTTTCCAGCCTGTATTGAGCCGATATGATGCTCATAAAGCCTCCGGCGCGCGACCATCAGTCCTGTGCTCCGGGGGCATGCTGTTTTTGAATGGTGCTTGTGTTGTGCCGGCCTGCCATCAGCAGGTGTTTGGCGAGCGCCAGCTCCGGAGGGGTTTTCATGCTGGGACTTCAAGGTCCGCGCGCCGCGCTGAGCCCGCGGCGGCAGGGTTGGCGCGAGCATTGCGCCTCGGTGCTGGGTGCTGTGCTGGTACTGGCCGCAACCATGGGCCTGACGGCCTGCGACAACAGCCCGTATGCCAAGGGCGCCGCGGCGTCGAACACGCTGTACAACTCTTTCGATGAGCGCTCGCCGCGCTATCTGGATCCGATTGCGTCCTACAGCAATCCGGAGTCGGTCTACACCTACCAGATCTACGAGCCGCTGTACGCCTACCACTACTTGAAGCGGCCCTACGAGCTGGTGCCCAAGACGGCCGAGAAGGTGGTGAAGCCGCATTACCTGGACAAGGACGGCAAGCCGCTGCCGGACGATGCCCCGGCCGAGCAGATCGGTTTCAGCGTTTACGACATCGCGATCAAGAAGGGCATCAAGTACGCCCCGCATCCGGCGCTGGCCACCGATGACAAGGGCAACTACCTCTATCACAGCCTGACGCGCGAGCAGTTGGGAGACAAGCGCTCACCCTGGGACTTTGCGGTGCAAGGCACGCGCGAGATGGTGGCGGAAGACTATGTCTACGCACTCAAGCGCCACGCCACGCCGCGCATCGAGGCACCGGTCTTCGCCATCTTCTCCGAGTATGTGGTCGGGCTGAAGGACTATGCCAAGCTGGTGCGCGAAGAGAACGCCAAGCTGCTCAAGGGCCTGCCGGAGACCACGCGCGACAAGCCCTTTCTGGACTTTCGCAAATGGCCGCTGGAAGGCGTGCAGGCGCTGGACAGCCACACGCTGCGCATCAAGATCCGCGGCAAGTATCCGCAGTGGCAGTACTGGCTGGCGATGACCTTCGTGTCGCCGCTGCCTTGGGAGGCCGATGCCTTCTATGCCCAGCCAGGCATGAGCGAGAACAGCCTGTCGCTGAACCAGTGGCCGGTGGGCACTGGCCCCTTCATGATGACCGAGTATGTGCAGGACCGCCGCCATGTGATGAAGCGCAACCCGCACTTCCGCGGCGAAGCCTATCCCTGCGAGGGCTCGGAGCAGGACCGCAAGGACGGTCTGCTGGACGACTGCGGCAAGACCATGCCCTTCGTGGACACCATCGTCTCGACCATCATCAAGGAGAAAGTGCCGCGCAAGGAGATGTTCAAGCAGGGCTATCTGGATGTGCCCGAGATCGAGCGGCCGGAATGGGGCGTGGATTTCCGCGTCGACATGGACGACTCGGACGAGGTGCGCGCTGCCTATGAAGCCAAGGGCTTCAAGTTCCCGCAGGTCACCGACATCAACAGCTGGTACATGGGCTTCAACTGGCTGGACCCGGTGGTGGGCAAGGGCGACACGCCGGAGCAGCAGCTGAAGAACCGCAAGCTGCGCCAGGCCTTGTCGATCGCCATCGACTGGGAGGAGGGCTATGGCCGCATCTTCCGCACCAAGGGTGGCGTTGCTGCCCACGGGCCGGTGCCGCCCGGCGTTTTCGGCTCGCGCGAGGGCACGCCCGAGGGCTTCAACCCCGTGACCCACAAACTAGTCAACGGTGAGTTGCAGCGCCGCTCGATCGACGATGCCAAGAGGCTGCTGGCCGAGGCCGGCTACCCGGATGGGCGCGACGCCAAGAGCGGCAAGCCCCTGGTGCTGAACTACGACTACCAGCGCACCGCCACGCCCGAGATCAAGGCCGAGCTGGACTGGATGGTCAAGCAGTTCGCCAAGCTGGGCGTGCAGCTGGAAGTGCGTGCCACCGACTACAACCAGTTCCAGGACAAGGTGCACAAGGGCAAGCACCAGATCTTCTGGTGGGGCTGGCTGGCCGACTATCCGGATGCCGAGAACTTCCTGTTCCTGCTCTACGGCCCGAATGCCAAGAGCCTGCACGAAGGTGAGAACGCGGCCAACTACCAGAATCCCGAGTACGACAAGCTCTATCGCCGCATGCAGGCCCTGGACGACGGCCCGGAGAAGCAGCGCGTGATCGACGAGATGGTGCGTATCGTGCGCGAAGACTCGCCCTGGGCCTGGGGCTACTGGCCCTATGTGGCCTCGGCCTTCCAGCCCTGGGTATACAACGGCAAGCCCGGCATCATGGTGCGCGACATGGCGCGTTACTACCGCGTCGATCCGCAGATGCGGGCCGCCAAGCAGGCCGAGTGGAACCAGCCGATCTGGTGGCCGCTGCTGGCCTTGCTGGCAGGCGCTGCCGCCATCGTCTGGGCCACGCGCCGATCCTTCCGTGCGCGCGAACAAGCAACGGCCAAGGGCTATGTGAAGCCGCATCAGCTCAGCTGAGCCCCGGGGAAGAATCACCATGCTGAACTACATGATCCGCCGTCTCGGTTACGGCCTGCTGATCCTGATCGGGGTCAACCTCTTCACCTTTTTCCTGTTCTTCTCGGTCAACACGCCGGACGATATGGCGCGCCTGAACATCGGCGGCAAACGCGTCACGCAGGAGCAGATCGAGAAGTGGAAGGTCGAGCGTGGCTATGACAAGCCGCTTTACTGGAACGAGAGCAAGCAAGGCAGCGACAAGCTGACACAGACCATTCTTTGGGAGCGATCGGTCTCGCTGATGATGCTGGACTTCGGCCGCTCGGACGCACGCCAGGCCGTCAACATCGGCCATGAGGTGAAGACCCGCATGGGTGTGAGCCTGCAACTGGCCTTGCCCATCTTCATCCTGCAGGTCATCGTCAGCACCTCGTTCGCGCTGATGCTGGTGTTCTTCCGCAACTCGCGCATCGACTTCTGGGGTGTCGTGTTGTGCGTGCTGATGCTGTCGATCTCCAGCCTGTTCTACATCATTGTTGGCCAGTACTTTTTCTCGCGTCTGCTCAAGCTGGTGCCGATCAATGGCTATGCGGCGGGCCTGGATGCGGTGAAGTTCCTGATCCTGCCGGTGCTGCTGTCGCTGCTTTCGCGTCTGGGCGGCGAGGCGCGGCTGTACCGCGCGATGTTCCTGGAAGAGATCGGCAAGGACTATGTCCGCACCGCACGCGCCAAGGGCCTCAGCGAGCAGATCGTGCTGTTCCGCCATGTGCTGCGCAATGCGCTGATTCCCATCATCACCAGCGCCGGCAGCTATCTGCCCTACGTCTTCATGGGCAGCCTGGTGTTCGAGAGCTTCTTTGGCATCCCGGGCCTGGGCGCCTTCGTGATCGAGGCCATCACCGGGCAGGACTTTGCCATCGTGCGCACCATGGTGTTCCTGGGCGCGGTGCTGTACATCGCGACCAACGCACTGATCGACATCGCCTACACCTGGGTTGACCCCCGCGTGCGGCTGGCTTGAGCCCGGACATAGGAAGAACAAGACATGGGATTCAAGCTCGTTCTGTTGTGGACCGACGTGGCGCTGTGGGCGCTGTTCGCGGCCTTGCTGGTCTATGTGCTGCGGGTGCGCGCACAGCCGACGCTGCGCGCCAACTGGGTCAAGGTCCTGCGTGATCCGGCGGCGCTGTCAGCCGGCTTCGTGCTGATGCTGTTCCTGCTGGTGACGGCGCTGGACAGTGTGCACTTCCGCCGTGCATTGCCGACGTCCGAGGGTATGCCAGCCGGGGCTCAGTTCTATGACACGCGCACGGAGTCCGTGCTGGACCTGGTGCTGGCGCGTCAGGTGGCGATGCGCGAGACCACCTACTCGCGCCCGCTGAGCTATCTAGGCTTGAACAAAGAGAGCATCGAGGTCGACGGCGCCCTGACGCGCGACTTTCCTCGTCTGCAACATGGTGGCGCGCATCTGCAGCAGCCCGAGCAGGAATGGGCGGTGGATGTCACTCGTCGCGCCTTCGTGGGTGTGGCCGGCGCTGTGGTGGTAACACTGCTGGCGGCGCTGCTGATGGCCGCAGGGCTGTCACGGGGCCATGGCGGCCTGGGCCGGGCCTGGCGCGATCTGCTGGCCGACCGCACGCACTATCCGCTGCGTGCACTGCTGCTGACGATTGGGGTCAGCGCGTTGCTGTGTGGGCCGGTCATCGCGCTGATGGGCCACTACCATGTGTTCGGCACCGACCGCACCGGCAATGATGTGCTGTACCAGGCGCTCAAGAGCGTGCGCACCGCCTTCGTGATCGGCGCCATCTCCACGCTGGCCACGCTGCCGCTGGCCCTGGTGCTGGGAATCCTGGCGGGCTACTTCAAGGGCTGGGTGGATGAAGTCATCCAGTACATCTACACCACGCTCAGCTCGGTGCCGAACGTGCTGCTGATCGCCGCCTGCGTGCTGATGGTGCAGGTCTTCCTGGACAAGAACCCGGAGCTGTTCGAGACCGGCGTCGAGCGCTCGGACCTGAAGATGTTCCTGCTCTGCGTGATCCTGGGCCTGACCGGCTGGGCCGGGCTGTGCCGGCTGGTGCGCGGCGAGACGCTCAAGCTGCGCGAGCTGGACTATGTGCAGGCGGCCACCGCCTTCGGCGTCAGCGATGCGCGCATCATGGCGCGCCACATCGTGCCCAATGTGATGCATCTGGTGCTGATCACCGTGGTGCTGAGCTTCTCGGAGCTAATCCTGTACGAAGCCGTGCTGACCTATGTGGGCGTGGGTGTGGACCCGTCGATGAACAGCTTCGGCGGCATGATCAACCTGGCCCGCTCGGAGATGTCACGCGACCCGGTCGTGTGGTGGAGCTTCGCGGCTGCTTTCGGTTTCATGGTGACCCTGGTGCTGGCGGCCAATCTGTTCGCGGATGGCGTGCGCGACGCCTTCGACCCTCGGGCCCGCAGCCTGCGCCCGCGCGTGTTGTCGCTGCTGAAGAAGACAAAGGCGTGAGTGAGCCATGCTGAAGATTGAAGACCTGAAGGTGGCGCTGGACGCCGATGCGGGCCTGGTGCGCGCGATCGATGGAATGCGTCTGAGCATCGAGCGCGGCGAGACTTTTGCGTTGGTGGGTGAATCCGGCTGCGGCAAGAGCATGACGGCCCTGGCCCTGATGCGCCTGTTGCCCGACAACGGCCGCATTACCGCCGGGCGCCTGGATCTGGACGATGAGGATGTGTTCGGCCTGCCTGAGGCGCAGATGCGCCGCGTGCGCGGTGGCCGCATCGGCATGATCTTCCAGGAGCCCTCGACCAGCTTGAACCCGGTGATGCGGGTGGGCGACCAGATCGTCGAGGCGATCGAGACGCACACCGACTTGCGCGGCGCGGCGGCGCGCGCCAAGGCGATCGACTGGCTGCGGCGTGTCGGTATTCCGGAGCCTGAGCGGCGTATCGACGAGTACCCGTTCCGCCTCTCGGGCGGCCAGAAGCAGCGCGTGATGATCGCGATGACGCTGGCGGCCGAGCCTGACTACCTGATCGCCGACGAGCCCACCACAGCGCTGGACGTGACGATCCAGGCGCAGATCCTCGATCTGCTCAAGGATCTGCAGCGCGAGCGCCAGCTCGGCGTGCTGCTGATCACGCACGATCTGGCCGTGGTGTCAGGCATGGCGCACCGGGTGGCGCTGATGTATGCGGGGCAGGTGATCGAGGTGGCACCGGCCGCGGAGTTTTTCGCATCTCCCAAGCATCCCTATGCGCGTCTGCTGCTGCAGGCGCTGCCGGACTCGGCCAAGCGTGGCCAAGCCCTGGCTGCGATTGCTGGCACGGTGCCGCCGCTCTGGCTGGAGTTCGAGGGCTGCCGCTTCGCGCCGCGCTGTGACCGGGTGATGCCTGCCTGTCACGGCAATGTGCCCGAGCTGCAGGCGCTCGGTGCGACGCATTCGGTGCGCTGCCGGCTGTACACCCACCCGGAGGAGGCACTGGCGGTGCCTGTGCCTGCATTGCCGGTTGAGGCTGCTGAACGGACGGCACCGCCTGCAAGCGAGCGGCCGCTGCTGGAGGTCAAGGATCTGCGGGTGCGCTTCGCGCTGAAGAAGCCGCTGTTTGGCGGCGGCGGGACACGCTACTTCAATGCGGTGGACGGGGTGTCCTACAGCATTGCCGCTGGACGCACGCTGGCCCTTGTCGGGGAGTCGGGTTGTGGCAAGACCACCTCGGGCAAGGCCATCGTGCAGTTGCTTCGCCGTCAGGCCACGATCGAGGGTCAGGCCTTGCTGGAGGGCCAGGACCTGTTCAAGCTGGACGGCGACGCGCTGCGCAATGCGCGCCGTCAGGTGCAGATCATCTTCCAGGATCCCTTTGCCTCGCTGAACCCCCGCATGCGGGTCTTTGAGCTGCTGGAGGAGGGCGTGCTGGCTCTGCGCCCCGAACTGGACTCCGCTGCGCGCCGTCGTACCCTCGAAGCGCTGGTCGACAAGGTCGGGCTGAGGCGCGATGCACTGGAGCGATTCCCGCACGAGTTCTCGGGTGGCCAGCGCCAGCGCATCGCGATTGCCCGTGCGCTGGCGGTGGAGCCTCGGCTGATTGTTTGTGATGAGCCGACCTCTGCCCTCGATGTATCCGTCCAGGCGCAGATCCTTAACCTGTTGCGCGAGCTTCAGCGCGAGCAGGGGCTGGCGTACCTTTTCATCACGCACAACATCGGTGTTGTCGAGTACATCGCAGACGAAGTCGCAGTGATGCAGACCGGCCGCATTGTTGAAGCGGGGCCGGCGCAGACGGTGCTTGGCGCGCCGCAGCAGGAGTACACCCGCGCGCTGCTCGCGGCCGTGCCGAGGTTGCAGCGTTGAGCAGGCCTTGAGAACCTCCTGGGAGACATCTTTTGGGGCGCGGAGCCGTGGCGTCAGGCGGTCGGTACTGTTGCGTTACAGCCGCAGCCCGGTGTTTTTCCCAGGTCGGCCTTGAACCCTGTGGGCGTTGCGGTGAAACCACTGTGTAACTGGGCTGAAAACGGTTGCGAACACCCATGTAAGGGTGGGGAAAGCACCATGCAAGGTCAAGCTTCTTCATCGTTTATGATGTGCCGCTCGTTGGAGGGCCTGTGTTCTGTAACGGAATTACAGGCTGTGTTTACCTGAGGATCGCCCGCAGGCCACAAGCCGGCGGGCATTTTTGTTGAGTGTGGGTTACCAGAGTGCCCAGGGTCATGAGTCGAAAAGTTCATCCTGCTGGCTGCAGGCAAGAGCGGAGTCGGACAGGTGCCGGGTTCCTTGGGGCTTTCGCCCCTCATCCCTCTCATTGCGGCGTTGTGCGCGGTGGGGTGGGACGGATCCTAGGTGTTTGCTGATTCGGTTCGATACCTGACCTGCATGGAGCCAGACTCTCCGCGTCTATCGATGAAAGTATTTCGCAGTCTTACGAAGGAGCGCGCATGAACTTTGCGCAGGAGAACCAAAGCTCATCGCGGGTGACCGGCTTCGTGGTCGTCGTGCTGATTCACATTCTGATCATCTGGGCACTGGCCAGCGGCCTCGCGCACAAGGTCGTCGAGGCCGTCAAGGGTCCGATCGACGTCAAGGTGGTCGAAGAGAAGGTCAAGCCGCCGCCACCGCCCGAGAAGGTCGTGCCGCCGCCGCCTGATATGAAGGCGCCGCCGCCGCCTTTCGTGCCGCCGCCTGAAGTTCAGGTCGCTGCGCCGCCGCCGCCCAACGCCATCCAGGCACCTGTCAGCAACACACCGCCTCCGGTGCGTGAAGTTGCGCCGACCCCGCCTGCGGCACCGCCTGCTCCGGCTCCTGCGCCGCGTCCGGCTGGTCCGGTGAAAGCTGGCATGGTCTGCACGAAGATGGGCAAGCCTGAACTGCCGGCCGTCAACTGGAGTGGTGAGGCCATGTACAAGGCCCTGGCCACGGTCAAGGCTGGCCGTGTTGTCTCGGTTGAAGTCACGCCGATGCGCGGTGGCGTCGACCGCCGTGCGCAGCGTGCTCTGATCGCCGCAATTTCGGACACCTTGGCGAGCACCTATGAGTGCCCGGGTGACCACGTCTTCGAGCAGGAGTTCGTCTTCCGCATCGAATAAGGCGCCCCAGACATCCTAACGTTTTCATTCACCGGTCGAGGGCCATGAGCCATCGATCGAAGCTTCCAAACCTGAGTTTCGACCTCTCGATCTCTTTCTCTTAGTAGGAGTCACCTCCATGATCTCTCGTATCGCTGGCTTGTTCGCCGCTATCGCCATGGCCGCGACGCTGGCCGTCTCCCCGATCAATGCTTCGGCCCAGGCTGCTGACGCGGCCTCGGCTGCCCCGGTTGCTGCCACGACGGCTCCAGCCGCTGGCGAGGCGCCTGCCAAGCCTGTCGACAACCCCTATGGCCTGAAGGCCCTGGTGACCCACGGCCATGCTGTGGACCAAGGCGTTCTGGTGCTGCTGGTCCTGATGTCCATGGGTTCCTGGTACATCCTGATCGTGCGCCTGTGGGACACCCACAAGCTGAGCAAGGAAGCAAAGGAAGTCCGCGTCAGCTTCTTCAAGAAGGCCAGCCTGGCTGAAGGCTTGAAGAGCCTGAGCGAGAACGGTGCTTTCCGCTACATCGCCCAGACCGCGATCGAGGCTTCCGAGCACCACGAAGGCGCGCTCACCGAGAACATCGACCACAACACCTGGGTCACGATGAACGTCGAGCGCGCTGTCGGTGAAGTCAACGGCCGCCTGCAGTCGGGCCTGGGCTTCCTGGCTACCGTGGGTTCGACCTCGCCGTTCATCGGCCTGTTCGGCACGGTGTGGGGCATTCTGCAAGCGCTGACCGCCATCGGTGTGGCCGGCCAAGCTTCGATCGACAAGGTGGCCGGCCCTGTGGGCGCTGCGCTGATCATGACCGCCATCGGTCTGGCTGTGGCTGTGCCGGCCGTGCTGGGCTACAACTGGCTGGTCAACCGCAACAAGGCCGTGATGGGTCAAGTGCGCGCCTTCGCTGCCGATCTGCACGGCGTGCTGATGGGCAACCGCGCTGTCAAGCGCTGATCACTTCCATCCCGGAGTCAGATCATGGGAATGAACGTCGGATCGTCATCCGGCGATGAAGACGAGGTGGTCTCGACCATCAACACGACGCCCCTGGTGGACGTGATGCTGGTGCTCTTGATCATCTTTCTCATCACCGTGCCGGTGGTGACGCAGTCGGTGGCGGTGTCCTTGCCCAAGGAAACCAACGTCGTGCGCGTCACCAAGCCGGAGAACATCGAACTGTCGGTGACCAAGGACGGCGACGTCTACTGGGGCTCGCTGCCCCTGGCGGATACCGAAGCGCTGGTGGCCCGGTTGAAGAAGGAAGCGGTCAAGGAACCGCAGCCTGAGGTGCATATCCGCGGCGATGACAAGGCACGCTATGAATCAGTGGGCCGTGTGATGGTGGCCTGCCAGCGCGCCGGCATGATGCGGGTGCGCTTTGTCACCGAGCCGCCGGCACGCGGCGGCTGAAGCCCAAGGAGAAGAGCATGGGAATGAACGTTGGAAGCTCCTCGGGCAGCGGCGAGCCGGAAGTGTTGATGGACGTCAACACGACGCCGCTGATCGACGTGATGCTGGTGCTGCTGGTGATGCTGATCATCACGATCCCGATCCAGCTTCACTCGGTGAACCTGGACCTGCCGGCCGGCAACCCGCCGCCACCGACCAAGGAGCCTGTGGTGCACGAAGTCTTCATCGACTTCGACGGCACGGTGTTCTGGGACGGCACGCCGCTGGCCAATCACCAGGCGGTGGAAGCCAAGCTGGCTGAAGTGGCAGCCGAGCCCGACCAGAGCGAAGTGCATATCAAGCCGAACAAGCTTGTGGAGTACGGCAATGTGGCGGCGGTGATGGCTGCGGCGCAGCGCCTGGGTGTCAAGAAGATGGGCATGATAGGCAACGAGCAGTTCATCAATTGATGCACGACTGATTGCACGAACGCGCTTCCCGCAAGGGGGCGCGTTTTTTTCGTAGGAGAGACACGTATGAAACGCAATATCCTCGCTTCCGCCACCTTGGGCGCTGCTGCGCTGCTTGTTGGCCCTTTGCCCCAGGGCGGTCTGGGCTTCGTGCAAGCCCAGGCGCAGGCTGATGCCGTGCGTGCCGAAGTCGGCAAGCACCTGAAGGATGCCGGCGCCTTGATCAAGGCCGGCAAACACAGGGAAGCTCTGGCCAAGGTCCGTGAGGCCGAAGGCGTGGCCAACCGCACCGCCGCTGAAAACAACGCGATTGAAGGCACACGCTTCTCGGCGGCGATGGGCGTCAGCGATGCGGACTCGATGGCCAAGGCATTTGAAGCCCTCAAGGCTGCCGGCAGGCTGGCCGGGGCGCAGCAGCTTCAATACATGGAAGCCATCGCAGGCACCTATCTTCGCGCAGGCAACGGTGCCAAGGCGCTGGAATGGTCCAACAAGTATTTCGCTGCGGGCGGCAACAGCCCCACGATGAAGACCGTGCAGACTCAGGCGCAGTTGCGCTCGGGTGATATGGGTGCAGTCCTGAAGGACACGCTGGCCGAGGTGCAGGCTGAAGAGAAAGCCGGCAAGGCACCCAGCCAGGACAAGCTGAACCTGCTGCTCTACGCGGCCAGCAAGAAGGGTGATGCTGCCGCTGAGTCGCTGGCAACCGAGAAGCTGCTGAACTACTACCCGCGCAAGGAGCTGTGGGCGCAGATCCTGGGCGGCTTGCCACAACGCAAGGGCTTCGCGCCGCGCTTCGGCCTTGATGTCTATCGCCTGAAGCTGGTCACCGGCAATATGCGCGGTGCCGACGACTACATGGAGATGGCGCAGTTGGCCGCTCAGGCTGGTTTTCCCGAAGAGGGCAAGCAGGTCGTTGAGAAGGGCATGGCTGCCAATGTGCTGGGCCAGGGTGCCGAGGGCGCGCGCCACAAGCGCCTGCTTGACCTGATGGTCAAGAAGATCGGTGAAGCCAAGGCGGCAGAGCCTGGCGCATTGAAGGCTGCCAATGATTCGAAGGCGGGCGACGATCTGGTCAAGCTGGGCTTGGCCAAGACCTTCCGCGGCGAAGGTGCCGAGGGCGTCAAGCTGATCCAGGCCGGCATCGCCAAGGGCAACCTGAAGCGCGCGGATGATGCGCAGCTCTACCTCGGGCTGGCTCAGTTCAACACCGGCGACACCGCCAGGGCTCAGGCTACCTGGCGCCTTGCCAGGGGCGCCGACGGCTCGGGCGAACTGGCGCGTCTGTGGAGCATCCACTCGCGCAGCGTCAAGAAGTAAGCATGTGCCGCAGCAGCGGCGCAGACAAGAATTCGGCCTCCCTAGGGAGGCCGTTTTTCATGGCGGGCTTGCTGGCACCTTGATCACTTCGGCGCCAGGCGGATCGCGCCGTCCAGCCGGATCACTTCACCGTTGAGCATGTCGTTGGTGACGATCTGGTGCACCAGCTTGGCGTAGTCTTCAGGCTTGCCCAGGCGGGAAGGGAAGGGCACGCTAGCAGCCAGGGCGTCCTGCACCTCTTGCGGCATGCCGAACAGCATCGGTGTGCCGAAGATGCCGGGGGCGATCGTCATGTTGCGGATGCCGTTGCGGGCCAGGTCGCGTGCGATCGGCAAGGTCATGCCCACCACCCCCCCCTTCGAGGCGGCGTAGGCAGCCTGGCCGATCTGGCCGTCGAAAGCTGCGACCGAGGCGGTCGAGATCAGCACGCCGCGCTCGCCAGTGGACTCAGGCGCGTTCTTGCTCATGGCTTCGGCCGCCAGTCGGATCATGTTGAAGCTGCCGATCAGATTCACGTTGATGACCTTGGCGAAGCTGGCCAGAGGATGAGCGCCATCCTTGCCCACGGTCTTGACCGCAGGGGCAATGCCAGCGCAGTTGACCAGGCCCATCAACTTACCCAGCGAGACGGCCTTCGCGACGACCGCCTGGCCATCGGCTTCCTGGCTGACATCGGCCTTGACGAAGGCGCCACCCAGTTCATTAGCCAGCGCTTCGCCGCGCTCGGCCTGCAGGTCGGCGATGACGACAGTCGCGCCTTCACGGGCCAGCATGCGTGCCGTGCCTTCGCCTAGCCCCGATGCCCCGCCGGTGACGATGAATACCTTACCTGCGATGTCCATGGCTTGTCTCTCCTGTGTTGGTGACGTTGACGTAAACGTAAATTGTCGAGCAAAAAGAAGGCCGCTGAACAGCGGCCCGGTTCTTCAGCGCTTGCGGCTTCAGCTCAAGGCGGCGAGGGCGCGTGCGGTGATTTCATCGACGCTGCCAATGCCAGCGATGCGACGGTACTGCGGCGCCTGTGTGTCACCGCTGGCAGCCCAGCTTGAGTAGTAGTCCACCAGCGGACGCGTCTGGGCCGAATAGACCTCCAGGCGCTTCTTGACGGTTTCTTCTTTGTCGTCGTCGCGCTGGATCAGGTCTTCGCCGGTGGCGTCATCCTTGCCTTCGACCTTGGGCGGGTTGAACTTGACGTGGTATGTGCGGCCGGATGCGGGGTGCGAGCGACGGCCACTCATGCGTTCGATGATGGCATCGAAAGGCACGTCGATCTCCAGCACGAAGTCCAGCTTGACGCCGGCGGCCTTCATCGCATCCGCTTGCGGGATGGTGCGCGGGAAACCATCGAACAGAAAGCCGTTGGCGCAGTCCGGCTGTGCGATGCGTTCCTTGACAAGGCTGATGATCAGGTCGTCGCTCACCAGGCCGCCGGACTTCATCACGGCGTCAGCTTGCAGGCCCAGCGGTGTGCCGGCCTTGACCGCTGCGCGCAGCATGTCGCCGGTCGAGATTTGCGGGATACCGAATTTCTGGCAGATGTAGGCGGCTTGGGTGCCTTTGCCGGCGCCAGGGGCGCCCAGAAGAATCAATCGCACGAGGTCTCCTCAGTTCTAAACAGCTGGGCAGGACGTCCATGATGTCGCCCTCGCAAACTGCGGGCGAGGATAGCATGGCAAGGCTGGCGCACAGCTGACGCGGACCGGCTGCGCTGCAGCCCCGAAAGCGCCGCGCCAGAGCCCTCAGGCGCCGTTGCGCAGCAGGGTCCGCACGCGTTCCAAGTCTTCCGGAGTGTCGACGCCAGGGCCGGGACGCTCGTCGCTGATGTGCACCGCTATGCGCTCGCCGTGCCACAACACACGCAGCTGCTCCAGCGACTCGATCTGCTCGAGCGGGCTGGCCTGCAGGCTCGGGAAGCGGCGCAAGAAGCCGGCGTGGTAGGCGTACAGCCCGACATGGCGCAATGCGCTGCCCGGTTGCGGCGTCGCGCTCCCGGCGTCGCGCCACCACGGGATGGGGGCGCGTGAAAAGTAGAGCGCCGTTCCGCGTGCATCGGTGACCAGCTTGACCACGTTCGGGTTGGCGAACTCGGCCGCATCGGCGAGAGCGTGGGCGACGGTACTCATGACGCAATCGGGGCGCGCGCTCAGCTGCGCTGCACAGGCATCGATCATGGCCGGCGCGATCAGGGGCTCGTCACCTTGCACATTGACCACCATGTCCTGGCCGTCGAGGCCGAGCTGTTCGCAGGCTTCGGCGAGGCGATCACTGCCCGAGACATGGTCGGCGCGGGTCAGCACGGCTTGCACGCCATGGGCAGTGCAGGCGGCCAGCACCTCGGGTGAATCACTAGCCACCACCACCTGACTGGCACCGGAACGCGCCGCGCGTTGCGCCACGCGCACGATCATCGGCAGGCCTTCGAGATCAGCCAGAGGTTTGTTGGGCAGGCGGGTCGAGGCCAGCCGTGCAGGGATCAGAACGGTGTAGCTCATGTCGGCAGCGGCTGGGCCTCGGCCACCGCCGTGTCCAGAGAGCGGGCTTCGCTCTCCAGCATCACCGGAATATCGTCGCGCACGGGAAACGCCAGTCTGTCGGCATGGCAAACCAGCTCACGCCCATGCAGCTCGCTGCGCTGGTGTTCCAGCGGGCCCTTGCAGAGTGGGCAGACCAGCATTTCCAGCAATCGGTTGTCCATGATGATTCTTGAGTCAGGGTTGGGCCGGTGTCAGGCCGGGCGGCTTGGCAACTGCGCCAACAAGGCGAGGCCGAAGCTCTCTTCGGGTAGAAAGTCTAGCGTCACCACCCACACCAGGACGTGGCCGATGCGCTCAGGGCGCAGCTTGACCGCATCCTTCTCGGTGATCAGCACGGTCGCCGTGTTGGCCGGCCAGGGCATGTCGGCATAGTCATGGTGGTCGGGCAGGGGCAGGGTTTGTATGGCGAGACCCTGCTCGCGCAGCATGGAGAAAAAGCGCTCAGGCTGCGCCAGCCCTGCCGCCGCGAGCACCGGCTTGCCGCGCAGCGCTGCCAACGCCTCGGCTTGGGCAGGGCGACCGGCCCACCAGTCTGCCAGCGTGACGGCCCCTGCCAGTCGGCGATCTGCGAGGTGACCAGGCAGAGGCGTGCTGGCCACTGGCGCGTTGTAGAGCACCAGCTGGGGTTCGGCGCTGAGCCGGCGATTCTGACGCAGAGGCCCGGCCGGCAGCAGGCGCCCATTGCCCATGCCGCGCTCGTCGAACACCAGCACGCTAAGTGCGCGCGGCAGGCGCCAATGCTGGAGGCCGTCGTCGCTGATGAGCAGTTCCGTCTGAGGGTAGGCGCTAAGCAGGGCTTCAGCGGCAGCAACACGGTTGCGCCCGACGGCGACCGGTGCGCCGCTGCGAAGATGAATCAGCAGCGGCTCGTCACCGACCTCGGCGGCCGTGCTGGCGCGGCTCACCAGACTACAGCCTTCAGCGCTGCCGCCATAGCCGCGCGAGATGACGCCGACGCGATAGCCCTGTGCTTGGAGCAGCTGCAGCAAGTGCAGCGTGGTCGGTGTCTTGCCTGCACCTCCGACGATCCAATTGCCCACCACGATGACGGGCACAGGCAGTGTGGCAGTCTTGCACCAGCCAAGCCGGTACAGCGCGGCGCGCAGCTGGCTGATCAGCCCGAAGAGGGCGCCCAGCGGGCGCAAGGCCTGAGCCAGCAGGCCGCCGTGCAGCCATGCCGACTGCAACGCAGCCTCCAGGCCGCCAGGCTTGCGCATCTCAGGGATTGGTCTTGCTTTGCGCCGCGAAGGTCAGGCGTGGCAGACCGGCACGGCGGGCCGCGTCCATCACATTGACCACCGATTGATGCGCAGCCGACGCGTCGGCCGAGATGATCACCATCGTGTCGGCTTCGCCGTTGGTCGCTGTCCGCATCGCAGCCGCGAGCAGTTCGGGTGCGCGGCCCTCCACCGGCTGGCGATTGATGGTGTAGCGACCATCCGCCGAAACGGCGACCACGATCTCCCGCGGCCTCTCCTTCAGGTTCTCGGCATCCGCCACGGGCAGGGTGACCTGCAACTCGGTGAACCTCGAGTAGGTCGTCGACAGCATCAGGAAGATCAGCACCACCAGAAGCACGTCGATGAAAGCGATCAGATTGATCTCCGGCTCCTCGGCCTTGTGCTGACGGAACTTCATCGTCTCAACCCCGACGTGAGGTCTGGCCGATCGGTGTAGCAGCCGCAGCGGGCGCCGAGCCGGGCGTGGACTGGGTGAAACGGCTCAGATGGCTCATGAAGCGCTCACTGGCCTGCTCCAGCTCGAGCACGTAGCCTTCGACGCGGCCGCGGAAGTAGCGATAGCACATCAGCGACGGAATCGCCACGATCAGGCCGAAAGCGGTGTTGTACAGCGCGATCGATATGCCATGGGCCAGCTGGGTGGGGTTGTTGCCGGTGGGGCTCTGGCTGCCGAATATCTCGATCATGCCGACGACCGTGCCCAGCAGGCCCAGCAGCGGAGCTGCGGTGGCGATAGTGCCCAGCGTATTGAGGTAACGCTCCAGCTGATGGATGGCGGCGCGGCCGGCGATCTCGAACGCTTGACGCAGGCGGGCATCGGAGATGCGCGGCTCGGCGATCACGGCCCGCAGGCCGCTGGCTAGCAGCTGGCCGAGCACGGAGTTGTCGGCCAGCTTGTTGACGATGTCAGCGCTCGGCAAGTTGGTACTGGTCACGCTCAGCACTTCGTCGAGCAAGGTGGGTGGCGCGATCTTCGCGGCGCGCAGGCTGGCAAGGCGCTCGAACACCAGGGCCATGGCCACGACGGAGCACAACAGAAGCGGCCAGATCGGCCAGCCGGCGGCTTGTATGATCGAAAACAAGGGCTCCCCTCCAATGGCTGCGGCAAGACCCGGCCGATGGGCGCGGGCTGCGCGCGATTATGGCCTGAACTGGTGGCTGCTTTTGATGTCGCAGATGCATGTCGTGGCGGGGCTCCCAGACGCATCGGAAACAATCCACTTTCGCTGTGGATAACTTTGTGGGCAAGCTGCGATGGCTTGCCGCTCAGGCATGGAAAATCAAGCACTTCGACAGATTGCTGCATTTTTGAGCATGGAAAAACACTTGAAAAACAAGAGCTTGTGTGCTCATGACAGTCCGGTGACGGCCTGGGTGGGCCGCAAACCCTGTATCCATGCGGCTGTGGAGTTCTCAGGCCGCGCCAGGCCTGCGTTTGCGCGTGATTGAGCCCTTTAGACCCGCGCCGAGTCGACTCGTCTGGGGCGTCGAGGGGCTGCTTAAGGCGGTCGGCGATATCCTTCAGGCGCGCTTCTCCAGCTGCACGGTGCAGGGCGAGTTGGGCAGCTTCATGCGAGCCGCCAGCGGGCACTGCTATTTCAGCTTGAAGGACGCCGAGACGGGCGCGGCGACTCTTCGCTGCGCCATGTTCCGGCGGGCCGCGAGCCTGCTGGACTTTGCGCCAGGCGATGGCCAGCTGGTGGAGGTGCGTGGGCGGCTCGCTGTCTACGAGCCTCGCGGAGAGTTGCAGTTCGTGGTCGAGTCGATGCGCCGCGCTGGCGCGGGTGCCTTGTACGAGCAGTTCCTGCGATTGCGTGCCAAGCTGGAAGGCGAGGGCCTGTTCGATGCCGCGCGCAAGCGGGCGCTACCGGCTTTTCCGCAGCGCCTGGGTGTCATCACCTCGACCTCGGGTGCGGCCTTGCACGATGTGCTCACCGCGCTGGCGCGCCGCGCGCCACAGGTGCAGCTGATCGTCTACCCCAGCCTCGTCCAGGGCGATCAGGCGCCAGCTGCGCTGGTGCAGGCGCTGCGTGTGGCCAATGCCCGTGCCGAAGTCGATGCCCTGCTGCTGTGCCGCGGTGGTGGTTCGCTCGAAGACTTGTGGGCCTTCAACGATGAGCGGGTTGTGCGCGCGGTGGCTGAATCCGCCTTGCCGGTGATCTGCGGCGTGGGCCATGAGACCGATGTGACGCTATGCGACCTGGCCGCCGATCTGCGGGCCCCGACGCCCACGGCTGCAGCTGAGCTCGCGGCGCCAGCGCAGGCAGGCGAACTCGAGCGACTGCGCATGCTGGCTGCGGCATTGAGCCGTCGCGTGGATCAAAGGCTGGACAACCTGGCGCAGCGACTGGACCGCGCGGCACTGCGGCTTGCACGGCCCAGCGATGCCTTGACCCGCCAGCGCCGGCTGCTGGAACTGCTGGCGCAGCGCCAGGGTCAGGCCTTGCCTCGGCTGCTGGAGCGGCAGCCCCTGCGGCTGGATCAGCTGGCACAGCGCAGTCAGCGCGCCCTGGGTGTCGGCTTGCAGCTGCACGGCCGGCGCCTGGATGCGCTGCAGGCTCGTCTGCAGGCGCTGGATCCGCGGCGCGTGCTGGCGCGTGGCTATGCCTGGCTCGACGATGGATCCGGACGCGCGCTGACCTCGGTGGCGCAGCTTGACGTGGGTGCGCAGGTTCATGCCGTGCTGGTCGATGGCGACGCGCAGCTGCAGGTACTCGCCACGCAGTCAGGGGCTTCCTGAAGGTCCCTACAATCGCCGCCGGTGATGCATTACCCCAAAACCCGTTGAAGAGGAGTTGACATGGAACACACCCTGCCCGCACTGCCCTATGCCAAGGACGCATTGGCACCGCACTACAGCGCCGAGACGCTGGAGTTCCACCACGGCAAGCACCACAACGCCTATGTGGTGAACCTGAACAACCTGCAAAAGGGCACCGAGTTCGAGACCATGTCGCTGGAAGACATCGTCAAGAAGAGCAGCGGCGGCATCTACAACAACGCAGCCCAGATCTGGAACCACACCTTCTTCTGGAACTGCATGAAGCCCAACGGCGGCGGCGCGCCCACCGGTGCCCTGGCCGACGCGATCAATGCTAAGTGGGGCAGCTTTGACGCCTTCAAGGAAGCCTTTACCAAGAGCGCCGTCGGCAACTTCGGTTCCGGCTGGACCTGGCTGGTGAAGAAAGCCGACGGTACGGTCGACATCGTCAACACGGGTGCTGCCGGCACGCCGCTGACCACCGCCGACAAGGCGCTGCTGACGGTCGACGTGTGGGAGCACGCCTACTACATCGACTACCGCAACCTGCGTCCGAAGTTCGTCGAAGCCTTCCTGACCCATCTGGTGAACTGGGAGTTCGCTCAGGCCAACTTCGCCTGAAGCAGCGCGGCGCCTTGCCGCATCAGGGGCCGGTCTCGACCGGCCTTTTTCGTGTCTGCTCCGGAGTGATTGCCTCACATGCGAATCCTGCTGGTTGAAGATGATCCGGCCCTGAGCCTGGGTGTGGCCCGTGCGCTGGAGCGCGAGGGTTGGCAGGTCGACTTGCTGGTCGACGAGCGCCAAGCCTGCGCGCCAGGGCTGATCGAGCAGTTCGATCTGGCCGTGCTCGACCTGGGCCTGCCGGGGATGGACGGCATGAGCGTGCTGCGGCTGTGGCGCAGCAACGGCGCGCGCCTGCCGGTGCTGCTGTTGACGGCACGGGATGAGCTGCGCGATCGCGTCGCCGGACTCAATGCCGGCGCTGACGACTACCTCGTCAAGCCCTTTGACCTCTCCGAGTTGATTGCGCGTCTGCGTGCGCTGAAGCGCCGTGCGGAGGGGCGAGTCAGTGAGACCTTGCAGGTGGGCGAGCTGCTGATGGATCTGGACCATCGCGAGCTGAGCCACCGCGGTGAGCCGGTGCGCCTGAGCCCGCGAGAATTCGCGCTGACCGAGATGCTGATGCAGCGCGTTGGCCGCGTCGTCGGCAAGGAGGCCATCGTCGCCCGCTTGTCCAGCTGGGAGGCCGACTTCAGCGAGAACTCGGTCGAGGTCTATGTGCACCGCCTGCGCAAGCGCTTCTGCTCGCTGGGGGTGGCGATTCGCACCGTGCGCGGCTTCGGCTATGTGCTGGAGGCTTGCGAAGGCATGCCCGCCGACGGCATCGCTCATGAAACCTAGGCGGCGTGTCGGCAGCCTGCGCCGCCAGCTGCTGACGCCGCTGTTGTGGATCTGGCTGCTGGGCATGACAGGCGCAGCGTTGGGGGCGTACGAGCTGTCACGCACCAGCGCCAACGCGGCCTTTGACCGCAGTCTTCAGGACGAAGCCGGTGCGCTGGCAGCCAAGATCATCTGGACGGATCGTGGTCCCTTGCTGGACATGAGTCGACAGACCCTGGAGTTGCTGACCTGGGACAGCACCGAGCGCAACAGCTTCGCCCTGCTCGACGAGCGCGGTCGTGTGCTGGCGGGCGAGTCCGGCCTGCCGCGACCGGATCTGCGACACAACAGCTTTGCCCACCCGGTGCTGTTTGACGGCGAAATGGCCGGCAAGCCAGTACGCGGTGCGATGTTCTCGCTGACGTCTCCGATGCTGGATCGCCTGGTGTCGGTTGTTGTGGTTGAAACGCGCAACAAGCGTGATCGCCTGGTGCGCGATGTGCTGATGGCAATGGCTTTGCCGACGCTGGCGCTCGGGCTGCTGACCTTTGCCTTGCTGGCCTGGGGGGTGCGGCGCGGTCTGGCACCGTTGCGCGAGGTGGCCAGTGAGGTGGCCCGGCGCGCCCCCAGCGATCTGCGGCCGCTGCCTACTGACGGCGTGCCAGCCGAGGCCCGACCGCTGATCGAGCGCATCAACAGCCTGCTGCTCGAGGTGAAGGACTCGATTGACCGCCAGCGCCGCTTCGTGGCGGATGCCGCCCATCAGCTGCGCACGCCGGCGGCCGGCTTGCGTGTGCTGGCGCAGGAACTCATGCTGGAGGTCCGTCAGCGCGGTGGGGACAGCGAGGCGCAGCTGCTGCCCCTGGTGTCTGCCTTGCTGAAGTCAAGTGATCGGATGGCGCGACTCATCGGGCAGCTGCTGAGCCTGGTGCGCTCGCAGGGCAGCGTGGCACTTGAAGCCGAGGCCTTTCACCAGGACTTGCGGCCCTTGCTGCGCGAAGCTGCCGAGCCTTTGGCCTTGCAGGCCGCCCGAAAGGGCCGCAGCCTGGTGCTTGATATGCCGGACGAGCCTGTGATTGCCTTCGCCCACTCGGTCTGGCTGGGCGAGGCACTCAGCAATGCCTTGGACAATGCCTTGCGCTACGGCGGCCCGCACATCTGCCTGCGCTTGCGTGATGAGCAGGGCGGCGCGCGCATCGAGATTGAGGACGATGGGCCGGGCGTCGCCGCAGCCGATCTGTCGCGTCTGGCGGAGCCATTCTGGCGCGGTGAGCGCGCCGACACGCGCAGCGACGGCGGCACCGGGCTCGGGTTGGCGATCGCCTACGAGATCATCACCCGGCTGGGTGGGCGTTGGACCGCACAGACCCGGCCTGAGTTGACGGGCTTTCGGCTGGTGTGGCAGCTGCCAGCCTGAGGTCTTGTCAGGGCCAGGGTCCACCGCTGAGCTTGGCGCCAGCTTTCAGCCCGCGTTTGGCAAACCAGCCCTTGTTCATCTCCAGCGCATAGCGCACCGGCTTGGCCGAGCAATGCGAGTCATCCGACATGGGCTGCATCTCGGCGATGTTGACGATGCTGCCGTCATCGGCGATGAAGGCGATTGACAGGGGCAGCAAGGTGTTGCGCATCCAGAAGCACTGACGGTTGGGTGCCTCGAAGATGAAGAGCATGCCGTTGTTGACGGGCATGCTGCTGCGGTGCATCAGGCCGATGGCCCGCTGTTGGTCGTTTTGTGCGACTTCGGCCTGGATCAGATGCATGCCGGCGCGCAACTGCGTCACTGGCAGCCGCTGCGGCTCGCCCGCAGGCTGGGCCTGGGCGGCGCCCAACATCAGCAAGACAAAGGCCAGCAAGGCGAGCTGAATGGGTTGAGTCTTGATGTGGATCATGTCGCACTGAGGGGGGGGGCCCTAGATTATGGGCTCAGAAGAATCTGCCTTGCCTCGCCTGCCCATGACTGCTTCCGCCCTTCCTTTGACTGCGCCGTCTGCTCAGGGCAGTAGCGCGGAAGTGATCGACGACAGCCAGGCTCAGGCGGGGTTCAGCCAGCAGCTCAGCGAGCTTGAGTCCCTGTCGCAACTCCGCGTGGCAGGCATGCATTGCGCGGCCTGCGCCGGCATTATCGAGCGGGCCTTGCTTGGCCAGCCTGGGGTGTTGGACGCCCAGGTCAATTCAGCGGCTGAGCGGCTGCAACTGCGCTGGAACCCGCGCAAGACGCGCCTGAGCAGCTTGCTGGCGGCGGTGGAGCGCGCCGGCTATCAGGCGGTGCCTGACCTGGCAGCACCGGCCCGGCTGCTGCGCGAGCGCGAACATCGGCGTGCCATGTGGCGCCTGTTCGTCGCCAGCTTCCTGATGATGCAGGTGATGATGCTGGCCTGGCCGATCTATGTGGCCGAGCCAGGCGAAATGAGCGCTGACCTGCGCAATCTGCTGAACTGGGGCTCCTGGGTGCTGAGCCTGCCGGTAATGTTCTTCTCGGCCGGCCCCTTTTTCAGCGCGGCCTGGGCGCAACTGCGTCAGCGTCGGCTGGGCATGGATGTGCCGGTGAGCCTGGGCATCCTGGTGACCTTCATCGCCAGCAGTGGTGCCACCTTCGATCCGGACGGTGTGTTCGGGCACGAGGTCTACTTTGATTCGCTGACGATGTTCGTCAGCTTCCTGCTGGGTGGACGCTACCTGGAGTTGCGGGCACGCCACCGGGTGGCGCGTGAGCTTGAGCGGGCCACGGCTGGCTTGCCGGAATCGGTGGAGCGCATCGAGGCGGATGGATCGGTCACCCGCTTGAGCCCGACGCAGTTGCGGGTTGGCGATCTCTTGCGTGTGCCGGCGGGCCAGGCCTTTCCGGCTGACGGACTGATCGAGCAGGGTGAAACCGCGGCCGACGAGGCCCTGCTCAGCGGTGAGTCCCAGCCGGTGCTGAAGAAGCTGGGAGATACGGCAATTGCCGGCAGTGTCAATCTGGTCGCGCCGGTGCTGCTGCGGGTGCAGCGCCTGGGCGATGACACCCGCTTCGAGGCCATCGTCCGCCTGATGCGCAGCGCATTGACGCAACGCCCGCAAGCCCTGCGCATGGCCGATCGCGTGGCCGGCCCGTTCTTGTGGGTGGTGCTGGCGCTGGCGCTTGGCGGCGCCCTGGTGTGGAGCCAGATCGATCCCTCGCGTGCGGTCTGGGTGGCGGTCTCGGTGCTGATCGTGACCTGCCCATGTGCATTGTCGCTCGCGGCACCCTCGGCCTGGCTCAGCGCTGCCGGTGCCTTGGCGCGTCGCGGTGTGCTGCTGGCCCGGCTGGATCTGCTGGAGACGCTGGCCCGCGTCGATACCGTGGTGCTGGACAAGACCGGCACCTTGACCGAGGAACGCATGCGGCTGCTGCACAGCTGGCCGGCGCTGACGCCGGAGGACCCGCTGCTGCGCCAAGCCGCGGCGCTGGCGGCGCAGTCGCGCCATGTCTTCGCGCGCGCGCTCGCGGCACATTGCCCCGTGCCAGAGGACGAGGTGCAGGCCTGGCGCGAGGTGCGCGAGCTGCCTGGGCGTGGGCTTGAGGCCGTGGCTGCCGATGGCAAGCTCTGGCGCCTGGGCTCGGCCGTCTGGGTGGCGGGCGAGGGCGCGACCGTGGCGCACCCCGAAGCGCAGCTGGTATTCGGCCGTGCAGGCGCGCCACTGCTGCATCTGCAGTTCGGCGAAGTCCTGCGCGAGGATGCGCGTGAAGCGGTGCAGCAGTTGCGCCACCAAGGACTGCGCACCTTGCTGCTGTCGGGCGACACGGCTGAGCGCGCCGGCACCATCGCTACAGCGGCCGGCATCGATGAGGCTCGTGGCGGCGCAAGCCCGGAGGACAAGCTGGCGGCGGTCGCAGCACTGCAGGCCCAGGGTCGTTGTGTCCTGATGGTGGGCGACGGCATCAATGACGCGCCCGTGCTAGCCCGTGCCGACGCAAGCCTCGCCATGGGGCAGGGGGCCCTGATCGCGCGTGTTCAGGCGGATGGCGTGGTGCTGTCCTCGCGGCTGACCGACATCGCCTTGCTGCGCGAGCACGCCCTGCGCACCCGGCGCGTGATCCGTCAGAACCTTGGCTGGGCGGCGGCCTACAACGCCGCATGCATTCCCCTGGCGCTGCTGGGCTGGCTGCCGCCTTGGGCGGCAGGCCTGGGTATGGCGCTCAGCTCGCTGTTCGTGATCCTCAACGCCATGAGTCTGGCCCGTCTGCCGGTGCCGGCTCAGCCCTGATTGCCGCCCATGGACATCCTGTATCTGCTGATTCCGCTCTCGGTTGTTCTGGTGCTGGCCATCGTCGGCGTTTTCGGCTGGGCCATCCACAGTGGCCAGCTCGACGATCTGGAGCGCGAAGGTGACCGCATTTTCGAAGAGGAGCCCGCTGGGGTTGACGGTGATCAAGTCCGGCAGTCGAACGTCAGCTGAGAATTTCCCTCACTGGTTTCAGAACATCTAGCAAGGAGCATTTCAATGGCAAGTGTTGCAATGCCGAGCGGGCCGGCGGGGCCCGTGTACGAAGACGGCGTGGTACGGGCCTTTGCTCTGGCCGCGGTCCTCTGGGGCATCGTGGGCATGTTGGTCGGCGTGATCATCGCGGCTCAGCTGACTTGGCCTGAGCTCAATCTGGGCATTCCATGGTTGAGCTACGGGCGTCTGCGTCCGCTGCACACCAATGCGGTGATCTTTGCGTTCGGCGGCTGCACGCTGTTCGCGACGGCATACCACGTGGTTCAGCGCACAGGGCAGACGCGCCTCTTCGCACCGGGCTTGGCCTGGTTCACCTTCTGGGGCTGGCAACTGGTGATCCTGCTGGCGGCGATCACGCTGCCGCTGGGTATGACGAGCGGCAAGGAGTACGCCGAGCTGGAGTGGCCGATCGACATCCTGATCACTCTGGTGTGGGTCAGCTATGCGGTCGTGTTCTTCGGCACGGTGGGCACCCGCAAGGTGCGTCACATCTATGTGGCCAACTGGTTCTTCGGCGCCTTCATCATCGCCGTGGCCCTGCTGCATCTGGTGAACAGCGCTGCGATTCCGGTCAGCTTGTTCAAGAGCTACTCGGCCTACGCTGGCGTGCAGGATGCGATGGTGCAATGGTGGTACGGCCACAATGCGGTGGGCTTCTTCCTGACTGCAGGCTTCCTGGGCATGATGTACTACTACATCCCCAAGCAGGCGGGCCGTCCGGTGTACAGCTATCGCCTGTCCATCGTGCACTTCTGGGCACTGATCTTCACGTATATGTGGGCGGGTCCTCACCACCTGCACTACACCGCGCTGCCCGACTGGGCGCAGAGCGTGGGCATGGTGTTCTCGCTAGTGCTGCTGGCGCCGAGCTGGGGCGGCATGATCAACGGCATCATGACCCTGTCGGGTGCCTGGCACAAGCTGCGCGATGACCCGATCCTGAAGTTCCTGATTGTCTCGCTGTCCTTCTATGGCATGTCGACCTTCGAGGGTCCGATGATGTCGATCAAGACCGTGAACGCGCTGTCGCACTACACGGACTGGACTGTCGGCCACGTGCACTCGGGTGCGCTGGGCTGGGTGGGCCTGATCTCGATGGGCGCGCTGTACCACCTGATCCCGCGCATGTTCGGCCGCACCGAGATGTACTCGAAGCGCGCCATCGAACTGCACTTCTGGGTGGCGACGCTGGGTATCGTGCTCTACATCGCTGCGATGTGGATTGCCGGTGTGATGCAGGGTTTGATGTGGCGCGCTGTGAATCCGGACGGCACGCTGGTCTACACCTTTGTTGAAAGCGTGAAGGCGACCTACCCGTTCTATGTGATCCGTTTGGCCGGCGGTCTGCTGTACCTCGGCGGCATGCTGATCATGGGCTGGAACGTCATCAAGACCGTGCAGGCCGGCAAGGCTGTGCCGGTGCGTATTCCGGCCGTCGTGGCCCACGCTTGAACTGAGGGAGCAATAACATGGCAAACAAGCATGTGGGTGGTCACGAGAAGATCGAGACCAACAACTTCCTGATGATCGTGCTGGTGCTGCTGACCGTTCTGGTCGGCGGTATCGTGGAGATCGTGCCGCTGTTCTTCCAGCGCTCGACCACGCAGGCGGTCGAAGGCCTCAAGCCCTATACGCCACTGCAGCTGGCCGGTCGGGACGTCTATATCCGCGAGGGCTGCTACAACTGCCACTCGCAGATGATCCGGCCTTTCCGCGCTGAGACGCTGCGCTACGGCCACTATTCGACAGCGGGTGAGTTCGTTTACGACCACCCCTTCCAGTGGGGATCCAAGCGCACAGGTCCGGACCTGCACCGCGTCGGCGGCAAGTACAGCGATGAATGGCATCGCATCCACCTGATCAATCCACGTGATCTGGTGCCCGAGTCCAACATGCCGGCCTACCCGTGGCTGGCGACGGCCCAGCTCAATCCGGATGACATGGCCCCAAAGCTGAAAGCGCTGCGTGTCGTGGGCGTGCCCTACAGCGATGCCGACGTTGCCGGTGCGGCCGAGGCGGTCAAGGGTCGCACCGAAATGGATGCGGTGATTGCGTATCTGCAGGTGCTCGGCACCGCAGTGAAGTAAGGAGCTCTCATGGACGTCAATGAACTGAGATCCCTGGTCACGGTGCTGCTGCTTGTGATGTTCCTGGCCATCGTCGCCTGGACCTACAGCAAGAAGCGCGCAGCGAGCTTTGATGAATGTGCGGCCCTGCCGCTGCACGGCGACTCCGAGGCCGATTCGGCCGAGGCTTCGAGGAGGATGCAATGAGTGACTTTTTCTCTGATGGCTGGTCGCTGTTTGTCGCGGCGGCCACAGTTCTCGGTCTGTTGCTGTGCCTGGTCCTGCTGATCATCGCAAGCCGCCGCAAGGTGATGGCGAACGACAACACGACTGGTCACGTCTGGGATGAAGACCTGAAGGAAATGAACAACCCGCTGCCGCGCTGGTGGATGGGCTTGTTCGTGCTGACGGTGGTCTTCGCCGGCATCTATCTGGCCATGTATCCCGGCCTGGGCAGCATGCAGGGCAGCCTGAAGTGGAGCAGTGCCGGCCAGTACGAGGCCGAGCAGGCCAAGGCCAAGGCCGCCCTGACCGAGGTCTATGCCCGCTTCGCTGCCATGCCGGCTGTCGAGATGGCCAAGAACGACCAGGCCATGGGCATCGGCGAGCGGCTGTTTGCCAACAACTGCGCCACCTGTCACGGTTCGGATGCCAAGGGCAGCAAGGGCTTCCCCAACCTCACCGACGGTGACTGGCTGTGGGGTGGTTCGCATGAGGCCATCATGGAAACCATCGCCAAGGGACGCAATGGCGTGATGCCGCCCATGGGCGCAGCGCTTGGTGGCCCCGAGGATGTGCGCAACGTTGCCAACTATGTGCTGAGCCTCTCGGGCAGCCCGCACAACTCGATCGCAGCCCAGCTTGGCAAGTCCAAGTTTGGTGCCTGTGCCGCCTGCCACGGCGCCGACGGCAAGGGCAACCAAGCCTTGGGTGCGCCCAACCTGACCGACAAGGTCTGGCTGCACGGCTGGGGCGAAGAGACGATCATCGCCCTGATCAACGGTGGCAAGAACAACATGATGCCGGCCCATGCCGAGCGCCTGAGCCCTGAGCAGGTGCGTGTGCTGGCGGCCTATGTCTGGAGCCTGTCGCAGCGCAGCGGAACGGCTGTCGCGTCCAACTGAAGCCATCGATGAGTAGCAATCCCCAGGGTTCCCAGGTCGCGGCGGCGGATGACGCCTCCGCACAGGTGGTGTCGCTGTACCAGGCGCAGAAGAAGATCTACGCGCGCGCGGTCAGTGGATGGTTCGCGACCTGGCGCTGGGCTCTGGTGTGGCTCACTCAGCTCTTGTTCTATTGCCTGCCCTGGTTCGACTGGGGCAACCGTCAGATCGTCCTGTTCGATCTGGGTGCCCGCCGTTTCTACATCTTCGGTTTGGTTCTCTATCCGCAGGACTTCATCTACCTGACAGCGCTGCTGCTGATTTCAGCCTACGCGCTGTTCCTCTTCACTGCGGTGGCAGGGCGTCTGTGGTGTGGCTATGCCTGCCCGCAGACGGTCTATACCGAGATCTTCATGTGGATCGAGCGCAAGTTCGAAGGCGACCGCGCGGCCCGCATGAAGCTGGATGCCGGACCCTGGACGCTGGAGAAGCTCTGGCGCAAGGGCGGTAAGCAGGCGGCCTGGATCGCGCTGGCGCTGTGGACCGGCTTCACCTTCGTCGGCTACTTCACGCCGATCAAGACGTTGACGCTTGAAGTCGCCGGCCTGGCCCTGGGTCCCTGGGAACTGTTCTGGGTGCTGTTCTATGGCCTGGCCACTTATGGCTTTGCCGGCCATATGCGTGAGCAGGTCTGCAAGTACATGTGCCCCTATGCGCGCTTCCAGAGCGCCATGTTCGACAAGGACACGCTGATCATCAGCTACGACGCCGAGCGTGGTGAGCCGAGGGGCGCGCGCGGCAAGAAGGCCGACCCCAAGGCCCTGGGCCTGGGTTCGTGCATTGACTGCAATCTGTGCGTGCACGTCTGCCCGACGGGCATCGACATCCGCAAGGGGCTGCAGTACGAGTGCATTGGCTGCGCCGCCTGCATCGATGTGTGCAATGGCGTGATGGACAAGATGGGGTATGCGCCCGGCCTGATCCGCTATGACACGCAGAACGGCCTTCAGCAGCACCTGAGCAAGACGCAGTTGTTGCGCCGCTTGTTCCGCCCGCGCGTGCTGGTTTACACCGCCATCCTGTTCATCATTTGTGCTGCCCTGCTGGTCAGCTTGCTGATGCGCACGCCCTTCAAGGTGGATGTGGTCCGTGACCGTGCTTCATTGGCGAGGCTGGTGGAAGATGGCTACATCGAGAATGTCTACCGGCTGCAAGTCATGAACGCCACGGAGGTGGGTCACCACTTCACCATCACGGCTTCCGGCTTGCCGGGCCTGACGCTGAGCCGCAGCATGGCTGTCGACGTGGCTCCTGCCGAAGGTCGCTGGGTGTCGGTGGCGTTGCGGCTGCCGCCCGAGAGTGCCGCCAAGGCGGGCACCGGCGCGCATGAGATCCACTTCCGTATCGAGCGCCGGGGACCTGCCGGCGCAAGCCCTGACTACACGATCGAAGAGAAGTCAACCTTCGTCGTTCCCCGCTGATCAAGGAGACATCAATGACGCAGACCCCGAACGAATCCGGCACCCAGCGCTGGTGGACTGAACGCATGATGTGGCTGGTCGTGGGCGGCCCGCTTGCGGTGGTGGTGGCCAGCTTCGTCACGCTGGGGCTCGCCTTGAAGTACCCGGACCCGGTGCTCGATACATCCGCCCGTAAGGTCTCAGCCGAGAGCACCGATTCGCGCGCCATGCAGCCTGCTGGCAAGGCGCGCAACCACGCTGCGACAGGCGGGCAATGAGCGCGCTGCAGGACACTGCAAGCGAGTTGCAGCCACCGCCGACGCGGGGCGCGCGGCTGTTGATGGTGGTGCTGTGGCCGGCGTTTGTGATGGCAGGCGTGATGGAAGCGCTGGTGTTTGCGCTGGTTGATCCGGCCGACTTGCGCTGGGCGGCCGGCATGCATCTGGACATGCCCAATGCGGCCGTCTACACCATCGCATTTCTGCTCTTCTGGAGCATCATCTCCATCGCGGCAGGAATCGCGGCATTGCTGGCCAGCACACCGCCAGCCGAGAGTCTGCGGGACTGAGCCGCAGGCCGCCGAGAAGGCCGGATCGTGTCGGCAGCCTCAGCAGGCGCCGTTGCTGCTGTTGACCAGCCGCTCCAGACCGGATTGATCCACGATGGTGATCTGGCGCTGCTTCACCTCGAGCAGGCCTTCGTCCTGAAAGCGAGAGAAGGTCCGGCTGACCGTTTCCAGCTTGAGGCCGAGATAGCTGCCGATTTCCTCGCGCGTCATGCGCAGCACCAGGCTAGAGGCGGAGAAGCCGCGGGCCTGCAGGCGCTGGGTGAGGTTCAGCAGAAAGGCGGCCAGTCGCTCTTCCGCGCGCATGCTGCCGAGCAGCAGCATCACGCCATGGTCGCGCACGATCTCGCGGCTCATGATCTTGTGGAACTGGTGCTGCAGGTCAGTGAACTCGCGCGACAGCTCTTCCAACTGTTCATAGGGAATCACGCAGACCTGCGAGTCCTCCAGCGCCACGGCGTCGCAGGAGTGGCGGTCGTTGCTGATGCCGTCGAGGCCCAGCAGCTCACCTGCCATCTGGAATCCCGTGACCTGGTCGCGGCCGTCCTCGGACGAGACGCAAGTCTTGAAGAAGCCGGTACGAACCGCATAGAGCGACTGAAAGCTGTCGCCGGTGCGAAACAGGGTGTCGCCACGCGAGACGGTGCGGCGCGCTGCGACCAAGTTGTCCAACTGGTCAAGATTGCTTTTGGACAGGCCGACCGGCAGGCACAGTTCGCGCAGATTGCAACTCGAACAGGCGACCTTGAACGGTTCGATCTTGATGGGTGCGGTGGTGCTCATGCCGCGCATTATGGTCTGCCCCCTGCAACTGCTTTTGCTCAATGCTGAATCAGACGCGGTGGACGTTGTTTGGGGTGTGAACATGATGCTCCTCAATTCCAGGCGCATTGTTGCCGTCCCAAACCCGAGCTAGCTTGACTCAGATCAACCAGCCCCGGCTGGAGCTTGGCACAGTCACCGCCATGACTGCAAGCAATACCCTGACGCCCGCTGGCGTTGACGAGGCGCTGTTGCGCCGCTTTGACGTCGCAGGGCCTCGCTACACCTCCTACCCGACGGCAGACCGCTTCGTCGAGGCGTTTACTGTTCAGCAGTACGAGCAGGCGCTTGTACAGCGTGGCACAGGCTCTCAGGTCGGGGGCGGCGCGCCCTTGTCTCTCTATGTGCATGTGCCCTTCTGCGAGTCGGTCTGCTACTACTGTGCCTGCAACAAGGTCATCACCAAGCACCATGAGCGGGCTGGCGAGTACCTGGATGCGCTGGCAGTCGAGGTGGCGCTGACCCGTGAACGGCTCGGTCGGCAGGAGTCCGTGTCCCAGCTGCATTTCGGCGGCGGCTCACCGACCTTTTTGAGTGACGCTGAACTGACCCGTGTCATGCAGGACATCCAGCAGCACTTCAAGCTGGCTCCGGGTGCCGAAGTCTCGATCGAGGTTGATCCTCGCACGGTCACCCGCGAGCGCCTCCAGCATCTGCGCCAGCTCGGTTTCAATCGCCTGAGCTTCGGTGTGCAGGACTTCGATCCCGACGTGCAGAAGGCCGTGCATCGCTTGCAAAGCCATGAGAGTGTTGCCCTTCTGATGAGCGAGGCCCGAACCTTGGGCTTCGAGTCGACCAATGTGGACCTGATCTACGGCCTGCCTCAGCAGACGCCCGAGTCTTTTGCCCGCACCATCGCCCAAGTGGCAGCTCTCAAGCCGGATCGGATCGCGCTCTACGGCTACGCCCACCTGCCACAGCGCTTCAAGCCACAGCGCCGGATCGATGCGACACGCCTGCCGGTGGCGGCCGACAAGCTGCACATGCTTTCGGGCGCCATCAGTGGTTTCCTCGGGCACGGCTATGTCTACATCGGCATGGACCACTTTGCCCTGCCCACCGACTCGCTGGCCGTGGCCAAGCGTCAAGGACGCCTGCATCGCAACTTCCAGGGCTACAGCACGCAACCGGACTGCGACCTGATTGGCCTCGGCGTTTCGTCGATCGGCCGTGTCGGTGCGACCTACAGCCAGAATGCCAAGACCTTGCCCGAGTACTACGACGCATTGCGCCAGCGGCAGTTGCCCATCGTCCGGGGGCTTGCGCTCAACCGTGATGATCTGGTGCGCAGGGCCATGATCATGGCGCTGATGTGCCAGGGGCGGGTCGAGTTCGAATCGATCGAACTGGCCCATCTGATTAGGGTGAAGGACTACTTCCGCGCCGAGATCGAGCAGTTGCGAAGCCTTGAAGAGTCCGGGCTTGTTGAATTGCTTCCGAGCTCGATCGAAGTGACGGCCAAGGGCTGGTTCTTCGTTCGCGCGGTGGCGATGGTCTTTGATCGATACCTCCAGGCTGACAGGACGCGCGAGAAGTTCTCTCGCATCATCTAGGGCGACGCTGATCGAGAGAGATGACTCTGCAGATGGACCTTGCGCTCGCCGGATCCGCCCTGCTAATGGGCCTTGCCGGGTCACCCCACTGCTTGGCCATGTGCGGGCCGGCGGCAACTGCGTGCGGCCGCAACGGTCGAGGCTCGATGGGGGGCTTCCAGTTCGGGCGCCTGCTCAGCTACACGCTGGGTGGAGCCATCGCGGCGGCCAGCGTCGGCGCCCTGGCATGGCTCGGCGGTGCTGCGGCCTGGCTCAGGCCGCTCTGGCTGCTGGTCCACTGTGCAGCGCTGCTGCTTGGGCTCTATCTGCTGGTCTTTGCCCGCCAGCCCGCCTGGTTGAGCCAGCTCGGGCGGGATGTCAGTACGGCCACGTTGGCGGTGCCAGGGGCAGGGCGGATCGTGCTGTCGGCACCGGCCCGCTCGGGCCTCATCGGATTGGCCTGGGTTGCCTGGCCCTGCGGGCTCCTGCAGTCGGCCCTGCTGACGGCCAGTCTGGCCAGCGGAGCTGCGGCGGGATCCCTGGTGATGGCCAGCTTTGCCATCTCCTCGGGCGTCGGTCTGGCGCTCGGCCCGAGCCTGCTGCTGAAGGCGGTGGGCACGCGGGGCATGGCCTGGGCGGTTCGCCTGGCCGGTCTGGCCCTGGTGAGTGCCTCCGGCTGGGCCCTGGGGCACGGCGTGTGGGTGCACATTGCTGCGATCTGCGGCTTGCCGGCCTGACCAACCCGCGCACGCCAAGACTTCTATAAGACCGGGTCCGCAGTGCGGCACGGCTGTCTTAGAATCGCCGCTCTAATCCTCCTCTCTACGCCTGCTTGTTTGGCCGATCTGGATACCCCCATGACTACTCAGCAACCGACCATCATCTACACCCTGACCGACGAAGCGCCGCTGTTGGCGACCGCGTCGTTCCTGCCCATCGTGCGCGCCTTTGTGGCGCCGGCGGGCGTGCATGTGGAGACCAGCGACATCTCGGTGGCGGGCCGCGTGCTGGGTCAGTTCCCGGAATGCCTGCGCGAAGACCAGCGCGTGCCCGACCGCCTGTCGGAACTGGGCAAGCTGACGCTGAAGCCCGAAGCCAACATCATCAAGCTGCCCAACATCAGCGCGTCCGTGGCGCAGCTGAAGTCGGCGATCAAGGAGCTGCAGGGCAAGGGCTATGCCATTCCCGACTACCCGGAGGCGCCCAAGACTGACGAAGAGAAGGACATCCGCGCGCGCTACAACAAGTGCGTCGGTAGTGCGGTGAACCCGGTGCTGCGCGAGGGCAATTCCGACCGACGCGCGCCCAAGGCCGTCAAGGAATATGCCCGCAAGAACCCGCACAGCATGGCCGACTGGAGCCAGGCCTCGCGTTCACATGTCTCGCACATGCACAACGGCGACTTCTATCACGGCGAAAAGTCGATGACGCTGGATCGCGCTCGCAACGTCAAGATGGAGTTGATCACCAAGAGCGGCAAGACGATTGTCCTGAAGCCCAAGGTTGCGCTGCTGGACCGCGAGGTGGTCGACAGCATGTTCATGAGCAAGAAGGCGCTGCTGGACTTCTACGAGCGTGAGATCGAGGACGCGCGCCAGACCGGCGTGATGTTCTCGCTGCACGTCAAGGCCACGATGATGAAGGTCTCGCACCCAATCGTCTTCGGCCACTGCGTCAAGATTTTCTACCGTGAGGCCTTCGAAAAGCACGGCGCTCTGTTCCAGGAACTTGGCATCAACGTCAACAATGGCATGGTCGATCTCTACAACAAGATCGCCACGCTCCCGCAGAGCAAGCAGGACGAAATCAAGCGCGACCTGCATGCCTGCCACGAGCACCGCCCTGAGCTGGCCATGGTCGATTCGGCCAAGGGCATCACCAACTTCCACTCGCCCAATGACATCATCGTCGACGCTTCGATGCCGGCGATGATCCGCAACGGCGGCAAGATGTGGGGCGCCGACGGTCGCCTGAAGGATGTCAAGGCGGTGATGCCGGAGTCTACCTTCGCCCGCATCTACCAGGAGATGATCAACTTCTGCAAATGGCATGGCGCCTTCGACCCGAAGACCATGGGCACGGTGCCGAACGTTGGCCTGATGGCCCAGCAGGCCGAGGAATACGGCTCGCACGACAAGACCTTCGAAATCTCCGAAGACGGCACGGCCAATATCACCGACCTGGACACTGGCGAGGTGCTGATGAGCCAGGACGTGGAGCAGGGCGACATCTGGCGCATGTGCCAGTGCAAGGATGCCGCCATCCGCGACTGGGTCAAGCTGGCCGTCAACCGTGCGCGCAACTCCGGCATGCCGGTGGTGTTCTGGCTGGACCAGTACCGTCCGCATGAAGCGCAGCTGATCACCAAGGTCAAGATGTACCTGCACGAGCACAACACCTCGGGCCTGGATATCCAGATCATGAGTCAGGTGCGTGCGATGCGCTACACGCTGGAACGCGTGATCCGGGGCCTGGACACCATCAGCGCCACCGGCAACATCCTGCGCGACTATCTGACCGATCTGTTCCCCATCATGGAGTTGGGCACCTCGGCCAAGATGCTCTCCATCGTGCCGCTCATGGCTGGCGGTGGCATGTACGAGACGGGCGCTGGCGGCTCTGCGCCCAAGCACGTGCAGCAACTGGTCGAGGAAAACCACCTGCGTTGGGACTCCCTGGGCGAGTTTCTCGCGCTGGCGGTCAGCCTGGAAGATCTGGGTTTGAAGAACAACAACCCCAAAGCCAAGCTGCTGGCCAAGACGCTGGACGCGGCGACCGGCCAACTCCTGGATAACAACAAGAATCCCAGCCCCAAGACCGGCCAGTTGGACAACCGTGGCAGTCAGTTCTATCTGGCGCTCTATTGGGCTCAGGCCCTGGCCGCCCAGACTGACGATGCTGAGCTCGCGGCCCGGTTCGCGCCGCTGGCCAAGGCTTTGGGCGAGCAGGAGGCCAGCATCGTGGCCGAACTGGCTGCAGTGCAGGGCAAGCCGGTGGATATCGGCGGCTATTACATGCCCGACATGTCCAAGCTGGAAGCAGTGATGCGCCCCAGCGCGACCTTCAACGCGGCCTTGGCCTCGGTCGCTGCCTAATCGCCTCGAGCGGGGATGAAGCTGGCTCGCGGGCCGGCTTTCCCATGGCCGGCCTGCGTCAGTATTGTTTGATCCCCTTCGAAAGACTCCCCCATGTACCAGCACATCAAGGTTCCTGAGCAGGGCAGCAAGATCACCGTCAATCCGGACATGTCGCTCAATGTGCCGGATGAGCCCATCATTCCTTTCATCGAGGGAGATGGCACCGGCTTGGATATCACGCCGGTGATGCTCAAGGTGGTGGATGCAGCCGTGGCCAAGGCCTATGACGGCAAGCGCGCGATCCGTTGGATGGAGGTGTATGCCGGCGAGAAGGCCACGCAGGTGTATGGCCCCGATGTCTGGCTGCCTGCCGAGACCCTCGATGCGCTGCGCGAGTACGTGGTCTCGATCAAGGGCCCGCTGACCACGCCCGTGGGCGGCGGCATCCGCTCGCTGAACGTGGCGCTGCGCCAGGAGCTGGACCTTTATGTCTGCCTGCGTCCGGTGCAGTACTTCAAGGGTGTGCCTTCGCCGCTCAAGGAGCCGGAGAAGACCAACATGGTCATCTTTCGCGAGAACTCCGAAGACATCTACGCTGGCATCGAGTACGAGGCAGAGAGCGAGAAGGCCAAGAAGCTGATCAAGTTCCTGCAGGAGGAAATGGGCGTCACCAAGATCCGCTTCCCTGCGACGTCAGGCATCGGCGTCAAGCCGGTGTCGCGTGAGGGTACCGAGCGTCTGGTTCGCAAGGCCATCCAGTACGCGATTGACAATGACAAGCCCAGCGTCACCATCGTGCACAAGGGCAACATCATGAAGTACACCGAGGGTGGCTTCCGTGATTGGGCCTATGCGCTGGCGCAAAAGGAGTTCGGCGCCCAGCTGATCGACGGCGGTCCGTGGTGCAAGCTGATCAACCCGAAGAACGGCAAGGGCATCACGATCAAGGATTCGATCGCGGATGCCTTCCTGCAGCAGATCCTGCTGCGCCCGGCTGAGTACTCGGTGGTGGCCACGCTGAACCTGAACGGCGACTACATCTCCGACGCGCTAGCCGCCCAGGTCGGCGGCATCGGCATCGCCCCGGGCGCCAATATGTCGGACTCGGTGGCCTGCTTTGAGGCGACGCACGGCACCGCGCCGAAGTACGCCGGCAAGGACTACGTCAATCCGGGCTCCGAGATCCTGTCGGCCGAGATGATGCTGCGCCACATGGGTTGGACGGACGCTGCCGACCTGATCATCAGCTCGCTGGAGAAGTCCATTGCCAGCAAGAAAGTCACCTACGACTTTGCCCGCCTGATGGACGGCGCCACCCAGGTTTCGTGCTCCGGCTTCGGCCAGGTGATGATCGACAACATGTGAATCTGTCCGGCCAACGCGCGGCCGGCATTGCATCGCTCAGCCCTAGGCGCTCGTGCGCCTAGGGCTGTTCTCCTTCATAGGCCCAATTCCGATCGTCGACAACGAGCGGCGGACTGTCTTGCGACAGTCCGCCCTCTTGCTGCTTGGGCCTTGACGCTGCAGGGCTCTCGCCGGGTCGGTCGGCGCCACTCAGGCTAGCTTGAGAGACGCTCCTCTTCGATGGCAGGCGTGATGTTCTGGGCCAATTGACCCTTGGGGCCCTGCACCAGCTCAAACAGCACCTTGCCGCCTTGCTGAAGCGTCTTGAAGCCTTCCATCTGGATGGCGGAAAAGTGCGCGAACACATCCTCCCCGCCGGACTCTGGTTCGATGAAGCCAAAACCCTTGGCATCGTTAAACCATTTGACAGTTCCTCGTTGCATTTGCTTCTCCATCCCGGTGTCTAGTGCACCGCGGCGGATTCTCAAAGCGCTGTCAATCCCCTGTCAATTCGGTAGGTCCCCGAGCTTGCGCACGGAAGAAACAATGCGGCGGATGATCTGGCTGTGAACCCTGGCGGAGATCCAGGGATTCCCTGGTGCTTCGGCGGCACATGATGGGCTTGCAAGGACGCGACAGAGACCCAATCTATAGAATCGGACCATGCCTGATTCTCCCCGCCAGCCCCCCAAGCCTCCCAATGTCAGCCCGCCCGGTGTCGGGCCGGGGCGTGAGGATGCGGACGGCACGACCACGTTGGAGCGCATTGCGCAGCGCACCGAGCCTCCGCGTCTGTATCAAGTCCTGTTGCTCAACGACGATTTCACGCCGATGGAATTTGTCGTGATGGTGCTTCAGGAGTTTTTTCGCCTTGATTTGGATACTGCCACCCAAATCATGCTCAAAATCCACCACGATGGCCGTGGCGTCTGCGGTGTATTCACCAAGGATGTTGCAGCCACGAAAGTGGAACTGGTGCTGGGCGCCGCAAGGCGTGCCGGCCATCCCCTGCAGTGCATTATGGAGGCCGCATGATTGCGCAAGAGCTTGAAGTCAGCCTGCACATGGCGTTTGTCGAAGCGCGTCAGCAGCGTCACGAGTTCATCACCGTCGAGCATCTGCTGATGGCTTTGCTGGACAACCCTTCTGCGGCAGAAGTGCTACGCGCCTGTTCGGCCAGCATTGACGATCTGCGTAAGAGTCTGTCGCAGTTCATCAAGGAAAACACGCCGACGGTGGGAGGCACCGAAGAGGTGGATACCCAGCCGACGCTGGGCTTCCAGCGTGTGATCCAGCGCGCCATCATGCACGTGCAGTCGACTGGCAGTGGCAAGAAGGAAGTGACTGGCGCCAATGTGCTGGTGGCGATCTTCGGCGAGAAGGATTCCCACGCCGTCTACTACCTGCACCAGCAGGGGGTGACCCGTCTGGACGTGGTGAACTACATCGCCCACGGCATCAAGAAGAGCGAACCTCCGGAGCCGCCCAAGGGCCAGGAAGGCGGGCCCGGTCAGGAGGCTGAGCGCGAGGACGCTGAAGGCCAGGGTGGTGGCAAGGGTTCACCACTGGAACAGTTCACGCAGAACCTCAACCAGCTGGCCAAGGACGGCAAGATCGATCCGCTGATCGGGCGTGAGCCCGAGGTCGAGCGCGTGGTGCAGGTGCTGTGCCGCCGCCGCAAGAACAACCCGCTGTTGGTGGGTGAGGCCGGAGTCGGCAAGACAGCCATCGCTGAAGGCCTGGCCTGGCGCATCACCGAGGGGGACGTGCCCGAGGTGCTGGCCGACAGCGTGGTCTATTCGCTGGACATGGGCGCCTTGTTGGCTGGCACCAAGTACCGCGGCGACTTTGAGCAACGCCTCAAGGCCGTGCTCAAGCAGCTCAAGGACCAGCCGCACGCGATCCTGTTCATCGACGAGATCCACACCCTCATCGGTGCCGGCGCGGCATCGGGCGGTACGCTCGATGCCAGCAACCTGCTCAAGCCAGCCCTGAGCTCAGGCGCAATGAAGTGCATCGGCGCCACCACCTTCACCGAGTACCGCGGCATCTTCGAGAAGGACGCGGCGCTGTCACGGCGCTTCCAGAAGGTCGATGTGGCCGAGCCTTCTGTAGAGCAAACCGTCGAGATCCTGAAAGGGCTGAAGTCGCGCTTCGAGGAGCACCACAGCGTCAAGTACGCGCTGGGGGCCTTGCAGGCCGCAGCCGAGTTGTCCGCCAAGTACATCAACGACCGCCATCTGCCCGACAAGGCCATCGACGTGATCGACGAGGCCGGTGCAGCGCAGCGCATCCTGCCCAAGAGCAAGCAGAAGAAAACGATCACGCGCGCCGAGGTCGAGGACATCGTGGCCAAGATCGCGCGCATCCCGCCGGCTTCGGTCTCCAGCGATGACCGCGGCAAGCTCAAGAGCCTGGACCGCGATCTGAAGAGCGTGGTCTTCGGTCAGGAGCCCGCCATCGACGCGCTGGCAGCGGCCATCAAGATGGCACGTTCGGGCTTGGGCAAGCCGGACAAGCCGATCGGCTCCTTCCTGTTCAGCGGCCCTACTGGCGTCGGCAAGACTGAGGTGGCAAAGCAGCTGGCCTACATCCTGGGCATCGAGCTGATCCGCTTCGACATGTCCGAGTACATGGAGCGTCACGCCGTCAGCCGCCTGATCGGTGCGCCTCCGGGTTACGTTGGATTCGACCAAGGCGGTCTGTTGACTGAGGCCGTCACCAAGAAGCCGCATGCAGTGCTGCTGCTCGACGAGATCGAGAAGGCGCATCCCGATGTGTTCAATGTGCTGCTGCAGGTGATGGACCACGGCTCGCTGACTGACAACAACGGGCGCAAGGCGGACTTCCGCAACATCATCATCATCATGACGACCAATGCGGGCGCCGAGACGATGAACAAGTCGACCATCGGCTTCACCACCGCGCGCGAGCAGGGTGACGAGATGGCCGACATCAAGCGCCTGTTCACGCCGGAGTTCCGCAACCGCCTGGATGCCATCGTGTCCTTCCGTGCGCTGGACCAGGAGATCATCCTGCGCGTGGTCGACAAGTTCCTGCTGCAGCTGGAGAGCCAGTTGCAGGAGAAGAAGGTCGAGGTCACGTTCACCGACGGGCTGCGTCAGCACCTTGCCAAGAAGGGCTTCGATCCCTTGATGGGGGCGCGACCCATGCAGCGTCTGATCCAGGACACCATCCGCCGTGCCCTGGCTGACGAGCTGCTGTTCGGCCGCCTGGTTGATGGCGGTCGCCTGAGCGTCGATGTGGACGCCGCCGGCGAGGTCCAGCTGGACATCCAGCCGGCCAAGCAGCGCGACAACAAGCCCAAGGCCGAGTCGGCGACCGCAGGCTGAGCGCCTCGTTCTGCTGAGCTTGCGAAGGTTTGAAGGCAGGGGCCTGGTTGGCAGCAACCAGGCCCCTGTCTTTTCCGGCCGCAAGAGGGGCTGGACAGGCAGTGCATCCCCCAGGCGAGGGCACTCTTTGGTCGTATGGTCATCGCAGCGCGCAGGGTGGATATTGCGCTGGCCGCGGCAAGGGGGTCGCGCGGGGAGTGAACCATGCATTTCGAAGAGGTTGATGCGGGCGACTACCGCATTTATGCCGGCGCGATCGAGCGTCCGCGCGCGTTTGGCTATGTGGCAGCAGTCGTCGTGGTGCGCCTGCGTGGCAGCATCCCGAGGCAGGAAACCTTCAGGAACGAGAGCCTGGCTGGTGGCTATGGCTGGCCCACACCTTCCGAGGCCTTGCGCTTCGCGATCAATGCCGGTCGTGACGTGGTGATGTGCGGGCCAAAGTCGATGAACTGAGCCGTCTGTTGGAGTGGGCGTGCCTTTCAGCTGCGGCTGACGGCTTTCATTCCGTCATTCGTCGCCTGATTGGGGCGCGCCTCTTGGGCAAAGCG
>NZ_JBILQK010000219.1:0-2543 GCF_044373315.1 Roseateles sp. | reverse complement strand
CACCTCGAAACGCTCGCGGTTGCGCGACTCCAGCACTTCAACCAGCAGCGCGGCCGTGGCGTGTTCGTGGAAATCAGCCGACAGATAGCCGATGCGCAGGCGGCACCCGTTGGCCGGCTGCGCGGCCCGCGGCGGCAGCGGCTGCAATCCGCGGCTGAGGAAGCGGCTGCTGATGCGCGCGGACTTGAGCAGTTCGGCCGGACTGTGCGGCACGCCGATCAAGGCGAAGGGCACGCAGAATTCGTCGGCGGCGCCCTCCGGCTTTGCCGCCAGTGCCTGATGCAGGGCTTGCAGATCGCTGTCGTGCTGCAGCCAACGTGCGCTGTGCTGCTCGGCATGCAGAAGATAGGCGCGCGGCATGACGGCCTGGGGCGAAAGCAGTGTGACGGTGCGGAAGCACTCAGCCGCTTCGCCCTGCATCTGCAGGGCCTGCAGCGTGAAGCCCAGTTGCTGGTGGGCGTCGATGTCGTCCGGGCGCAGTGCCAGTGCGTGCATCAAGGCGCCGAAGGCGTCGGCAGGCTGGCCACTGCGGCGCAAGGCTTCGCCCAGCAGGCGCTGGCCAGGATTCGACTGTGCAAGGCCTGGCTGGGACTGCAGCAGCTCGATGCACAGCGCATGCTGCTGCAAGGCCAGCGCGGCCTGTGCCGCAGCCAGTGCGGCGGGCAGGTTTTCCGGCTGCATTTGCAGGGCCGCCAATGCCGCATCCAGCGAGGCCTGCTGCTGGCCCAGCTTGGCGCGCGTCTGCGCCAGTGCCAGCCACAGCGTGGCGTCAGCCTGCCGCTGCAGCGCCTGCTCAAGCAGCGGTGCGGCGCGCGCCCAGTCCTGGCGGCTCAGATGCTGCTGCGCTTGCTGCAGCAGCGCGCTGGGGGCCGTGTAGGCCATGGGGCGCGTGGGCTTCATCAGCCCGCGCTGGCGCGCGTGGCCATGGCCAGCAGCGACATGCGGTTGAAGAACCACAGGCCCTGCAACTGCCATGGCGTGTATTTGCGCAGCACGTTGGACAGCGTGAAGGGCGTGTACCAGCAGTTGTGATCCGGGTGCACCACCTCGACGAAGGTCTGTGCGCCGGCGTTGTAGTCGAAGTGCCGGCGCATGCAGCTGTAGGCGTCCGGCACGGTGATCACGTATTCGGCGGCGCCGATGGCATCCAGCTCGCGGAAGAAGCCCAGCACATCCGGCACATGCTCCAGTACCTCGGGCACCAGTACCAGGTCGTAGTGGTGCGGTACGTCTTCCCAGCGCGAGTACAGCCGGCCGCGCAGGTGGGGCTGCATTTGAGCGAAGGCCTCGGTGTTGATGTCGAAACCGTCCACCTCGCAGATCTTGTCCAGTTGCAGATGCAGCGAGTTCTGCAGGTTGGTGATGGGCCAGTCCACGCAGCCCACATGCAGCACGCGCTTGCCGCTGCACAGCTCTGAGAACACGTCCAGGCGTGCGCGGCCGATCAGCGCTTCGCTGACCTGCTGCTTCTGCACGAAGTAAGGCTGGTGGCTCAGCTCCAGCGGCGACACCATCGGGCTTGCGGCGTTGTGGGTGCTCATGGTCTCTTTCAGGCCACTTGGCGTTTGTGCAGTTCGTCATAGGCCTGCAGCGTGCTGCCCCAGGCCTGGTCGGCAAACACTTGACCCGGGCCGCTGTAGGCCGCGCCGGTGAAGTGTTGCGGAATGAAGAAGTGGCTGGGCCAGATCGTCAGGCCGCTGTACTGGTAGGCGCGATGGCACTCGGTCAGGAACAGCGGGCCCACGCTCTCCCAGGCCATGCGGTCGACGACGGTCGGCTCCTTCTGCAGGTCCAGGATCATCTGGCCGAAGAAGGGGTTGTCAGGCACTGAAGCCACATAGCCGGCGGCGATCAGGCCGGGACGGGCCAGCTCGTTTTCCCAGCAGGCGAAGGCCTCGGCTTCGAACAGCCAGGGCTCCAGCGGGCGGCGGCAGATGCTGTCGGCATCGACCACGAAGCCGCCCTCGTTGTAGAGAATCTCCCAGCGCATCAGGTCGGCCACGCCGTTGAGCTCGCGCTTGGCCATGTCACGCATATGGGCGGCATTGATCCAGCCGTATTCGGCCAGGTCCTGATTGCCCCAAAGCTTGACCTGCCAATCCGGGTTCTTGTTGACCCAGGTCGAGATGCAGTTGTCCGGGCGTTTCGATTCATCACCGACCCAGATCACATGCAGGGTGCGTGGAATCATCCGGCTGCTCCGCTGTGTTTGTTTGCGTGCGTGAAGTCTGCCAAGCCTGACAAGACGGCATGGTTCGATAAGAGGGGGAATTGCCGGGCTGAGCCAGATGAGTGCCCGGGGCTTGTAGGAAAAAGCCTGACAAGGGGAGGTGTGGGAGGGAGACAGAAGAGACGGATTTGGGCTGATGTTTGGGTTTTGTTCCGGTCTTCACAATTCGTTTCACGTTGAGACGAGCTGACCTTGTCCCTGAAAAACGTATCCCTTGCTAAGTGGTCCAATCCAAGCAAGAGGAAACGAAATGACGAAGGCAAAGGCAGTTACGGCAAGGGCGCGTTACACGCTGGAATTCAAGCAAGAGGCG
>NZ_JBILQK010000105.1:0-10337 GCF_044373315.1 Roseateles sp. | reverse complement strand
AGCCGGGCATCGGCGCCACCATCGGTGCTGCGGCGACCAGCCCTGAAGGTCGGCGGGCGGCCACCTGCCACTGGTTGATGCCGGCATACGACCCGCCCTGCGTGACGACGCGGCCATCGCACGCCGGCTGCGCGGCCAACCACTGCACGGCCTGGGCGTAGTCGTCGCCATCGCTGTAGAGCGCATACGTGCCGCCCGACTCGCCCCGCCCCCGACAGTCCACCGCCACGAACAGGAAGCCTTGCCGCGCAAAGAACTGGCCGTTGTCGGCGCAGCGGTCGCGTCCATAGGGAGTGAAGGTCATCACCGCAGGCCGGGGCGCGCGCAGGCCATCGCCCGTCTCCGACCACCAATAGTCGGCCTTCAAGTGGGTGCCATCTTCGAGTGGAATCGACACCCCGATACAACAACGCACTTCGCTGTTCATAACGTCTTTCATATTCAACCCCATAGCGCCGCACTGGGCGCCGACATGCGGTGTTGGTGATAGCGGACCGGATGGGGGCGATCGCCTTTCATGAACATCGGCCCGTCCAGATCCACGAACCTGCATTGCACCGCCACCAGAAAGGCCGGTGCCATGGCCAGCGAGGTACCGCAATTGCAGCCCACCATCAACTGCAGCCCCAACTCCCGGGCACGCGCACACATCAACAGCGCTTCGGTGAGGCCACCGCACTTGTCGAGCTTGAGATTCACCACCTGCACCTTGCCGGCCAGTCGGTCCAAGCTCGCCAGCGTGGTGCAGGCTTCGTCAGCGGCGATCGGCACCCGGGCCTGCAACTCCGGGTAGAGATCCTCCTGTCCGGCGGGCAGGGGCTGCTCGATCAGTGCCAGCGGCAGCGAGCGCGTCGCTTGCAAGAATCGATTCAGGTCAGCCAAGGTCCAGCCTTCATTGGGGTCCACCGTGAGTGTCGCCGCCGGCGCGGCCGCTGCCACCGCGTGCAGTCGCTCGATGTCGCGGTCCACCCCGCCGCTACCGCCGAGCTTGACCTTGATGACTTGCTCGGCTGACGTGCCACCGTCGCTCAACAGAGCCCGGGCCGCTGCGGCCATCACCTCGGGCTCCCCGATGACCACCGTGGACATCGTGGAAACTGAACTCGTGGCGTCTATCCCGTCCAGTCCGGCTATCTCCCAGGCGCGGCGGTTCGCGGCCTTGCAGTCACGGTCCCACAGCATGGCGTCAAACGCATTGCGTGCACCGTTGGGCGGCATTGCCTGGCGCAGGGTTTCGCGGCTCGGGTCGGGGCCAAGCGCCGCAAAGCGCTGCGTCGCCTCGCGGAGGAGCGCTTCTGCTGCGTCGAGATCGGTTTCGTGCAGTTCGCCCTCGCCCTGGCAAAGTCGCCCGTCCACCTGAACGCTGGCATAACCGATGTACTGCTCAACCAGGGTGGCTCGCGAGATGACAAAGGGATGGCGATAAGGCCATCGCTGAAGGGTGAGGGTAGGCAAGGGGTGACTCATGACTTGGCCCGCGCAAGGGATCGGTTTGAGCCGGCATTGTGTCCATCCGCCCTACGCGGGCAATGCCCCGCTGGGGAGGGGGAAGCCCAGCGCCAGCGATCAGCAGGCCTCAGGGGCGCCGCTGGTACATGGCCACGAAATCTGTCTTCCACGTCGCCCCGTTGTCGCGCGAGATCTCCCAGAACTGCCGAACGCCGCCCTGGGGCAACGGTGACCAGGTCATGCGATGCAGGCCCTGGAACGATTCAAAGCGTCCGTGGCCCATGAAGACCATGGCCTTGCCTGTCCACCGTCCCCGCAGTTGAAGTACTTCGCCGTCGTCGAACACGATCAGCAGGTGCCAGCGCTTCGCGGCCCGCTCGAAGTAGTAGTGGGCTCGTCCATCCCGGCCCGAAGTGCCATACCAGTGTTCCACCAGCATGCATCCGGACAGGATCGACTCCACCGTGGCCTTGCCTGCGGGCGTGCCCGCGGCAGTGCCGGGCGTCCCCTCGGCGACGACCACCTCGAAATCGCCCAGCTTGAAATCGAACTGCCGGTATTCGGCAGCGCTGCAGTCTGGCTGCTTTGGCGCTGGCTGACCCCATGCCTGCTGCAGGGTCACGCTCGCGAACGCAGCGGCGGCCACGGCAAGCCGCCAAGCGGAATGGCGTCTCACGGTCATCTGTACCTCGACTGTTTGTTGTGGTTTTCTTCTGGTCATGGTCGGCGCATGCCTGTGCGCCGGCAATGCCCCGCAGGGGATAGGCAGTGCTGAGACGGCAGTGCGATTTCTGCCACTAGCAGGTTCGGAGGAGGCCCCTATGATGTCGCCCATGCACGCTCACTCACCGCTCTCAGTCCCCTTGGACGCCGGAATGGCGGATGCGCTGGCAGGCGTGATTGCACACGTCGGCACCGAGGCGTTCGACACCAGTCTGATGGCATGGCTGGCACGCTGCCTGAGGTTCGACAGCTGCGGGGTGACGGAGTTCTTCAATGACCGTCCTCCGCACTGCCGTCTGCACCGCTTCGACCGAGCCCGCCGCAGGGCGCCCGAGGACGCGTATGTGCATGGGCCTTACGTGCTCGACCCCATCTACCAGCTGTATCAGGGCGGGGCTGGCAATGGCCTGTATCCGCTGCGCCGCATTGCGCCCGACGACTTCGAGGCCAGCGAATACTTCAAGGTCTTCTACTCGCGCACCGATGTGGGCGACGACGTGAGTCTGCTGCACCGCAGGCCCGACGGCAACGCCGTGATGGTGTTTCTGGAGCGACGCGAGCAGGCGCCCGCTTTCTCGCAGGCCGATCTTTTTGCACTGGAGCTGGTCGAGCCGGTGCTGCATGCCTTGTTGGCCCAGCATGAAACGCACCGGCAGTTGAAGCCAGCGTCCCATGACGAAGCGCTTGCCCACGCCAAGGTGCAGGCCGCGTTGGCTGACTTCGGAAGTGCGCATCTGACCGACCGCGAACGCGAGGTGCTGTTCTACATGATCAGCGGCTACTCGTCGGCCTTGACGGCCGAGAAGCTGGCGGTTGCCGAGGGCACGGTGAAGAACCACCGCAAGGCAATCCACCGCAAGCTCGATGTGGGCTCACAGGCAGAACTTTTCGCGCTGTTTCTCCATTGCATCCCTTACGCGCAGCCAGGCAAGGCTGTGGACCCGCTGATGGCCTACCAGAGCAAACCGGCGAACAGGACAGTGGCTTGACTCAATCCAGGCTGCGGGGATGGGCGCGTTCCTGCAAAGGCAAAGCATCCAGTGGCCACAGCGGCCGCCGCAGTCGGGTCCAGGGGTAGACGGAAAGGTCTTCGCCTGTGGCGCCCGGCGGGTCGGACAGCACGGTGTGGCTGGCCATCGATGAAAAGCCGGCCTGAAAGTGGTTGGTCGACTTGACCACGAGCAGTGAACACGCGGCAGGGACGAGCCCGTGTTCGCTGAACACCTGCGCGCCGAACACCTGCTGGCGAATGCTGTTAACCACGATGTGCACGCCGTCCAGTTCAAGCAAGGCGCTGTCACCCAGAGGCTGCCACAGCGGGCCGCCAAAAAGAAGTTGCCGCGCATCACACCGACAGGCGCGCACCCGCATGCGACGCCGTACCGGCTCGCCAGAGCCCGCGCAGTGGCCGCCCAACTCGAACTCGGCTTCACCGCCCACGCCCAGCGCATGGGCTTGCTGCACGGCGGCGGGATCGTGAATCATCGCCACGGCCAGCATGCCCGGCCAGGGCCGCCGCACATGGTCCTTCAGCAGCGCATGCAACAGATGCGTGGTGTCGCCGGCACCACCGGCACCGGCGTTGTCGCCCCGGTCCGCCAGCACGACGGGCCCGCCTCGAAGATCAAAGGCCAGGCGGGCCTGTGTCAGCGCCGCCTCGGTACCCATCAGCGGGTGGGCCTGCGCAAAGGTCTCACAGGCCCGCGCAAACCTGCTGGCCAGCGGCTCGGCAATGGCCCAGGCTGAGTCTTCCTCATGCATGCCGTGCCGCGTGTCCAGCACCAGCACGACGCTGGCACAGGCGTCAGCATGGTCCGCATGGGCAAAGCCATGGAACACCGACACGCTCAGCACACCTGGGCGCGCTTGTGCCTGCGCCATCTCGGCCAACAGTTGTTGACCTTCAGGTTCCTGGGTGGGCAGCAGGCCGGCCATCGGCAGTTGCCACAGCCACATGCGCGGCTGCACCTCGCCGTTCGCGGTGCGCGCGACGAGTTCGGACAGGTGTCGCGCTCGTTCGCCGAAGTCGGTGTGCGGGTACTCCCGGCAGGCCACCAGCACGCTGGCATGCCTCACCATGGCTGCCGTGGCATTGCCATGCAGGTCCAGCAACACACCGATCGGCAGGTCTTGTGCGCCGGGGACCTGACGCAGCCGCGCCAGCAAGGCCCCCTCGCAATCGTCCTCGCCCGCTGCCACCTGCGCGCCGTGCAGAAAGAGCAGCACAGCCTGCACACCCCCGTTGGCCTGATCGGCCACCGCACGCGAAAGGCTGGCCGCGATGCGCTCACTCAGATCGGCAAAGGTGGCCGCGTCCGTGGGTGCAGCCGGCTGGGCCTCGAAGTGCGGGCCTTGCAGCGCCTGGTGCCCTGACCGGGCTACCGCATCCAGCAGGTCGCCATAACCGAGCACTTGCTGACCTGCGCCAATGGGATCGATGGGTTCGCGCTCGCCGTCACCCCACGCGCTGAAGCTGGCCCGCCCGGTCGACACGGGCGAGAAGACACTGCTTTCGTGGAACATTCCTGCGACGAAGAAGCGCATGTTTCGGAGGTCCCGTGGTCAGTTGCAGCGTTGGAGCAGGCGATCGACGATGGGCTGCACGCCCATGGCGATCGGGTCTGTGACCGGCAGGCCGGTGCGCTCGGCCAACTCAGCACACGCCTGCTGTCGCTGCGCTGCGGACATGCCCTGCGTGTTGAGGCTGATTCCCACACACTGGATGGCCGGCTGTGTGAGCGCACCCAATCGCAGGTTCAGTGCGATGCATTCTTCGACGCTTGGCATCGGGAAGTTGTCGTAGCCGTCGATGCAGTGGCGCCGTGTGTCATGGCACAGCACGATGGCATCGGCCTGGGCGCCGTGCAGCAAGCCCAGACTCACGCCGGCGTAGGCCGGGTGGAACAAGGAGCCCTGGCCTTCGATGACATCCCAATGCGCGAGGTCTGCTGCAGGGCTCAGCATCTCCACCGTGCCAGCCACGAAATCGGAAACCACTGCGTCGATCGCCAGGCCGCCGCCGCTGATCAACACGCCGGTCTGCCCGGTGGCACGGAAGTCCGCCGCCACGCCGCGCCCCCGCAGTTCCCGCTCCAGCGCGAGCGCGGTGTACTTCTTGCCGATGGCGCAATCGGTGCCGACAGTCAACACCCGTCGGCCGCTACGTCGTGCGCCACTTCCTACCGGAAGCACCAGCCCAGGAGGAGCCTGCCGGGCGTCGAACAGGCGTACGCCGCTGGCGCGCGCGGCCGTCACCAGCTCAGGGTAGTTCGCCAAGCGGTCATGCAGGCCTGCTGCCAGGTTCAGCCCAGCCCGCAAGGCTTCGAGCAAGGCTGGCATCCAATGCTCCGGGATGCGCCCACCCGCCGGCGCCACGCCGATGACCAGCGTACGCGCACCGGCGGCATGAGCGGCCGTGGGTGCAAGCTCGGGAAGTCCCAGGTCCACCGGGCATCCGGGCAGACGCCATTGCGCAGCGCACCAATCGCGCCTCCATTCGACCAGACCGTAACCCGTCTTCGCGTCGGTGGGGTTCTGGATGTCGCCAATGAAGACCAGGTAGGGGACGGGAATGGCCAAGTCAGTACGCTCGGCCAGCATGGGTGTGACGTCGGTTCTCATGAGTTCAGCTTTGTTGGTATGACGTGAAATTCAGTCGCACGTCAGATTAGCCTGGGGCGCATTGGGAGGCCAGCCTCCAACGCGCCAACCGGCCCCAAGTGGGCAGTGGGCTTGGCCTGGAGCGACGCTGCAAGGCGTTGCGCTAGCTCGGACTGCCCCTTGAGGGATATTCGCGTCGTTCGGGTGAGGGGATAACGTATGCGGCCATAAGAAGCCACAACCCGAACAACTCCTGGAGACAAGGATTCCTACCATGCACGTTGCCACCAGATCCCCCCGCGTCCGCCCTGTTCCGCGTGCGAAAACGCGGCTCCTGGTCCGTAGAACACTGCTGTCTGCCGCCGTCATGACGTCGTTGTTTGGCGCGCCCTGGGTCGCAGCCCAGAACGCCGCTGCTGGCGATGGTGTTGACGCCAGCCTTCAGAGGGTTGAGGTGACAGGCGCCCGCAAGCGCGCCGAGCAATCCAAGGACGTGCCCATTGCCATTGAATCGTTCAGCGGCAAGTTCCTGGAAAGCGCGGGCATCACGACACCGCTGCAACTGCAGTTCAATGTGCCGAACCTGACCATCCAGACCTACGAGACGGGCGGCTTGATCACCCTGCGCGGTGTAGGCGCCGGGAGTACGGGTCTGGGCTACGACCCTTCGTCGGCGGTGCACATCGACGGCATCTACCTCGGCACGTCGTCCCAGGCGCTGGGGCGCTTGTTCGACCTCTCAGGCCTGGAAGTCCTGAAGGGCCCGCAAGGCACGCTGTACGGGCGCAATGCCACAGGCGGCGTGGTCAACATCAACACGCGGGCGCCGGGCAATACGTTCGGCGGGCGCGTGGAACTCAATGCGGGTTCGTTCAGCACCTACGGCGCGGAGGCAGAGCTGAACGTGCCCTTGGGAGCGGACACGGCGATGCGCGTGGCCTTGGTGGGCTCAAACGGCGGCAAGGGCACGGTCTACAACATCAACTCCGGCAACATGGTCGGTGACGACGCCTACAGCGCCGGTCGCCTGCGTCTGCGCACCAAGCTGGGTGCCGTCACTGCCGACTTGTTGGCGCAGTTCATCGACGATACCTCCAACCAGTCGTATGCCACCATTGCCGACCCACGCACACCGCTGCCGATCGGCTACAACAGCGTCGATGTAGAGACCACCTACCAGGGCTACCGCCGCACACACCTTCTGGTTGATCCGGCGTCCAAGAAGCAAGACAGCGTGTTGGGCCTCACGCTGAGCGGCGAGATCAACTCTGCTGTCAGTTGGAAATCGATCACCGGCGTGCTGGATCAGAAGGGCAAGGTCGTCGGCGACGTGTCCTCGTTCTCGCAGACCTGGCTGCAGCGCATCAACCAGACCGCCAAGCAGGTCTCGCAGGAGTTCCAGTTGGCCGTCACGCAGGACCGCACCGACTGGGTGCTGGGCGCCTATTACTACCGTCAAAAGGCGACCGAGAACCGCGTCAGCGACGTAGACGCCGAGCTCGACGGCGTGGTCGTGCCCAACTTCCAGAACTCGGATGGCAGGACCAATGCCACGGCCTACGCGCTTTTCGCTGACGTCAATCACCGGCTGACGGACAAGATGCGCGTGTCTGGCGGATTGCGCCTGAACCGCGAGATCAAGGACGCGTGGGTGGGCGGCAGTGGTGTGATCGATCCACCGACGCCAGTCACGAACCGGTCCACCTTCAACGACGTGTCCGGCCGCATCGGCCTTGACTACGCCTTGAGCAAGGACGCCATGGTTTACGGCGGCATCTCCAAGGGCTTCAAGTCGGGCGGTGTGCAGCCCTTCGTCAACCCCGGTACGAACACGCTGGATGCGTTCAACCCGGAAACCGTGGTGGCCTACGAGGGCGGCGTCAAGCACTCGCTGCCAAACAAGACTGGCCAGCTCAACGTGGCGGCCTTTTACTACGACTACAACGACATCCAGGCCCGCATCTGTGACCTGTCGAATTGCGCGGTGCGCAACGCGACCAAGGCGAAGGTCCATGGGCTGGAAGTGCAGTACGAAACGAAACTGGCCGGTGCGCTGGGCATGGATCTGACCGCTGGCCTGCTGAGCGCCAAGTACGGCACCTTCGTCACCAGCGACGCCCGCGGCCAGCCCCGTGACTACACCGGCAACGATCTGCCGCGTGCACCGCGCCTGACCTACGCCGTGGCGGCCACGCTCGACAAGCAGCCCGTGGGCGGCTTGCTGGCCTCAGGCAGGCTGGAGTACACCTATCGCGGCAAGATGTACTTCGAGCAGAGCAACGCGAAGGATCCTGGCCAGGATCAGAGCGTGCAAAGCGGGTTCGGGCTCGTCAACCTGTCGCTCAGCCTGACCCAGGACAAAGCCCCCTGGACCGTGTCGCTGGCAGCGCGCAACCTGACGAACAAGGAGTACATCGACTTCTCGGTGTACCAGATTGCCGTTCCCGGGCCGGCGCGCAGCTGGCAACTGCGTTACGACTATCGCTTCTGATGATGAACTCAGTTTTTGATACTAGGCCGTTCATAGACGGTCACCGTGTCGCGCCCCTGACCGATGTCACGTTTGACGTGATCAACCCGCACACGTCGGAGCGTGTGGCCAGGGTGCCTGCCTGCAGCGAAGCCGAGATTGACCAGGCAGTGAAAGCAGCTCGGGCGGCATTTGTGGACGGCAGGTGGTCGGGCCTGGCACCCTCGCAACGGGCTGCGCATCTGTTCGCCTGGGCAACCGCCATGGAGGCAGCGCGCGTCGAGCTGGCCACGCTGGACAGCCTGCAGATGGGTATGCCCTTGAGTTGGGGCGTTGACGATCTAAAGTCAGCCATCGAGGCCGTGCGCGAAACGGCGGCCTTGGCCACCACTCTGCGGGACGAACTGGTGCCCGCCGCAGTGGGCACACTGGCCATCAACCAACGCCGCCCGCACGGCGTGGTTGGGGTGATCTCGCCCTGGAACTTCCCTTGCTACATCGCCATGCAGAAGGTGGCTACGGCGCTGGTAATGGGCAACACTGTCGTCCTCAAACCCAGCGAAGTGGCTCCTTTGGGCTGCCTGCTGCTGGCGGAACTGGCCAGCCGCGCTGGCATGCCCCCAGGGGTGTTCAACGCCGTGCCGGGGCTGGGCGCGCAGGCGGGCCGCGCCTTGGCGCTGCACATGGATGTCGACGCACTGACGTTCACTGGATCCAGCGCGACCGGCGGTGCGTTGATGGCCTCAGCGGGTCAGTCCAATCTCAAGTCCCTGGTTCTGGAGTGCGGGGGGAAATCACCACAGATCGTGTTCGACGACCTTGGCGACCTCAACGCGGTGGCTGACGCGCTGGTTCAAGGCTTCACCTTCAATACCGGCCAGGTCTGCGTGGCCGGCACGCGGCTGCTGGTGCACCGTCCCCTGTTCGCGCGCTTGAAGCAACAACTGCTGGCCCGGATGTCGGACTTGCGAGCTGGGGATCCGCGGGATCCCGAGGTCACAATGGGTCCGCTGGCCAATGCTTCCCAACACCAGCGTGTGTCTCGCATGCTGCAAGAGGCACAAGATCGAGGTGTCAGCCTGCTGCAGCCAGGGCCGGTGCAATCGGGTCTGCATCTGGCGCCGACGCTCGCCGTCGATCTGTCGCCAGCGGACCCGCTGATGCAGGAGGAGCTGTTCGGACCGGTTGCGGGCTTGTTGGCTTTCGACACGGTGGACGAAGCCATTGCCATGGCCAATGACTCGCGCTACGGACTGATGGCTACCGGCTGGACATCCGATCTGCAGCTGGCCCACAGCCTGCCCGGCAAGCTTCGTTCCGGCACAGTGCATATCAACACCGTGCCTAGGCCCGCGCACTCACATGCGATGCACCTGGGCGCCGAACCAGTGGGGCAAAGCGGCTTTGGTGCCGAAGGCGGGGTAGCAGGCTTGTCAGCTATGACGCGCATCAGAAGCATCGAAATCCGGGGCAGCGCTTGATTGAAGGTGTGTTTCGCGTCCATTGGCGGTGCCCACTTGTCAGGGAACCTATGGCGACTCGGGTCATTGCCAAGACGCCGCTAGCCTAACGCTCAAATCTGATCGAGCTATCTGTGCAGGAGGCGAAGACGATGGCGACGGCATCGCCAAGTACGAAATCGCGCCAAGCATTTCCGACAACTCGGCGCCAATGTGGCGCGGTGAGTACGTAGCTCCGTGAGGCCGGCTTTCATCGTCCAATGGCTGCCGCCGCTGCATCGTTGACTTGGCGCCCGACATTCCTGGATGCCCGCGTTGTCGAAAAGACATGACTGCGCAGTATCAAGACGCTAGAGGAATGGCCTCACTGACCCGGCCGCAGGCTGTCTGCGACTCTGCAGGCATTGATCGGCCTGGGCTCTTCTACGTCAGTGTAGGGATCTCGACCGAGTTGTCTGGTGACGGCTATACGCTGTCGGTGACCATCACCTAGGCGGATTCGAGCAGGCGGCAAGCCGCAGCCCTCTTTGCTGATGCCTTGCAGTTCGTACGACTAAAGTCGGATAGCGATCCGCTGAAGCCGGTAGTCCACGGAAGCGGTGCTCATGCCGGTTTGCGACGAGATCTCCTTGTTT
>NZ_JBILQK010000234.1:0-2548 GCF_044373315.1 Roseateles sp. | reverse complement strand
GTGTGGAGCTTGGCCGTAGCTTCAGAGGACTGCCCCAGCTTCAGCACGCCGCGGTAGGCGTTGGCCGCTGCGTCCCAGTTCTTGCGGTTGGCCTCGACATCACCTTCGAGCGTCAAGCCGACCGGGTCTTGCGGAAACCGCTTCTGCAAGTCGCGTGCGACCTTCACGGCCTCATCGGGTTTGCCATCCATCATCGCCAGCCGGGCTTGCGCGCGCGGCACCGCCGGGTTGCCAGGGGAGAGCTCGGCGGCGCGTCGCAGCGCGCGCGCTGCCGATTCGTTGTCCTTGGCGGCCATGTGCACCTCGGCCAGGCGCATCTCGGGCATGGGGTTGCGCGGCTGCAGGCCGGCAAGCTTCTTGAAGGTCGTCAGCGCACGCTGCGTGTCGCCGGCAGCGAGCTCGGCGCGGCCCAACGCATCCATCACCTCGGTGCTGTTCGGCAATGACGCGGTGGCGTCTTGTGCCGCCAACAGGGCCGCTTTGCCGTCGCCCTGGCCGATCAGGTTGTTGACCAGTGCGATGTGCGGCCGCGCCTCGCCGGCGTTGGCCTTGACGGCAGCGCGCAGCGCCTCGGTGACCTTGGCTGCCGGTGCACCGACGCGCGCCTCAAGCTCGGCCATGGCCATGTGCGCCTGCCAGCTCTTGGGCTGGGCCTGGATGAAGGCGGCAAAACGCTCGCGGGCCTTTTCGGGCTTGTTGGCGGCCAGGTCCAGCGCCGCCAGGCTGGCCACAGGCGGGAAGTAGCCCGGTTCCTTGGCGATGGCCGCCTCGAAGCTCTTCGCCGCGCCCGGCAAGTCGTTCTTCAAGGTCAGCACCCGGCCGCGCAACTGGTGCGGCAGCGCCTGGTCGGGCAGCTTCTTCTCCAGGCCGTCGATGGCCTTCAGCGCCCCGGCGACATCGTTCTGGCGCAGGCGGGCGCTGATCAGCGCCAGGTCGGCGCGCGGGCCGTTGTCGCCCGCCGCCACGGCTTCCAGTTCGGTGATGGCGCTGCTGTTGTTGCCACGGGCCATCTGGGCCATGGCGGCAGAGGTGCGCACGCGGGCGTCGTTGGGGGCGGCCTTCAGCGCGGCCTGGAAGGCTTGCTCGGAAGCCTTGGCATCGCCGATCTGCAGGTAGGCTTCACCCGCCAGAGAAAGCGCCGTGCCATCGGCCAGGTTGGCGTCCAGCACGGGCTTGAGCGTTTCGATGGTCTTCTGCGGCTCGCCTGTGCGCCAGTAGGTCTGTGCGAGCAGCAGCCGTGAGAGCCTCTGCTGTGGCGCCAACTTGAGCGCCTTGCTGAGCATGGCCTCGGCAGGCAGGTAGTTGCGCAGGCGGAACTCGGCTGCACCCGCCAGCTCCAGCACCCGCACATTGTTCGGGAAGCTCTTGAGCACCTGCTCAGTGAGTTCCCGCGTCTTCTTGTAGTCCTTGTCGTTGAAGGCGAACTGGGCGTCGAAGTAAACCGTCTCAGGATGGTTGGGCGCGGTCTTCTTCAGCTCAGCGAATTCGGTGCGCGCAGCATCCAACTTCTGCTGCATCAGCAGGATGTTGATGATGCCGGCACGCGCCGCCACCGACTTCGCTTCTGCGGCCAGCACCTTGCGGAAGGCGGCCATCGCACCTTCGGGATCGTTCTTGCCGTACAGCAGCATCTCGGCCTTCATCAGGCCTGCCCGCTCGTTGCCGGGTTCTCGCTGCAGACCTTCCTCCAGCAGGGCCAGTGCGGGGTCCAGCTGGTTCTCCGCGGCCAACAGGCTCTTGGCTTTGATCAGATCGCCCTGCGTCGCAAAGGCGGTGGCCACCGAGGTCTTGAGGTCGGCGTTTGCGAGGGGGTCCGAAAGCTCGGTCTTCGAGAACTGCGCCAGCAAGCGTGGCAGTTCGCCCGACTGCAGCAGCGCACGTGCGAGCGCCGGCACCACCTTGATGTCGGGCGCTTGCAGTTCCTGCGCCTTGGTCAGCTCGACGGCAGCGCCGGCGGCGTCGCCGGTGGCCAGCAAGGTCAGCCCCAGCAGCAAGCGCGCTTCTTGAGACTGCGGGTTGGCCTGCAGCGCGTTCTTCAGCTGGATGGTGGCCGCAGCGTAATCCTTCTTCTCGAAGGCTGCGGTCGCCGATGCCACCGAAGCTGTATCGGAGGGGCCGCCGCAGGCGGCCAGCAAAAGGGCTGCACCCAGCGCGACGGGCAACAGGCGGGCAGTACTCAAACGGCGAACGGTGTGCATGCGCATCAACCTCAAAGAGTGCTCAACAGCCGCTTGACTTCGGCATGCTGCGGAAACGTGGTGCCCAGCTTTTCGAGCGCCTGCAGTTCGGACTTGGCCAGGGCCTTGTCACCGGACTGCATGGCAATGCGGGCCAGGTTCAGCTTGAGACCGCGGCTGTTCGGCGCCAGTTCGATGGCCTTCTTCTGGGTGGCCAGGGCCGCCTCGAACTGCTTGTCAGCAGCGAGAGCCAGACCGAGCGTGTCAACGATGGCCGCATTGGTGGGCTGCAGTTCCACGGCCCGTTTGGCGTACTCCACCGCGCCCGGCTTGCCACGCTGCACAAGAACCCACGCGAGGTTGTTCAGGCC
>NZ_JBILQK010000104.1:0-10358 GCF_044373315.1 Roseateles sp. | reverse complement strand
CGCAGCTCAGCCTGTCCATCGGCCAGGAGGCTGCAGCTGACGCGAACGCTGCCCTGTTCACGGTCTTCAAAGCCATGCACCAGCGCGTTGATCAGCAGATTGGTCAGGACCTGCCCCAAGGCGCCAGGGTAGGAGTTCATCGTGATGCCCGCCTGCAACTCGGTCTTGATCGAGAAGGGCGTGTGCTTGAAGCTGGGCTCCACCATCACCAGCACATCCTCGATCACCTGGGCCAGTTCGAAGTCGCGCCGGGTGTCGCTGGTCTGGTCGATGGCCACCTGCTTGAAGTCGCGCACGAGGTCGGCCGCCTTGCGCACATTGCGCTGCAGGATGTCCTGACCTCGGCGTGTGTCCTTGACCAGTTCTTCGAGCACGCTGCGACGCATCGGTGTGGCGCTGGACAGCATCTCGTCGAGTGCGGCCCAGCGGTCTTCCAGTGCCGAGACCACGGTCAGCGCATTGCCCAGCGGCGTGTTGAGTTCATGCGCGACGCCGGCCACCAGGCGGCCCAGCGAGGCGAGTTTCTCTGACTCCACCAACTCGCGTTGCGCGGTCTTCAGATTGGCCAGGGCGTGGGTGAGTTCCGTATTGGCCGAGGTCAGCTCTGCAGTCCGCTCGGCGACCTGATACTCCAATGTGCTGGCATGCTGGCGCAGCTCCTCGAAAGCCTTGAGAAGCGCGATCCGCATCCGCTCCATCGCTTCGCCCACCCGCGCGATCTCATCGCCGCCCTGGGTGATCAAGGGCTCGTCCAGCTTGCCGACGGCCAGCCTTGCAGCCGCCTGGCTGAGGCGGGCCATAGGCTGCAGCACGCGGCGCTGCAGCACGAGCAGGATCAGCGCCAGTGACAGCGTCAGCGTCAAGGCACTGCGCCACAGGGTCCGGATCAGGTCGGCGCGCCGTCGCTCCAGCAGCGGGGCGGCGGTCACCTCGACGGTCAGGGTGGCAATCTCGCGGCCATCACGCAGCACCGGGCGCGACAGGCTGAGGAGCAGCGCCGGATCGACGGCACCCTCCGTGCGTTTCTCCAGAAAGGGCTTGGACGCCGCTGTCTCGTTGATCAGCACCGAGACGAAGCGCGGATCGTCGAACTGCGCGTCGATCATGGGCTGTGCCAATTCGGGCGAGACCTGCCAGATGGGCTCCGACAGCGACAGCGAGAGCACTTCGACCACGCGGTTCAGGTCGCGCTGCAGGTCTTCCATCGCGACCCTGTGGGTCAGGTTGCTTTCGTAGATCAGCAGGCTGCCGGTCGGCACGATCAGACCGAGGCCAAGTGCCAGCGCCACAGCGGCGCGCAGAGAGGTCTGGGGCAGCTTCAGCATGGTGCCTTTCCCATCGGCGGGTTGAGGCTACAGCCAGCAGAATCGTCCAGAAGGATGTCAGCCATGCGCCGCATTATGGGTCGGAAATCGGACGTGGCCCAAGGTCTGCGCTTCAATCCATGGGAAAGGCGCGCGTCATGGCTGGCCGCACCGGCCGGATACTGCGATCAGGCTGCCAGACGCCTGCCTGGTTCGGGCGGTAGCGGTGCGGCCAGAACCGAGACGCGATTGCGTCCCTCGTGCTTGGCGGCGTAGAGGGCCCGGTCGGCCCGCTTCATGAAGTCCTGACCGCTTTCAGTCGCGCCGAGTTGCGTGACGCCCAGGGAGATGGTGACCTTCCCGCCATCGAACCCGGCGCTGCTCAGATCCTGTGCTGCGATCTGCTCGCGCATCTGCTCGGCCAGCATCATGGCCTCGTGCAGGCCGGCGCTGGGCATCAACACGGCAAACTCTTCGCCACCGACGCGGGCCGCCAGATGGTGGCTGTGCGCCACGCTCTTGAGCCTGTGCGCGACCTGTCGCAGCACCTCGTCGCCCAGGGCGTGGCCGTGCGTGTCGTTGATACGTTTGAAGTGATCGATGTCGCTGAGGATGAGGCAGGGGCCGGTCGGCGTGCCGGCCTCGTCGCTGGACAGAACTTGCTGCAGGCTGCGATCGAAGGCGCGGCGGTTCGCCAGACCTGTCAATGCGTCGATCAGGGCCTCGCCGCGCGCTTGCTGCACCTCCTTGCGCAGCGATGCGATCTCTTGCTGGCTGCGGTCAAGGCGCTGGCGCAGGCGGCTCATGTGTTCGCGCATCTCGCGCGTGCCGGCCAGCAGCTCGCGCAGCGGCATCGAGCTGGCGGCTGCGCCCAGCTGCTGGACCCAGATGTCCAATGAATCGCCGAAGCGTTCGCTCGCGCTGCCGGCCTCTAACGCCGAGTCCGACATGTCCCCCAGCACCTGAGCCAGACCCTCGCTGAGGCGTCGGGCGACTTGCTCATCCAAGGCCGGTTTGCTGTCGATATGTCGGGTGTAGAGGCTGCGCGTGTCGAACTCGTCCAGGGTTTGGCCCCGTTCGGTCAAGACCTGGACTTCGCGGCTCAGATCAGGGTTGTGTCCGCTCACATGCTCGTACCAAATCGCATAGCTGAGGGGATGCAGCGCGGCGCGCTGGCGGGTCATCAAGGGCAAGGCCTGCCTCAGGTACTCCGCACTCTTCACAACACTGTCTTGGTAACGCATGCGAACTCCAACGACGATCTTCATCAGGGACTTGTATTGGCCGAGCTTAGGCTGGATTTAGTTGAATTGATGAAAGTGATTTGAATACTCGGCCGGCTCGTCAAAAATTCACACTCTGTTGCCGGGCTTGCGCGCAGGATGCTCCGGCATCTCTTCTCTGCCACAGTCCGGCAAGAAGGCTTTGCCACAATGCGGCCGAGTGATGGCGGCACCGGTCGCCTGGCGAGGTTTCAATCATGCGCATGCGTTCACTGTGGGTGGCAGCGGTCTGCAGCCTGGGTCTGATGGTTCCGGCCTGGGCCCAGATCAAGATCGGCCAGACGGCGGGCTTCAGCGGTCCGGTGGCGGCCGGCGTGAAGGAGATCACCGATGGCGCCAAGCTCTACTTCGACGCCGTCAACGCGCGCGGCGGTGTGGGCGGGCAGAAGATCGAGCTGATCTCGCTCGACGACAAGTTCGATCCCAAGTTGGCTGCGGCCAACGCCGAGAAGCTGATCGGGCAGGGCGTGCTGGCCTTGTTCCTGACGCGCGGCACCCCGCACACCGAAGCTGTGCTGCCGCTGCTGGCCCAGCACCGTCTGGCTCTGGTGGCGCCGTCCACCGGCGCGATGCTGCTGCATGAGCCGGTGAACAAGCACGTCTTCAATGTGCGCGCGACCTACCAACGCGAGGCCGAGCGAGCGATTCAGCACCTGGTGGCCACCGGGGTCACCCGCATTGCCTTGCTGCATGTCGACGACAGTTTTGGCACCGATTCGGCGGCCGGTGCGCTCAGAGGACTGCAGCAGGCCAAGCTGCAGGCCGTGGCGCAGCTGACTTTTCCGCGCGTCAAGCCGGAGCTCGGTCCCTTGATCGCGCAGGTGGTCAAGGCGGACACCCAGGCGGTGCTCTTCATCGGCACCGGCGATGCTGTCAGCTCCGGGCTGAAACTGTTGCGGGCGGCTGGTTCCAGTGCGCAACTGCTGACCTTGTCAAACAATGCCTCTTCGGGCTTCATCAAGCAGCTTGGCGAGCAGGCGCGAGGCGTCGTGATCAGCCAGGTCTTTCCTTCCGAGCGCTCGATGGGAACGCCGATGGTGCGCGAAGCGCGCGAACTGGCCGCAGCAGCGGGTCGCGCCGAGCTGACCCCTGCCAATCTGGAAGGCTTTGCCGCCGCCAAGGTCTTGGTCACGGCGCTTGGCAAGGCCGGCAAGGAGCCCAGCCGGGCCAGCTTGCTGAAGGCGCTGGACGGCCTGGGCAAGATCGACCTCGGCGGGCTCGAGCTCAGCTTCAGTCCGAATGACCACACCGGTCTGGACTACGCCGACCTCTCCATCGTCGGCCCCGACGGCAAGTTCTGGCGCTGAGCCAGGGCGTCGGACAAGCCCTGCGGCTTGTCCGACGCCTGGCGAAGGGCTGCCCATGTCCTGCATGGGCAGCGCGGCCTGCAAGGCTGAGCCAGGGCCGATTACAAGCGCAGCAGGCCAGGGCGACCTGCGGTCACCGCGTACCTCCGCACCGGCATGGCCTCCCTAGAATGGTCAGCCCATGACCGCCGCCCGCGCCGCCCCCGATTCCTCACCGCTCTGGCCCGGCCTGCTGCTCGCCGGTGGCGGTGCGATTGCGTTTTCGGGCAAGGCCATCATCGTGAAGCTGGCCTACCGCCACGGCGTTGACGCCGTCACGCTGATCATGCTGCGCATGCTGTTTGCGCTGCCCTTGTTTCTGCTGCTGTCCTGGTGGGCCGGGCGGGGCAAGCCGCCGCTGACGCGGCGTGACTGGCTGGTGTTGCTGGGCCTGGGCTTCTCGGGCTATTACCTGGCCAGCTTTCTGGACTTCGCCGGCCTGGCCTATATCAGCGCCAGCTTCGAGCGCCTGATCCTCTATCTCAACCCGACCCTGGTGCTGGGTTTGGGCTGGCTGCTCTTCAAGCGCCGGGTCACCGGGCGGCAACTGCTTGCCTTGGCGATCAGCTATGCCGGCGTGCTGCTGGTGTTCGGGCAGGAGTTGAAGCTGCAGGGTTCCGACGTGGTGCTGGGAGCAGCGCTGGTGTTCGGCAGCGCGGTGAGCTATGCGGTCTACCTTGTCTACAGCGGCGAGGAGGTCAAGCGCCTGGGCGCCTTGCGCCTGACCGGTCTGGCCACCAGCATCGCCTGCGTGCTGTGCATCGGGCAGTTCTTGCTGCTGCGGCCGCTGGATTCGCTGGCGACGTTGGCGCCCGAGGTCTTGTGGCTTTCGCTGCTGAACGCGACCGCCTGCACCTTTGCCCCGGTTCTGATGGTGATGATGGCGATCGAGCGGCTGGGTGCCACGCTGGCGGCACAGACCGGCATGATCGGCCCGATGTCGACGATTCTGATGGGCGTGTGGCTGCTCGGCGAGCCCTTCACGCCCTGGGTTGCCGCCGGTACCGCGCTGGTGCTGGCTGGCGTGTGGCTGCTGACGCGATGGAGATGAGGTAAGTACGATGGACATGGGACTTCAAGGGCGCTGGGCGCTGGTGTGCGCGGCCAGCAAAGGCTTGGGGCGCGGCTGCGCCGAGGCGCTGGCCGCCGAGGGCGTCAATGTGGTGATCACCGCGCGCGGTGAAGAAGCGCTGCAGGCCACGGCAGCGGCCATCCGCGCGGCCTACCCCGGTGTCGAGGTGCGCACCGTGGCGGGCGACATCACGACGGCCGAGGGCCGTGCTGCCGCGCTGGCAGCCTGCCCGCAGGTGGACATCCTGGTCAACAACGCCGGCGGGCCGCCGCCCGGCGACTTCCGCCAATGGGGCCGCGATGAGTGGATCGCCGCGCTGGACGCCAATATGCTGACGCCGATCGAATTGATCAAGGCCACGGTGGATGGCATGTCGGCGCGCGGCTTCGGCCGCATTGTCAACATCACCTCGGGCGCGGTGAAAGCGCCGATCGATGTGCTGGGCCTGTCCAATGGCGCACGTTCCGGCCTGACCGGCTTTGTGGCCGGTATCGCGCGCCAGAGCGCCATTGCCGGCCGCAATGTGACGATCAACAACCTGCTGCCGGGCGCGTTCGACACCGAGCGCCTGCAGAAGACCATGGCGGCCGGTGCTGCCAAGACCGGCGCCTCGGCGGATGAAATGGCTGCCAAGCGCCGGGCGGGCATTCCGGCCCAGCGCTTTGGCACGGCCGCCGAGTTCGGTGCGATCTGCGCAATGCTGTGCAGCGCGCAGGCCGGCTATCTGACCGGTCAGAACATCCTGCTGGACGGCGGCGCCTACCCGGGAACCTTCTGAGTCCGCGGCGCGCCGTGCGCCTGCACAATCCCCGCGTTGACACGCTGGCGGGGGAGTGCGCATGGCTCGCAGGAGGATATGGAAATGGTCGCGGCTTCTTGGCCTGACGCTGCTGCTGCTCGTCTTGCTGGTGTTTGGGGTGGCGACGCTGGGCTTGCGCGCCAGCCTGCCCCAGTACGAGGGCCAGCGCGTGCTGCCAGGCCTGAGCGCCGGGGTGGAGCTGAGCCGCGATGAGCACGGCTACCTGAGCGTTGAAGCGGCCAGCCGCGCGGATGCTGCGCGGGCGCTGGGTTTTGCCCATGCGCAGGAGCGCTTCTTCCAGATGGACTTGCTGCGGCGCAATGCCGCGGGTGAGCTTTCGGCGCTGGTTGGCGCCAAGGCGCTGGCGCTGGACAAGTCGCGCCGGCTGCATCGTTTCCGCAGCCGGGCCGAGGCGGCACTGGTCGCCCTACCGGCCGCGCACCGCGAGCTCCTGCAAGCCTATGCTGAGGGCGTCAATGCCGGACTGGCCGCGCTGGCGTCCCGGCCGCCCGAGTACTGGTTGCTACGCCAGTCACCCAAGCCCTGGCAACCCGGCGACTCCTTGCTGGTGGTGCTCAGCATGTATCTGGATTTGCAGGCATCGCAGGGCCGCGACGACCTGGCGATGCAGGCTCTGCATGAACTGGTCGGTCCGGATTGGTATGCCTTCCTGACCCAGCACAGCGCCGACTGGCAGGCTACGCTGGATGGCAGTCAGGCGCAGCCGCTGCCCGTGCCTGACGCGCTGTGGCCCGAGGTGCTGCGCCGCGCGAAGACTGCAGGGCTCGGCCCTGTCGACGCCGGCGATGCTGACGGAAGCCATCGCGACCGTGGCAGCAACAACTTCGCAGTCGCCGGCAGCCTCAGCAGCGATGGCGGCGGTGCAGCCATCGTCGCCGACGATATGCACCTGGGCCTGCGCGTGCCGGGCACCTGGTTCAAGGCCAGCCTGTCCTGGCGGGACGGCGCGGGCCAGCTGCGCCGTGTGGCCGGGGTCACGCTGCCGGGCACGCCGGCTGTGGTCGCCGGCAGCAATGGGCGCATTGCTTGGGGCTTCACCAACAGCACGGCCGACTGGGCCGATGTGGTCAAGCTGCGATTGAGCGCCGATGGCCAGCGCTATCTCGGCCCCAAGGGCGAACAGCCCTTGAAGCGTCACGTCGAGCGCATCGAACTGGCCGACGGCAGCAGCGTCGAGCATGAGGTGCGCGAGACCGAGTGGGGGCCGGTGCTGGACGCGCCTTTCGCGCAGTACGCATTGCGCTGGGTCGCGCATGCGCCCGAGGGCCTGAACATGCGTACGCTCGATCTTGAATCGGCAGACAGCGCCGAGCAGGCGCTGCGGCTGGCCCGCGGCGCCGGCATGCCAGCGCAGAACCTGGTGGTGGGCGATGCACAGGGCCGCATCGGCTGGACCTTGATCGCGGCGATCCCGAAGCGCCGGCTGGACAGCCTGGACCTGCCGCAGGACTGGAGCGATGGTCGCCAGGGCTGGGTCGGCTGGCTGTCGCCGGACGACCCGGCCTGGCCCACCGTCTTGCAGCCGGCGGACGGGCGGCTTTGGACGGCCAATGCGCGGGTGGTCGGTGGCGCGGCGCTGGCATTGATCGGCGACGGCGGCTACGACCTGGGCGCACGCGGGCAGCAGATCCGCGACGGACTGCTGGCCCGGCAGCGCTTCGACGAAGCGGCGCTGCACGAGATCCAGCTGGATCACCGCGCGCTGTTTCTGCAGCGTTGGCGCCGGCTGCTGCTCGACGAGGTGCTGACGCCGGACTTCGTGCGTCAGCATGGCCTGGCCGAGTATCGCGAGGCCATCGAGCGCAGCGCCGACGCGGCCGCGCCAGAAGCCGTGGGCTACCGCTTGCTGCGCGCCTGGCGCGAGCGGGTGCTGGAGCGCCTGTTTGCGCCGCTGGCGGCCCAGCTGGAAACCCGCCAGCTCAAGCTGCAGGATCTGAAGCTCGCGACCGAAACGCCCGGCTGGGCCTTGCTGAAGTCGCGCCGCGCCGATGCCTTGCCTTCAGGCACGGCCTCCTGGCCGGCGCTGCTGCAACAGGCGGTGCTGGACAGCCGCGAGGCCCTGCTGAAAACCACACCGGACGGCCGCATCGCCTCACTGAGCTGGGGCGAGCAGAACCGCGCGGCCATCCGCCATCCGCTGAGCAGCGCGCTGCCGGCGTGGCTCGCCGCTTGGCTGGACATGCCCGACACACCGCTGGCGGGCGACCGCCACATGCCGCGGGTGCAACTGCGCGTGCATGGGCAGTCACAGCGCATGGTGGTGGCGCCGGGGCGCGAGGCCCAGGGGATTCTGGCGGTGCCGGGCGGGCAGAGCGGCCACCCGCTGTCGCCCTACTATCGTGCGGATCATGAGGCCTGGTTGCGCGCGGATCCCATGCCCTTTCTGCCCGGGCCTGCGGTGCAGACGCTCAGGCTCGACGCCGCGCCGACGACACGGTGATCCCCAGCACGATCAGCGCGAAGGCCGCGCCGTGGTACCAGGCCGGCCATTCGCCCAGCAGGGCCGCCGACATCAGCGCCGCGAACACCGGCGTGAGGTTGCCGAAGAAGGCCGCCACGGTCGGGCCGGCCTGCGCCACGCCCAGGCCCCAGCAGCGGTAGGCGATCAACGAGGGGCCAAGCGCCACGAACAGCAGCGTGGCGGCAAGACCTGGCCCCCAGTGCACGGCCTGCGGGGTGTAGAGCTGCTCCAGGCCGGCCATGCTGCCGGCAAAGGCCAGCCCGAACAGGGTCTGGGCCAGCAGCATCTCGGCCCAGCCCCAGTCGGGCCGCTGCTCGCCCTGCATATGGGCCGGCGGTCGGGCCAGCAGCCAGCTGTAGAGCGCCCAGGTGAAGACAGCCAGCAGCATCAGCAGGTCGCCAGGCACGAATTGCACACGCGCCAGCGTGCTCAAGTCGCCGCGCGCGATCACCAGCAGAACACCTGACAGCGAGAGCAGGGCGCCGATGATCTGCTGGCGAGTCGGGCGCACGCCGTACACCAGGGCACCGATGGCCAGCATCCAGACCGGCAGGCTGGCGGCGATCAGCGTCACATTGAGTGCACTGGAGCTGCGCAGCGCCTGGTACTGCAGCGCGTTGTAGCAGCCCATGCCGAGAAAACCGATCAGCGCGAAATAGCGCCAGCGCGACAGCAGTGGGCGCAGATCGCCCAGCAGACGGCGCCCCAGCGGCAGCAGGATCAGCAGGGCAATGCTCCACCGCAGCGAGTTCAGCAGCAGCGGCGGCACGCTGCCCGCAATCAGGCGGCCGACTACCGCATTACCGGCCCACATCAGCGGCGGAAGAGTCAGCAGCAGGGCAAGGCGCGGAGTCAGCATGGGGGTCGCGTTGGCAAGGGCAGCAGCAAGAAGGACAAGCGGCGAGACCGACAAAGATCGGCAAAGGCTGGCACGATAGCGGAAAAGCCCTTTTTGCATTGAAGGAGACACGATGACGCGTCGCGAGCAAGCCATACAGATCGCACAGCCCGGAGCTGCCGAGGCCATGCAGGTGGTCGAGGTCCAGGTTGGGGAGCCTGGGCCGGGAGAGATCCGCATCCGCCACAAGGCCCTGGGACTGAACTACATCGATGTCTATCACCGCAGCGGCGCCTACCCGCTGCCCTTGCCGGCTTCGCTCGGCATGGAGGCCTCGGGCGTGATCGAGGCGGTGGGCGAGGGCGTCACGCATCTGAAGGTCGGCGACCGTGCCGCCTATGCCAGCCAGCCGCCCGGTGCCTATTGCACGGCCCGCGTGATGCCGGCCCGCTGCGTGGTGCGATTGCCGGACGGTATCGACTTCGACACCGGCGCGGCCATGATGCTCAAGGGCCTGACGGCGCAGTACCTGCTGCGCCGAACCTTGCCGCAAGGCGGGCTGGCGGCGGGTGACTTCGTGCTGTTCCATGCAGCCGCGGGTGGCGTTGGCCTGATCGCCTGCCAATGGGCCAAGGCGCTGGGGCTGCGCCTGATCGCAACGGCAGGCTCGGACGATAAATGCGCGCTGGCGCTGGCCCATGGCGCCGCGCTCGCGATCAATTACCGGCGTGAGGACTTTGCCGCCCGCGTGCGCGAGATCACCGGCGGCGCTGGCGTCAAGGTGGTCTACGACTCAGTGGGCCTGGACACCTGGGAGGGTTCGCTGAACTGCCTGTCGCCCTTCGGCCTGATGGTCAGCTACGGCAATGCCTCGGGCTTTGTGCCGCCGCTGTCGCTGGGCACGCTGGCGGCCAAGGGATCGCTCTACGTGACGCGGCCGACGCTGTTCACGCACCTGGCCACGCGCGAGTCCACGCAGGCCATGGCGGACGAGTTGTTCGGCGTGGTCGTCGGCGGTCAGGTGAAGATCGTCATCGAGCAGCGCTACCAGGGCCTGGGCGCGGTGGTACAGGCGCACCGCGACCTGGAAGCGCGCACGACGACCGGTTCAGGCGTCGTGCTGCTCTGAAGCCTTGTCTGCTTCGGCCTCTGAAGAGGCCGGCGCAGCGGCCGGCGCCCGCTCCAGCACCAGCTCGAAACTGAAGCAGCTGCCGGTGCCGGGCTGGCTTTCCAC
>NZ_JBILQK010000103.1:0-10361 GCF_044373315.1 Roseateles sp. | reverse complement strand
GCAAAGGCGGCGTTGCGGCTTGCGTAAGTCGCCGCTTCCTGCATCGTTCAGCGGCTGCGGGCCTCAACAAGAATCCCTCAACTCAGCATCAGAACCCAGACCGTGAAGCCCATCGACGTACTCGCTGCATTCTTGAAGTCCTACGAGGCCAAGGACATTGATGCCATTGCGGCCCTGCTGGCCGATGACGTGCATCTTCAGGACTGGAACCTTGAAGCGCACGGCAAGGCGGCGGTACTGGCAGAGACACTGAAGAACTTTCGTGAGGCAGCGCAGCTTCAGATTCGGGTTCGACAGTTCTTCGAGGGACATCAATGCGCTGCGGCCCGGCTTCGCATCGTGGTCAACAACTCAGTGGAGCTGGAAGTCGTGGACACCATCGAGCTCGACCTTGACGGCAAGGTCCGGTCCATCCGGGCCTACAAGGGTTAAGCTGCAAGCCGCCTTTCTGCTGTGGCCGCGCTGCCTTGGCGAACTGGTCATCCGGCCGCTGTACGAAGCCGCCAACTGTCTCTGAAACTGCAGCCCTGAATTCAGCCGGGCGCCATGGAAGGCGCGAATCGCGCGGCCAAAGGGAGCGCCAAAGTCGTGTCGTCGTCACGGGCTTGGGGGCCCGCCGTTGAAGTGTGTAGAGATTGAGCGTGATGCGAGCCAAGAGAACCCTGCTGCACATCGTCGCCCTGCTGTTGGCGGCGCTTGCCATTCCTTCGCTGATCGCCACCTCGGCGCGAGCTCAGGCACAGGCGCAGGCCGTGGCACCGCCAGGCTGCGTGGCGGGCGAGAAGCTCGCGTGCGGTTGCCATGTCCGGGTGAAGAACCTCGCGTGCTCGCCTTCCTCCGCACAGCCCGTCGTGCACTTCTTCACCGGGCTCGAAGTGAAGGATCCGCTTCATCTGACGCTTGACGGCCAAGCCATCGAGCTCCCCCACAAGACGCATCGAGGCAACTCAGTGAAGGGGGACAAGCGCGGCCGCTGGATCGACGAGTACGCCTCAGAACGAATCCAGGCGCGGATCTCCTATGCTCCCGGGACGAGCAGCTGTGCCAAGACCAAAGGCGAGTCTTGCGAGTACACGGACTACAAGGCGGAGGTGAGGGTTCAGCAAGCCGGGCGCGCGCCACAAACCTTCCAGGCGATCGCGATGTGCGGCTGCTGATGAGCGCCGCCTGATCGCAGGCCGAGCCTCGCACCCGCGCGCAGCGGGCGCGCCGCTTCAGCGCACGGACGCCTACTTGCGCCCGTAGGTGTCCTCGAAGCGCACGATGTCGTCCTCACCGAGGTAAGAGCCCGACTGCACCTCGATGATCTCCAGCGGCAGGCGGCCCGGATTGGCCAGGCGGTGGGTCTGGCCGAGCGGGATGTAGGTGCTCTGGTTCTCGCTGAGCAGCAGCACCTTGTCGCCGTTGGTGATTTCGGCGGTGCCGGAAACGACGATCCAGTGCTCGGCGCGGTGGTGGTGCATCTGCAAGCTGAGCGAGGCGCCCGGCTTGACCATGATGCGCTTGACCTGGAAGCGCTCGCCCGCGTCGATGCTGTCGTACCAGCCCCAGGGGCGGTGCACCTTGCGGTGCAGGTTCATCTCGCCGCGCTGGCTCTGCTGCAGCTGCTGCACGATCTTCTTGACGTCCTGGCTCTTGCTGCGGTCGGCCACCAGCACAGCGTCCGGCGTTTCGACCACCACCACATCGTCCAGCCCCACCACGCTGACGAGTCGGCTGGTGGCTTGCACCAGGGTGTTGCGGCTGTCGCTGGCGAGCGCGTCACCGCGCAGCACATTGCCGAACTCGTCCTTGGCACCGACCTGCCAGACGGCTTCCCAGGCACCGAGGTCGTTCCAGCCGGCATCCAGCTCGACCATCAGCAGCGGGATGTCGCTGCCGGGGCAGCGCTCCATCACCGCATAGTCCACCGATTCGCTGGGCACGGCGCCGAACTCGGCCTTGCCCGGGCGCACGAACTTGTCGTCCACCTTCCGTGCGGCGAAGGCCTGGCGCGTGGCGTCCAGGATGTCGGGGCGGAAGCGCCCCAGCGCCGCGATCCAGCTGCTGGCGCGCAGCACGAACATGCCGCTGTTCCAGAAGTAGCTGCCTTCGGCCAGATAGCGTTCGGCGGTGGCCAGATCCGGCTTCTCGACAAACTGCGCCACGGCCAGCGCGGCACCTTTCTGCTCGGTGCGGATATAGCCGTAGCCGGTCTCGGGCCGCTCGGGCGTGATGCCCAGGATCACGATGGCGCCATTGGCCGCCTCGCGCACCGCGCGCTGCAGCGCGGCGGTGAAGACCTCGGGCTGGGTGACGGTCTGGTCGGCGGGCGTGACCACCAGCACCGGATCCAGGCCGTCTTCCAGCGCCTGCAGCGCGGCCAGCGTCAGGGCAGGCGCGGTGTTGCGACCCATGGGTTCGAGCAGCACGGCGCCGGGCTCCAGCGCGGTTTCGCGCAGCTGATCGAGCACCAGGAAGCGGTGCTCCTCGTTGCCAACGATCAGCGCCGGCAGCAGGGTCAGGTCTTGCGCTTGCGGGCCCGCCAGATCGGCGATGCGCTGCGCGGCCTGCTGAAACAGGCTGGCATTGCCCTCCAGCACCAGGAACTGCTTGGGGTAGCCGGCGCGTGACAGCGGCCACAGCCTTGTGCCGCTGCCGCCGGCCATGATCACGCCTTGCACCTGAATCTGTTCACCATTCATCACGAGCTCCCATTCCTTGTATGTGCTGCTGTGTTCTCAGGCTGCGGCAAAGCCCTTGGGGTTGAGTTGCTGCCAGCGCCAGCTGTCCTCGCACATGCGACGCAGGTCGTGCCGGGCCTGCCAGCCCAGTCTTTCCAGCGCCAGCGCGGGGTCGGCGTAGCAGGCGGCCACGTCGCCCGGGCGGCGCGGCGCGATGCGGTAGGGTACGGGCCGGCCGCTGGCGGCTTCATAGGCGCGCACCACCTCGAGCACGCTGTTGCCGCGCCCGGTGCCCAGATTGACGGTAATGCCATCGCTGCCGGCCAGCAGGTAGCGCAGCGCCGCCACATGGCCTTCGGCCAGGTCGAGCACATGGATGTAGTCGCGCACGCCGGTGCCGTCCACGGTGTCGTAGTCGTCGCCGAACACGGCCAGCTCGGCGCGCCGGCCCACGGCGACCTGGGCCACATAGGGCATCAGGTTGTTGGGAATGCCGCGCGGGTCCTCGCCGATGCGGCCGCTCTCATGCGCGCCCACCGGGTTGAAGTAGCGCAGGCAAGCGGTCTGCCAAGCGGGGTCGGAAGCGCCCAGGTCGCGCAAGATGGTCTCGCCCATCAGCTTGGTCTGGCCGTAGGGGTTGGTCGCCGAGACCGGTGCATCCTCGCGCAGCGGCAGCGACTCCGGCGCGCCGTAGACCGTGGCGCTGGAGCTGAAGACGATGCGGCTGCAGCCATGGCGGCGCATGGTCTCGCAAGTGTTGATCAGGCCGCCGAGGTTGTTGCGGTAGTAGGCCAGCGGCATCGTGGTCGACTCGCCCACCGCCTTGAAGGCCGCGAAGTGCACCACGGCGGCGATCTTGTGGCGTTCGAACACCGCGTTCATCGCTGCCGCATCGCAGACATCCGCCCGCTCGAACTGCGGCGTCTGCCCAGACAGCTCGGCCAGGCGGTTCAGCACCTCGGGCGAACTGTTGGAAAAGTCATCGACGCCCACCACCTCGAAGCCAGCGGCCAGCAGCGCCAGCCAGGTGTGCGAACCGATATAGCCGGCGGCGCCTGTCAGCAGGATCTTGTTCTTCTTCGTGTTCACGGTCATCCCTTGCTCCCTCTTGTTGTTCATCGCAGTGTCAGCTGGCCATAGCAGCTGGTGCTGCTGGCGCTGTAGTTCAGCACCGCGATCTCGCTGCGGCGCTGTTCGCGGTTGTACTGGCAGCCCAGCTGGCTGTGGCGTGTCGGCTGCCAGCGCAGGCCGATGTTGAAACCCTGCGAGCGCTCGCTGGCCGCGCCGTTGTCGCTGCGGTCCATGCGGCTGATGTTCAGGCCGGCGTCCACCTGCATCTTGGCCGCCAGCGCGTAGCTGGCGCCCAGCTGCAGGCTGTTGGTGACGCGGTTGACTTCGGCGCCCAGCGAGTTGCCGCCCTTGAAGTAGTTCTCCTGCACCGTGTCGCGTGCGATGGCGGTGTTGAGTTTCAGCCGACCGCTGGGCGCCCACTCCCATGCAAGGCGACCGGTCAGGCCGGAAAAGTTGTCGATGCCCGAATTGCTGTTGTCGATCCGGCTCACGCCCAGCCTGGCGTTCAGCGTGCTGGCGGCGCTGGCGGTCCACTCGCTGCTGAGCTCCAGATCCTGGCGCCGATAGTCGTTGGGCAGCACGAAGACCAGCACGCGCGCGTAGCCCTGGCCCTCGGTGTGGCGGCCGGTCAGACCGAAGCGCAGGGCGCCGCTGCTGCGCCAGCCCAGGCTGGCGAAGGCGCTGTCCTGCTTGAAATTGAGCACCCGGTAGGACGCGGCGGAAAAGTCGCGCGTCTGATGTGCCAGGCCGCCTTCCAGCGACAGCTTGCCGGCCAGACCGTAGCGGGCCGAGAACTCCATCAGCTCATTGCGTTCCAGGTTCTTCGCGCGCAAGGGGTCGAGTTCGCTGCTGAGGTTGTACTGGGCCAGATTGCGGGTGGAGCGCAGCAGCAGGCGGCCGGCCAGCTTGTCGAGTGCGGCCCAGTCCATGCCGGCGTTCAGCGTGTAGCCGGCGTGGTCGAGGCTGCGCTCGCGGCGATAGCGGTTGTCGCGCCAGGCGGCATCGGCAAAGAAGCGCTGGCGGCCGAAGGGCTTGTCCAGGCCGGCCAGCAGGCTGGTGGTGAGCACCTCGTCGCTGTTGGGCACATTGGCCTCGGGCAGGCGATACACGTTGGAGACATGGCTCAGCGCCAGCGAGGTTCCCAGATAGAACGGGCTTTTGGCGTCGCCCTGCGCATGGGCGGCGTCCAGGGCCGCGAGTGGCAGGCCCAGGCTCAACGCGAGGCAGCGAAGCACGGCGTGGCGGGAGAGGGGTCGTGGAGTCACGTCGTCAGTCTTCACTCAGTAGGCATTGCGGTCGAACAGCACCAGCCGCGCGGTGCGCGCGATGATCTGAAGATCGAGCGCAAGCGACCAGTTGCGCAGGTATTCCAGATCGTATTCGACCCGGGCTTTCATCTTCTCCAGCGTGTCGGTCTCGCCGCGCAGGCCGTTGACCTGGGCCCAGCCGGTGATGCCGGGCTTGACCTTGTGGCGCACCATATAGGCCTTGATCAGCTGCCGGTATTGCTCGTTGTGCGCGACCGCATGCGGGCGCGGGCCGACGATGCTCATGCGGCCCTGCAACACGTTGATGAACTGAGGCAGCTCGTCCAGCGAGGTGCGGCGGATGAAGGCGCCGAAGCGGGTGATGCGGGGGTCGTCCTTGGTGGCTTGCCGTACCACGGCACCATCGTCGAGCACGCGCATCGAGCGGAATTTGTAGACGATGATTTCCTCGCCATCCAGGCCGTTGCGGCGCTGCCTGAAGATGACTGGGCCGGGTGAGCTGAGCTTGACGCTGATGGCGATGAGCAGCAGCAGCGGCGAGATCAGCAGCAGGATCAGGCTGGCCAGCACCACATCGCTGATGCGCTTGGTCAGCTCATTGGTGCCGGTGAACGGGGTTTCGCAGATGCCGACGACCGGTACGCCGTTCAGGTCCTGCAGGCGACCCTGGATGATGGAGATGCCGAATACATCGGGCACGAAGAACAGCGAGGCTGTGGTGCCCTGCAGCTGCTCCTGCAGTGCCAGGATGCGCGGCTGGGTGCCCAGCGGCAGCGTGATGTAGACCTCGCGCACGCCGTGGCGGCGCACGAAGTGGCTGACGTCGTCCAGCCTGCCCAGCAGCTGGTTGGCGGCTTCGGCGTGCAGGCGGTCGTGCTGGCGGTCATCGAAGAAGCCCAGGCAGACGGAGCCCGAGTCGGCGCCGTCGCGCAAGGCCCGCGCGACCTTGGCGCCGAGGCTGCCGGCTCCGACGATGACGGCCGGCCGGCGGGCTTCGGGCCTGGCGTTGTGCCAGCAGCGGATGCGCCGGCCGATCTCAATGGCGAGGCATTGCAGCAAGGGCGTCAGGCCGACCCACCACATTAGCACGTCATCGTTGAAATAGCTGAAGCTGCTGGTCGCGTACGCGCACAGTGCCAGGATCGACAGCAGCATCAGCCAGGAGCCGAGCACGTTGACGAAGGCGCTGGCCGGATGCTCGCCAAAACGGTTGCGCCCCGGGAAGGTCAGGGCAAAGACCAGCAGGCACAGGACCAGCGTGGAGCGCAGCACCGGCTCGCCGAAGGCCGCATTGACGGCCAGATAGCACAGCACGATCAGCCCCGGTTCAAGCAGGGCGGCGATCAGGGACTCGACCGACTGCGGCGCGCTGTAGAACGTCCTCTTGTAATTCCGGTCCTCAAACATTGTCAGCTGGCTCCAGGCCATTCGCGCCACCGGCGTGGGCCGGGTTCGCCTGCGAGGTTGGCGCTTCATGGCCCCTCGCACGGCACGGATCGCGCGGATTCTCTCGTAAATGCGAGTCGCTCCAAGACCCCGAACCGGGCTGATTCGAGAAGCCCTGCCTACAATCGCCCCCCATGTTGCAAGACTGGTCGAATTTGTTGGCTCCGGCGGTGCAGGATCGCATCTGCCTGATGCTCAACCATGTCATCTCGCGCGAGAGCGTGGCGATGGATCGCCTCAGGCTGTTTGCCGGGCGCCAGGTGCTGGTGCATCTGCGCGGCTGGCCTGCCTTGCTGCCGCCCGCGCCCGATCTGGTGCTGGCGATCACGCCGGCCGGTTTGTTCGAGCGCGTCGATCAGGCGCAGGGCGAGCCGCTGCGGATCGAGATCGACGCGTCCAACCCGGCGCTGATGGCCTTGTCCACGCTCAGCGGGCAGCGTCCCGAAGTCAACGTCAGCGGCGATGTGGCGCTGGCCGGCGCGATCAACTGGCTGATTGAGAACCTGCGCTGGGACATCGAGGATGACCTCGCTGCGCTGGTAGGGCCGATGGCCGCGCATCAGCTGGCGCGCTGGAGCCGCACGGCAGGCGCGGCGCTGGCCGCACTCGTCAAGAGCGCGGCCGCGGTCATGCCCGGCGGACGCGCCAGCGCATGAGGTACTTCTCGCGCCTGCTGGTCATCGTCTGGACGGTGCTGCGCTTCGGCCTCGACGATGTGGCGCTGTCGGGCCTGCCGCAGCGGCGCTTTCGCCTGCTGCACCGCCTGCTCAGCCTGGGTCGCAAGTGGGATGAGCCGCGCGGCGTGCGCCTGCGGCTGGCGCTGGAACGGCTGGGGCCGATCTTCGTCAAGTTCGGCCAGGTGCTGTCGACCCGGCGCGACCTGGTGCCGCCGGACCTGGTGGACGAACTGGCCAAGCTGCAGGACCGGGTGCCGCCGTTTCCAGCCGCACAGTCGCAGGCCCTGGTCGAGAAGGCCTTTGGCAAGCCGGTGAGCGAGCTGTTCGCCACCTTTGACGCCGAGCCGGTGGCCAGTGCCTCGATCGCCCAGGTGCATTTCGCCACGCTCAAGGACGGCCGCGAGGTGGCCGTGAAGGTGCTGCGCCCGGGCATGCTGGACATCATCGAGGATGACCTGGCCCTGCTGCGCACGCTGGCCGGCTGGGTGGAGCGCCTGTCGGCCGACGGCCGGAGGCTGAAGCCGCGCGAGGTGGTGGCCGAGTTCGACAAATATCTGCACGACGAGCTGGACCTGGTGCGCGAGGCCGCCAATGCCGCGCAGCTGCGCCGCAATATGCAGGGCCTGGACCTGGTGTTGGTGCCCGAGATGCACTGGGACTTGTGCAGCCCCGAAGTGATCGTGATGGAGCGCATGTACGGCGTGCCGATCGGGCAGGTCGAGCGCCTCCGCGCGGCCGGCGTGGATTTCAAGAAGCTGGCGCGCGACGGCGTGACGGTGTTCTTCACCCAGGTCTTCCGCGACGGCTTTTTCCACGCCGACATGCACCCCGGCAACATCCAGGTGAGCCTGGCGCCGGCCACCTTCGGCAACTACATCGCGCTGGACTTCGGCATCATCGGTACGTTGACCGAGGTCGACAAGGAATACCTGGCGCAGAACTTCATCGCCTTCTTCCAGCGCGACTACAAGCGCGTGGCCGAGCTGCACATCGCCTCTGGCTGGGTGCCGGCCGGCACTCGGGTGGATGAGCTCGAAGGCGCGGTGCGCGCGGTCTGCGAGCCGCATTTCGACCGCCCGCTCAAGGACATCTCGCTGGGCCAGGTGCTGATGCGCCTGTTCCAGACTTCGCGCCGCTTCAACGTCGAGATTCAGCCGCAGCTGGTGCTGTTGCAGAAGACCTTGCTCAATATCGAAGGCCTGGGGCGCCAGCTGGACCCGGATCTGGATCTGTGGGCCACGGCCAAGCCTTTTCTTGAGCGCTGGATGAACGAGCAGGTCGGCTGGCGTGCCTTCGTTAACCAGATCAAGAAGGAAGCACCGCGCTACGCCCAGCTCTTCCCGGAGTTGCCGCGGCTGCTTCACGATGCACTGAAGCAGCAGGCCTCCGCGAGCGAGGCCAAGGCCTTGCGTGTGCTGCTGCAGGAGCAGCGCCGCACCAACCGCTTGCTGCAGGCCTTGCTCTATGCGGGCATGGGCTTCACGGTGGGCCTGCTGGTGGCGCACATCCTCGTTCAGGCCCGGCCGCTGTTCTGAATGGACGCCGCAGGCGGTGCTAGCCCAGCCACCATCGCCGCCGCTGGCCCGCGCATTGGGGAGTTCTCCCAATGCCCTGGCATTCGTCAGTGCCACGCATTTGGGGATAATCCCGCCGGCCCGAAATACTGCTGCCTGCATGGATGCAGGCGCAGGGGCCGCAGCCCCGATTTGTTCGGACATCCCCAAACCTCGCAAAGCTCTGAATCCAGGCCTCGGTCATGAACAACACCCTGATCGCTTTCGTCGTGCTTTACATGCTGGGAACTCTGGCCATTGGGGTCTGGGCCGGCAGTCGTGTCAAGAACACCGCTGACTTCGCCATCGCAGGCCGCAGCCTGCCCCTGTTCATGGTGGTGACGACGACCTTCGCCACCTGGTTCGGCGCCGAGACGGTGATGGGAATCCCGGCCAAGTTCGTGCAAGGCGGCTTGAATGCCATCGTCGAGGATCCCTTCGGCGCCGGCATGTGCCTGATCCTGGTCGGCATGTTCTTTGCCGCCAAGCTCTATCAAAAGAACCTGCTGACCATCGGCGACTTCTACCGCGAGCGCTATGGCAAGGGCGTGGAAATCTTCTGCTCGTTGGCCATTATCCTGAGTTACCTGGGTTGGGTTGCAGCGCAGATCACCGCGCTTGGCCTGGTGTTCAGCGTGCTGACCAACGGTGCGATGAGTCCGGCCGTCGGCATGGTCGTCGGCACCCTGGCGGTGCTGATCTACGTGGTCGTCGGTGGCTTCATGGCGGTGGCCTGGACTGACTTCATCCAGATGATCGTGCTGGTGATCGGCTTGCTGGCCATCGCCTTCTTCGCGGCCGATCTGGCCGGCGGTGCGGGTGTGGTGCTGGACATGGCGGCACAAAAGGAGTTGTGGAACTTCCTGCCAGCTCCCAGCTTCCACGATGTGGTGTTCTTCTTCGCTGCCGCCATCACGATGATGCTGGGCTCGATTCCGCAGCAGGACGTGTTCCAGCGCGTGATGTCGGCCAAGGATGCCAAGACGGCGCAGCGCGGTGCGGTCATCGGTGGCGCCAGCTACATCTTGTTCGCCTTCGTGCCGATGTTCATCGTGCTGGCTGCGGTGGTGGTGATGGGCAACACGGCCCTGGATTTGGCGCAGAACGACTACCAGCGTGTGCTGCCAGCCTTCATCATGGGCCACATGCCGCTGGTGATGCAGATCCTGTTCTTTGGTGCGCTGCTTTCGGCTATCAAGAGCACCAGCTCAGCTACGCTGCTGGCGCCGTCCACCAGCTTTGTCGAGAACATCCTCAAGCAGATCCGGCCCGGCATGAGCGACAAGCAGCAGCTGCTGGCCATGCGCGTGACGATCGTCGTGTTTGCGGCTTGCGTGCTGATGTACGCGATTGCTATGCAAGGCACGCCCATCTATGAGCTGGTTAGCTCCGCCTACCAGGTCACCCTGGTCGGCGCCTTCGTGCCGCTGCTGCTGGGCCTGTACTGGAAGAAGGCCACCACCCAGGGCGCGATCTTCTCGATCTTTGCCGGTATCTTCACCTGGCTGCTGTTCTTCCCGCAGGTGACGACCTGGGGCGAGGTCTTCCCCGGCCAGCTGGCCGGCCTGCTGGCTGCATTTGCCGGCATGCTGTTTGGATCGCTGGCGCCGCAGTGGCTGAAGAACCGGCACCTGCACAAGCGCCATGTGGAGGGGCTGCCTGACGAGGCGGCTGCTTGAGCGG
>NZ_JBILQK010000231.1:0-2561 GCF_044373315.1 Roseateles sp. | reverse complement strand
GCCGGACGGCTTCCCGCCACACCCGGCGAGCCGGACGAACTCGACGCGCTGGGGATTTCCGCCGTCACCGTCAACGTGATGATCCATTCGCTGGTTTCTCTAACACCGGGGGCGAACACCACGCCGATCCAATGGCAGGGCCGCACCTATCATGCCCGCGAGGATGTGCTGGCCAACCTCGACCGGAGTTTCCTCGAAGCCGCGAAACGCAACATCATGGTCTCCGCCATCCTCCTCGTCGCCAACCCCGCGCGGGATGGCAACCCTGTGGTGAAAAGGTTGGGTCACCCCGATGCCCACCCCGAAGGCACCTTTGCCATGCCGAACGTGACCGACCCGGAAGGCCTCGCGCTTTACGGTGCCATCCTCAACCTCATGGCCGAGCGCTGGTCGCGGCCGGATGGCAAACATGGACGCATCCACCACTGGATCATGCACAACGAGGTCGACGCCGGTTGGGTGTGGACCAATGCCGGCGAGAAACCCGCCATCGTTTACATGGACCTGCTCCACCGCTCGATGCGCCTGATGGATCTCATCGGCCGCCAGTATGATCCTAACGGAAAGCCGTTTCTCAGCCTCACCCACCATTGGGCGCACGCCGGGGAAAAGCGCTGGTTCGGCTCCAAAACCATGGTCGATCTGCTGGTGCGTTTTTCCCAAGCCGAAGGTGATTTCCCGTGGGCCGTGGCCTATCACCCCTATCCGCAGAACCTCTTCAACCCGCGCACCTGGGAGGATGAGCAGGCCACCTTCTCGTTCCAGTCCGCCAAGATCACACCGAAAAACCTCGAAGTGCTTGATGCCTACATGCGCCAGCCCGCGCTGCTTCATCAGGGAAAAGTCCGGCCTGTCCATCTATCAGAAAACGGATTCAACTCGAAGGACTACACGGAGAAGGAACTCGCAGACCAAGCCGCCGGCATGGCCCTCGCGTGGAAAAAGATCCAGTCGCTGTCCTCCATCGAGTCCTGGCAATACCACAACTGGATCGACAACCGCCACGAAGGCGGCCTCAAGATCGGCCTTCGGAAATTTCCCGACGAACCCGGCGACCCGCACGGCAAGAAGCCCATCTGGCATCTCTATCAGGCCCTCGCCACCGAAAACGAGGACGCCGCCTGCGCCCCTTATCTACCCGTCATCGGCATCACGAAATGGGAGGAAATTCTCCACCGGGGTGAGATCGAGAGGTGAAGCTGCCGTGTCACCATTTCACCGCCCCCCTCCATTGACCCACGTCCCATTCCGCCCTACAACCGCGACGTGAAGCGCAATGCATGGATCTCGTTGGCCTTTGGTTTGGGAATTTCTTTGGGTTGGTATGGCGGGATGCGAATGGGGGGTGATGCTGAGGAGCGGATTGAGGTTGAGAAGACGCCCTCACGGGTGAGACCGGAGCGGCGGGGTGGGGGGACGGCGGCTGCGTCGGATCATGTGAAAGTGGCCGCGCAGGCGCAGGCGTTTCTGTCGATGGAGGATGAGGAGCGCGACAAGCGGATCGAAGAACTGGAATTGCTGGAAATTGGTCCGTTGCTGGTCCGGTTGATGGATCAGGCGGGGCCTGATGGCTTGGGCTATGCGCTGCGGAGCGACATCGATGAGTTGATCGTGCGTTGGGGCAAGGAGGACTTCGATGGCGCATGGGCCTGGGCGGATGCCTGTGCCAACCGTGGATTGGCGGCGCATGTGCAGGGGGAGTTGTTGGATCAGCTGGCGGAGACCGATCCCGATCGTGCGTTCGAAATGTATTTGGCTGGGGTGAAGGATGATGAGGATTTCGGAAGTGGCGTTCCCGGGAAAATTCTCGGGACGAAGGTGGGCGATGGGCCGGCGGTGGTGCTCGATTTCCTGGCGAGAATGCCCAAGGACAGCAGTGTTTCCGGCGTTACGCTGCAATATCCGGACGGTTTCGATTTCGCGGCGCTGTTGGATGGGATGAAGGTTTTCTATCAGGGAAACCACGATGGCCGTCCGCCGGTGATGCCCAGCAATGTGATGGAAGTCTGGTCGGCGAGCGATCCCACCGCCGCGCACGCATGGTGGCTGGCTAACGGAAAAATCGGATTCGAGGGTTGGGGCGAGATTCTGGATTCGCTCGACGGCCAGCAAGGCCCGCAGGCTTCGGCGACTTGGGCGGCGGATCGCTGGTCCGAGGCGACGCCCGAACAACGGGAAAACATGGCGAAGGAACTCAACGGCTGGATCGGCGCTCCCGAGCGCGGACGGGTGGATGCCATTGTCGGCGAGCTTGCACCTCAGGAGGTCGATGGATTCCTGAAAGAGGTGCTGATGGAACACGGATTCGGGTATCAGAACGGCAAGCAGTTCGCCGACCTGATGGGGCAGATCTCCGATCCCTCGATCCGCCTTGAAATTCTGAGAGACCAATTCGAGCACCGAACCGTCACGTCCGAACAGTTCTCCGATGAACTGCTTGGGCGGTGGAAAGTCAGCCGGAGCGAACTGGAGTCGGTGATCGCTGAGGAGGATTGAAATTCGAAGCCCTCCTTCCGGGACCGCCGATGTCAGAAGACACCCCCGTCATCTGGTCCGGCGAA
>NZ_JBILQK010000218.1:0-2583 GCF_044373315.1 Roseateles sp. | reverse complement strand
ATCACCAGTTCCTGCCGCAGGCGGATCTGCTGAGCTTCGAGGAGATCACGCGGCTGGCGAGCATCTTCGCTGCGCACGGCGTTCGCAAGCTGCGCCTGACCGGGGGCGAGCCCCTTCTGCGCCGCCACCTGGAACGCCTGATCGAGATGCTAGCCGCGCTGCGCACACCCGAGGGCGAGCCGCTGGACCTGACGTTGACCACCAACGGCTCGCTGCTGGCCAAGAAGGCGCAGGCGCTGAAGGACGCCGGGCTGCAGCGCATCACCGTCAGCCTGGACGGCCTGGACGATGCTGTGTTCCAGCGCATGAACGATGTGGGCTTCCCGGTGGCCGAGGTACTGAAGGGAATTGAGACCGCGCAGGCCGTGGGCCTGGGACCGATCAAGGTGAACATGGTCGTCAAGCGCGGCGTCAACGAAGACCAGATCCTGCCGATGGCGCGCTACTTCCGTGACAACTACGGCGGCAGCGTGGTGCTGCGTTTCATCGAGTACATGGATGTGGGCGCCACCAATGGCTGGCGCATGGATGAGGTGCTGCCCTCGCGCGAGCTGCTGGACCTTCTGCGCCAGGACTTCGAGCTGGTTCAGCTCGACGCCAGCGCGCCCGGCGAGACCGCCGAGCGCTGGGGCTATGCCGACGGGCGCGGCGAGATCGGCCTGATCTCCAGCGTCACCCAGGCCTTCTGCGGCGACTGCAACCGCGCCCGTCTGTCCACTGAAGGCAAGCTCTACACCTGCCTGTTCGCGCACCAGGGCCATGACCTGCGCGCGCTGCTGCGGCCGGCCGCGGGTGCTGCCATCAGCGATGCGCAGATCGGCGCCGCGCTGGCCGAGCTCTGGGGCCGCCGCGACGACCGATATTCGCAGCTGCGCGCCGCCGAGACGCCGTCGACCGGCAGCCCTGCGCCAAGGCGCATCGAAATGCACTACATCGGAGGCTGAAGCCGCGATGACCGCCCATCCCGAGACACCGCAGGCCAGCGCCACGCAGCCGCTCGGCGACGCGCTGACGCGCTGGTTCACCGTCCAGGTACGTCGGCGCTTGATGCTCGCCCTCGCGGCCAGCTTTGCCCTGCCCTATCTGATCGGCGAGTTCTTCAAGCAATTCGTCCAGCCCGGCCTACACAACGATGCGGTGCGCGGCCAGATGCTGATCGACTTCATCGTCATTGGCGCCATACTGTTTTCGCTGACGCTGGTGCTGACTTGGCTGATCGGCAGCTGGATCACCGCGGTGATGAAGGGGCCGCGCGTCGAAGCCGATGCCTTTCCGGTCGACTCGCCGCGCGTGCACTCCGACAAAGATGATCGCGCCTGAGTCCATCACCGGCCTGGTGCTGGCTGGCGGGCGCGGCAGCCGCATGGGCGGCGTCGACAAAGGCCTGCAGCTGCTGCGCGGCCAGCCGCTGGTGGCCCATGCGCTGGCACGCCTGGCGCCGCAGGTGGGGCCGCTGCTGATCAATGCCAACCGGCACCTGGACGACTACGCCGCTTTCGGTCACCCGGTGCTGCCCGATGCCGATGGCGAGTTCAACGGCCCGCTGGCCGGCCTGCTGGCTGGGCTGCAAGCCTGCCACACGCCCTGGCTGCTGGCGGTGCCCTGCGATTCGCCGCTGCTCCCGGTCGATCTGGCGGCGCGGCTGGGCGCTGCGGCCGAAGCCGATGCGGCGGACCTGGCCCTGCCGCTCGCGGGTGAACCGCCGCAGTTGCAGCCCGTCTTCTGCCTGCTGCGCCGCAGCCTGGCCGCGCCGCTGGCTGACTATCTGGCTCAGGGCGGCCGCAAGCTGGAAACCTGGATGCGCGCGCAGGCCCATGTGATCGTGCCCTTCGATCAGGCAGGCGATGTGCCAGCCTTCTTCAACGCCAACACGCTGGCCGAACTGAGCCAGCTCGAACCCTGATGGAGTTTTCAGCGACCCCGCCCGGCATCCGCCTGCACCTGATGCAGGAGCGCGATCTGGTGGCCTACAAGCAGCTTCGCGACACGATGATCGCCGCGCATGAGGACTCGTTCACCTCCGACGCCGCAACCGAGCGCCAGCGCAGCGCCGACAGCTACCGCAGCCGGCTAGGACGCGCGGATGACGGTGGCCAGGCGGGCGCCAGCAGCCCCTGTCTGTTCACGCTGTGCGCCTGGCAGGGGCCGCGCCTGGTGGGCGCCGTCAGCTGCGAAGGCGAAGCGCGCAGCAAGCTGCGCCATACCGTGCACCTGATCGGCATGATGGTGGCCGACGACTGCATGGGGCAAGGCATCGGCCTGGCGCTGCTGGAATCCACGCTGCGCCTGCTGCGCGCTGACGACGAGCTGGAGCAGGTGCTGCTGACCGTCACCAGCAGCAACACCGGTGCCGTGCGCCTGTATCGCCGCGTCGGCTTCGAGCGCTACGGACAGCTGCCGCAGGCGCTGAAGTGCCTCGATGGCCGCTACCTCGACAAGGACCTGATGCGGCTGAACTTGCGCTCAAGCCCGAGGGGCTGAGTCAGGCAGCCCCGCATCGGCATGCAGATCGCCGCTGCGGCGCTTGAACTGCGCCTTGGCCGCATACATCCGTGCATCAGCAGCAGCGATGGCTTCCTGCAA
>NZ_JBILQK010000217.1:0-2588 GCF_044373315.1 Roseateles sp. | reverse complement strand
CTGAACCTGGAGCACGACCGCTTGCTGGCAATCGCCGCCATTGCGCTGGACATGTCGGCCACGCCGCCACGCATCCTGCTGGGCGACAGCTTCGAGATCCTGCTGCGCCAGCCGGCGGATCTGCCGATGGCGGAGGACTTCAAGGCCAACATCCTGCTGCACGGCATCGGGTTGGGGGCGCAGCGTGGCGGTGTGGAGCCGATTCAGGCGCTGCAGGCCTTTGAGCAGTGGATCGGCGATGCACCGCTGGTCGCTTTCCATGCCGCCTTCGACCAGGGCATGATCCAGCGCGAGATGGCCAAGCTGCTGGGCCGCAAGCTGCTCAACCCCTGGCTGGACCTTGAGCCGGTGGCCGCACTGAGCCACCCGCAGGCCGGCTGCCGCTCGCTCGACGACTGGATGGCCCACTTCGACATTCGCTGTGCGCAACGCCACCAGGCCGCTGCCGACACCATGGCCACCGCCGAGCTGCTGCTGCGCCTGTGGCCGGCGCTGCTCAAGCGCGGGCGGCCTCGTTTTGCCGAGTTGCAGCAGATGGAAGCGCAGCGCCGCTGGCTGCGCGCCTGAGAGTCAGACTCAGCTGCGCGCGAGGAAGGCTTCCAGCGCCGCAGCCAGTGCCTCGGGCTGGTCGTGGTGCAGCATATGGCCGGCGTCCTGCAGCAGCACGCGCTCCAGCTGGGGCACCACAGTCAGGCGCGACTCGAAGTCCTCGCGCGGATAGCGCTTGCCCCACCACTGCGTCATATCGGTCTCACTGCCTTCGACCCACAGCGTTGGCGCGCTGATGCGCTGCCAGGCCTCCAGCACCTCGGCCTTGCGGTACAGCACGGGGTTGGTTCGCTTGTGCGCCGGGTCGCCGAGGATCTGCCACTCCCGTCCGCCATCGGCCCCGGCGACCTCGCGCGACCACAGCGGCGCCAGCCAGGCCGCCTTGTCGGCGCTGAGGCGCGGGTTGGTCTTCATCAGACGCTGCGCTACACCCTGGATGCTGGCATAGGGCTTGAGCGTCTGCGGCTGCTTGAGCTCGTCCAGCCATTGGCGCAGGCGTTGCGGCGCCTGGTCCGGCGAGGCGTCGGGCAGGCCGAAGCCTTCCAGATTGACGAGGCGCCGGATGCGCTCGGGCCGCACGCCGGCATAGCTCATCACCACATTGCCGCCCATGCTGTGCCCCAGCAGGTCGATGGGTGCCTCAGGGCTGACGGCATCGATCAGTGCGTCCAGGTCGCCCAGGTAGTCAGGGAACCAGTAGGCATCGGCGCCGCTGCTGTTGCTCTGGCCGAAGCCGCGCCAGTCCATCGCCACTACATGCCGGTCCTGCTGCAGCGCGTCGACGACGAATTGGAACGAGGCGCCCACATCCATCCAGCCATGCAGCATCAGCAGCGTCGGCCGCTCGGGGCTGGCCAGGCTGGCGTCGCCCCAGCTCAGGACATGGTGGCGCAGGCCGCGCAGCGTCAGGAACTCGCTGCGATGCAGGCGGCGGGGGAGGTAGGGGGGGCTGCTCATGCCCTTCACTGTAGGGCTGTTGCACAAGGCTGGCTGTCGGGGCGGTGACAGCACCTGAACCCCACGCGGCGCGGGCAGAATGGGGCCCCATGAACTCTCCCTACTCCCTGCGCCCGGCCGAGCCCCGCGACGTGCCGGCGATAGCCGGCCTGATTGCAGAGCTGGCTGAATTCGAGGAGCTCAGCCATATGCTGCAGCTCACGCCCGAGAAGCTGTACCCGCACCTGTTCGGCCCCAAGCCGGTGGTCGAGGCCCTGGTCGGCGAGTTGGATGGCGAATTGGTGGCCTTCGCGCTGTACTTCACCAATTTCTCTACCTTCCTGGCCAAGCCGGGTCTGTACCTGGAAGACCTCTATGTGCGACCCGCGCACCGCCGCAGCGGCCTGGGCAAGCTGCTGCTGACCCGCCTTGCGCAGATCGCGGTCGAGCGCGACTACGGCCGCTTCGAATGGAGCGTGCTGGACTGGAACGAGGACGCGATCCGTTTCTACGAGAACATGGGCGCCAGCGTGCTGCCCGAATGGCGCATCTGCCGCCTGACGGGTGAAGCTCTGGCGGCCTATCGCAAGGTTTGAATTGAGGCTGCGCCACGTCCAGTTTTTCGGCCGCTTCGAGCGCCGCTGTGACGTGGCCGGCTTCAGCTTGGCGCGCCTGCATGCCACCACGCCGGCCCACCATGTGCTGCCACATGAGCACGAGGACGGGCATTTCATCCTGGTGCTGGCTGGCCGCTACCGGAGCAGCGCGCGCGGCGCCGAAGAAAGCCTTGGTCCTGGAGATCTGCTGTGGAACCCGCCGGGCACGCATCACCAAGATTGCTTCAGCAGCGCCAGCGGGCGCTTTTTGAGCCTCAGCCTGCCGGCCCCGGCAGGCGCAGGAGCTGGGTCTCGGTCTGGGTCTGGGTCTGGGGGAAGGCGGCAATATCGTCGCCGTGTTCCCGGACGCCGGCATGAGCCTGGTGCTGACCCGCACCCACTACAACCAGCGCGGCCTGCACCAGCAAAGCTGGGCTTTCATCGAGCGGTTGCTGGAAAGCCAGCTCTGCGCCAAGTGATCGCTGCAGCCTGCTGTCGTTCGGTCGG
>NZ_JBILQK010000032.1:0-40096 GCF_044373315.1 Roseateles sp. | reverse complement strand
TCTTCCAGCGCCCGGTTGAAGCGCACGACACAGCGCCCCTGATCGGTCGGCAGGCGGAACTCCGGCACCATCTTCTTCAGATGGCGGATCGCAAAGTTGATCATGGGCCCGCGCCACCAGCCCAGCAGGTCGCCAAGCGAAGCCAGCACCACATGCTTGACATCGGTCTGGTCGATCACCTCCTCAAGCGTCATCGCGAAGTTCTCAAGGATGACGATGGCCTGCGCCCCGGAGTCCTTGAGCTGATGCGCCAGCTCACGTGGGGTGTAGAGCGGGTTCACGTTAACCACGGTGTAGCCAGCGCGCAAGATGGCTGCAATCGCCACCATGTACTGCAGGACGTTGGGCATCATGATGGCGACGCGGGCGCCACGCTCAAGGCCACGCGACTGCAGCCAGGCGCCGAGTGACTGCGACATGCTGTCAATCTGGCCGAAGGTCAGACGTTGGTCCATACAGACGGCAGCGTCACGCGAGGCGTGCTTGCGGAACGACTCCTCGAGAAGCTCGACCAGCGAGTTGTACTCGCCGGGGTCAATCTCGAATGGGACGCCTGGCGGGTAGGACTGCAGCCAAGGTTTGGATGCGGCCGTCTCGGGCGAGGCTGTTTTCAAGGTCTCATGCGCCAGGTCCTGCACGATGTCTCCTTGGCGTCTGATGCGCCTGTTTTGTTCACCTGTGCATGGTCGCGGCAGGCCGTCCCCGCAGGTTAGGGTAATTGCCCCAATGGATCGTCACCTGGGGGACAAGCCCCGGCCAAGGCCTCGGGATCACAGCGAAACAAAGCGCTCGCGAGGTTTTCCTCACGCTGTCGCACGGTTGACAGGAAGTGTTGCGCACCCTTCATGGCTTTGAAGGTATCAAAGCCGGTTTCCAGGAAATGCTGCAGCTCGCCGAGCCCGGCCGCTGCCGCTGGGCCTCGCATCATGCGCAGCGCTTGGCGCAGCAGCGGCTTGCGGGTATAGGCATCAAGTGCCTGGCCCACGGCCATCGTCAGGTCGATCTGCTGTTGCCGCAGCTCTGGCAGCCGGGTGGCCTGCCAGGCATGGGCGTAGCGCGCGGGTTGGGGCGGCGCGCCGTTCAGATGCCGCGCCATCTCGGTATCGAGCCGCTCAGAAATCGCGTGCAGCTCTGCCAGGTGGGCTACGGTCGCGACCACCTCGCTTGGGAACAGCCGGGCCAGCGCCGGCACCACGCGCGCAAATTGCGCATCACGGCGGGTGAAGTCGCCCGGCCCATATAGCTCTTCAAGAAAGAAACGGGCCGCTGCGGCATAGCGCGGGTTGGCCAGCAGATCGCCATAGCTGCGTGTGAAACGCTGCTGCTGATAGAGCTTGAGTCGTTCCACATCATGCTCCAGCCCCGGGGTGACCTTGCGCAGTCGCCGCTGCTCGGCTACATGTTGCAGCCAGTCGAGGATCTGCTCTGGGACGGGCTGGCTCATCGGCGTGTCGGGCAGTTCATTGCGTTGATTGTGCCGTCTACACTGCCCGCTCAAGAGGGAGAGGCTGTCGATGAACGCGCGTCTGCAACAACTGCTGGCCTTGCTGCGCCTCGCGGCGTGCCTGACGGTCCTGCTGTGGTCCTGGCGGGCCGGCCAAAGCATCGCCGAAGGCTTGGGCTGGCTGCTGCTGGTCGGCTGGGGCTGGGCCGCGTTGATGCTGCCGCGCTTCATCTTTCCTCACCTGCTGGAACCGCGGCGATGGCTGGCGGCCTTGCACGCGTGGTGGATCGAGGTCTGGATCTGCGAGCGGCTCTTCAGCTGGCAGCAACCCTTTGCATCGCAGGCCTTGGCAGACTACCTGCCCGAGGCCTGCGACAAACCGGGCCTGCTGCTCTTGCACGGCTTCAGCTGCAATCGTGGCCTGTGGAATCCCTGGATGCGCCTGCTGCGCCGTCGCGGCAACCCCTTTATCGCCCTGACGCTGGAACCCGCCTACGGCAGCATCGATGCATATGCCGATTCGATCGAGGCCGCCCTTCAGGCCTTGGAGCGTTCAAGCCCGGGCCGACCGCCGCTGATCGTGGGCCACAGCATGGGAGGGCTGGCGGCGCGTGCTTGGCTGCGCCGGTATGGGCGCACGGGCCGGGTGCAGGCTGTCGTGACGCTGGGCACGCCACACGCCGGCACCGCGCTGGCCCATCTCTCGCACACCACCAACGGTCGGCAGATGAGACGCGACAGCCCATGGCTGAACGGTCTCGCGGCCCACGAGTCGGCCGCGGTTTATCAGCAGTTCGACTGCGTCTACAGCCGTGAAGACCAGATCGTGTTCCCGGCTGAGACCGCCGTGTTGCCCGGCGCGCGGGTCAGCCTGCTGCCGCACCTCGGCCACCTTGGGCTTGCTTTTGCGCCGCAAAGCTACGCACTTGTGTTGCAACGGCTGGACGAGGCTGAAGGCTTGGGCGCAGGCCGCTGAAACTGCAAGCAAAAGGCCCCGCGCGTTGCAACAACGGGCGGGGCCTTGTCGAAGGGGCAGCCGAGGTCGATCAGGCCGAAGCCGGCTCGTCCTTCAACACGCCGCGGCGGATCTGGTCGAGCTCGATGCTCTCGAACAGGGCCTTGAAGTTGCCCTCGCCGAAACCTTCATTGCCCTTGCGCTGGATCAGCTCGAAGAAGATCGGGCCGATCACCTCCTTGGTGAAGATCTGCAGCAGCAGTTCCTTCTCGGCGCCCAGGTGGGCCGCGCCGTCGATCAGGATGCGCAGACGCCGCAGGTTCTCGACCGATTCACCATGCCCGGGCAGGCGCTTGTCGATCAGATCGAAATATGTGTCGATGGTGTCCTGGAACACCACGCCGCTGCCGTTCATGCCCTCGACCGTGGTGTAGATGTTGTCAGTGCCCAAGGCGACGTGCTGGATGCCTTCGCCGTGGTACAGGTCCAGGTACTCGGCGATCTGGCTCTTGTCGTCGCTGCTCTCGTTGATCGGGATGCGGATCTTGCCGCAGGGGCTGGTCATGGCCTTGCTCTTCAGGCCGGTCAGCTTGCCTTCGATGTCGAAGTAGCGCACTTCGCGGAAGTTGAAGAAGCGCTCATAGAACTCGGCCCATTCCTTCATGCGACCGCGGAAGACGTTGTGCGTGAGGTGGTCGATATAGGTCAGGCCATGGCCCACCGGGTTCGCGTTGACCGGCTGGCCGGCGGCGTCGAGCAGCGGCACAAAGTCCACGTCGTAGATGCTGATGTTGCCGATCGAGCCAGGGGTGGCGCCGTTCTTGCCTTGCCAGCGGTCGACGAAATAGATCAGCGAATCGCCGATGCCCTTGATGGCCGGAATGTTCAGCTCCATCGGGCCGGCCTTGTTGTCAAAGCCCCAGGCGCCGAGTTCCAGCGCGCGCTGATAGGCGCTCGCAGCGTCCTTGACCCGGAAGGCAATCGCGCAGATCGAGGGCCCGTGCAGGCGCGCAAAGCGCTGCGCGAAGGAGTCACTCTCGGCGTTGATGATGAAGTTGACGCCGCCTTGGCGATACAGCGTCACGTTCTTGTGGCGGTGCTTGGCCACGGCGGTGAAGCCCATGGTCTCGAAAAGCTGGCCCAGTGCGGCCGGATCGGGGGCGGCAAACTCGATGAACTCGAATCCATCGGTGCCCATCGGGTTGTCCCAGGGGGTGAAAGCGGCCATGCGTGTCTCCTGTTGCCGGTCTTGCGATGGATCAAGACTGTAGGTCTCGCACCGCGCAGGAATCATGCGACTTCGGGCGTCGTCTGGCCAAGTTGCGCAGCTTTCCTGCAAAATGACGTGTATGCCCAATGAAATCCAGCTTGATGCGATTGATCGGCGCCTTCTCAAGGCCTTGCAGGTCGATGGCCGGCTGACCAATGACGCCTTGGCTGCCGAGGTCAATCTCTCCGCCTCGGCCGTGCTGCGGCGTGTGCGGCGGCTTGAGGAAGCTGGCGTGATTGCTGCCTACGTCGCCCTGGTCTCGCCGGAGCGCGTGGGGTTGGGCCTGACGGCGTATCTGAATGTTCGTCTGGAAAAGCACACCGAGAGCCACAAGCGCAATCCGATGGACCTCTTCAAGGCCGCAGTGCAGACCTGGCCCGAGGTGGTGGAATGCGCCGCGCTGACCGGCGAGATGGACTACCTGCTGCGTGTGATGGTGCAGGACATGGCGCACTATGCGCGCTTCATCAGCGAGACCCTGCTCAAGCACCCCAGCGTGCAGGACTGCAAGACCAGCTTCGTGCTGGACCGCGTCAAGAAAACCACGGCAGTGCCGCTGTGATTCGCCGGTGGCGCGCTCAGCGCCGTCGCAGCACCACCGGCAGTTCGTGCCAGCCCTGGGCGTGCGCGACGCCGACATAGGGCGGCGCCGGCCACTCCCAGCGCTCCGCTGGGAATAGCGCCCGCATCGCGTTGATATCGCAGTGATAGGGCGGTCCTTCGACTAGGCCCTCGTCGGCACTGGCGCGACGCGCCTGCATGAACAAGGCCAGCAGCAGTCCGCCCGGCGCGAGCCAGGCATGCAGCTGCCGTGCATAGGCGCTCCAGTGATCGGGATGCAAGGCACACAGGCAGGTCTGCTCATAGACGCGCCGCAGCGGTGCCTCCGGTTGCCAGTGCAGCACATCGGCCTGTTCGACCGCCGCGCCAGGCAGCTTCAGCTCAGTCAGGCGCTGGCGAGCGAGGGCCACGGCGGCGGGCGCATAGTCCAAACCCAAGGCGGGCACGCCAGCGCTGGCCAGGGCCAACAACTCATGGCCGCTGCCACAGCCTGGCACCAGCACCTGATGCTCGGGCGTGATCAGCCGCTGATCGAGCCAGCGCGCCAGTTGCGGGTGCGGGTCGCCGCGGTCCCAGGGCGTCTGCCCGGTTTCGAAGCGGCGTTGCCAAAAATCGAGGGAGGGGCCAACCATGGTCAGCAGTCTACGGCAGCGGGTGCTCCGCACTGCTCTTGGCTTCGGGCGAACTCAGTCCAACTCTTCAAGCAGATGCCGGGTCGGCTCGATGCCCATATTGAGCAGCTTGGCGATATCGATGACATCGTCCGGCACCGCGGCGTCATCCCAGCCGTCGGCGGTGTGCCGCGCCAGGCGCACGGCGAGCTTCACCATCTGCACCTGCGGATCGTGATCACGCTTGTCGTCGGTGATGTGCGTCAGCAGTTCAGGCAGGTGCCAGGCATGCATCAAGGACTGCTCAAGATCGCCGAGCTCCACATTGAGCACTTGACGCTGCACGGCGGCGCTGCGCAGCTGCCGATCCGCCTGCTGGCGATGGCGGACATCCAAGGCCAGATCAGGCGCATGGCACCAGAGCAGCATTTCGGCGAAATCGTGCAGCATCGCCGCGCTGTGAATCACCGCGGCGTCATGGTCGAGCCGATGCACGGCAAAGGCCAGCGCGAAGCGCGCCGCGCGGTCGGCGCGGCGCAGCACGCGCTGCAGGCCCGCCAGCGCTTCAGGTTGGTTGCTCAGCCTGTCCTCAACGGTCGGTTGCGGACCGAAGGCATTGAAGAAAGGCGTGATGCCCATCAGCACCAGCGCTGCCGTCACGGTCTCGGCGTCGGTCACCAGGCGGCTGGAGCGATGGGCCGCAGCGTAGGCCAGCACCTTGAGCGTCATCAGCGGGTCGGTGGCGATGATCTCGCCCAGGCTGTTGGCGTCGACCGCATCCTCATTCGCACGCATCAGCTCCAGCGACTCGGCCGTGGCGGCCAGCACCGGGATCTCTGCATCCCGGAAGGAGGCCGTCCACGCGGCCAAGTCCGGCAGGGGCCGACGCAAGGGCTGGAAGGGGGCGGGAGCGTTCATGCGCTTTCGTTTCGCGGTGGCGGTAATCGTATATCGACGTCCACCCCGGCGACTTGAATCGCTCCTACCCCGCGCCGGCGCAAAGCGTGCATTACAACCGCGTCACGCCAGGCAAGGTGCCAATGAAGTGCCCGTCGACGTACAGCGCCCCCTCGGGCGCGCCGGCCTCAGCGTAGAACTCGATCTCGGGCGGCGCGCGGTGCTTGCGTGCCGGCACCAGGCTCAGCCGCACCGCCAACTGGGTCAATCCCAGGCTTGCGCGGAGCAGTGTGCGCGCTGTGCGGCGGCGCCAGCCAAGGGGCGCAGTCAGGGCCGGCTCGGGCCACTGACGCAGGGTGTGGATGCGTGTCATGTCTTTCTCTCCCGGTTTTCCTGCCCCGGTTCAGGGGCTTTGATCGCTGTGGCGCTGCAACTCCTGTCGCAGCGCGCGTTGCGCGCTCTGGCGCTGGGTCTTTCGCGCACCGCCGTGGCGGCCGGCCTGACGCATCAGACTGGGGGCCACCAGGGGATTGCGCGGCTTGCTCTGCTGCAGGCGCAGCGGGCGCGGTGAAATGAACTGGGCCATAGGACTGAACTCCTTGCGGGCAATTGAAATGACCCGCGTTCTTGCTCGCTGGACATGGCGTCTGGGTCGGCGCAACCATGCGGCGGCTGAACCGGTGCGCGGCGGCGACGGCAATGCCCGGCGGGCGTGCTGATGAATATGACGACTGCGAATGCCTGCCGGCGCGCTGACGCGAAGGGCGAGGCCAGGAAATCTCCGCCCCGGGGCTGGGCGGTGTAGGAGCCGGCGGTGCGTCGCGGGCGGCTGGCGTGAGTCGCTGAGCCTGGTTCGGGCGTCAGCGCTCTCCGGCAGTGCCGCGAAGCCGGGGCTCCGGGTTGAGGCGTTGGGCTGAAAGGTGAAGCTTCGCCACGGAGAACCCCGCCGTGACTTGCGCAGATGATAAACGATTGATTATCTTGCGCAAGTGTTTTTTATCTAAATCCGCTCCGGCGAACTAGGGGGTCACTTCTTGCCCTTTAGCGGCGCGATGCCTTGCTGCAGGCGCCGCCAGGCGTCCACGGCATCGTCGGCGGCTGGTGAGGCTTTGGGTGCTGGCGCCAGCTTGGCCGTTGCCTTGCCTGCGGGCGCTGCGGCAGATGCAGGCGGCACGGCTGCAGCGCTGGGCGTCAGCACCTCGCCCAGCAGATCCAGCAGGCGCGTGCGCGCGCGCTGCGGGTGGCGCCGGTAGTAGGTCAGCACCAGGCCGACGATGAAGCGTTCATCGTCGTCCTGCGGCACGCTGGGCGTGGCCTCGTCCGGCGCTGCCGCAGCGCCGGCCAGTCGATGCTCCTGGTCCATCCAGCCCGTGGGCTTGTGGCAGAGCTGCTCGAACTGGCGGGCCAGCCTCTCGCCGATCTGGCGCGAGCGGCTCTTGATCTGGCTCCAGTAGCTGGGCTGGATCTGCAGGCGCTCGGCAAAGCGGCGCTCGAGCCCGCGCAGGGTGGCGGCATCGGGATGCTTGATCGTTGCGGTGACGAATTCTTCGAACAGGAACATCGCGTTGTCCAAGCGAATCTGGGCGACATCCCGGGGAGCGATTGACATGTCCGTATGATAAAGCTGCGTTCACCCAAGCCGAGGCGCCTAGGCGCCATCTTCAGTGAGGTGCCCATGCAAATGCGTCAGCTGTTTGCTCTGTTTCTGATGCTGGCCAGCCTGTCGCCAGTCCATGCGCTTGAACGAGCACTTGATAAAGAAGTGATCATCAAGGCGAGCCTGGAGCAGGCTTGGCAAAGCTGGACCACGCGCGAGGGCATCGTCGCCTTCTTTGCGCCGGACGCCAGGATCGAGCCCAAAGTCGGTGGTGCCTTCCAGATCTATATGGACCCAGGCGCAGTTCCCGGCAACAAAGGCGCCGATGACATGCGTTTCATGGCATTGCAGCCGATGAAGATGATCAGCTTCGACTGGAACGCGCCGCCGCATCTGCCTCAGGTGCGCTCGCAGCGCACCTTCGTCACGGTGCGCTTCGAGCCGGCTAGCGAAGGCCAGACGCGTGTCACGCTGCACCACACCGGCTGGGGCGATGGGGGCGAGTGGGACCAGGCCTACGCTTACTTCGACCGCGCCTGGGCCAACGTGCTGAACAACCTGAAGAAACGCTACGACAGCGGTCCGCAGGATTGGACCGAATGGCTGGCCCAATTGGAGCGCTGGCGAGCTCAGGCGAGGGCTGCGCAGGCGGCAACTTCAGCCGGCGCGGCGGCCTCGGCCGCCCAGCGCTGAGGCCGGGGCGCGCATTAGAGTGGCTAGCAAAACCAAGAGAAGCGGTTCTGGCTAGGCATCCTGGCGCAGACAGTTCATGCAGCTGCTACGGCCGGTCAGGGCAACGACGCCAGAAGGGTCATGTTTGCCGCTCTTAGTCCTCGTCCTTGACCTTGTAGCTCGACATCAGCTGGCTCTGCACCTGCGGCGGCACCGCCTCGTAGTGCGATAGCGCGATGGTGTAGCGGCCTTGGCCGGCCGTCATCGCGTTCAGGCGCGTCTGGTAGCTGGCCAACTCGGCCAGTGGTGCCAGCCCCTGCACCGTGATCACACCGGGTACGGCGGCACGGGTGCCGCTGACCTGGCCGCGGCGTGCGGCCAGATCGCCGGTGATGTCGCCCATCGCAGCCTCGGGCGCCAGGATCTCCACATGCACCAGAGGCTCAATCACCACGGGCCTTGCTTCCTTCACCGCAGCAATCAGCGCCCGCTGGCCGGCGGTGACGAAGGCGATTTCCTTGCTGTCCACCGAATGGTGCTTGCCGTCGAAGACGGTCACTCGCAGGTCCACCAGCGGAAAGCCGGCCACCGCGCCGCTGGCCAGCGCGGCGCGCACGCCTTTCTCTACCGCCGGCATGAACTGGCCGGGGATGGTGCCGCCTTTGACCGCATCCACGAACTCAAAGCCCGCGCCGCGCGCCAGCGGCTCGACGCGCAGCCAGACTTCACCGAACTGCCCGGCACCGCCGCTCTGCTTCTTGTGGCGGTAATGGCCCTCGGCCGGCGCGGCAATCGTCTCGCGGTAGGCGATGCGCGGCGGCTGCGTCTGCACCTCGAACTTGTAGCTGTCGCGCAGGCGCTCCAGCAGCATGCGCAGATGCAGCTCTCCCAGGCCGTAGATCAGGGTCTCGTTGGTGGCGCCCACATGCTCCACCTTTAGGCAGGGATCTTCATCGACCAGCCGATGCAGGATTTCCCACAGGCGTTGCTCATCGCCGTGGCGCAGCGGGCTGACCGCCAGACCATGTACCGGCACCGGGAAGTCCAGTGCCGCCAGATGGATGTGCTCATCTTCCTGGGCGTCATGCAGCACGGCGTCATAGTGCAGCTCATCGACCTTGGCGATGGCGCACAGATCGCCCGGCAGCGCCTGCTCGACCTCCAAATGCTCCTTGCCCTGCAGCATGAAGAGATGGGCGACCCGAAAGGGCTTGCGCGCATGGCCGACGAAGAGCTGGGCATTGCGCCTGAGCGTGCCCTGATGCACGCGCAGCACGGCCAGCTTGCCCAGGTAAGGATCGGCATTGATCTTGAACACATGGGCCAGCACATGCGCCTCGGGATCAGGTCGTGCGGTGATCGGCACAGCGGCGTCGCCCTCGCCTGACAGGAACTGTGGCGGATTGCCTTCGGCCGGATTGGGCAGCAGGCGCTCGATCACATCCAAGAGCGCGGGCACGCCGGCGCCGGTCTTGGCCGAGGTGAAGCAGACCGGAATCAGGTGGCCCTCGCGCAGTGCCTGCTCCAGCGGCGCATGCAGCTCGCGCGGATCGACATCGCCCTCGTTGAGGTAGCGCTCGACAAAGCCGGCGTCGACCTCCACCACCTGCTCCACCAAAGCGCGGTGCGCCGCCTCGGGTGACGAGAAATCACTGCTGCCCTCGGTGTTGAAGAAACAGTCCAGCACGCGACCGGCACCGGCGGCCGGCAGATTCAATGGCAGGCATTCGCGGCCGAAGGTCTGCTGCAGTGCGGCCAGCAGACCCGGCAGGTCGACCCCTGGCGCATCGATGCGATTCACCACGATCAGCCGGCACAGCCCGCGCGCGGCCGCAGTCTCCAGCATGCGCGAGGCCATCAGTTCGATGCCGTTCTGCGCGTTGATCACCACCACCGCGGTATCTGCGGCCTCAAGCGCCGGCAGAGCCTGGCCGATGAAGTCGGGCGAGCCCGGGGTGTCCACCGCGTGGATGCGAAGGCCGGCGTGATCTATATGCACGACCGAGGCATGCAGCGAGTGCTGCATGCGGCGCTCCAGCGGATCGTGGTCACTGACGGTGTTGCCGCGCTCCACCGAGCCCGCGGTGGCGATGGCGCCAGCCTGCAGCAGCAGAGCTTCGAGCAGGCTGGTCTTGCCTGCACCGGCGGGCCCGACGAAGGCGAGTGTGCGCAGCCTGGCGATTCCCGGATGCAGCGCCGCGCCGCTGGGGGGGCTGGCGTCGGGGCCGGCTTGGGGCTGGACGGGCATGGCGCACTCCTTCGGTCTTGCTGAACCTCTGACGGGCGGGGCCAGGGCTTGCGTCCTGGCCCGACTGGCAGCGTAGGGCAAGCTACGCTGAGCGGCAAGAGGGTAGCGTCCGATCAGGCGGTCGCCTGCACCCCCACGATGCTGCGGCCAGCGGGCAGGCCGGTGAAGGCATAGTCCAGCGCCGGTGTCCGTCCGCTGACGATGTCGGCGATGGCCGCCCCCGAGCCGCAGCTGTGGGTCCAGCCCAGCGTGCCGTGGCCGGTGTTGAGGAACAGATTGCTGACGCGGCTGCGGCCGATATAGGGCAGGTTGGACGGCGTCGCCGGGCGCAGGCCGGTCCAGAACTGCGCACCGCTGCCATCGCTCATCTGCGGGAACAGCTCGCGGGTGCGGCGCAAGATGGCCTCGCAGCGCCGCAGGTTCAGCTGCGTGTCATAGCCATTGAGCTCGGCCGTGCCGGCGATGCGCAGGCGGTCGCCCAGGCGCGAGAACACCAGCTTGTACTCATCATCGGTCAGCGAGACCTGGTAGCTGTGCTCGGCTGCGGTCACCGGCAGCGTGACCGAGTAGCCCTTGGCCGGATAGATGTTGAGATCCACCCCCAACTCGCGGGCGAAGGCGCGGCTGAACGAGCCCAGGCACAGCAGATGGCGATCGGCCTTGAGGCGCTGCACCACCCCGGCGGCATTCGCGCAGATCACCTCGTCGATGGCGTCGCCGTGCCGCGCGAAGCCCAGCACGCGCGTCTCGTAGCGAAACTTGACACCGGCTGCCGCGCAGCGCTCCGCCAAGGCTTGGGTAAAGCGGTGGGCGTCACCGGATTCGTCGCTGGGCGTCATGCTGCCGCCGACGATGCGCGCACGGCATTGCGCCAGCGCCGGCTCGATGGCCACGCATTCATCGGGCGTCTTCATGTCCAGCTCGCAGCCCTGCTCGCGCATGATGCGCGCCGGCTCCTGCGCTGCCGCGTACTCGGCCTCGCTGGTGTAGAAGTGCAGGATGCCCTTGTCCAGCTGCTCGTACTGCAGGCCCAACTGGGCGCGCAGCTCGCGCAGCTTGGCGCGGCTGTACAGACCCAGGCTGACGATGTTGCGGATGTTGTGCGCAGTGCGGCCCGGCAGGCATTCGCGCAGAAAGGCAAGGCCCCAGCGCCATTGCGCGGGGTCGGCGCGCAGGCGGAACAGCAGCGGCGCGTCCTCCTTCATCAGCCACCTCAGCACCTTCAGTGGTGCGCCGGGATTGGCCCAGGGTTCGGCATGCGAGACCGAGATCTGGCCGCCGTTGGCAAAACTGGTTTCCAGCCCGGCAGCGGGCTGGCGTTCGATGACGGTGACTTCATGGCCGGCTTGACGCAGGTACCAGGCCGAGGTGATGCCGGTGACGCCGGCGCCGAGAACGATGATGTGCATGGAAAGGCACTCCTTGACGCGATCCACGCGCAGGCGTGCACAGGCCCGGGACACGGTATGAGTCCATCGAAAGCGTGCAGCGCTAAACGCGCGCCGCTCCCGCTGTCCTCGGTACCTGAGAGATTCAGCCGGCCATCACCCGATGGCGGCCTTGCTCCTTCGGCGGCGGTCAGCTGACTGACCACGCTCTCCAGCATTCGGCTTGTTGACGGATCCAGTACGGGGCCTGAGCGAGTATGGGAGCTTGCGCCTTCGGCGGCCGTCGCATGGGGCGGCAGCACTCTCCTGAATCCGGGAGCGAGTGTAGGGGCCGGCGCTGCGCGGCGTCAACGCCGGCGTCCTGGGCCTGTCGCGTCGTGGCAAGCTCCTCGCTGCCGCGGCGACGCCAAAGGCCGACTGGGGTAACAGGGTGAAAAGGCAGCAGCCGGCCTGTGCCACCCGTCCTAGACTGGCGGCGCCACAAAGCTCAGGAGTCCGCCATGCCCGCCGCTGTTTCCCGCCGCTCCCTGCTTTGTGCCAGCCTGTTGCCCCTAATCGGCGTGGCCTGTGGTGGTGGTGGCGAGCCAGCACCAGCACCAGCACCAGCACCAGCACCTGCACCAGCACCTGCACCTGCACCTGCACCTGCACCGGGTGGCCCGCCGCAACTCAGCACCTTGCGCACGGGTCTGGCCAGTCCCTGGGCGCTGGCGGTCTTGCCTGATGGCAGCCTGCTGATCACGCAGCGCGGCGGCACGCTGCTGCGCCTGAGTGCGGATGGCAAAAGCCTGCTGGCCACGCTCAGTGGCTTGCCCGCGGTCGATGCGGCTGGCCAGGGCGGTCTGCTCGATGTGGCGCTGGACCCGGACTTCGCCGGCAGCCCCTGGGTCTATCTGAGCTACTCCGAGCCCGGCAGCGGCGCCGAAGCCGGGCGCAGCGGCACCGTGGTGGCGCGTGCGCGGCTGGTGGGCAATGCGCTGCAGGAATGGAACGTGATCTTCCGCCAGCGGCCCAAGGTGGCCGGCAGCGGCCACTACGGCGCGCGCCTGGCCTTCGCTGCGGACAAGAGTCTGTTCATCACGTTGGGCGAGCGTCAGCAGGGCAACCCGGCGCAGGATCTGGCGCAGACCCTCGGCAAGGTGGTGCGCATCCAGCGCGATGGCAGCCTGCCGTCCGACAACCCGATATGGAGCGCAGGCGCCTTGCCTGGCATCTGGAGCCGCGGCCACCGCAATCCGCAAGGCGCGGCCATCCATCCGCAGACCGGCGAGCTGTGGCTCAGCGAGCATGGCCCGCAGGGCGGTGACGAGATCAATATCGCGCGGGCAGGCGGCAACTACGGCTGGCCGCTGCGCAGCTATGGCTGCAATTACGGCGACCCGGTGGGCGAGGCCTGCCGCATCGGCGGGGGTGTGCATGCCCCCAGTTATGCCGAAGCGCAGACTTTCTGGACGCCCACATCGATCGCGCCGTCCGGCCTACTGTTCTACACCGGCCGCATGTTTCCTGAGTGGCTGGGCCAGCTGTTCTCCGGCGCCCTGGCCGGTCAGGCCTTGTGGCGACTGAGCCTGTCCGGCAACACCGTGCTCGCGCGTGAGGTGATGTTTGCCAGCCTGGGCGAGCGATTCCGCGATGTGCGCCAGGCGCCGGATGGTGCGCTGCTGCTGCTGACCGACAGCGGCAAGCTGCTGCGCCTGGCGCGCTGAGCCCCGTTCACGGCATCTGCAGGCGCTTGTAGTAGCGCGCGGTGCTGTGCAGTTGGCCATCGGCGCTGGCGTCGTAATCGGGCACCTCGCCGGCGCGCTGCCAGCCCAGATGGGCATACACCGCTTCCGCCTGCGAGCCGGCGGGCGTGTCCAGCACCAGCAGGGTGCGCCCCTGGGCCAAGGCGGCGCATTCCAACCGGCTCATCAGTCGGCTGGCGATGCCGCGGCCACGCGACTGGCTGTGCACCATCAGGCCCTGCACCTCACCGCGATGGTGGGCGTTGGCCAAGGGGCACATCGACAGCTGCGCCACACCCAGCAGCTGTGAGGGCTGCTCGTCCTCGCAAGCGATCCACAGATGGTGGCGCGGACCCAGGCGCGCGAATACCGCGTGCCAATAGTCCAGCGCGGCATAGCGCGACAGTGGTGCAAGAAAGCCCAGGCTGGCGCCGTGGTGCACGTTGTCGATCAGCAGATCGGCCAGGGCGGGCAGCCAGTGCAGATCGGCGCTGCCCAGCTTCTTGACCGCAGGCGCAGGCCGCTCGCGCAGCGCTGGGGCCGGGCGGCCGGCGGGCTGCAGTTGAACGCGTTCGTACTGGGCCGCCTGGAAACCGAGGTCGATCGAGGGAATGTCGGATTGGGCTTGACGGAAGAACATCGCGGGGTCTCACGCAGGGATCTTGTCCGCCCGGGCCTTCTGGGCCCGGCGGGGCATGGTTTTCCCTGAGCAAGCCGCGTGCCAGCCCCATTGGCCGGGTTTGACCTCAGCCCTCCAGCCCTGGTTCCGCGAGCAGGCGCCCGCGCCCGGTGCGTTTGGCTTCATAGAGCGCCGTCTCGGCGCGGCGCATCAGGTCCTCGACATCGCGGTCGCCATGCCGCAGGCGTGCCCAGCCGGCGCTGAAATCCAGCGCAAAGCCCAGTTCTGCCGGTGCCTTGAGGGCCAGCGCCTCGCGCAAGCGCTTGTCCAGGGCCTCGGGGCCTTGTGCATCGCATCGCATCATCAGCACGGCAAATTCCTCGCCGCCGACACGGCCGACCAGGTCGCCCAGGCGCTTCTGCTCTTGCAGGCAGCGGCCGAACAAGGCCAGCGCGCGGTCCCCCATCTCCGGTCCATGCTTGTCGTTGAGCGCTTTCAGGAAGTCGATGTCCAGCATCATCAGCGCCAGCGGCTCTTTGTAGCGCCGTGCCATCGAGAGGTGGTCTACCGAACGTGACAGGAAGGCGCGGCGGTTGCACAGCCCCGTCAGCACGTCGGTCTGCGCCAGGCGCTGGAAGGCGTTCTCTGCCTCGCCACGCCAGGCCGCCAGCATTGCGGCCATCGTCAGCGGCACGGCCAGCACGCTGAGCACCATGGACAGCGTGTTGAGGGGATGGGGCGTGGCAAAACTTGGATAGGCCGCTTCATGCAGGGCGGCCAGCGCGGCGCGTCCGCCGGTCAGCAGCGCCATCACGGCCAGACAGCCCAGCAGCAGGCCGCGCCAGCGCCAGCTGGCGCGCACCAGCTCCGGCTCCATGCCCTTGGGCGCCTGGATCAGCGCTAGGCACAGCAACAGCAGCTGGGCGCAGAACAGCGCGTTGCTGCTGCTGGTGCGCAGGCTGAAGCTGCCGAAGCTCAGCAGATAGAGCAGGGCCGCGAGCGCCGGCAGCGCCAGCATCAGGCGCCGGCCGCGCCGCGATCCCAGCCATTGCGCGATGGCGAGCCACAGCGCGCTCAGCGCAGCGGCGATTGCCGCCATCGCCAGCGCGCCCACCCAGCGGTGGCCCTGCTCCGGCGCCAGCACCAGCAGCAGCCAGCCCACACCGTGCAAGGTCATCGCGGCCTGGGCGTGGCGGCCACCTGGGCTGAGCTGGTGCCAGCCCATCAGCACCGGCAGCGCCAGTGCCAGCACCAGGGACTGCAGGGCCAGCAGGCTGAACAGCGTCGGAAGGTCGAAGTGCATGTTGGGCGTTCGATATCGGGTTCAACAGACTCTACTGGAAGGCCACCTCGGCAAAGCTGCGCAGCTTGCGGCTGTGCAGGCGGTCCGGCCCCTGGGCGCGCAGCAGCTCGACGGCCCGCAGCCCGATGCGCAGGTGCTGATCAACGCGCTGGCGGTAGAACTTGTCGGCCATGCCTGGCAGCTTGATCTCGCCATGCAGCGGCTTGTCGGACACGCACAGCAGGGTGCCGTAGGGCACGCGGAAGCGAAAGCCGTTGGCAGCCAGCGTGGCGCTCTCCATGTCCAGCGCGATCGCGCGGCTCTGACTGAAACGCCGCTCCGGGCCGCCGTCGAGCGACTTGGGCAGCAGCTCCCAGTTGCGGTTGTCGGTCGAGGCCACCGTGCCGGTGCGCAGTACGCGCTTGAGCGCCGCATCGCTCAGGCCGGTGACCTCGGCCACCGCCTGCTCCAGCGCCACCTGCACCTCGGCCAGCGGCGGAATCGGCACCCACAGCGGCAGCTCCTCGTCCAGCACATGGTCCTCGCGCACATAGCCATGCGCCAGCACATAGTCGCCCAGAGCCTGGCTGTTGCGCAGGCCGGCGCAGTGGCCCAGCATCAGCCAGGCATGCGGACGCAGCACCGCGAGGTGGTCACTCATGGTCTTGGCATTGGCCGGGCCGACGCCGATATTGACCATCGTGATGCCGCTGCCGTCCGCGCGCACCAGGTGATAGGCCGGCATCTGCGGCAGGCGCGGCGGCGCCGTGCCCTCGGCCTGCGCAGCAGCACCGCAGCGCGTGATCACATTGCCAGGTTCGACAAAGGCGGCGTAGTCGTCCTGCTCGTGCTGCATCAGCTCATGGCCGAGACGGATGAACTCGTCGATGTAGAACTGGTAGTTCGTGAACAGCACGAAGTTCTGGAAGTGCGTGGCCGAGCTGCCGGTGTAGTGCCGCAGGCGCTGCAGTGAATAGTCCACGCGCGGTGCGGTGAACAGCGACAGCGGCTCGGGCTCGCCGCGTCGCGTCTCATGCGTGCCGTTGGCAATGCCATCGTCCATGGCGGCCAGATCGGGCAGGTCGAAGCAATCGCGCAGCTGCTGGCGGCGCTCGGTGCTGAGCTCGCCCTCCACATGCTGATCCTCGCCGAGCGCGAAGTGCAGCGGGATCGCCTGGTTGCTGCTGCCGACCTCCAGCGTGCCGCCATGGTTGAGCAGCAGCAGGCGGAACTGTTCGAGGTTGTAGTTGGCGAACAGATCGGGCCGGGTCAGCGTGGTTTCATAGGTGCCCGGGCCGGCCACGAAGCCATAGGCCAAGCGCGAGCCGCCGCGTGCCAGCGCATGGCTGCAGCGCAGGCGGACAAAGGGGTAGCAGGCGCGCACCCGGCCAATGGCTTCGCCAGCGACGAAGCGCTGCAAGGCATCGCGCAGGTGCCAGGTGCTGGCGCTGTAGATGCGCTGGGCCTGGGCGAGCGCAGCCTCGGCAGTTTCGTACGCGGTCGGTGCAAAGAATGGGGGTTCCATGGCCATGCGCCGATTGTGCGGGCAGCCGGCCCTACTTCAGCGGAATCGGCGTGGCCCGGTCCACCGGCACCGCGGTGACGCTGTTCTGCGGCGAGCCCTCGATCAGGCGCTCGGCATAGGTCAGGTAGACCAGGGTGTTGCGCTTGGCATCGACCATGCGCACGATGCGCAGCTTCTTGAACACCAGCGAGATGCGCTCGCTGAACACCTCTTCCTGCTGCGGCAGCGGCTTGGCGATGGCGATGGGGCCGACCTGGCGGCAGGCGATCGAGGCCTCGCTGCGATCTTCAGCCAGGCCGAGTACACCCTTGATGCCACCGGTCTTGGCGCGCGAGACATAGCAGGTGACGCCCGTCACCTTGGGGTCGTCATAGGCCTCGACCACGATCTTGTGATCGGGGCCGATCCACTTAAAAACCGTGTCCACCTCGCCGATCGATTCCGCCTGCACGCAGGCGACCAGCAGGCCCAGGCCGGCAAGTGCGCCCAGCAGCTTGGCATTCTTCTTCATCGTGCAATCCTCCTTGGTTGCCGGCGGCAAGAGCCGGCGCATCGCAGGCACGATAGCGCATCGCGGCAGTGGCCAGCACGGGCGGTCCGCGCGGCAGGCCTGACTGCGCTGTATGCTGCGCGCCCCGCAGTGCTCTGCCCTCCAGCCGCTCAATCATCATGTCCGACGCCGACTCCTCAGACCGCCCCGACATCCAGGAGCCCCGCCTGTGGCAGGACGCGCGCTGGACGGCGCAAGTGATCAAGAACGAGGACGACGAGGGTTGGGCGGTGGCGATGACGCTGTCCGGCCAGGCGGAGCCGGCCCTGGTCGGGCCCTGGACCATGGGGCGCGACAAGAAGAACCCCAAGCCGCTGGACATCAATGCATTCAACACGCTGGTGAAGACCGCGTCGGAAGTTCTGCGCCGCCATGAGCAGCAGCTGCATGCGCAGCTGCATCAAAGCCTGCGCGTCACGGTCGGTGACGCGAGCATCGAGGTGCGGCTGGACATCGTGCCGGATGAGGATGAGCCCTATGCGCTGCTGAGCGCGCATGACGAGATGGGCGAGCGTCTGGCTGAGGTCAAGGTGCGGCCCGGCTTCAAGCTCAACCGCGCCAGCGCCACCGCCTGGATCGAGGCCGAGTTCGAGCGGCCGCGCTGAACAGCAGGCCGTGATCGCCGTCAGCGCGGCGAGGGCACAGGCTCGCCCAGCATGCGGTGCCACAGCCAGCGCAGGCCGCGGCCGACGTCGGCGCGCACGCCGACCGGTTCAGGCTGCGCCAGCAACTGCAGCGGCGAGGCATGGCGCGCCACCTCGAAGGCGAAAACGTAGAACGGTTCCTGGCCCATGCGCAGATCGCTGATCACGATGCTGGGGCCACGCTGCTCCAGCTTGTAGAAACCATCGCTGAAGGACGCCAGCGTGGCCACGGGTGCATGCTGCGCCACCAAGGGCAGCAAGGATGTGCCGCGATCAAAGGCCTCGAAGCGGACCACCGGTTGCGCATCGAGCAGCGAATAGAAACCCTCCAGATAGCCCTCGGGCGTGATCGCCACCACCCGCCACAAGACCGTGTTCAGCGGGCTGGGCGTCACCAGCAGGCGCTCGACCGGTTGCCCGGCCAGGCTCTGGCGTGCGATCTCCGTGACATGCTGCTGGGCGGCCAAACCCCAGGCCAGATAGGCGGTGGATGCCAGCAGGCCCGCTGCATTCCAGCGCAACGCCGTGGCGCGGCCGCGCAAGGCGATGCCGGTGCCGATCAGCAAGGGCAGGGTGTACAGCGGGTCGATGACGAAGATGCTGCCCAGCCCCAGCGGCTCGGACGAAAAGGGGCGCAAGAGCTGGGTGCCGTAAATCGTCATGAAATCCAGCAAGGGGTGCGTGATCAGCACCAGCCAGACGGCCAGAACCCAGTGCCGCAAGTGCTGGCGTTCACGCTGCAGCCAGGCGATCACCGTGCCCAACAGCGGCGCGATCAGCGTCAGCCAGAACAAGGCATGGCTGTCGGCGCGGTGCAGCACCATATTGCTGAGTGCGTCGCCATGGTCGATCAGCACGTCCAGATCCGGCAGCGTGCCGCAGACGGCGCCCCAGGCGGCCGCTTTCCACAGCGCCGTGCGGCGCCCCATAACCGCGACCGTGACGGCCGCGCCCAGTGCAATCTGCGAGACGGAATCCATGGCGCGGCATTGTGCCCAGGCATGCGGCATCTTGCTGGCGCAAGGCTGCTGTCGGGAGACGACGGTTCAGGGTCGCAGATCGGGCGCCGGCACCAGCGAGATGCCCTGCGCCTGTGCGGCCTCGAATTGGCGGGCTTGCGCGCGCTGGTAGGCCGGGCGCTGTTGCATCCGCGCCCAGTAGGCAGCGACGGCGGGCATGAACTGCGTGTGCAGCCCCAGGTGCTCGGCCAGCAGCAAGGCGTAGCCCACCGAGATGTCGGCGGCCGTGAAGCGTCCGGCGCACAGCCACTCGCGCGCCTGCAGGCGGGGCTCCAGCGTGCGCAGCCGCGCCAGGAACCACTTCGCGTAATCGTCGGCCACCTGCGGCTGGCGCCGCTCGGGCGGCTCGAAGAAGCGGTAGCGCAACACCAGGGTCTGCGGAAAGGTCAGCGTCGCCTCGCCGAAGTGCAGGTAGTTCAGGTAAGCGCCGTAGTCGGCTTCAGTCACGCCCACGTCCAGCCCGCCCGGGCTGTGGCGCGCGGCCAGGTACTGGCAGATTGCAGCCGACTCGCTCATGCGCACGGCATCCGGCTCGTCGCCGTCGATCAGCAGCGGCACCGTGCCCAGCGGGTTGTGCTCGAAGTAACTCTTGCCATGTGCGCGCGGCGGAAAGGGCAGCATGCGCAGATCGAAGTCCAGCCCCAGCTCTTCCAGCGCCCACAGCGGTCGGAAGGAGCGGGCGCTGAGGCAGTGATAGAGGCTGATGGGCATGGTGTGCAAGCTGGCTGGGTAGTCCCTGGCGTATCCGCGAAAACAGGCGTAAAAGGGGCGCTATCAGGGAGTCGTCATTCTGTTCGCTCAGTCAAGGAGTGTCGCCATGTCTTGGAATATGAGCCTGCTACCGACCGATGTCCTTCGGTCCTTGCCCGAGCTGCCTAGCCCTATTGAGCATCACATCGAACCGGCGCCTTTGCCACAGCATGCATTGGTGCTTGATGTGCGCTCCTACGCTGAATTCATGTCTGGCCATGTCGACGGGGCGCGCTGCCTGCCCTTGCCTCGGCTCCTGGAAGACATCGTTCATGTTGCTCCCGACCCGGATCATCCCATCGTGCTGTACTGCGCCAGCGGCGCCCGAGCAGAGCAGGCGCTGGGCCTGTTGCGGCGGATGGGCTACCACCAGTGTTTCAACGGAGGCACACCGGCAGATCTGGCCGGCAAGATGGGACGGGCGGTCCGCCAGGGTATGTAATCTCCCGTCTGAGAGGGCGCGACTCCAGGATGGCAGGCTGTGCTGAGCAGCGCTGGCGTCGCGGAATCACATGCTGCGCCGGTACTGCCCGCCTACCTCGAACAGCGCGTTGGTGATCTGGCCCAGGCTGCAGACGCGCACCGCATCCATCAGCACTTCGAACACGTTCTTGTTGTCGATCACGGCCTGCTGCAGGCGCTGCAACAGCAGCGGCGCCTCGGCGGCGTGGCGGGTGTGGAAGTCGGCCAGGCGCGTCAGCTGGCTCAGCTTTTCTTCCTCGGTGCTGCGCGCCAGTTCGATGTGCTCTGGCACCGGATCGCCCTTGGGATTGCGGAATGTGTTGACGCCGATGATGGGGTACTCGCCGGTGTGCTTGAGCATCTCGTAATGCATGCTCTCTTCCTGGATCTTGCTGCGCTGATAGCCGGTCTCCATCGCGCCCAGCACGCCGCCGCGCTCGGCGATCTTCTCGAACTCGGTCAGCACCATCTCTTCCACCAGCTCGGTCAGCTCTTCGATGATGAAGGCGCCCTGGTTGGGGTTCTCGTTCTTGGCTAGGCCCCACTCGCGGTTGATGATCAGCTGGATCGCCATCGCGCGGCGCACCGATTCCTCGGTGGGCGTGGTGATGGCTTCGTCAAACGCATTGGTGTGCAGGCTGTTGCAGTTGTCGTAGATCGCGATCAGCGCCTGCAGCGTGGTGCGGATGTCGTTGAACTGGATCTCCTGCGCGTGCAGGGATCGGCCCGAGGTCTGGATGTGGTACTTCAGCTTCTGGCTGCGTTCGTTGGCGCCGTACTTGTCGCGCATCGCCACCGCCCAGATGCGGCGTGCCACGCGGCCCAGCACGGTGTACTCGGGGTCCATGCCGTTGCTGAAGAAGAAGCTGAGGTTGGGCGCGAAGTCGTCGATGTGCATGCCGCGCGCCAGATAGGCTTCGACGAAGGTGAAGCCGTTGGACAGCGTCAGCGCCAGCTGGCTGATGGGGTTCGCGCCGGCCTCGGCGATGTGATAGCCGCTGATCGACACCGAGTAGAAGTTGCGCACCTTGTGGTGCACGAAATACTCAGCGATGTCGCCCATCACTTTCAAGCTGAACTCGGTGGAGAAGATGCAGGTGTTCTGGCCCTGGTCTTCCTTCAGGATGTCGGCCTGCACCGTGCCGCGCACGTTCTCCAGCACCCAGGCTCGGATCTTGGCGGCTTCGGTGTCGCTGGGCTCGCGGCCGTTGTCGCGGCGGAACTTGTCCAGGTTCTGGTCGATGGCGGTGTTCATGAACATCGCCAGGATCGAGGGCGCAGGCCCGTTGATCGTCATCGACACCGAGGTGCTGGGGCTGCACAGGTCGAAGCCGTCGTACAGTACCTTCATATCGTCCAGCGTCGCGATGCTGACGCCGGAGTTGCCCACCTTGCCGTAGATGTCGGGACGCGGCGCGGGGTCGGCGCCATACAGCGTGACCGAGTCGAAGGCGGTAGAAAGGCGCTTGGCCTCCATGCCTTCGCTGACCAGCTTGAAGCGCCGGTTGGTGCGGAAGGCGTCGCCCTCGCCGGCAAACATGCGGGTCGGGTCCTCGCCCTCGCGCTTGAAGGCAAACACGCCGGCGGTGTAGGGGAAGCTGCCGGGCACGTTGTCCAGCATCAGCCACTTCAGCAGCTCGCCATGGTCTTCGTAACGCGGCAGCACCACCTTGCGGATCTTGGTGCCCGACAGGCTGCTGGAGACCAGGCTGGTGCGGATCTCCTTGTCGCGGATCTTCACCACATACTCGTCGCCGGCATAGGCCTTCTGCATGTCGGGCCATTGCTGCAACAGGTGACGCGCGTCGGCGTCCAGCCGGGCGTCGCGCGCTTGCGCCTGTTCGGCCAGCGCGTCGCGGGCACGGTGCTTTTTGGGGATGGCCTCGAACAGCATGCGTGAGGCCGCCTGCAGCTGCTGGATCTCACGCGCCAAGGTGGCCTGCTGATGCACGCGGCGCTTGTAGCCGCGCACGCCATCGGCGATCTCGGCCAGATAGCGGGTGCGTGCCGGCGGCACGATGGGGGTCTGGTGCGTGCTGTGGCGGGTGGCGGCCAGCGGCAAACGGCCCTCATCGAGCTGCAGGCCGAGCTGGGCCAGACGCGGCTTCAGGGCCTGGTAAAGCGCCGTCACGCCGTCATCGTTGAAGCGGCTCGCCATGGTGCCGAACACCGGCATCTGGTCGGGCATCACGGTGAAGGCTTCGCGGTTGCGCTGCACCTGCTTGGCCACATCGCGCAGCGCATCGGCGGCGCCCTTGCGGTCGAACTTGTTGATGGCCACGAACTCGGCGAAGTCCAGCATGTCGATCTTTTCGAGCTGGCTGGCGGCGCCGAACTCGGGCGTCATCACATACATCGGCACGTCCACATGCGGCACGATGGCCGCATCACCCTGGCCGATGCCCGAGGTCTCGACGATCACCAGATCAAAGCCGGCCACCTTGGCCGCTGCGATCACATCGGGCAGGGCCTTGCTGATCTCGCTGCCGAAATCGCGCGTGGCCAGGCTGCGCATGAACACGCGGCTGCCTTGGCTCCACGGCGAGATCGCGTTCATGCGAATCCGGTCGCCCAGCAGGGCGCCACCGCTCTTGCGACGCGAGGGGTCGATGGAGATCAGCGCCACGCGCTTGCTGTCGCCTTGGTCCAGGCGCAGGCGGCGGATCAGTTCGTCGGTCAGGCTGGATTTGCCGGCGCCGCCGGTGCCGGTGATGCCCAGCACGGGGGTCTTCAAGCCGGCCGCCTGCTCGCGCAGGGCCTGAACCAGGGTCGGGGCGGCCCTTTCATTCTCCAGCGCCGTGATCAGCTGGGCCAGCGCGCGCCAGGCGGCTTCATCGTGGCCCTGGATGGCGGAAAGCGCCGTGGGCGCATGGGTGGCGAAGTCCTGGTCGCACTTCATCACCATCTCGCCGATCATGCCGGCCAGGCCCATGCGCTGGCCGTCCTCGGGGCTGAAGATGCGCACGCCGTGGGCGGCCAGATCGCGGATCTCTGCGGGCACGATCACGCCGCCGCCGCCGCCGAAGACCTGCACCTTGTCGCCGCCGCGCGCCCTCAGCAGGTCGACCATGTACTTGAAGTATTCGACGTGGCCGCCCTGGTAGGAGCTGATGGCGATGCCCTGGGCGTCCTCCTGCAGCGCGGCGGTGACGACTTCGTCGACCGAGCGGTTGTGGCCCAGGTGGATCACCTCGGCGCCCATGCTCTGCAGGATGCGCCGCATGATGTTGATGGCCGCGTCATGCCCGTCAAACAGGCTGGCGGCCGTCACGAAGCGGACTTTGTGGGTGGGGCGGTACTCGGCCAGGGCTTTGTACTCGGCGGACAGATCGCTCATCGTGTTGTCTCCTCCACGGCCTGGGCCGGGCTGCTCGTGGGCTGGCAGAAATGGGTGGATGCGATTCTAGGATGTGATTGACGTTTACGTTAACGTTAATCAAATTCGTGGCGGACTGTGCAACAGCGATCTGGCGCGGGCCTGACTTGCCGCCTGGCGAAAGCGGCGGCTCGGTCCCGTCCGGTCAGCCCCGCGGCACAAGTATTGCAGCGCAGCAGCCATGGCTGTTCCGTCCGTGTCATGAATCCTGCTTCCGGCCCCTCCTGCATGGCCCAGGGCCTGCGTGTGCTGTTGATCGACGACGGCGCTCACCGCGTCCAGCTGATCCGCGAGGAACTGACGCGCCTGGGCTGCGATGTGGTCGGCGTGATCGAGCAGGCCACGCTGATCCACGACTGCGTGCTGAACTTGCAGCCGGATGTGGTGATCGTCGACAGCGAATCGCCCACGCGCGACACGGTGGAAAACCTGGCCGCGCTCAACGAGCGCCTGCCGCGGCCCGTGGTGGTGTTCTCGGAAGACGCCAGCGACGATCCCATGCGGCAGGCCCTGAAAGCTGGCGTCAGTGCCTATGTGGTGGCAGGTTTGAGGCCCGAGCGCCTTGCGCCCGTGCTGCAGGTGGCGATCGCGCGCTTCGAGCAAGACCTGGCCCTCCGCCAGGAGCTCAGCCAGGCGCAGGCGCAGCTTAGCGCGCGCAAGAGCATCGAGCGAGCCAAGGGCATCCTGATGAGCGAACAGGGCCTGGACGAGGATGCCGCCTACAAGCGCATGCGGCGCCTGGCGATGGACCGAGGCCTGCCGCTGGCCGAGGTAGCCGAGCGCATCATCGATGCCCACGCGCTCTTGCGCCCGACTTGAGGCCGAACGCACCATGCTGGCACATGGCGGGTGGCATGGCGCCATCAAACAGTGCATGCTGAATGCACTGCGCCCGGCAAACTGGCCTGGCACGGCTCCTGCTAGTTCTTGGCTGAGGCCTGCAACGGCGTAGGCCTCGCTCTCGACAAGGTTCTAGGACAAAGGCGTCCGATCAGTGCTGCCCCATGGGCGGTGCAGATCGCGACGCCTTTGTCCTTTTTGTTTTTCTGACCCGGAGGAATCGATCCATGTCTGCCGTGAACGCTGCGAAGAAGGAAGGTGGTCCCATGAGTAAAGAGCGTCGCAAGCTCTTGGTCGGTGGTGCGGCTGCGGCCGTGACTGGCCTGGCGCCTGGCGCCTGGGCCGCCGGCTCGGACAAGCCCGAGAAGGAGGAAGTGAAGATCGGCTTCATTCCGCTGACCGACTGCGCGAGCGTGGTGATGGCCTCGGTGCTGGGCTTCGACAAGAAGTACGGCATCAAGATCATTCCCACCAAGGAAGCCTCCTGGGCCGGCGTGCGCGACAAGCTCGTCAACGGCGAGCTCGACATGGCTCATGTGCTGTACGGCCTGGTTTACGGCGTGCACCAGGGTGTCAGCGGCCCCAAGAAGGACATGGCCGTGCTGATGAACCTGAACCACAACGGCCAGGCCATCACCTTGTCGAAGAAGCTGGCCGACAAGGGCGCGGTGGACGGTGCCTCGCTGGCCAAGCTGATGGCCACCGAGAAGCGCGAATACACCTTTGCGCAGACCTTCCCCACGGGCACGCATGCGATGTGGCTGTACTACTGGCTGGCCGCTTCGGGCGTCAATCCGCTCAAGGACGCCAAAGTCATCACCGTGCCGCCGCCGCAGATGGTGGCGAATATGCGCGTCGGCAATATGGACGGCTACTGCGTCGGCGAGCCCTGGAACCACCGCGCCATCATGGACGGCATCGGCATCACGGCCGCTACCACGCAGGACATCTGGAAGGACCATCCGGAGAAGGTGCTGGGCACCACGGGTGACTTCGTGAAGAAGTATCCGAACACCGCGCGCGCCGTGATCATGGCCGTGCTGGAGGCCAGCCGCTGGATCGACGCGGGCCTGCAGAACAAGCTGAAGATGGCCGAGACCATTGCCGACAAGAGCTATGTCAACACCGGCGTCGACGCGATCAACCAGCGCATCCTGGGCCGCTACCAGAACGGCCTGGGCAAGACCTGGGATGACCCCAACCATATGAAGTTCTTCAACGACGGGCTGGTGAACTTTCCCTTCCTGTCCGACGGCATGTGGTTCCTCACCCAGCACAAGCGCTGGGGCCTGATCAAGGAGCACCCGGACTACCTGGGCGTGGCCAGGCAGATCAACCAGATCGAGCTCTACAAGCAGGCCGCCAGCGCGCTTAAGGTCAATGTGCCCAAAGACCCGATGCGCAGCAGCAAGTTCATCGACGGCGTGGTCTGGGATGGCAAGGAGCCCGCCAAGTACGCCGACTCCTTCAAGGTCCGGGCCTGAGTGCCGCAGCAGGAGCCCAGCATGGTCAGTGCAGTCTTTCATTCCCCCCGCGAGGCGCTGGATGCGGCCACTGAGGCTGCCGCGCCGACAACGGCCAAGGTGAACGCCCCGGCGGCGCGCGCGCCGGCAGTGTTGCGCATCGATTGGCGCGCCGTCTGGATGCGCGTGCTGCCGCCGGTGCTGGGTCTGGCCCTGCTGGTCGCTGTGTGGGCCGTGCTGACGCAGAAAGGAGGCAGCTTCCCGACACCGCTGCAGACCTGGGAGGCCGCCGTCAAGCTGTTCTCCGATCCCTTCTACAGCAAGGGTCCGAACGACCAGGGCATAGGCTGGAACATCCTGTTCTCGCTGCAGCGCGTGGCGCTGGGCTTTGGTCTGGCCGCGGCGGTGGGCATCCCGCTGGGCTTCATCATCGGCCGCTTCGAGTTCGCCAACCGCATGGTATCGCCGCTGATCAGCCTCCTCAAGCCGGTCTCGCCGCTGGCCTGGCTACCGATCGGACTGCTGGTCTTCAAGAGCGCCAACCCGGCCGCGATCTGGACCATCTTCATCTGCTCGATCTGGCCGATGGTGGTCAATACCGCGGTGGGCGTGCAGCGCGTGCCTCAGGACTACCTGAACGTGGCGCGCGTGCTCAAGCTCAGCGAGTGGAAGGTCATCACCAAGATCCTCTTCCCCGCGGTGCTGCCCTACATGCTGACCGGCGTGCGCCTGTCGGTTGGCACGGCCTGGCTGGTGATCGTGGCGGCCGAGATGCTGACCGGCGGCGTGGGCATCGGCTTCTGGGTCTGGGACGAGTGGAACAACCTCAATGTGGCCCACATCATCATCGCGATCTTCGTGATCGGCATCGTGGGTCTGCTGCTGGAGTGGCTGCTGATCAGCATAGCCAAGCGCTTCTCTTTCGAGGACTGAGACCATGATCAGAGCATTCATCGCCGTGCAGGCCGCCGAGATGGTGTTCAGCACCCGCAAAGGCAGCTTCCATGCGCTGCGCGACATCAATCTGGATGTGCAGCGCGGCGAGTTCATCACGCTGATCGGCCACTCGGGCTGCGGCAAGAGCACGCTGCTGAACCTGATTGCCGGCCTGCTCCAGCCCACGAGCGGCGTGCTGCTGTGCGACAACCGCGAGATCAGCGAGCCCGGCCCGGAGCGCGCGGTAGTGTTCCAGAACCACTCGCTGCTGCCCTGGCTGAGCTGCGCCGAGAATATCTATCTCGGCGTCGAATCGGTGTTCGGCGGCCGCGAACACAAGCGCCAGCTGCACGAGCGCACAGCCGCCGCACTGGAGCTGGTGGGCATGGGGCATGCTGCCAACAAGCGGCCGCATGAAATCTCCGGCGGCATGAAGCAGCGCATCGGCATCGCCCGCGCGCTGGCCATGGAACCCAAGGTGCTGCTGATGGACGAACCCTTTGGTGCACTGGATGCGCTCACCCGCGCCAAGCTGCAGGACGAGCTGCTGAAGATCGTTGCGCGTACGCAGAGTACCGTCGTGATGGTCACGCACGATGTGGACGAGGCGGTGCTGCTGTCCGACCGCATCGTGATGATGACCAATGGGCCCGCCGCCACCATCGGCGAGATCCACGCAGTGGACCTGCCGCGACCGCGTGATCGCGTGGTGCTGGCTGAAGACCCGCGCTATATCGCCGCGCGCAAGGCAGTAATCGACTTCCTCTATACCCGCCATGCCCATGTGGAGGCCGCCGCATGAATGCCCCGCTCAGGAGAATGAAGCTGGTGCTGGTGGGGAATGGCATGGCCGGCGTGCGCACGCTGGAAGAGCTGTTGACGATCGCGCCGGAGCTCTACGACATCACGGTCTTCGGCGCCGAGCCGCATCCCAACTACAACCGCATCCTGCTCAGCCCGGTGCTGGCTGGTGAGCAGACCCTGGACGAGATCATCCTCAACCCGCTGGACTGGTATGTCGACCACGGCATCACGCTGCATCTGGGCAAGAAGGTCGCGACCATCGACCGGGTGCGCCGCTGCGTGATCGCCGACGACGGCACGGAAGCGCCTTATGACCGCCTGCTGATCGCTACTGGCTCCGACCCCTTCATCCTGCCAGTGCCGGGCAAGGACCTGCAAGGCGTGATCGCCTACCGCGACATCGCCGACACGCAGGCCATGATTGGTGCGGCGCAGAAGTACCAGCACGCCGTCGTCATCGGCGGCGGCCTGCTGGGCCTTGAAGCAGCCAACGGCCTGATGCTGCGCGGCATGCAGGTGACCGTGGTGCATATCGGCGACTGGCTGATGGAGCGCCAGCTCGACGACCAGGCCGGCGCGCTGCTGCGTCAGTCGCTGGAGCAGCGCGGCCTGAAGTTCCGCCTTGGCGCCCACACGCAAGCGCTGATCCCCGACAAAGACGGCAGGGTGATGGCCGTGCAGTTCAAGGACGGCTCCGAGATCCCCGCCGACCTGGTGGTGATGGCCGCCGGCATCCGCCCCAACACCGCGCTGGCCGAGCGCGCGGGCCTGCACTGCCAGCGTGGCATCGTCGTCACCGACACGCTCCAGACCGTCACCGACCCGCGCATCTACGCGGTGGGCGAATGCGCGGCGCACCGCGGCATCGCCTACGGGCTGGTGGCGCCGCTGTTCGAGCAGGGCAAGGTCTGCGCGACGCATCTGGCCGAGTTTGGCATCGGCCGCTACCTGGGCAGCCAGACCAGCACCAAGCTCAAGGTCACCGGCATCGACCTCTTCTCGGCCGGCGATTTCATGGGCGGCGAGGGATGCGAAGAGATCGTGATGAGCGACCCCTTCGCCGGCGTCTACAAGAAGCTGGTGATCAAGAACGACCAGTTGGTCGGCGCCTGCCTGTACGGCGACACGGTGGATGGCAGCTGGTATTTCAAGCTGCTGCGCGAGGGTCGCAAGGTGGCTGACATCCGCGACAAGCTGGTGTTCGGCGAGAACAATATCGGCGATGTCGGCCATCAGGGCCACAACAAGGCCGCGGCCATGGCGGACAGCGACGAGGTCTGCGGTTGCAACGGCGTCACCAAGGGCACCATCTGCAAGGCGATCAAGGACAAGGGCCTGTTCACGCTGGAGGAGGTGCGCAAGCACACCAAGGCCAGCGCGTCCTGCGGCTCCTGCACCGGCCTGGTCGAGCAGCTCTTGATGTTCACCGCCGGCGGCGACTACTCGGCCACGCCCAAGAAGAAGGCCATCTGCGGCTGCACCGAGCTGAGCCACCAGGACGTGCGCGACGCGATCTTCGATCGGCACCTGACCTCGCTGGACGCGCTCTACGAGGCGCTGGACTGGAAGAGCCCGAACGGCTGCGCGACCTGCCGCCCGGCGCTGAACTACTACCTGATTTCTTCCTGGCCCAAGGAGGCACAGGACGATCCGCAAAGCCGCGCGATCAACGAGCGCGCGCACGCCAACATCCAGAAGGACGGCACTTACAGCGTGATCCCGCGCATGTGGGGCGGCGAGACCACGGCTGACGAGCTGCGCCGCATCGCCAACGCGGTGGACAAGTACAACATCCCCACCGTCAAGGTCACCGGCGGCCAGCGCATCGACCTGCTGGGCGTGAAGAAAGAGGATCTGCCGGCCGTGTGGAAGGACATAGGCATGCCCAGCGGCCATGCCTATGCCAAGGCGCTGCGTACCGTGAAGACCTGCGTGGGAAGCGAGTGGTGCCGCATGGGCACACAGGACAGCACCCAGATGGGCAAGGACCTGGAGCGCGCGATGTGGCGCATGTATGCGCCGCACAAGGTCAAGTTCGCCGTCTCCGGCTGTCCGCGCAACTGCGCCGAAGCCGGCATCAAGGACGTGGGCATCATCGGCGTCGACTCGGGCTGGGAGATGTATATCGCCGGCAATGGCGGCATCAAGACCGAGGTGGCGCAGTTCCTCGTCAAGCTCAAGACGCCCGAGGAGGTGATGGAGTACACCGGTGCCTTCATGCAGCTCTACCGCAAGGAGGGCTGGTACCTGGAGCGCACGGTGCACTACGTCTCGCGCGTGGGCATGGACTACGTCAAGAAGAAGATCCTCGACGACGCCGAGGGCCGCAGCGCACTGTGGGCCGAGCTGCAGTATGCGCTGGAGGGCGAGCCCGACCCCTGGTTCGAATTCGCCAAGGCCAAGGTCGATGTCCGTCAGTTCGATGCCCTCCAGGGAGCTTGAGATGAGCGAGTGGAAGACGATTTGCGCGGTCGAGGACATTCCGCTACTTGGCGCTCGCCGGGTGCAGCGCTCCAAGGGGCCGCAGGTGGCGCTGTTCCGCACCAGAGCCGACGAGGTGTTCGCGCTGCTGGACCGCTGCCCGCACAAGGCTGGCCCCTTGAGCCAAGGCATCGTGTTCGGTGCGGCTGTGGCCTGCCCGCTGCACAACTGGACCATCGAGCTGTCTACCGGCTGCGCGCGTGAACCGGACGAGGGCAGCACGCCGCGCTTTTCGGTGCGCGTCGAGCAGGGTCAGGTCATGCTGAACTTGCAGGAACTAGAAACGATCGCTATCGACCTGGAGCCCGTCAAGGCCGGCCCCTGCAACCGGGCCAAGGCCTGCTGACGAGAAGCCGCCCATGCAGGAAACACGCTCCACCTGCCCTTACTGCGGCGTCGGCTGTGGCGTCATCATCGAGAGCGATGGCGCTCAGATCACCGGCGTGCGCGGTGATTCCGAGCATCCGGCCAATTTCGGACGACTCTGCAGCAAGGGCGCCACGCTGCACCTGACGGCCAGCCCGGCAGTGCTGAAGAGCCAGCGCTTGCTGCAGCCGTTGCAGCGGCTGGATCGTGGCGCTGCGGCCCTGCAGGCGCTGGACTGGGATTCGGCCAGCCAGCAAGTGGCGGACAAGCTGGCGGCAGTGCGCGCCGAACATGGGCCGGATGCGATCGGCTTCTACATCTCTGGCCAACTGCTCACCGAGGATTACCACGCATTCAACAAGCTGGCGCGCGCCGTGGTCGGTACGAACAACATCGACAGCAACTCGCGCCTGTGCATGAGCGCAGCGGTGAGCGGGTACAAGCAGACGCTGGGATCCGACGCGCCGCCTTGCAGTTATGAAGACATCGAGCAAGCCGACTGCCTGTTCATTGCCGGCGCCAACCCGGCCTGGGCGCACCCGATCCTGTTCCGCCGCATCGAAGCCGCGCGGCAGGCGCGGCCGCAGGGCCAGAAGGTCATCGTCGTCGACCCACGCCGCACCGAGAGCGCCGAGCTGGCCGACCTGCATCTGCAGATCCTGCCCGGCACCGACATCGCGTTGTTCAACGGCATGCTGCATGCCTGCGTGTGGGAAGGCTGGCTGGATGCGGACTTCATTGCCGAACACACCGAAGGCTTCGCCGAACTCAAGGCCCTGGTGCGTGCCAGTACACCGAGTCAGGTCGCCAAGACCTGCGGCATCCGCGAGGAAGACCTGCTGACGGCAGCGCGCTGGTTTGCCCGTTCGCCGGCCACGCTCTCGCTGTACTGCATGGGCCTGAATCAGAGCAGCCGCGGTACGGCCAAGAACACCGCGCTGATCAATCTGCATCTGGCCACCGGCCAGATAGGCCGCCCTGGCGCCGGCCCCTTCTCGCTGACCGGTCAGCCCAATGCGATGGGCGGGCGCGAAGCCGGTGGCATGGCCACGCTGCTGCCCGGCCACCGCGACCCGGGCCATGCCGAAGACCGCGCCGACATCGCGCGCCTTTGGGGTGTGGACGCGCTGCCCGCCACGCCGGGCAAGACCGCGGTGGAGCTGTTCGAAGCCGCCGCGCGCGGCGAGATCAAGGCGCTGTGGATCGCCTGCACCAACCCCGCGCATTCGATGCCTGAGCAGGCGCTGGTGCGCGCGGCGCTTGCTGCTTGCGAGTTCGTCGTGCTGCAGGAAGCCTTTGCCGGCACCGCCACGGCGGCCTTTGCCGACCTGCTGCTGCCGGCCGCCACCTGGGGCGAGAAGGAGGGCACGGTGACCAACAGCGAGCGCCGCATCAGCCGCGTTCGCGCTGCCGTTCGGCCGCCCGGCCAGGCGCGCGAGGACTGGCAGATCGTCAGCGATGTCGCGCGTCGGCTGGAGCTGCAGTTGCGTCCTGGCCAGCCTTCGCTGTTTGCCTTCGAGTCGCCTGAGCAGCTGTGGCTGGAGCACCGCGAGGCCACGCGCGGCCGCGACCTGGACATCACCGGCCTGACCTACGCAAAGCTGGAGAAGCAGCCGCAGCAATGGCCTTGCCCGGAGGGCCAGCTGAAGGGCGCCAAGCGCCTCTATGAAGACGGCTGCTTCGCGACCGCCAATGGACGAGCCCGCTTCGTCGCAAGGTCGCACGGCCCGGCCGCCGAGAGCACCGATGCGCGCCATCCGCTGGTGCTCTCCACCGGGCGCCTGCGTGATCAATGGCATGGCATGAGCCGCAGCGGCACGGTGCCGCGCTTGTTCGAGGCGGAGTCGCAGCCAGCGCTGCGCATGAATCCGCAGGACCTGCTGCGCCGCCATCTGAAGGACGGTGCCCTGGTGCGCGTGCGCTCGCGCCGCGGTGAGCTGATCGTGCCGCTGCGGGCTGACGACAACGTGGGCCGCGCCCAGGCCTGGCTGCCCATGCACTGGGGCCCCGAGTTTCTCAGCGGCCGCGACACGCAAGGCCGCGCGCTGAGCGGTGTCAATGCGCTGACCCAGCCGCGCTTTTGCCCCGATGCGCGCCAGCCCGAGCTGAAATACGCCGCCGTGATGGTGGAGCCGGTGGCGTTGCCCTGGCGCGTCAGCGCTGCCGCCTGGCTGCCGGCCGGCCAGGGCGCCGCGCTGCGGGCTCGCCTGCAGGCGCTGATGGCCGAGTTTGATTTTGCGCAGTGCCTGCCGGTGACGGGCACAGGCGTCTTCGTCGGTCATGAGGGCTGGATGCTGGAGGCTGCCTGCGCGCAGCGGCCCTCGGCCGAGCTGCAGCAGCGTCTCGCCGCCGCGCTCGATCTGGCCGGTGTGGCCAAGGCTGGAGACGCGCCGGTTCTTCGTTATGCCGACAGTCAGCGCGGCCGCTGCCGCCTGCTGCGCCTGGCGGGCGAGGGCCAGCAGGCGCGCCTGCAGGCCTTGCTGCGCATCGGCGAAGGTGAGGAGGGCGCCTGGCTGGCCCAGCTCTGGCGCAGCGCCGCGCCGGCCGCACCCTATGGCCGCTGGCTGCTCAACGCCGAGGCGCCGGTCAGCGAGATGGCGCAGTGCCTGCAGCAGCCGGCCAGTCCGCAGGTCTGCAACTGCTTCGATGTGCGCGAGGACCGCATCCGCGATTGTCTGTCGCGCCAGACCGGCAGCGCTGCCGAACGCCTGGCCGCGCTGCAGGGCGAGCTGCGCTGCGGCACGCAATGCGGCTCCTGCCTGCCAACGCTGCGCCGCCTGGTTGCCCTGCAGGCGCCGGCTCCGATGATTCCCGAGGAGGTCACACCATGAACGCAAACAAGATCGGCAGCCCCATGGTCAGTCTGGTCGGTTCCGGCCCCGGCGACCCCGAGCTGCTGACGCTCAAGGCGCTCAAGCGCCTGCAATCGGCCGAGGTGGTGCTGGTGGACGACCTTGTCGATGCCCGCGTGCTGGCCTTGTTGCCGTCGCAGGCGCGCATCCTTCGCGTTGGCAAGCGCGGCGGCTGTGTCTCCACTGAACAGCGCTTCATCCACGAGCTGATGATCCGCGAGGCGCGCTCCGGCGCGCGCGTGGTGCGGCTCAAGGGCGGCGATCCCTTCGTGTTCGGTCGCGGCGGCGAGGAGGTGACGGCGCTGCGCTCGGCCGGCATCGAGGTGGAAGTGGTGTCGGGCCTGACCGCCGGCATTGCGGCGCCGGCCAGCGTGGGCATCCCGGTCACCGACCGCCGCCATGCGCCGGGCGTGGCCTTCGTCACCGGTCACCGTCAGAGTGGCGAGGACAGCCCCGACTGGCAGGCGCTGGCGCGCAGCGGCCTGACCCTGGTGGTCTATATGGGCTTGTCGACGGTCGAAGGCCTGGTGGCCGAGTTGCTGGCTGGCGGCCTAGCCGCCGACACTCCGGCAGCGGCAATTGAAGCAGCGCACACCGAGCGTCAGCGCCAGGCGATCACCACGCTGGGCGAGCTGGCACAGACGCTGGCCAGCGAGCAGATTCGCAGCCCGGCCATCCTGGTGATCGGCCAGGTGGTGCGCGAGGCGCTGCCCGGCCTGGCCTTGCAGGCGGGGCAGCAGCAGTTGCGCCTCAGCTCAGCCTGAAGCCGGCCACCACCTCGGACAGGCGCATCGCCTGATCCTTCAAGGATTCCGCGGCGGCTGCGCTTTCCTCGACCAGCGCGGCGTTCTGCTGTGTCATGCGGTCCAGTTCGTTGACCGAGGTGTTGACCGAGCCAATGCCTTGGCTCTGCTCGACGGTGCTTGCCGAGATCTCGGCAATGATGTCGGTCACGCGCTTTACGCTGGCGACGATCTCGTCCATCGTGCTGCCGGCGTCCTGCACCAGGCGACTGCCGGTCTCGACCTTGTCGACGCTCGCGCCAATCAGCCCCTTGATCTCGCGTGCCGCGGCGGCGCTACGCTGCGCCAGCGAGCGAACTTCGGCGGCGACCACCGCAAAGCCCCGGCCCTGCTCCCCGGCGCGGGCTGCTTCCACCGCGGCGTTCAAGGCCAGGATATTGGTCTGGAAGGCGATGCCGTCGATCACGCCGATGATGTCACCGATCTTCTTGGAGCTGGCATTGATCTCGTCCATGGTGCTGACCACCTGGCCCACCACCGTGCCGCCGCGTTGCGCCACCTGCGCTGCGCTGCTGGCGAGCTGGTTGGCGGTGGCGGCGCTATCGGCGCTCTGCCGCACGGTGCCGGTGAGCTGGCTCATCGCGCCAGCCGCCTGTTGCAGATTGCTGGCGGTCTGCTCGGTACGTTGGCTGAGGTCCAGATTGCCGGTGGCGATCTCGGCGCTGGCGGTCTGGATGCTGTCCGCGCTCTGGCGCACCTCACCCACCACGCGGTTGAGGGCGCTGCGCATGGCGGCCAGCGCGCGCTGCACATCGCCGATCTCGTCTTTGCGGTCCGTGTCCGTGCTGCCGCTGAGATCCCCTTGGCCGATGCGCTCGGCCTCGGCGACCAAGGCCCTGAGCGGATTGGAGATCGAGCGCACCAGCGTCCAGGTGCTGGCTGCCATGCCGGCCACCAGCAGCAGGAACACGGTGGCGCTGGCCCACACGGTGCGCATGCGCTCGACGGCCGCCTTCGCGCGGGCGGCTTCGGCGCGCTTTTCTTCCATCACCACGAATTCCTGCTGGGCCGCCAGATAGGTGGTCACCGCGGGAAGCATCTTGGCCTTCAGTGCGGCTGCAGCCTGCTCGGCATCACCACTGCTCTTGAGCTTGCCGACCTCGTTGCGGGCGTCGATATAGGCCTTGCGTGTGTCTGCGATCCGGGCCATGGCCGCTTTTTCCTCGTCGGAGGTAGCCAGGGATTCCAGTTCCTTCTGCAACTCGGATATGGCAGCCGTGGTGGCCGCGATATCTGGCTTCAGAGCCTCGGCCACAGCCGGGTCGCTGCTGACTGCGCTGGCGACCGCGCGCGCCGCGTTGGTCTCTGTCATGCCTCGCCATCGCATGGCGAGCGTGAGCTTGCGTTCCTGGGTGCTTTGCGAGTGGTTGGCCTCGTCGATCAGCTTGCTGGTGCGCAGCGCCGATATCGACGTCATCGTGCCGGAGGCCAGCGCCAGCACGATGATAGGGATCCAGAGCTTCTTGGCGATTGAGAGCGAATTCATGGGCTGGCGGTCTCCGTACTTCTTGTGTGGCCTGTGCGGCTCTGCTTGGGATGCCCCCCCCCGTTCTTCATCATCGGCGCCCGGGGGCAAAGCTTTAGCGGCTTTTGCCTCAGTTCTTGTGCGGGCCTCTGGTAGGCTGGCGGCCGCATCCAACACCGACCCGCGGACCCCAGCGATGAGTTTTCTTGCGATCGATATCGGCAACACCCGGCTCAAATGGGGTCTGTATGCCTCGCCCCAGCCGGGCGCGGCCTTGCTGGCCCATGGCGCCGTGTTCCTGGAGAACATCGATCAGCTGGCCGAGACCGACTGGCGCCATCTGCCGCAGGCGCCGGCCAGCATGCTGGGCTGCAATGTTGCGGGCGATGCGGTGCGGCGTCGCGTCGAAGAGCAGCTGGAGCTGTGGGATGTGGAGCCGCGCTGGGTGGTGTCTGGCGCGCAGGCGGGCGGCGTCACCAATGGCTACGACCACCCCAGCCGACTGGGCACCGACCGCTTTGTCGCGCTGATCGGCGCACGCTCGCATGTGCTGGCCCTGGGCGGCGAGCGGGCCTGCCTGGTGGTGATGATCGGCACGGCGGTGACGGTCGACGCGCTGGATGCGCAGGGTCATTTTCTTGGCGGGCTGATCCTGCCGGGCCACGGCATCATGCTGCGTGCGCTGGAAGGCGGCACCGCCGGCCTGCGGGTGCCGACCGGCGAGGTGCGCGAGTTCCCCACCAACACATCGGACGCGCTGACCAGCGGCGGCAACTACGCCATCACCGGCGCGATCGAGCGTATGCACCGTCACCTGGCCCGGCGCGCCGGCCACGATCCGCTGACGCTGATGACCGGCGGTGCCGGCTGGAAGGTGGCGCCGGCACTCGACATTCCGCATGAGCTGATCGATCGCCTGATCTTCGACGGCCTGCTGGCGCTGCAGTCGCACCGGTTGGCGCTCTAGTCGCGGCGGGCCCGCGCATCGCGCAAGGCGGCCACCTCGTCGCGCAGCTCGCGCAGCTCGGCATGCATGGCCCGCAGGATGTCGGCCTCCATCTCGCGCTCCGAGCTTTCCACCCAGAAGGCCGCAATCGCGGCCGTCACCAGCGACAGCACCGCATAGCCCAGCAGCACGACGAAGACCGAGAAGATCTTGGAGGCGGGCGTGCTGGGCACGATGTCGCCATAGCCCACGGTGGCCGCTGTCGTGAACGCCAGCCACATGCCGTCGCCCAGGCTGTGCACCCGAGGCTCCAGCGCCCAGAAGCCGACGCCACAGAAGCCCAGCACGGTCACTGCCGTCAGCAGCAGATAGGCCATGCCGCCGCGCGTCACCCAGGCCTTGAGAGTCCACACCATGCGCATCAGCGCCAGCATGGCCACCACCAGGCGCCCGGTCAGTGCGGCGTTCGAGTCAGTGCTGGGCGGCAGCAGCGCGGCAATCACCAGGCCGGCGATCAGCGCGATGTCCAACAGATTGGCGCGCAGGTAAAGACCGGGCTGCTTGCAGCGCGCGGCCACCTGCCACAGCGCTGCAGTCAGCACCGCGGCAGCACCCGCATAGATGGCTATCGCCAGCGGCGTCGGCAGGTCTTCAAGCAGCTCGATGTAGAAGGCCGGAATCGTGCACAGCAGCGCCAGCAGCACCGGCACGCGCCACAGGCGGGCGATGCGGTTGGCCGAGGGGTTGAGCATGCTGGGCTGCGTCAGGCCCCAGCTGCGGCTGTGTGAAGACTCAGGCATCGCTTGAGCCTATGCGCAGCCTGGCGCGCGGGGCTTGATGCGCATCAAGCCCCGCGCAGCGGCGCATGTCTCAGAGGATGAAGCGCGACAGGTCTTCGTTGCGCGCCAGCTCGCCCAGCCTGGCATCGACCGCCGCCGCATCGATGGTCACGGTCTGGCCGGCCTGCTTGTGGGCGTCGAAGCTCAGTTCTTCCAGCAGGCGCTCCATCACGGTGGACAAGCGCCGCGCGCCGATGTTCTCGGTGCGTTCGTTGACCTCGAAGGCAATCTGCGCCAGGCGCTGGATGCCGTCGGCGCTGATCTGCAGATCGACGCCTTCGGTGGCCAGCAGGGCCTGGTACTGCTTGACCAGGCTGGCATGGGTACTGGTCAGGATGGCCTCGAAATCCTGAACCGACAGAGAACCCAGTTCCACACGGATCGGGAAGCGGCCCTGCAGCTCGGGGATCAGGTCGCTGGGCTTGCTCAGATGGAAGGCGCCCGAGGCAATGAACAGCATGTGGTCGGTCTTGACCATGCCGTACTTGGTGTTCACTGTCGTGCCTTCGACCAGCGGCAGCAGGTCGCGCTGCACGCCCTGGCGCGAGACATCGGCGCCGCCATGCTCGGCACGGCTTGCCACCTTGTCGATCTCGTCGATGAAGACGATGCCGTTTTCCTGCGCATTGGCCAGGGCCGCAGCCTTGATCTCGTCCTCATTGAGCAGCTTGCCAGCTTCCTCCTCGACCAGCAGCTTCATCGCCTCGCCGATCTTGAGCTTGCGCGTCTTGCGTTTGCCGCCGCCCAGCTGCGAGAACATGCCCTTGAGCTGCTCGGCCATCTCTTCCATGCCGGGGCCGCCCATGGGACTGAGGATCTCCATGCTGGGCTTGGCGTCGAGCAGGTCGACCTCGATCTCCTTGTCGTCCATCGTGCCTTCGCGCAGGCGCTTTCGCATCAGCTGGCGGGTGTTGTTCTCGGCCTCGCTGCCGGGCACCAGAATGTCGAGCACGCGCTCTTCGGCGGCGTCCTCGGCGCGGGTGCGCTGGCGGCGCATCTGCACTTCGCGTTCCTGCTTGATCGCCATGTCGACCAGGTCGCGCACGATGGAGTCCACGTCCTTGCCGACATAGCCGACCTCGGTGAACTTGGTGGCTTCCACCTTGATGAAGGGCGCATCGGCCAACTTGGCCAAGCGGCGCGCGATCTCGGTCTTGCCGACGCCGGTCGGGCCGATCATCAGAATGTTCTTGGGTGTGATTTCGCCGCGCAGCTTTTCATCCACCTGCTGGCGGCGCCAGCGGTTGCGCATTGCGATCGCGACGGCGCGCTTGGCGGCGTCCTGTCCGACGATGTGGCGGTCGAGTTCGGAGACGATTTCCTGCGGAGTCATCATGAGCGCGCCTCGCCCGATTTCATGCCCAGTTGCGGTGCTGCCACTCATTCCAAAACCTCGATGGTGTGGTTGCCGTTGGTATAGATGCAGATCTCGCCGGCGATCACCAGCGACTGCTTGACGATCTCGGCTGCGGACAGCTCGCTGTGGTTGAGCAAGGCCTTGGCCGCGGCCTGCGCATAGGCGCCGCCGGAGCCGATCGCGACGATGCCCTGCTCGGGCTCCAGCACGTCGCCGTTGCCGGTGATGATCAGCGAGGCCGTGCGGTCGGCTACCGCCAGCATCGCTTCCAGGCGGCGCAGCACGCGGTCGGTGCGCCAGTCGCGCGTCAGCTCGACGGCGGCGCGCACCAGATGGCCCTGGTGCTTTTCAAGCTTGGCCTCGAAGCGCTCGAACAGCGTGAAGGCGTCGGCGGTGGCGCCGGCGAAACCGGCCAGTACCTGGTCGCGGTGCAGCTTGCGCACCTTGCGGGCACTGGATTTGACGACGATATGGCCCAGGGTCACCTGGCCGTCGCCGCCGATCGCGACCTGATTGCCACGACGCACGCTGACGATGGTCGTGCCGTGGAAGCTGGGGAGAGTGTTGTGGGATGAGTCCATGGGGGCTCCAGATGGGGGCGTCGGCGGCCGCTTCAACCACCGCAGCGCAGTGGCGCGCCAACACCGCCGATCCGGCGCTGCCGGGGCAGCGGCGGGCCGGGTGTCAGTTCACCCGGACCTTGACCTTGGCATGCTCGTTGATGCCCATGGCGCCAAAGAACAGCGCCACCAGGCGGTGCGCATCGAGAAAGGTGACGGCACGGTTCTCGCCGCGCCGCTGCAAAACCCAGTTCAGCAGATCGCCGGCGGCCATGAAATCAAGCCGGATCAGCTTGGGGCAAGCGATCTCGATCTGGCTGGCGGCGCCCAGCTCGGCGCTCATCAGCTGCAGGGTTTCGCTGATGTCGCCGCTGAGCTGGCCGGAGAGCTCGAGCTGCACCCGGCTACTGAGCTGGGTCTGCTCGGCAATCGTCGACTCCATGAAGCTGGTCGTGGGCTCGGCGGCCACGGTCGACAGCGGGCCCGTTGTCGACAGGCTGGCGCCACTGACGCGCACGCGGCAGGCGGCACGCTCCCAGGAGGGCGGCGACACCTCATAAGTGACGCAGTAGTCGATGGCGGCTTCATCGAACTGGTCCGGCCGGTTCACGATGCGCAGCGCCTCCAGGCGCAGCATCCAGTACACCGGGTCGACGTCACGCACGCCCACCGGCGCCAGCTCCTTGAGCTGCTGCAGGAAGCGATCACCGGAGAGCCAGCGCAGGTCCACCTGCTGCTTGGCCCACTGGCGGAACAGGTCGCGCAGCTTGGCACCGGCCTCTGGGTCCAA
>NZ_JBILQK010000216.1:0-2611 GCF_044373315.1 Roseateles sp. | reverse complement strand
CTTGTAAATCGAGAACAGCGTCTTCTCGCGGCCCTGGATCTCGACCTTGATACCGGCTTCGGAAAATGCCTTCACCACATCGCGCTCAACGCGGGCCACGAGGTCTCGGCGGTTGCCTCTGGCCTTGGAGACGGCCTTGGCCAGCGCCGCATGCCGCCAGGGGTTGATGAACTGGAACGAGAGTTCCTGCAGTTCGCGATAGATCTGATTGAGACCCAGCCGATGCGCAATGGGGGCGTAGATGTCCAGGGTCTCGCGTGCGATGCGGCGACGCTTGTCGGCCGCCATGGCCTGCATCGTGCGCATGTTGTGCAGACGGTCCGCCAGCTTGATCAGGATGACGCGAACATCGCGTGCCATCGCCAGCAGCATCTTGCGGAAGGACTCGGCTTGCGACTCTTCCTTGGTCGAGAACTGCAGCTTGTCCAGCTTGGTCAGACCGTCGACCAGTTCTGCGGTCGGCGCCTCGAAGCGTTCGATCAACTCGGTCTTGGTGACGCCGCAGTCCTCCATCGCGTCGTGCATCAGCGCTGCCATGATGGCCTGCGCATCCAGGCGCCATTCGGCGCATATGCCGGCGACGGCGATCGGGTGCGTGATGTAGGGCTCGCCGCTGGCGCGGAACTGACCCAGATGCGCTTCGTCGGCGAAGCGGTAGGCTTCGCGAATGCGCTTGATCTCGGCCTTGGGCAGGTAAGCCAGCCGGTGGACCAGAGCATCGAAGGACGCCGCCTCAGCCTGGGTCGGCTCCGGCGCAGGCTTGTGCAGCCCGGGCATCAGTGCGGCGGGTAGAGCGGCGGCGAACGAGCGAAGACCCATGGCTGGAAATTATCACAAGCCTGTGCGGCTGCGGCGGTTCGAGGGCAATCCCGGCCGCTTTCCGGTGACAGGGCGACGGGCCAGGAGAAAAGAAAAGGCGCCACTTGGGCGCCTTGGACTTCCGCGGAGGCCGGGTTAGACCGGAACCTTGCGCAGCATCTCGATGCCGACTTCACCGGCGGCGATCTCGCGCAACGCGGTCACGCCCGGCTTGTTCTTGCTGTCGATCTTGGGCGTGTGGCCCTGGCTCAGCATGCGGGCACGGTAGGTTGCAGCGAGCACCAGCTGGAAGCGGTTGGGGATCTTGGTCAGGCAGTCTTCGACGGTGATGCGGGCCATGGCGGTTTCCAGTTCTGATGTTCAGGGGAGATCCAGAGCGCGGAACACGGCGGACCGATTCCGGCGCTGGGTCACGTATTTTAGCCTCTGCGCGTGGACGATGGCTTTCAGGTCGAAAAGCGCGGTCTCGAACACGGCGTTGACAACCACGTAATCGAAGCTTTGGGCCTGCGCCACCTCGACGCGGGCGTTCGCCATGCGCTGGGCGATGACCTCCGGCGCGGTATCGCCGCGGCGGTTCAGGCGCTGCTGCAACTCTTCCCACGACGGCGGCAGGATGAAGATCAGCACCGCATATGGGAACAGCTGCTTGATCTGCAGGGCGCCCTGGAAATCGATCTCCAGCACGACGTCCTCGCCAGCGGCCATGCGGGCCTCGATGGCAGAGCGCGACGTGCCGTAGAGATTGCCGTGGACTTCGGCCCACTCGAAGAAGTCGCCGCGTCCTGCCATGGCGCGGAACTCGTCGGGCGTGATGAACCAGTACTCGCGGCCATGCTGCTCCTGGCCGCGCGGCGCGCGCGAGGTGTGCGAAATCGAGACTGCTAGCTTGGAGTCGAGTTCGAGAAGGGCCTTGACGAGGCTGGACTTGCCAGCGCCACTGGGGGCGGCGACAACGAAGAGATTGCCTGGGTATTCCATAGAGTTCTTGGACTGTTGGGCTTATTCGGTGTTCTGCACCTGAGGTACTGCACCTGAGTTCCGTGCGCGAGGCCAAGTGCCTGTTGCGCCTCAATTGTTTTTGGCCCAGCGCCGAAAAGCCTACAGCGAACCCCACATGTCGAGCATGCAGTGCCGCCGGAGGGGTGGTCATTTTCAGAGCTGGCAGTCCCGCAACTGTAGCGTGGACGGCACGCTCTGCGTGCGCGAGTCCTTGGCACGCATGCGTCATGCGCGAGGCACTGACATCGAGAGCTGCCTTCGGATTGATCCAGAGTCGATTGAGTTCGTGAAGACATGGCGCCAAGCTTGCCGCCCTGCAGGTCACAAGCAAGCTCCCCACCGATAAACGCGGTGTTGTCCAGTAAGGGCGCGGTCATGGGGTGCCGCGAATCGACCCCGCTATGAGTCTGTAAAAAACTGTATTTGGTCCTGCCAACGTCTGGAGCACTGCCTTGCGCTACTCATCACAGGTCAAGCCCATCAGCTATCTCAAAGCGAACGCCGCTGAGGTTCTGTTGCAGCTCGCGGAGCAACGTGAACCGATGGTCATCACCCAAAACGGCGAGGCCAAGGCGGCGCTGCTGGACGTCGCCTCGTTCGAAGAAACGCAAGAAACACTGGCCCTGCTAAAGATTCTTGCGCTCGGCAGTCAGGATGTAGCCGCTGGCAAGTTCAAGCCCGCAGCCGACGTCGTGGCCCGTCTTCGCAGTAAGCGCGCCACAGTCTGATGGCTGGCGGACCGGTCAAGTTCGAAGTCCTGCTTGCTGAGGGCGCGGAGCAGGATTTGGAG
>NZ_JBILQK010000215.1:0-2622 GCF_044373315.1 Roseateles sp. | reverse complement strand
GGTGGCGTGTGCCAGCCGTAGCGGTCGCTGGTCTGGGCCACATGCACGAGCGGCAGGCCAAGCATCGCCGCGCTGCCATGGCTGTGGCCATGACAGGGGCCGCAGTCGCGGTCGACGTCGGCATTCAGCGTGTCTTGCTGGCTGCCATCGGCCTTGGGCTGAGCGTGCTCGTGGTCATGCTCATGCACGTGGTAGCCGATCGCTCCCAGCGCACCAGCCGAGGCCTCAATCTCGCAGACGCCCGCGACCGCCGCCCAGCTGAACTGGAGCGGCAGCACGAACATCAGCAGGATCAGCACAAGGCGGCGCATAGCGTGCATTCTAGGGGCCACGGCCAAGCCCCTCGACCGACAAGGGGCGAGGGACGCCCAGGATCAGAAGTTGTAGCCCAGCGTCAGCGACAAGGTCGTGTTGCGCGTCTTCACATCCAGCCCGCTGAGCGCCGTGCCAGGCGGCAGGCCCAGCATCGTGTACGGCGGCTTGCTGGTGTCGGTGCTCAGCGTGATGGAGTTCTTCACGCGGGTGTGGCCCAGGGCACCAACCACCGACCAGCGCTCATTGGCCGCATAGGACAGCGCTGCATGCGCCACAACACCCCAGGCCTTGTCAGCCTTGGCCGTGGTGTTGGGCTGCACCGCCTGATCAATACTGACGCTGCGGATGGTCGAGAACAGCGGGCCGATGCCCAGCGTGGGCCGCCAGGTTGCCTTGCGGTCGGCGAAGTGATAGTTGAACAGCAGGCCGGGCGAAAACTGCTTCAGGCTGCCGATGGTCTCGCCCGGCTTGAGCGTACCGGCCCCGATGATGTCGTGCTTGGGCGGGATGCCCAGCACCAGCTGCGCGCCGAAGCGGTCGTCCATGAAACGCTGCTCGTAGGTCACCAGCACGGTGGTGGCCTTGCCCAACGTGGCGTTGTAGCCGGGCCGGGCCAGGATCGAGCCCAGCGGGTTCAGGCCCTTGATGCCGTCCGAGCTGGCGCTGGGATCGATATGAACCAGCCCGATACGGAGTTCCTGCGCCGAGGCGCCCATGGCGGCCAGCCCAAGAGCGGCAGCGGCCAGCAAGCGCGCCTTGTGTGCGAGTGTGGTCATGATGTCTGTGTCTCCTAGTTTCTTGTCGTTGAGTTGTGAGCCGGTTCAGGAAACAGGCTCATGCAGCGCTCGGCCATCGCCGTGATGGTGAGACTGGGGTTGACGCCGACGTTCGCCGGCAGGATCGAGGCATCCATCACATAGAGCCCCGGGTAGCCGAAAACTTCTCCGGCTTCATTGACCACGCCCTAGTCGGCAGAGCCGGCCATCACGCAGCCGCCCAATACATGGGCCGTCGTGGCGGCGCCCAGCAGCGTCTCCGGCAGGGCATTGCCCGCCGTTCCGCCGCTCAGGCGCGCAAAGGTTTCAGTCAGCGTCTGCGCCTGCGGCAGGTAGGACGGCGCGCGCGTCTGCCCCGCCGGAACCGCGCTGGACAGGCGCCAGCCCAGCAAGCCGCGCTTCAGGCGCAGCGCCAGCTGGTTGTCTACCGCCTGCATCGTTAGCAGCACGGTCGAGCGTTCGGCCCAGCGGCGCCCGCTGCGCATGCTGGCCGTGGCCTCACGCGGACGCAGAACGAATGCGGCCAGGGTCTTGAGCGCACGCCGCAGCGGCCGCGGCTCGCTGACCAGCGGGCCGCCCTGCCAGCGCAGCACGCGCATGGAGCGCGAGAAGCGGTTCTGCGTGATGTGGGTGTCCGGCCCCAGCATGAAGTGGGTGGAGATGGTGGCGCCATCGCGCAGATCGATGTCGGGCTCGCGCGCGGTGACGGTGCTGATCACCTCGGAGTTGCTGCGCACCACCGCGCCCAGCCGCGGCGACAGCGCTGGCAGCGTGCGCCAGCGCTCGCGGCAGGACAACAGCAGCTCCAGCGTGCCCAGAACGCCGGCCGCGACGACGACGCGGCGCGCACGGTAATGCTCAAGCAGAGCGGCATCTCGGGTGCTGCGCACGCGCAGCTCGTAGCCGCCTTCGCCGCTGTTCAAGGGCGTGATGCAATCGACCCGCCGCTCAGGCAGGATCTGCACGCCCAGCCGGCGCGCCAAGTGCAGGTAGTTCTTGTCCAGCGAGTTCTTGGCGCCGACATGGCACCCGCTGCAGCAATCGGCGCAGAAGGTGCAGGCCTGCCGCTCAGGGCCGGCGCCGCCGAAAAAGGGATCGGCGATGGCCTCGCCTGCCGCTTGTCCCGGCGTACCGAACAGGATGGCCTGCGGCACCGGGCCGAAGCTATGCAACGCGCCCATCGCCGCAGCGGTGTCGCGCAGCCAGTGGTCCTGCTGGCTCTGGCGCGGGTTGACGGCGCGGCCCAGCATGCGCGCCGCCATGGCGCAATGCGGCGCCAGCTCGGCGCGCCAGTCGCGCGGGGGCAGCGTGGCCCAGGCCAGGTCGCGGTAGAAGCCTTCCCCAGGCTCCAGCAGCACCCCGGCAAACACCAGGCTGCCGCCGCCCACGCCAATGCCGCGCGCTACGCTGAGATGGCGCAGCAACGTCTGGCTGAAATGGCCGCGCAGGCCCAGGCGCGGCGCCCACAGCAAGCGCTTGGGGTCTTCCGACGCGGCGCGCATGTCTGCGGCAGAGACCTCGCGCCCCTGCT
>NZ_JBILQK010000031.1:0-40418 GCF_044373315.1 Roseateles sp. | reverse complement strand
TGATCGAGTTGCGCGACGTCAGCTGCGGCTACGGCGATCGCGTCATCCTTGAACATGTGAATTTGCAGGTGCCGCGCGGCAAGGTGCTTGCGCTGATCGGGACCTCCGGCGGCGGCAAGACCACGGTGCTGCGCTTGCTGGGTCGGCAGATCCGGCCTCTGTCCGGCCAGGTGCTGTTCGACGGCCAGGATCTCGCGACGCTCAACAGTGATCAGCTGTATGCCGTGCGGCGTCGCATGGGCATGCTGTTCCAGTTCGGCGCGCTGTTCACCGACCTGTCGGTGTTCGAGAACGTGGCCTTCCCTTTGCGTGAGCACACCAAGCTGTCCGAGACCATGATTCGAGACCTGGTGCTGATGAAGCTGAATGCGGTGGGGTTGCGCGGCGTTCGCGATCTGATGCCCTCAGAGATCTCCGGTGGCATGGCGCGCCGGGTGGCCTTGGCCCGCGCGATTGCGCTGGATCCCGACCTGGTGCTTTACGACGAGCCGTTCGCCGGCCTGGACCCGATTTCGCTGGGCGTGGCCGCACGCCTGATCCGCGACCTCAATGATGCGCTGGGCCTGACCAGCATCATCGTCTCTCATGACTTGCACGAGACCTTCGCGATTGCCGATCAGGTGGCGATGATTGCCAATGGCCGGGTGGTGGCCCAAGGCACGCCCGAGCAGTTGCGGCACAGCGAGGATCCGCTGGTGCAGCAGTTCGTTGGCGCGCAGGCCGATGGGCCGGTGCATTTCCATCAGCCCGCCGACCCTGTGGCGCGCGATTTTGGTGTGGGGCTGGGCCTATGAAGCTGGTATCCGCACGCGTCGGGCGCGGTCTGCGCCTGCATCTGGCCAGCATCGGCTGGAGCGCCCGCCTGTTCCTGCAATTGCTCAAGCGCAGCCCGGCCGCACTGATGCGTTTCGGGCTGGTACGCGAGCAGATCTTTTTCTTGGGCAACCACTCCTTGTCCATCATCGGCGTGTCGGGACTGTTCGTCGGCTTTGTGCTGGCGCTGCAGGGTTACTACACGCTGCAGCGCTATGGCTCGGCCGAGGCGGTCGGGCTGCTTGTGGCGCTGAGCCTGGTGCGTGAACTGGGGCCGGTGGTGGCCGCGCTCTTGTTTGCCGGGCGGGCGGGCACCTCGCTGACCGCTGAGATCGGTTTGATGAAGGCCGGCGAGCAGTTGACCGCGATGGAGATGATGGCGGTCGACCCGGTGACCCGGGTGCTGGCGCCGCGCTTCTGGGGTGGCGTGATCGCGATGCCTCTGTTGGCTGCCGTGTTCTCGGCCGTGGGCGTGATTGGCGGCTGGCTGGTGGCTGTGAAGCTGATCGGCATCGATGAGGGTGCCTTTTGGTCGCAGATGCAAGGTGGGGTAGAAGTGTTCGCTGACGTGGGCAACGGCGTGATCAAGAGCGTCGTGTTCGGCGTGACGGTGACCTTTGTGGCCCTGCTTCAGGGCTATGCCTGCAAGCCCACGCCCGAAGGTGTGGCCCAGGCGACGACGCGAACAGTGGTTGTGGCCTCGCTGGCGGTGCTGGCGCTGGACTTCGTGCTGACCGCGATGATGTTTTCGATTTGACAGGGAGTACGAGCATGCAAGCATCTCGTCATGACGCATTGGTGGGTTTTTTCGTGCTGCTGGGTGGCGCGGCACTGTTGTTCCTGGCCATGAAGGCCGGCAATCTGCTGAGCCTGAACTTCGATGAGACCTACCAGCTGACAGCCAAGTTCGACAATATCGGCGGCCTGAAGGCGCGTGCGGCGGTGAAGAGCGCCGGTGTCGTGGTGGGGCGGGTGGAGTCGATCAGCTTCGACGACAAGAGCTTCCAGGCGCGGGTCGTCATCAATCTTTACAAAGGCGTTGCATTCCCTAAAGACAGCTCGGCCAAGATCCTGACGGCTGGCCTGCTGGGCGAGCAGTACATCGGACTTGAGCCGGGTGCTGACGAGAAGAACCTGGCGGCGGGCGACATCATCAGGCAGACCCAGTCTGCCGTTGTGCTGGAGAACCTGATCGGCCAGTTCCTCTACAACAAGGCCGCAGACTCCGGCACCTCTTCTGGAGCGAAGTGATGCAAATGCGGTATCCGTCCGACGCTGAGCGCCGAGGGCGCGGCCTGACGATGCTGCTGGCGTTGGCGCTGCTGCTGACGCTCGGCGGCTGTTCCAGCCTGCGTGCTGGCTTTTCACAGGGTCAGAAGCTTGATCCTTGGGAGGCCTGGAACCGCAAGGTGTTCGCTTTCAACGAACGTGTGGACGAGGCCGTCCTGAAGCCGGTCGCCACCGCCTACAGCGAGATGGTGCCGCGGCCGGTGCGCCTGGGGATCGACAATTTCTTCGGAAATGTGGCGGACGGCTGGTCGGCTGCGAACCTTTTCTTGCAAGGCCGCTTCAAGACCGGTGTGCAGCAGACCATGCGCTTCGCGGTCAACTCGACCCTGGGTTTTGTCGGCGTGCTGGATATCGGCAGTGAGGTTGGGCTGGAGCGCACGACCGAAGACATGGGCAAGACCTTTGGCCGCTGGGGTGCCGGCACTGGCGCCTACATCGTGTGGCCCTTGTTCGGTCCGTCTTCGGTGCGCGACACGCTGGCCATGCCGTTGGACTGGCGGGGCAGCCCCTCTCAGGTGTTCGACGTGGGCGAGGTGCAGTTCGGCATCTTTGCGCTGCGCACTATCAACACGCGCGCGAACTTTCTGCGTGCTGGCGAGATGCTGGACGGCATCGCACTGGACAAGTACACCTTCATCCGCGATGCCTACCTGACGCGCCGTGGCAGTTTTGCCGACGATTCGGGTGACGAGTACGAGGTCATCACGCCGCCCAAGGGCGATCCGCAAGCCGGGCCCTGAAACCAAACCGCTGCGGCTGCGTTGTATTGCTGGCCTGGCCGGTTGTGCTGGGCTGAACTGAAAGGATCTATCGAAATGTCTGCTGTTTCCAAACGTGCGCTGCTGCGCAGCTTGATGGTGCTGGGCTTGGCTGCCGGCCTGAACATTTCGGCCCAGGCGGCCGATGCCAGCGCCCCCGATCTGCTGATCCGCCAGCTTTCGCTGGAGACCATCGAGGCCGTCAAGTCCGACAAGGCCATCCAGGCCGGCGATATCCAGCGCATCATCACTCTGGTCGACACCAAGGTGATGCCGCATGTGAACTTCCAGCGCATGACCTCCTCGGCCGTAGGCCGCTTCTGGCGTCAGGCGAGCCCGGACCAACAGCAACGCCTGCAGGCCGAATTCAAGACCCTGCTGGTGCGTACCTATTCCGGTGCTCTGGCGCAGGTCCGTGATCAGAGCGTCGCCTTGAAGCCGCTGCGCGCTGCGGCGGACGACACCGAAGTCGTCGTTCGCACCGAGGTGCGCGGCAAGGGCGACCCGATCCAGCTCGACTACCGGCTTGAGAAAGTCGGCAGCGTCTGGAAGATCTACGACGTCAATGTGCTGGGCATCTGGCTGGCGGATCAGTACCGCAACAGCTTTGCGCAGGAAATCGGCGCCAAGGGCATCGATGGACTGATCCAGGCGCTGGCCGACCGCAATGCCAAGGCCGCCGGCGGCAAGTCCTGAGTCATGACACTGGCGATGTTGAAGCTGCCTGATGCCGTCCATCTGGCCGAGGCTCCAGTCCTCTGGGCCGGGCTTGAATCCAGTCTGCGGGCTGAGGCGGCACAGATCGGCAACGCGGCCGGGCGCCAGCTGCAGCTCAATGCCGGTGAACTGCGCAGCTTCGATTCAGCCGCCCTGACCCTGCTGCTGTCCGCCGCCCGGCTGTGCAGCCAGCAGGGGATGACGCTGCAGATCCAGAATGCGCCGCCCAAGCTGCTGGAGCTGGCGCGGGTCTATGGCGTGGATGAGTTGCTCTGGCCGACGGCCGCTCAGGCTGCCGCCTAGCAAACAGCGCCAGGGCGCTCACACATAGCGCTTGCTGCGCAGCGTGCGCTTGATTTCCTGCAGCGTCGGTCGCAGTGCCTGACCCATGGCCAGTGCCACGCCGGTCGTCAGGATGTCGATGGTGGTCAGGTGCAGCAGGCGCGACACCATCGGGCTGTAGCGTTCGAAGTCCTCGGGATGGTCCACCGTCAGCAGGATCTGGCCGGGCAGCTGCCCCAGCGCGGCCAGTGGTGAACCACTGGCCGTGATCACGATGGTGGTGGCACCGCGCTTGCGGGCGACCTCGGCCACCTCGATCAGGTCGCGGCTGCGGCCCGAATTACTGATCAGCACGGCGCAGTCGCCGGGGTTGAGCATGGTGGCGCTCATCAGCTGCACATGGTTGTCGCTCCAGGCGGCCGTGTTTATGCCCAGGCGGAAGAGCTTGTGCTGCGCGTCCAGCGCAACGATGCCTGAGTTGCCGACGCCGTAGAACTCGATGCGCCTGCCATTGATGCCGGCCTCCGACAGTACCTTGATGGCGCGCTCGAAAGCGTGCCCGGCGGCTTCATTGCGGTAATGCAGGAGCGCAGCAACGGCGTTATCGATCACCTTGACGATCAGGTCGCCGGGCTTCTCATCTTCATCCACCGCGCGATGCACGAAGGGCACGCCTTCATTGACGCTGCCGGCCAGCTTGAGCTTGAAGTCTGCCAGGCCGTCATAGCCGACGCTGCGGCAAAAGCGCACCACCGTTGGCTTGGAAACATGCGCGCGATCAGCCAGCTCGCTGACCGGTAACGTGGCGAAGGCGCGCGCATCGCTGAGCAGCAGCTTGGCCACACGCTGCTCGGCCGGAGGCAGGGCAGGGATCGCGGCCTTGACGCGGTCGAGGATGGTCATGTGGAGATCGCTTTCAATGCTCTTCCGCCCAGGCGAAGCCATCGCGTGCAACCAGTGCGCTGGCGGCCGGCGGGCCCCAGCTGCCGGCGCTGTAGGGACGCGGACCGCCGCCGTCCAGACGCCAAGCGTCCAGGATGGGTTCAACCCAGCGCCAGGCCTGCTCTTGCTCATCGCTGCGAACGAACAGGTTCAGCCGCCCGGCGATGGCGTCCAGCAACAGGCGTTCGTAGGCGCCGACCCGGTTGGCGGCAAAGGCCTTGTCGAAGTCCAGATCCAACGAGACCGGCGCCAGCGCCTCGCCATGTGCGCCACCCTTGGCCGCCAGCAGGTGCAGCTCAAGCCCGTCCTCGGGCTGCAGCTTGATCACCAGCCGATTGGCCTGGCTGGTGCCCGGGAAGATGGGGTGCGGCACGGGTCGGAAGTTGACGACGATCTGGGCATCGCGGGCAGCCAGACGCTTGCCGGTGCGCAGGTAGAAGGGCACGCCGGCCCAACGCCAGTTCTGCACCTCGGTGCGCAGTGCGACGAAGGTCTCGGTCTGGCTCTGCGCCGGGATCTTGCCTTCGTCCAGATAGGACACCACCGCCTTGCCGTCCACCGCGCCAGCGCGGTACTGGCCGCGCACCACATCCCTGGCCACCGTCTCCGCACTGAAAGGCTTCAGCGAGCGCAGCACCTTGAGCTTCTCATCGCGGATGGCATCGGCATCGTTGGTCGACGGCGGCTCCATCGCGATCATCGTCAGCAACTGCAGCGCATGGTTCTGGATCATGTCGCGCAGCGCGCCGGTGCCGTCGTAGAACGGACCACGTGTGCCGACTCCCAGTGACTCGGCCAGTGTGATCTGGATGTTGGCGATGCTCTCGCGCCGCCACAGCGGCTCGAAGAGCGCATTGCCGAAGCGCAGTGCCATCAGGTTCTGCACCGAAGGCTTGCCCAGATAGTGGTCGATGCGGAAGGCCTGCTCTTCCTTGAACACCGAGCGCACCACGCGGTTGATCTGCTGCGCGCTGGCCAAGTCATGGCCCAGCGGCTTCTCCAGCACGATGCGCACGCGCGGGTCGTTGAGACCGGCTGCGCCCAGTTGCTCGCAAATCTGCGTGAACAGGTGTGGGCTGGTGGCGAGATACAGCACCACCGTTTCTGCCTGCCCAGTCGCCAGCCACTCCTTCAGCCGCAGGTAATGCTCAGGCTGGGAGAGGTCCATGCGCCGGTAATGCACCAGCGCCGCGAAGCGCTCGAACTCTTCGTCACTGGGGCGCTTGGGGCCTTCGACCTCGCGAAAGCGCTCCTTCAGCCACTCGCGGTAACGCTCGTCGCTCATCTCGTCGCGGGCGACCGCAAGAATGCGGCCACCGCCGGGGAGCTTGCCGTGCCGGAAGGCCTGAAACAGCGCAGGCATGAGCTTGCGCCAGGTGAGATCGCCGGTACCGCCGAAGAAGACGAGATCGAATGACATGCCGTGCCTTGGTGCTGTGCCCGCTCGCGCATGGCTGAGACGCGAAGGCACTTGATGTAACAAAGTTTCTGGAATTATGATGCATAAGTTTCTTGTCGCGGTCAACTGCTACCGACCCGGCTGCTTGGTGCCATGGGCGCCAGCGCTGGGGGAACTGCGGACTTCGCATGTAACTTGAGATCGGCCGCGCCCGGGTCTAATCGGGGTGCTTGCAGCATCCTTGTCTGGAATCACGATGAATCAGCTCGAACAACTGAAGGCTTTCACCACGGTTGTTGCCGACACCGGCAACTTCCTGCAACTGGCGCAGTTCGCACCGCGCGATGCGACCACTAATCCCTCGCTGATCCTGAAGGCGGTGCAGTCCAGCGACTACGCGCCGCTGCTGAAGGACACCGTACAGGCCCACCGCGGCCAGCCGCTGGACCAGATCGTGGACCAGGTGCTGGTGCGCTTCGGCCTGGAGATCCTGAAGGTGGTGCCCGGCCGCGTGTCGACCGAAGTGGACGCCCGGCTGAGCTTCGACAAGGCGGCAACCATCGCACGTGCCCATCGCATCATTGGCCTGTACGAGGCCGCTGGCATCGGTCGTGACCGCGTGCTGATCAAGGTGGCATCGACCTGGGAAGGCATCCAGGCGGCGCGCGAGCTCGAGCGCGAAGGCATCCGCTGCAATCTGACGCTGCTGTTCTCGTTCTGCCAGGCGGTGGCCTGCGGCGAGGCCGGCGTGCAGCTGATCTCGCCCTTTGTTGGCCGTATCTACGACTGGTACAAGAAGAGCGCCGGCAGCGCCTGGGACGAGGCGGCCAGTGCGGGAGTTAGCGATCCTGGCGTGAAGTCGGTGACCCAGATCTACAACTACTACAAGAAGCATGGCATTGCCACCGAGGTGATGGGCGCAAGCTTCCGCAACGTCGGGCAGATCCAGGCGCTCGCCGGCTGCGATCTGCTGACCATCAGCCCCGAGCTGCTGGCACAGCTGCAGGCCAGCGAAGCGCCGCTGCCATGCGTGCTGGATGCCGAAGCTGCGCGTGCGGCCGATATCGCGCCGGTCAGCCATGACGAGGCGAGCTTCCGCTACGCGCTGAACCAGGACGCCATGGCGACCGAGAAGCTGGCCGAAGGCATCCGTGCATTCGCGGTGGATGCGGGCAAGCTCGACCAGATCATCCAGGGCTTGTGATGGCACACACACGCTGCGATCGGAGCCCGGTCTGGGCAGAACTGCGGGCGCACTACGAGCGCAGCGGGCAGGGTTTCGACCTGCGCGAGGCGTTCGCGTCGGAGCCATCGCGCTTTGAAGCTTGGTCGTTTCAGGCGCCCGAGGTGTTCGCTGACCTGTCCAAGAACCGCATTGATTCGGTCGCCCTCGACTTGCTGATGCAGCTGGCGCGCGACTGCGGCCTTGAGGCAAGGCGCGATGCCATGTTCAGCGGGTCCATCATCAACGCCACCGAGGGCCGTGCGGTGCTTCATACCGCACTGCGCGCGCCGGCCGGTGCCGCTCCCTTCAGCGACGAGGTGCAGGAGGCGCTGGAGCGCATGCTGGCCTTCGCCGAAGGCGTGCGCGATGCGTCAGCCAGCGGCATCCGCGACATCGTCCACATCGGCATCGGTGGCAGCGACCTCGGTCCGGCCATGGTGGTGGGTGCGCTGCGGTCAGCCTCGGACACCTACTGCCAGCCGAGCCAGCGCCTGCACTTTGTTTCCAACGTCGATGGGCACGATCTGGCCTCGGTGCTGCCTGAGCTCGATCCGCACAAGACCTTGTTCGTGATCGCGTCCAAGACCTTCACCACCCAGGAGACCCTGGCCAATGCACTGGCCGCCAGAGACTGGTACCTGACGCATGGCGGGAAGGACATTGCCCGTCACTTTGTCGCCACCACCAGCAATGTGCAGGCGGCCGCACAGTTCGGCATCAGCACCACCTTCGGCTTCTGGGACTGGGTGGGGGGGCGCTATTCGCTGTGGTCGGTGATCGGGCTGCCGATCGCCATCGCGATCGGCGCGCAGAACTTCAAGGCGCTGCTGGCGGGTGCGCACGCAATGGACCAGCATTTTCGTGAGCAGCCCTTCTCGCGCAATCTGCCGGTGCTGCTGGGTCTGCTGGATGTCTGGTATCGCAACTTCCACGGCTTCAGCAGCCGTTGCATCGCGCCTTATCACCAGGGATTGAAGCGCCTGCCCGCCTACCTGCAGCAGCTTGAGATGGAGAGCAATGGCAAGGGTGTGGACGCGGACGGGCACGCCTTGCCGTTCGGCAGCAGCCCGGTCATCTGGGGCGAGCCTGGCACCAACGGCCAGCACGCCTTTTTTCAGATGCTGCATCAAGGCACGGATGTGATTCCGGTGGAGTTCATCGCGGTGCGCCATCCCGAGCATGGCTCGCATGTCAGCGGTGCACTGGACGCGCTGCTCCAGAAGCAGCACCAGATGCTGCTGGCCAATTGTCTGGCCCAGTCGCAGGCGCTGATGCAAGGCAAGACTGTCGAGCAGGCCCTGCATGAGAAGGCACCGACGGCGGCCAGCAATCTGGGGGCATTGACCGTCGCCCGGCACCGGAGCTTTCCTGGCAATCGCCCCAGCACCACCTTGCTGATGGATCGACTGACCCCGCGCGCGCTGGGGGCCTTGATCGCCTTGTATGAGCATCGTGTGTTTGTCAGCGGTGCGCTGTGGGGCATCAACAGCTTCGATCAGTGGGGTGTGGAACTGGGCAAGGCCTTGTGCAACCAGCTGCTGCCGCGCCTTGACAGCGGCGATGCTGCGGGCCTGGATGGCTCGACGGCCGGGCTGATGAACTGGCTGCGCCAGCCATGAACATCGTCTTCGATTTCGGTGGCGTGGTGTTCCGCTGGCACCCACCGAGCTTGCTGGCGCGGGTCTTGCCGCAGCGTGTGAGCAGCCCGTCCGAGGGGGTGGCCGCCGCGGCCACCTTCTTTCAGAACTACGGCGGCGACTGGGGTGCCTTCGATCAGGGCCTGATAGGCGCTGACGAGGTGGTGGCGCGCATCAGCGCGCGCACCGGCTGGTCGAGGGAGGAGGTGCAGCGGGTGGTGGATGCGGTGCCGGACGAGTTGCAGGCAGTGCCGGAGACGGTGGCGCTCATCCAGCAACTCAAGGCCGCCGGTCATCGTCTGTTCTATCTGTCCAATATGCCTGAGCCTTATGCGGATCATCTGGAGCAGCACCATCCGCTGAAGGACTGGTTTGAAGCCGGCGTGTTCTCGGGCCGGGTCAAGCTGTCCAAGCCGCGTGCCGAGGTGTTTCAGCTGGCGACCGAGCGTTTCGGCGTGGCGCCTGAGAGCTGCCTGTTTCTCGATGACCATCCGGTCAACATCGAGGCCGCGCTGGCCTTGGGGTGGCAGGCGCTGCACTTCAGCACGGCAGCGAACGCACGCGCTGAGTTGCAGCGGCAGGGCTTACTGCTCCCGGGCTGAATCGTCCGTGGGCGGTGCCGCTTCGACGCGGAAACTCTCGCTGGCCCAGGCGCCGAGATCGATCTGGCGGCAGCGCTCGCCGCAGAAAGGGCGCCACGAATTGCTGGGCGCATAGATGCTGTCGCCACCGCAGGTGGGGCAGCGCACGATGCGTGCGGCGGGAGTCGGGTTCGGCGTGCTCATGAGCACAAGGTCAGCTCGAAGCTGGTGTCCTGCGCGGCCAGCTTGAGCCGACCTTCCTCGTCCTGGCGCATCAGCCTGATCGACACCATCAAGCGGTGGCCAGTGATCTCGGGAATCAGCCCCAGACTGGGATCGATGCGCATGCGCAGCAGTTGGTAGGTGCGTCCGGCCGGCAGGCTCTGCTGGAACTGGCCGCCCTGGGCAGCCACCTTGTGGGGCGCCCCGGAATCGCGCAGCAGACCCAGAAGCACACGCAGGGCTTCGGCCAGCGGCATCAGCGATTGCGTCCACTGGATCAGGTCGTTGCGGCGGCGCACTGGCAGGAACTGCTGCCAGGTGTAGTAGGCCGGCAGGTCGAACTCGCAGGTGCCGCCCGGAATGCTGATGCGGCTGCGGATGCTCATCAGCCAGTCGTTGGTGGTCAGCGCATGGCCGGCCTTGCCGCTGAGCTGGTTGAGACCGGAGAACGCGTGATCAATGCGCTGCACCACTTCGTCCAGCGCGCTTTCCGAGATGGCCGGATTGCCGCGGTAGCTGTTGAGCAGGGCCTTGTGGCGCTCAAGTTCCTTGAGCAGGTCGGATTTCAGGTCGGCGCGCGAGGCGACGTCCATGATCTCGAAGATGGTCACGAGGGCGAAGTGATGGTCCAGCGCGGTATCGCGCGGGATCAGCTGCCCCAGACGGTCGAACAGATGTTCCAGACGCAGCATCGTGCGGATGCTCTCGTTGAACGGATATTCGTAGAGGACCAAGGCGGCCGTTCCTTGTCGGTGAGCACAGATCGATGGCGCCCAATGCGCCGGCACCGATTGTTTCACATGCGCGCGTCTCCCGGCCTGGGCTTTGCCCTTGAATCACGCCATGCCGGCGCCTTGCCAACGCTTTGCCAGCGTCAGGACTTGCTGGCGCAATTCGTCCACGCTGTAGCGCTCGTTGTAGATCACGGCATCTGCCGCACCGCGCCGGCTGGCCCGGCTGGCCTGCTGCTTGAGCACGGCCTCGACGCCTTCGCGCGTCCAGCCCGAGCGTTGCATGACGCGCTGAATCTGCGTCTCTTCCTCGCAGTCCACCACCAGGACGCGATCGACCCGCTGGCGCCAGCGACCTGATTCGACCAGCAGGGGCACATCGAAGACCAGCAGCGTCGCCTGGGCCGCCGCGGCGCGGGCTTCGGTTTCCCTGCTGATCATCGGGTGCAGGATGGCTTCCAGGCGCCGGCGCGCATCGGGGTCGCTGAAAGCCAGCTCGCGCATATGCGCCCGGTCCAGCGCGCCGCGGCTGTCCAGCGTTTGTGGCCCAAAGGCTGCGGCCAGCGCCGGGATGGCGCCGCCGCCTGGGCCGGTCAGTTCGCGCGAGATCGCATCCGCATCGATGACGGCGGCGCCGCATTCAAGCAGGAAACCGGAGACGGTGCTCTTGCCGCTGCCGATCCCGCCGGTCAGACCGATACGCATAGGCGATGGCTCACGCTTGAAGCCGCGTACACCGCTTCAGGCCCAGCCCATCCAGCCGAGCACGCGCTCCGAGCCGGCAAACAGCACGACCAGGCCACCGCCCGCCAGAAAGGGGCCAAAGGGCACGTAGCGACCTTCGCGCAGGCTGCTGGAGAGCTTCATGCCGATGCCGACCAGCGCGCCGATCACCGAAGCGCCCAGCACGATGGGCAGCACCATCTGCCAGCCCAGCCAGGCGCCCAGGGCGGCCAGCAGCTTGAAGTCGCCGTAGCCCATGCCTTCCTTGCCGGTGGTCAGCTTGAAGAGCCAGTAGACCGACCACAGCGATAGGTAGCCTAGCAGGGCGCCGCTCAACGCTGCCGTCAGCGACACGCCCGTCCACCCCATCAAGGCTGCGGCCAAGCCGGCCCACAGCAAGGGTTGGTTGATGGAGTCGGGCAGCAAGGTGGTGTCCCAGTCGATGGCGGCCAAGGCGATCAGCGCTGCAATGAAGCCACACCACAACAGGCTGGCAGGCTGGGCGCCGAAGCGCCAGCCGATGGCGGCGAATGCCAGTCCGGTCAGCAGCTCGATCAAGGGGTAGCGTGCCGAGATGCGTGTCTTGCAGGAGGAGCAGCGGCCGCCCAGGCGCAGCCATCCGAGCAAGGGCAGATTCTCGTGCCAGGCCAGCTGGTGGCCGCATTGCGGGCAGCGTGAACGCGGCGTCGCAATGCCCAGCGGTGCCAGCTTCTCGAACTGCTGGCTTGCATCGCCGGCGGCGATGGACAGCTTGTCAGCCAGTGGCTTGCTGAGGCCACCGGTGCGCAGCAGGCTGCTGACGTCCGCCAGCTGTGCTGCGGCATCGGCCAGCCACTGGCGCTCCATGATCTGCGGCAGGCGATGGATCACCACATTGAGAAAGCTGCCGATGCACAGGCCCAGCAAGCCCAAGCCCCAGGGTGTGAGCAGCCAATCGAAGTAGAAGCTCATAGACGTGTATCAGACCACCTGGCCGAGCTTGAAGATGGGCAGGTACATCGCCACCACGATGCCCCCAATGAGGGTGCCCAGGATCACGATGATGAAGGGCTCCATCAGGCTGGACAGCGCCTTGACGGCCTCGTCCACCTCGTCCTCATAGAACTCGGCGGCCTTGGACAGCATGTGATCCAGTGAACCGGATTCCTCGCCGATCGAGGCCATCTGGATCACCATGGTCGGGAAGATGCCGGTGTTCTGCATCGAGGTGGTCAGGGCCGCGCCCGTGGAAACTTCACGTTGGATCTTCTCGGTGGCTTCGGAAAACACGGCGTTGCCTGACGCACCGCCCACCGAATCCAGCGCCTCGACCAGCGGTACGCCGGCGGCGAACATGGTGGCTAGCGTGCGCGTCCAGCGTGCGATGGCTGACTTGTAAAGCAGGTCACCGAACACCGGGATCTTGAGCAGCAGTCGGTCCATGGCCTTCTGCATCTTCTCGGAGCGCTTCCAAGATTGGAAGAAGAAGTAAAGGCCACCGCCCAGGCCGCCGAACAATGCCCACCAATAGGCGACGAAGAACTCCGACATGGCAATCACCATCAACGTGGGCGCAGGCAGATCAGCGCCGAAGGAGGTGAAAACATCCTTGAAGGAGGGAACCACGAAGATCATGATGACGGCCAGCACCACGATGGCCACGATCATCACAGCGATCGGGTAGGTCAGGGCTGACTTGATCTTGTTCTTGAGCGCGACAGTCTTTTCCTGGTAGATCGCCAGTCGGTCCAGAAGTGCCTCCAGGATGCCGCCCGACTCACCGGCTTCGACCAGGTTGCAGTACAGCGCATCGAAATACATCGGGTGCTTGCGGAAGGCCGACGACAGGCTGGTGCCGGTCTCGACATCCTGGCGGATGTCGTTGAGCAGGCGCGTGAGGCGTGGGTTGGTGCTGCCGCGGCCGACGATGTCAAAAGCCTGCAGCAGTGGCACACCAGCTCGCATCATGGTGGCGAGCTGGCGCGTGAAAACGGCGATGTCCTTTTGCTTGATCGACTTGCCACCGCTGACGCGGCGCTTCTTGACCTTGCTGACGAGCACCCCCTGGCGGCGCAGGGTGGCGCTGACCATCGCTTCGCCGCCGGCGCGGATCTCGCCACGCACGATCTTGCCGTTGCGGTCCTTGCCCTCCCACTCGAACACGAATTCCTTCACGCCGCCCTTGGCGCTTGCGCTTGTCGCCATATCACCTCCTGGGGATTCGTCGACCGGCCGCTGGCGGCCGGTTGCTGTCACTGTTGTGGTACCGCTGCTGATTACTCATTGGTGGCTGCAAGCACTTCTTCCAACGTTGTCACACCTGCCCTGACCTTGACCAGGCCGGATTGACGCAGGTCCCGCACGCCTTCGGCGCGCGCCTGGGACGCAATATCCATGGCTGTGCCTTCGGACAGGATGATGCGCTGGATGGCCTCGCTCACTGGCATCACTTGGTAAAGGCCGACTCGCCCCCGATACCCGTTGTTGCAACTTGAGCAGCCGACTGCGCGGTAGGGCTTCCAGCTGCCATCGAGGTCGACCTCGGCATAGCCGGCGCGCAGCAGTGCGTCGCGCGGGTATTCGGCCGGCGCCTTGCAGTTCTCGCACAGCCGCCGAGCCAGCCGCTGCGCGGTGATGAGGAGCACGCTGGAGGCGATGTTGAACGGGGCCACACCCATGTTGAGCAGACGGGTGAGTGTGGTCGGCGCGTCGTTGGTGTGCAGCGTGCTCATCACCATGTGACCGGTCTGCGCGGCCTTGATGGCGATATCGGCTGTTTCGAGGTCGCGGATTTCGCCGACCATGATCACGTCCGGATCCTGGCGCAGGAAGGACTTCAGCGCCGCGGAGAAAGTCAGCCCGGCCTTGTCGTTGACGTTGACCTGGTTGATGCCTGGCAGGTTGATTTCGGCCGGGTCCTCGACCGTGGAGATGTTGACGCCCGGCTGGTTCAGGATGTTCAGGCAGGTGTAGAGCGAGACGGTCTTGCCCGAGCCGGTCGGGCCGGTCACCAGGATCATGCCGTAGGGCCGCTGGATACAGGCCAGCAGCCGCTCCTTCTCGATCTTCTCGTAGCCCAATGCCTCGATGCCCAGCTTGGCTGAGGACGGATCCAGGATACGGATCACGATCTTTTCGCCGAACAAGGTGGGCAGGGTGCTGACCCGGAAGTCGATCGCCTTGGCCCCGAACTTGAGCTTCATGCGGCCGTCCTGCGGCACGCGGCGCTCGGCGATGTCCATGCGCGAGATCACCTTGATGCGCGAGGCCAGCTTGTCCTTGATGGCAATCGGCGGCTGGGTGATTTCGCGCAATTCACCGTCAACCCGGAAGCGGACTCGGTAGTGGTACTCGTAGGGCTCGAAGTGAAGGTCCGATGCCCGCATATTGATTGCATCGATCAACATCTTCTGCAGAAAACGCACCACCGGCGCGTCTTCCACATCGGTCATGTCGGCGGCTTCTTCTTTCGCCGCAGTGTCTTCCTCGGCGATGTCGAAGTCGAAGTCGCCGCCTGCAATGGCTTCCAGCGCTTCACTGGCGCTGGCCCCGCTGCCGGCGAGCAGCTTGCTCAGCTTGTCGTGTTCGACGATCACCCATTCCGGCTGGAGCTGGGTGGCGAACTTGATGCGCTCGACTACTTCCTGGTCGGTTGGGTCGGCGCCACCAATGAACAGCCGGTTCCCGCGCCGGCCCAGCACCACCACCTGGTACTGGTGAGCCAGCTTGGCATCGATGATGTTGTGGGGCAGTCGCTGCGGATCGACGGCGTTCAAATCAAGCAGCGGCAGTGCCAGCGCAGTTGACAGCGTATGCGCGAGCTCAACTGGGGACACGGCGCCAGCGCCAACGACGGTGCTGACGAAGTTGAGCTTTTTCTCGCGAGACTGTCGAACGAAATCCTCAGCAGCGCGCGATGGCAGCTTGCCGGCATTGACGAGGACGCGAGCCACGCCTGAGAGGCTGGAGTGCGCTGGCTCGCTCAGTGAGTTGTCCACATGCATAAGGTTGACGTTGCGGCAGGAGCAAGGCGCTCAGGGCCAAAACGTGTTGGCGGGGCATGATGGCCCATGGTTTGAGACTGTAAACCGAGCGCCACCCGATAGTGTGCGCGCGCTGAACTCTCTCCCCGCTTTGCGACTTACTGCCGGGCGATTGATGTGCGCGCGCATCACTTCTCTCGTGCCAGGGCGGGCTTGCCTGCATTCAGGTGCCTCATATATTCGATTCGGCTAATATCTGCAGCATCGTCCATTGTCGGCGCGCCAAGCGTCGAACGAGACGCGGAGATAGGGGTGAAGATGAAGCGATTTTTGACGATGGTGGCGCTGTTCGGGGGCACTGCCATCGCGGGAGCCCAGACGCTGGCGGGCGCTGAGTTGGCGCGTGCCGAAGAGATCGTGCAGGGCAAGTGCTTTCTCTGCCATGGCGCTGATGGTGAGAGTTCGAGTCCGGTGTTTCCTCGCTTGGCCGGACAGCATGCGGCCTATCTTGCGCGCCAGCTGAGTGACTATCAGACCGGCAAGCGCAAGAGCAGCACCATGCAGCCGATGGTGGAGGGGCTGAGTGCCAGCGACTTCAAGGTCTTGGGCTTGTACTTCGCGTCTCGCCAAGCGCAGCCTCACTCTGTTGAGGACGCTGAGTTGGCTCAGGTCGGGCGGTTCATCTTTCTGCGTGGCAATCCCTTCACTGGCGTAGCGGCCTGCGCCAGTTGCCACGGCGTCAAGGGCGAAGGCAACGAACAGCTTCCGCGTCTGGCCGGGCAGCATGCGCAGTACACCGAGGCTCAGCTGCGTCAGTTCAACAAGCGCGAACGCAACAATGACAACGCGGTCATGCACAGCATCGCCAGCAAGCTCAGCGAGCTGGAGCTCAAGTCGGTGTCGGCGTACATCAGCGGCTTGAATTGAACAAGGGCGGTGCGCATGCGCAACCGCCCCTGTTCGTAGACCGTCAGACAGCTGGAGATAGCTGTCTGTCTCAGCCCAGCATGTCAGACCAGATGTTTTGAGCCCAGGACAGGGCGTATCCGCCTTCCAGTTGGTTCGCGCCCGCGGAGACGCCACCTGAGCCCGGCACGGCCTTGAAAGTCTTGTCGGTGCTGTCGTACTGATGCACAGATGCGACGTGCACCACATCGCGCGCCGTGACAAAGCTGTAGCAGGTGTTCATCACGACCGGCGTGCTGCTGACCGCTTCGCCCTTCAGCAACTGGATGATGGCGGCCGCCGCCACCTTCGCGTGTTGATTGGCCATGTGCCCTGACTTCGGCATGGCTGGAGCTGGGAAGGTGGCATCGCCCAGCACATGGACGCCCGGCGCTGCGGTCGACTCCATCGTCAACCAGTTCACGCCAGCCCATCGGTTGTTGATATTCACCAAGCCGGCCGAGACCGCCAAGTCAGCTGCCCGCTGGGGCGGAATCACGTTCAGGACGTCGGCCTTCACGTCTTCGAACTCAAGCCTGGCCAGGCGCCCGCCATTGGCGACTTCCTTGATCTCAGCATTCGGGCGGTACTCCAGCAGGCCGTCGTAGTGCTGCTTGAAGGCGCGCTCGAACAATGCCTTCTTCGACTGGATTTCAGGATTGCCGTCCAGCACCAGTACCTTGGACTTGGGCTTGTGCTGTTTCAGGTAGCTGGCCACCATGCACGCGCGCTCGTAGGGCCCAGGAGGGCAGCGATAGGGCACCTTGGGGATGCTCATCGCAAACACGCCGCCGTCTGGCATCGCTTCGAGTTGTCGGCGCAGGGCGGCGGTTTGGGGCCCGGCCTTCCAGGCGTGCTGAACTTGCCCGGCGTCCAGTGCAGCCTTCAGCCCACCGACCTGATCAGCCATGAAGTCGATGCCTGGAGAGACGATGAGGCGGTCAAAGGCCAGTTCGCTTCCGTCAGCCAAGCGGACCTTCTTGGCTGCTGCATCGATGGTTCGGACCTCGCCCTGCAAAACCTTGATGCCCAGGGCCTTCAAACCATCGTAGCCGCGGGTGATGTCGGCCATCTGCTTGTGTCCGCCCAGCACCAGATTGGAAATCGGGCAGGAGATGAAGTTGGGATTGCGCTCGACGAGAGTCACGTCAATATTGCCGCCCCACAGCTTCAAGTAGCGCGCAGCCGTTGCGCCACCAAAACCGCCGCCGATGACCACGACGCGTCCGATCGAAGGGCCGCTTGCGGTGCTGGCGCAGCCGCTCAGACCGGCCGTCGCGAACAGGGCACCGGCTGCGAGCAGGCGGCGGCGATTGAGTCCTTGTTCTTGAATCATTGAGGTCTCCTGAATCACTTCTTGTTGGGTTGGGCTGCGAAGAACTCAGCGATCAAGCGAATCTGCTCGTCGGTGTAGCCCTTGGAGATCTGATGCATGATCGTTGCCGGGCGCGTGCCAGCCTTGTACTCATTCATCATCTGGATCAGTTCCGCTGCCGGGCGGCCTGCCAAAGTTTTCATCTCGCCAACTGCAACGCCGTTCGTGCCATGGCAATTGGCGCAAGTCGCGGCCAGATTGCGGGCCAGGTGGATGTTTTGGGCCTGACTCCAAGGCGCAGCCAAGGCGAGGCTCAAGGGGATGAGCAGTTGCAGTTTGGTCATGGTGTCTCCGTTTTGTGGATCGGTCGTTGCTGAGGCAGTGGCAGCATGGCTGACGCCACTCTTTCCGGTTTCAACTGTAGCCCTGTTCCGACATGGGCGGCCGATCCCTTTGAGGCTGAGCGGGCAAGCCTGTGCGCCTTCACCGTGTGGCTCCATCGGCCCGATTCGGATCTTTGCTGGCAAGCAGCAAAATGGCTTGGAATTTGCCCTTTGCGCCTGGGCAAGGACCGAGAGGGAGGGCGACGCTCGTCGACGCGGGCGGCCAGCACACAGCGCTCGTGGCCATTTGAGCGGTTCAAAGTCAGAGCCCTTTGCAAGGATCGCCCACACCGTGCGTGCCATCTTGTTGGCCAGCGCCACGACCGCAACGTTGTGGTGTCGTCGTTCGAGAAGTCGAGTGATCCAGCCCGACCTTTCTGCTCTTGCAATCACGGCTCTGGCGCCAGCGATCAGCAACGTGCGCAGATAGGTGTCCTCACGCTTGGAGAAGCCAAGCTGCTGGGTCTTGCCACCGGTGCCAACCTGGCGCGGCGTCAGTCCGACCCACGACGCAAATTGGCGGCCCGACTTGAATGCCGTGAAGTCCCCGACCGCGGCCACCAAAGCTGAAGCCGTCAGATCACCCACGCCCTGAATGCGCCGACCCAACCCGGGAGCTTCACGTAGTAGCGTGTGGAGCGTCCGCCGCCGACCTGTTCAAGCAGCCCCAGGGCTTCCATCTCGATGAGCTCGCGCGACGCAGTCGCACGCGAGGTCGCGGCGATTTTTTTGTATTTCTCAGTGCTCATCCCACCCTCGAATTCCCCTGGCCCAGCGTTGAGGAGCAGGTTCAGGACTTTGCGCTGGCGTTCGTTCAAGGGCTTTGTGCTGTGCTCGAGCCAGAACCGAGCCTTGACCAACGTGTCATCAACCACCCGAGAGGCGGCCTCGCAGGCCGCTTGCATCTGCTCGACGAACCAGCAGACCCACTCGGTGACGTCGACGCTTCCATGTTGCGCCTTCTCGAGTTGGGCGTAGTAGTCGTTGCGCCGTTCGAACAAGCGCTGCGACGTTCGAAAGAGCCGGCTGACTTCGCCGCTGTCGCGGGCCAGAAGCAGGTCCACAAGGACCCGGCCGACGCGGCCGTTACCGTCTTTGAAGGGGTGGACGGTTTCGAACCTGAGATGCGCGAGTGCCGCCCTGACCAGGGTGTCGAACTCAGCTTCGGCATTGAACCAATCGAGTAGCCGGTCCATCTCAGTCGGGACACGCACGGAAGGCGGTGCCTCATAGTGGACTTGCTCGCGACCGACCCGTCCGCTGACGATTTGCATCGGCTCTTCGTGTGCGCGGTAGCTGCCGACCATGATTTTGGTCATGCCGGAGTAGCCCGTGGGGAACAACGCGGCTTGCCAAGCGTGTAGGCGCTCATGCGTCAGCGGCTCAGCGCAGCGAGTCACCGCGTCGTCCATGATGTCGAGAAGACCTTCGACATTGCGCGGCGCGTTAGGCCCGGTTTGGTCGCCAACGCCGAGCCGACGGGCGACCGAACTGCGCACGGCAGCGAGGTCCAGCCGTTCGCCCTCTATGGCCGCCGTGGCCATTGCTTCCTGGCTCCAGGCCTCAGCTGCCAGTTCCTGCTGCTGGTCGAACCCCAGCACGGCCAGTTTGCCTTCCACCACCCCTTGAGCGCGGCGTGCCTTAGCTACGACCTCGCCGACTTGGACGGCGTCGTAGCGCAGGTTTGGCCACTCGGGCTGCTCCCAGACGTAGCGAAGGTCATCGGCCATGGTCGTGGGTGGTGAGTCGAATGTTGGCATTTTCAACTCAAATACTGAGTCGAAAACGCAGTCTATTCGACTCAGGATGCCTTTGTTGGCTTATTTGCCGCAAATTTTGAGGTGATTTCACGGGGAATTCGACTCGATCAGGGCAGACGGCCTGGCGAGCGCGGCGCGTTCTGGGGGAAGGTTAAAAAGAATACCTACGCATGACATCGTCATTTCTTGTTTGGCCTGTCAGCGAGGGGAACCTTGGTTCCCCTTACCCAGAGACGAGATTCCGCAATCGAGATCGCGGTGAGTACGAAGCGGAAGGGCGTGTTCTCGAGGGTGCTGAGCGCGTGAAGGCCTTATCCGATTGCCTTAAGCGCCCCACCGAGGCGCTGCGCGGCCTCATGCAGCCCGCTGAAGATGCTGTCTGCGACTGGCATTGGAAAGCCGTCAGGTAGCAGGGCGCGCACTGCGCTGATGACGGCGGGCGTACGAGTCACAACGTCGTCGATCAGAAACTCGACCTTGCGACCATCCTCCGTGACCACACCGTGCCTCGCCCCTAGCGCGACCCAGTGACGGCGCAGGATGTCGCGCATCTTCCAGTGCGCATTCTTGGAGCGCACGGCCATGGCCATCTTGACCTTGTGCGGGGACATCTTCGCCGGCCCTTCGCCGAGCACTGGGTAGGCTGACAGGACGTCGTACAGCGGGGTGAGTTGATAGCGCCCCCCGGGGCGCAGGAACAGGCTGAAGTTCTTGGCATGGCCGTCGGTGGCGCAGAGCATCCAGAACAGCAGCTGTGCGGTGAAGAAGTGGCGCCGATCCTGCTCACGTGTCATGGACCCGTCAAGCAGATCGAGGATGCGATCCATGCCAGGTCCGCCATCGGTTTCGTACTTGGCTTCTGGCGATACCCCTGTGGCCTGGCACATGTCCTCCTGCGGGAGTCGGATGAGGCGGCTATCGCCGACTGGTGACGTCCACCGCGCGCGGTCGAAGCGCTCGACTACGAGCACCTTGACGTCCTCGAACTGCATCGGCTGGCAGGCCGCGACGGGCAGGCCGAACTCCTTGAGGATCAAGGCGCAGAGCCATTCATTTTCGACTGAGTCGCGCATATCGAGCTTCATGCCGCCAATCAGGCCGAGTGGGAGCTTGAAGATGTGTGTGGTCGGCGTACTGCAGCGCGGCAAACACCATTGCCCGTCGCGAAGAAGCAGGGCTGTCTTTTCCTGAGCGCCGGCGATGGAGATGCGGAACTCGTCGTCCTCGTCCCCCCGGCCCAGGGTACTGGGGCTCGTTGTTCCGCGCAGCAACTGGGCGACCTGGGCTTCACTCAGCGGTTCTGCCTGCAAGGGGGCTGTGCCTGCAGAGACCTGGCCCTCGGGTAGTACTTCGAGCGCGCCCACGCAGTCCCGGCCAATCTCGGCGAGTAACTCGAAGGCGCCGGTCGAGCCCGTCCTGAAGCGGCGCGCCAGGCGCTCGCGGATGTCCTTGCTGTCGGGTAGCAGGTTCTCGAAGTAAGCGCGAACCTTTTCGCCGTGATGGGGCGCGTTTCCGGGCGTGAATGGCAAGGACAGGGACAAGGGCCGACCCTGTTCCGATTGGGTCCATGCTAGGTCGTACTGGAGCCTGTCCGGGGCATTCGGCGCAAGTGTCCAACTGCCTACAAGGGCACCGTTCATCCATAGGCAGAGCGTCCGAGAGTGCGAGCGACGTCCCATGGGTCACCAACTGGGCTGGTCGGAGCCGGGCGGCGCCTGCCCTGAGTCCTTTGCAGGCGCTGGATTGGCAGCCGGTTTGGCGAGAACCAATTCAACGCCAAGGATGTTCAGGAGCTTCAGCAGTCTGGCGGCGCCAACCGTATCCGCGTTGCGCTCCAGTGCCGAGTACGTCTGCTGTGCCACCCCAAGGCGCAGGGCAACCTCGCTTTGGGTCAGGCCAGCATCCTTGCGGAAGGCCTGCAGCAGGGTAGGCAACTGGTCAGCGGTGCGGACTGTGAAATGTGAGTTCATACAGTCTATGGGCTGTAAGTGCGGTTTACAGCATTTGATATGTATTACCAGAATACCCATTAAAAGCTGTAAAGGCAATAAACAGCTTATGGACTGTAATTTGGTGGCGAAAAAAGTGCGCCAAGCCGCCGGTCATGGGCCGTCCCGCGCCCTGTACCGTGATGCTCAGCAACACCGAAGCGCGGACTCGTCACGGCTTCCTCAGTGCCAAGTTGCGAACTGGTCAAGCCAAATCGACGGTCGAGCATGTCGATGCTTCGGCCGAAGCAAAGACGCCTGAAGCGAGCTCGGCCAGTGTTGCTCTGAATGGCGTGCGTGGGCGTCGGAAGGGCAGTGCAATGACAGACCGACTGCGGGCCATCAACGCATCTTGAAGCGTGGTTGCTCAGCCTTCGGGCGGAAGCCTTTGCTGCGCAGCTCGCCGACATAGGCCTCGACCTTGTCGAGGGCGTTGCACGAAAAGGAGCGGGTGACGTCGGGACGGTTCTTGACCGTGACGGTGATGCGAGAACGGTTCTGGATGGTTGCCATGGAGGTCTCCAAGTTGTGGAGACTCCTGTAGCCAGCGGGCTTTGTATTTCTGGGCTCTACGGTGCTGATGAACTCAGTTCCGTGCCGCAGATTTGCCGCAGAACTTATACGCGACGACCTTTTTGGGAGGTCTGCACTTCGCTAAGTGCTTGTCACGTAAGGAATTTCTGGTCGGGGTGAGAGGATTCGAACCTCCGGCCTCTACGTCCCGAACGTAGCGCTCTACCAGGCTAAGCTACACCCCGATTGCGAGTTGTCATTTGACGGGGTCAAAAGATCGCAGTCGTCCGTCGGTTGAAAGATGCTCAGAAAGAGCGCTCCACCGACTGAGCACAAAATTCTAGCAGAGCTTCGCGCCAAATTGAAGAGGGCAGCAGATTTAGTGCATCGCGGGCATGGTTGGCCTCGGTGCGGGCGGCCTCTCGAGTGGCTTCCAATGCACCGGTCCTGCGCACGATTTGCACGATGTCGTTGAGGCGCTCGACCTCGCCATGCTCAATGGCATGGCGGATCAGTTCCCGCTCGGTCTGGGAGCCGCGCTCCATGGCAATTAGCAGCGGCAGGGTCGGCTTGCCTTCTCGCAGATCGTCGCCCACATTCTTGCCAAGTGCTGCCGGGTCGCCCTCGTAGTCGAGCACGTCGTCAATCAGTTGGAATGCAGTGCCAAGGGCGCGACCATAGCTGGCGCATGCCTCTTCGATGGCGTTTTCGCTGCGGGCGAGCACGGCCCCCAGCCGGGCGCTGGCTTCGAACAGCTTGGCTGTCTTGAAGCGGATGACACGCAAGTAGCTTTCCACCGAAATGTCGGGGTCATGCATGTTCATCAACTGCAGAACTTCACCCTCCGCGATCACATTTGTCGCGTCCGCCAGAACTTCGAGCACGCGCATCTGATTGACCGAAACCATCATCTGGAAAGCGCGCGAGTAGAGGAAGTCGCCAACCAAGACGCTGGCCGCATTGCCAAAGAGCGCGTTGGCCGTTTTCTTGCCGCGCCGCATCGACGATTCATCGACGACATCGTCATGCAGCAGTGTTGCCGTGTGAATGAACTCTACGACGGCTGCAAGTTCGAAACGATCGGCGCTTGTGTGCTGCAGCGCGTTGGCGAAGAGCAGGACCAGCTTGGGGCGCATGCGCTTGCCGCCCGCATGAACGATGTACCCGGCAATCTGGTTGATCAGCGCGACATCTGAACTGAGGCGCCGGGCGATGACGGCATCGACCTCACGCATTTCTTCTGCGAGTCTCGCGAGGACCTCGGCGACTGGGGCGGGGGACGAGGCAGAAGCAGCGTGCACACTCAGCTCACATGATGGCGAAGCGGCAATTATAGGAAGACCGCTTGCGGCGGCGTCAGTGCCGGGTTTCGCGGAAGCAACGAGCCGTGTGACTGGGGCATCTTGCCCCTTGATGGTGGCGCCTGGTTTCTTTTGGGTGCTCGTGTTATAGTCGCGGGCTCTGCGCATTTCGGCGTGGGGCGAGTGCCTTGGGTTCGCGGCTTCAGTTTCGGCTGGCTGTGGGACCTGAGGTCGTTTTTTTGAAAGGGCTGATATGTACGCGGTCATAAAAACCGGCGGCAAGCAATACAAAGTTGCTGCTGGCGAAAAGATCAAGGTAGAACAGATTGCTGCGGATGTTGGCCAAGAGATTGTGATCGACCAGGTTCTGGCTGTCGGAAACGGCGCTGAACTCAAGGTTGGCACTCCCTTGGTTGCTGGCGCAAGCGTCAAAGCCACTGTTGTGGCACAGGGCAAGCACGACAAGGTGCGCATCTTCAAGCTGCGTCGTCGCAAGCACTACAAGAAGAGCCAGGGCCATCGTCAGACTTACACCGAGCTGGAAATCAGCGCGGTGAACGGCTGATACCTGCTTTCGCCAACAGTTCAAGGAGTTAATCCATGGCACAGAAAAAAGGCGGCGGTTCCACACGGAACGGCCGCGACTCCAAACCGAAGATGCTGGGTGTGAAGGCCTTTGGCGGCCAGACCATCTCCGCCGGTTCCATCATCGTGCGTCAGCGCGGCACCCGCTTCCACGCTGGTACCAACGTTGGCATGGGCAAGGATCACACCTTGTTCGCGCTGGTCGACGGCACGGTGTCCTTCGCCATCAAGGGCGAAAACAACCGCCAGACGGTTTTCGTCACGCCGGTTTGATCGTCATTGCATGACGCATTGATCGCTGGCGGAGGGCAGCAGCCGACCGCTTGGCGAGACAAGAAGCCCCGGCCCGCCGGGGCTTTTGCTTTTTCTCGGCTGCAAAGGTCCGGATGCCTCCGACCTTGTGAATTACCATCGCCCACCGAGGCGCACCCGCAGAGCAGCTTATGAAGTTCGTTGATGAAGCCACTATCGATATCGTCGCCGGCAATGGTGGTGCCGGCTGTGCGAGCTTCAGACGCGAGAAGTTCATTCCCTTCGGTGGTCCGGATGGTGGTGACGGCGGGCGAGGCGGAAGCGTCTTTGCTGTCGGTGATCTGAATCTGAACACGCTGATCGACTATCGCTATGCGCGCCGGCATGAGGCACGCAATGGAGAGGCGGGCCGGGGCTCGGATCAATACGGCGCCGCTGCGGACGACATCGTGTTGCGCATGCCCGTCGGCACCATCGTGCGTGATCTTGAGACCGACACCGTGATCGCTGAACTGCTGGAGCCGGGCGAGAAGGTCTTGCTCGCCAAGGGCGGTGATGGCGGTTTCGGCAACTTGCATTTCAAGACCAGCACCAACCGAGCGCCGCGGCAGAAGACGCCGGGCTGGCCCGGCGAGGCCAAGAAGCTGAAGTTGGAATTGCGCGTGCTGGCCGATGTCGGCCTGCTCGGGCAGCCGAACGCGGGCAAGTCGACCTTGATCTCGGCGGTGTCTAATGCGCGCCCAAAGATCGCCGACTACCCGTTCACGACGCTGTATCCGAATCTTGGCGTGGTGCGCGTTGCGCCGGAGAAGAGCTTCGTGATTGCCGATATTCCCGGCTTGATCGAAGGTGCTGCAGAAGGCGCCGGCCTGGGCCACCAGTTTCTTCGCCACCTGCAGCGCACGCGACTGCTACTGCACGTGGTGGACCTGGCGCCGTTTGACCCCGAGGTTGACCCTGTCGCCGAGGCCAAAGCCATCGTCAAGGAGTTGAAGAAGTACGACCAGAGCTTGCATGACAAGCCGCGCTGGCTGGTGCTGAACAAGCTGGATATGGTTCCAGCCGAAGAGCGTGCGGCGCGTGTCAAGGACTTCATCAAGCGCTACAAGTGGAAGGGCCCGGTGTTCGAGATCTCGGCTCTGACCCGCGAGGGTTGCCAGCCATTGATCCAGGCCATTTACGAACATGTGGCAGCCGAGCAGCGCCAGCATGTGGAGCCTGACGTTCGCTTCGATCCGGTTCGGGAGGACCAGGAGCAGGGGCGGGCATGAGTGCTCAAGTCTTGAAGGACGCGCGGCGCATCGTCGTCAAGGTCGGTTCCAGCCTGGTCACCAATGAAGGCCGTGGCGTGGACGCCGAAGCCATAGGCAACTGGTGTCGCCAACTGGCTGCGCTGGCGGCGGACGGTCGCCAGGTCGTGATGGTGTCCAGCGGCGCGATCGCGGAAGGCATGAAGCGCCTCGGCTGGGCGGTCCGTCCGAAAGAGCTGCATGAGTTGCAGGCCGCTGCGGCAGTCGGCCAGATGGGCCTGGCCCAGATGTACGAAACCAAGCTGCGCGAGCATGGCATGGGCAGTGCGCAGGTGTTGCTCACTCATGCCGACCTGGCTGACCGGGAGCGCTATCTCAATGCGCGCTCCACCTTGCTGACCTTGTTGCAGCATGGTGTGCTGCCTGTGATTAACGAGAACGACACGGTGGTCAACGACGAGATCAAATTTGGCGATAACGACACGCTGGGTGCGCTCGTGGCCAACTTGGTCGAGGCGGACGCCTTGGTGATCTTGACCGATCAGCGCGGCCTGTACTCGGCTGATCCGCGGCGCGATCCAGGTGCTCGCTTCATTGACTTTGCCACCGCCGGCGCGCCCGAACTCGAGGCGATGGCTGGAGGTGCCGGCTCGTCGCTGGGGCGTGGTGGCATGCTCACCAAGATCCTGGCTGCCAAGCGCGCGGCGAGTTCCGGGGCGTCCACCATCATTGCCTGGGGGCGCGAGCCTGATGTGCTGCTGCGCCTGGCCTCAGGCGAGGCCATTGGTACGGCGCTGCTTGCCAGCACCGCCAAGTTGGCGGCACGCAAGCAGTGGATGGCCGATCATTTGCAGATGCGAGGTGCGGTGGTGGTGGATGCCGGTGCTGCGGCCAAGCTTCTCGACGAGGGCAAGAGCTTGCTGCCGATCGGTGTGCACGAGGTGCAGGGCGAGTTCCACCGTGGCGACGTCATTGCTGTACGTGCGGCAGACGGCCGCGAACTGGCACGTGGCTTGACCAATTACTCCAGCGCTGAAGCCCGCCTGATCGCGCGCAAAGCGTCAGTGGATTTCGAGCGCGTGCTCGGCTACGCCGCCGAGCCAGAGCTGATTCACCGGGACAACCTCGTCCTCACCTGACCGGCGGCAAGGGGGCGAGCAAGGTCCCGATGCTTGAAGATCAGCCCGCACCCTGGCCTTGATCGTCGGTCGCCGCAGGGGCCTGTTCTTGCTCAACCACCTCGTGGCTGTGCGTGCGGATGCTGTCGCGGTGCGGCGGACGCATGCCCGCGCGCAGATAGCGGTTGTGTTGGTTCAACCGTGGCATGTAGCGCGCCAGTTCTGTCAGCGCCATTTGGTAGACGCCGCGCTTGAACTCGATCACCGATTCCAGCGGTACCCAATACTCGTTCCAGCGCCAGGCGTCGAACTCGGGATGATCGGTCGCGCGCAGATTCATGTCGCAATCCCGCCCCATCAACTGGAGCAGGAACCAGATCTGCTTTTGCCCGCGGTAATGCCCACGAGCATCGCGACGGATGAAATGGTCGGGAACCTCGTAGCGCAGCCAGTCACGGGTTCTGGCAATGATGCGCACGTGTTCGGCGTGCAGCCCCACCTCTTCGTGGAGCTCACGAAACATCGCCTGCTCGGGCGTCTCGCCATGCTTGATGCCCCCTTGCGGGAACTGCCAGGAATGGGTTCGGATGCGTTTGCCCCAGAACACCTCGTTCCTGTGGTTGAGCAGGATGATGCCGACGTTGGGCCGGAAGCCTTCACGGTCGAGCATAATCAACCTCGAATCTTTAGTTGGATTGATTATTGCATTGGGGCGCCCGTCGGGCGGCACCCTCGCTAACCCTCAGCACTTCAGCCAAGCCCGCGATCTTGTGGCGTTTGGCGTACCTATGCTCTGTCCCGCATGAAAGCCACCCAGTTTTTTATCTCGACGCTGAAAGAAGCCCCCGCCGACGCTGAAGTGGTCAGCCACAAGCTGATGATGCGTGCCGGCATGATCAAGCGCCTGGGCGCCGGCATCTACAACTACATGCCCATGGGCCTGCGCGTGATCCGCAAGGTGGAAGGCATCATCCGTGAAGAGATGAACCGCGCTGGCGCCGTCGAACTGTTGATGCCCGTCGTGCAGCCTGCCGAGCTCTGGCAAGAAACCGGGCGCTTCGACAAGATGGGCCCGGAGTTGCTGCGCGTGAAGGATCGGCATGACCGCGACTTCATCATCCAGCCGACCTCCGAGGAGGTGGTGACGGACATCGCCCGTCAGGAGCTGCGTTCCTACAAGCAGCTGCCGAAGAATTTTTATCACATCCAGACCAAGTTCCGCGACGAGCGCCGGCCGCGTTTTGGTGTGATGCGAGGCCGCGAGTTCACGATGAAGGATGCCTATTCCTTCGATCGTGATATCGACGCCGCCAAGCGCAGCTACCAGGCCATGTTCGATGCCTATCAGCGCATCTTCGACCGTTTCGGTCTTGAGTACCGCGCCGTGGCCGCTGATACCGGCGCGATTGGCGGCGAGGCTTCGCACGAGTTCCAGGTGATCGCCGAGACCGGCGAGGATGCCATCGTCTACTGCCCCACCAGCGACTACGCTGCCAATATCGAGTTGGCCGAAGCACTGCCGCTGCAGGCCAGTCGCGCGGTTGCGGCGCAGGCTCTGGCCAAGACGCCCACGCCCGGCAAGAGCACCTGCGCTGACGTGGCGCAGTTGCTGGGTTTGCCGCTAACGCAGACCGTAAAGTCCCTGGTGCTGGCCAGCGACGAGCTCAACGAGAACGGCGAGATCGTCAAGTCCACCGTTTGGCTGCTGCTCGTGCGCGGTGATCATGACCTCAACGAGGTCAAGGCCGGCAAGATTGAAGGCCTGAAGGGCGGCTTCCGCTTCGCCACTGTGGCCGAGATCGAGGATCACTTTGGCTGCAAGCCGGGTTACCTGGGCCCGCTCGGCTTGAAGAAGCCGGTCAAGGTCGTCGCCGATCGCACCGTGGCGAACATGGCGGACTTCGTCTGCGGCGCCAACGAGGCAGACTTCCACTACACCGGCGCCAACTGGGGCCGTGATCTGCCCGAGCCCGATCTGGTGGCCGACATCCGCAACGTCGTGGCCGGCGATCCCTCGCCGGATGGCAAGGGTGTTCTCGACATCCAGCGCGGCATCGAGGTGGGCCATGTCTTCTTGCTGGGGACCAAGTACTCCAAGGACATGAACGCCAGCTACCTGGACGAAACCGGCAAGCCGCAGCTGATGGTGATGGGTTGCTACGGTATCGGCGTGACCCGCATCCTGGGCGCGGCGATCGAGCAGAACCACGATGAGCGCGGCATCATCTGGCCGGCCTCGATCGCGCCGTTCACATTGGTGATCTGCCCGATCGGCATGGACCGCAGCGAAGAGGTCAAGGCGGCGGCGCTCAAGCTGCACGACGAGTTGAGCGCCCTGGGCGTTGACGTGCTGCTGGATGACCGCGGCGAGCGCCCCGGAGCGATGTTCGCCGATTGGGAACTGGTGGGCGTGCCGCACCGGGTGGTGTTGTCCGACCGCGGGCTCAAGGAAGGCCAGGTCGAGTACCAGGGCCGGCGTGATGCCGAAGCCACCAAGCTGGCACTGACGGATATCGTGGCCCACTTGAAGGCCAAGCTCGGGCTTTGAACGGATTGCGTCGACGCGCGCTGCTGCTGGGCGGGCTTGCTTGCTCAGCGCTGCCGGTTCGGGCTGGTACGCAGGTCGAGGAGCCGCTGGCAGATGCCGTGCGCTCGGCCTTGTCCGCTTCGGTTGCGAACACCGCGCCGCCCAAGCCTCGCTTCGAAACCACGGACGAACGCCTGGCCTACCTGCGCTGGCTCGGCGCGATGAGCGAGCGCCTGAAGTCTCGCAAAAGTGAGGCGATGACGCGCATCGAGTTTCTCGAGACGCTCTGGTACGAGAGCAAGCGGGCCGGCCTTGAGCCCAGCCTGGTGCTAGGCCTGGTGCAGGTGGAAAGCGGCTTCAGGAAGTACGCGATCAGCAGCGCTGGTGCACGGGGCTATATGCAGGTGATGCCCTTCTGGGCGCGCGTGATCGGGGATGGCCAGGCTTCGCGTCTGTTCCATATGCAGACCAACCTGCGCTTCGGCTGCGTGATCCTGCGCCACTACCTGGACCGGGAGCGTGGCGACATGTTCCTGGCGCTGGGGCGCTACAACGGCAGCCGCGGCCGGCCTGAGTATCCCAATGCGGTTTTCGCCAACCGCAGGAAATGGTTGATGCCCGGCGAAAGCTGAGGCGTCAAAGAGGTCTGCAGCGTGCTCAGCTCTGGGTGCGCAATCCGGCCCAGGCCTTGGGCTCCGCGCCTTTCACGCCCGCCAGTTCCAGCGCCCGCTCGGCGCTCTCGTTGACGATCTCATCGATGCTCTTGGGGTGGTGATAGAAGGCGGGCAGAGGCGGAAACACGATAGCCCCCATCTCGGTGGCGGCCGTCATATTGCGCAGGTGTGCGAGGTTGAAGGGTGTCTCCCGCACCATCAGCACCAAGCGGCGGCGTTCCTTCAGCGTGACGTCGGCTGCTCGTGTCAGCAGGTTGTCGCCAAAGCCGTGGGCAACCGCCGCCAGACTTTTCATCGAGCAGGGCGCCACGATCATGGCGGCGGTCGAGAAGCTGCCGCTGGCCACGCAGGCGCCGACATCGGCGGGTGAGTAGGCGAAGCTGGCCTCGCGCTCCAGCGCGTGCCGATCCAGGCCGAGTTCGTGGTGGGCGTTGAGCACGCCGGCCGGCGTGACGATCAGATGGGTTTCCAGCCCCAGCTCGCGTGCGCGGCGCAGCAGCCGCAGGCTGTAGGCCGCGCCGGTGGCGCCCGTGACCCCGATGACCAGCCGAACAGGCTGCGTCATGTCCGGCTTACTGGCTCAGCAGCTGCTGCAGTTCACCGGACTCGTACATCTCCATCATGATGTCCGAACCACCGACGAACTCCCCCTTGATGTAGAGCTGGGGGATGGTGGGCCAGTTGGCGTAGTCCTTGATGCCTTGGCGCACGGCTTCGTCCTCCAGGACGTTGAAGGTCTTCAATTCGGTCGCGCCGCAGGCTTTGAGAATCTGGATCGCGCGGCCCGAGAAGCCACACATCGGGAACTGCGCAGTGCCCTTCATGAACAGCACGACGCGGCTGCCCTTGACCAAGTCGTCGATGCGCTGCTGGACTTCATTCATATCAAATCGCCTGAGGTAGTGGATGCTGCGCCGGCCTGTTGGCGGCTTGTCGGCGCATTATCCGTGACAGAGCGATGCTGAAGGGAGCGTGGGGTTTAGTAGTTGTAGCTCAAACCGAAGTGCAACACCGGCCGCAGACGCAGATCCATCAGCGTTTCTTCCAGGCTGGGTTGTGCACCCCCACTCCGACCCAGGCGCATCACGCCGAGGTCGGCACTGAAGCCCCAACCGCCCCGCAAGGATTGACCGGTGTAGCCGATGCCGATGTAGGGGGCGCTCAGATTGGACTCGTGCTCCTGCATCGGGCTCGCCAGGCTGAGCTGACGTTGCCCAACTGAGAAAGCCTGCTGACGGGCTAGGGAACTGCTGCCCAAGGCCAGAGCGCCGCTGCTCTGCAGTAGCGACGGTGCGCCGAACATCAGCCCGCCGGTCGCACGCAAGCCACCGCGGGTTTTTGCGCCCAGCCAGGAGCCGGTCAGGTAGTAATCGCCCAGCACATTGGCGCCGACCAGTCGGGATCCGGAAGTCTTGTCGAGGCTGCTCAGTTGGACCCGAGCTTGCCAGCGCAGATCGTCCCCGGCATCAGCGCCAAGTTTCAGGCCCTGTGCCTGCGCGGGTTGAACTGCCAGCGCCAGCATCAGCAGTCCGGCGCCTTCGAGCATCGCTCGTAGCTGACTCCGCGGACGGGGTGCTTCGGTCGAAAAACGGACGGCCTTGGCCATGGCAAGCTCCTCGGAAACAGCGACGGGGCAACTGCACAAAGGCAGTGAGGAGCGATTGATGCTACGCCTGCCGATCGCTTTCTGCGCAAGCGTGTGTAAGAGAAACGACGGCCAGTTGCGGCTTTATGCGCGACCACGCCAGAGGCCGCCGCTCACGCGAGGCTGCCCACCCAGATCGCGGCGGCACTCGACGGCGCCGAAGCCTGCCGCGTGCAGCGCCTGAGCGACTGCATCGGCTTGGTCGAAACCATGCTCCAGCAGCAGCCAGCCGCCAGGTCGCAGGTGGGCTGGCGCCCCCTCAACCAGGGTTTGCAGCGCTGACAAACCGTCACCACCTGGCGTCAGCGCTTGCAGGGGTTCGTGGCGCAGGGCGGCCAGATGCGGGTCGCCGGCCGCGATGTAGGGTGGATTGCTGACGATCAGGTCGAAGCGGCGGCCCTTCAGCGGGGCCCACCAATCGCCCTGGTGAAAGCGGATATCCAGCCCCAGCCGCTGCGCGTTGGACTTTGCGGTCAGCAGCGCCTGCGCACTCAGGTCCAGCGCGTCGACGTTGGCCGTCGGGTGTCGGTGCTTGATCGCCAGCGCGATCGCGCCGCTGCCGGTGCCCAGATCAACCACGTCGGGCTGGGCCAGCGCCGCCGTCTTCAGCAACTCCAGTGCCCAGTCGACCAGCGTCTCGGTGTCAGGTCGCGGCACTAATGTGTGCGCGTTGACCTCGAGCATCAGGCCGTGGAATTCCTTCTCGCCCAGCAGGTAGGCCAGCGGCTCATTCTGTGCACTCCGGGCGACCCAATCCTGGAACCGCGAGGCTTGCTCAAGCGTCAAGGGGGCTTCGTCGTGAATCATCAACCAGCTGCGCGGCTGGTTCAGCAGCGCGCCCAGGAGCAGTAGTGCATCCAGCCGATCTACTGCGGCCTGCCGGGCATGCAGCATTGCCTCTCCAACGGTGCTGGGCGCTGCGCTCATCCGCGACCCTCTTCCAGGTTCTCCAGTTCCTGGGCCGCCTGCGCGGCCTGCAGCCCCTGGATCACGTCGCCCAGCTCACCGTCCATGATGGCGCCGAGCTTGTAGAGCGTCAGGTTGATGCGGTGATCGGTCAGGCGGCCTTGCGGGAAGTTGTAGGTGCGGATGCGATCGCTACGGTCACCGCTGCCGATCAGGCTCTTGCGGTGGGCGGCTTCCTTGGCAGCACGCTCATTCTTGTCCTTGTCGCGCAGGCGCGCGGCCAGCACAGCCATGGCCTTGGCCTTGTTGCGGTGCTGGCTGCGGTCATCCTGGCATTCGGCCACCAGGCCGGTCGGCAGGTGGGTGATACGGATGGCCGAATCGGTCTTGTTGACGTGCTGGCCGCCGGCTCCGCTCGCGCGGAAGGTGTCGATGCGCAGTTCGGCCGGATTCAGCTGGATCTCCTCGGCCTCGTCAGGTTCGGGCATCACTGCCACGGTGCAGGCACTGGTGTGGATGCGGCCTTGCGACTCGGTCGCCGGCACGCGCTGCACGCGGTGGCCGCCGGATTCGAACTTGAGCCGGCCATAGACCTTGTCGCCGTCCATGCGCAACACCAGCTCCTTGTAGCCGCCCAGATCCGATTCGTTGGCCGAGAGGACTTCGGTCTTCCAGCCCTGGCTCTCTGCGAAGCGCATGTACATGCGTGCCAGATCGCCGGCAAACAGCGCCGACTCGTCGCCACCGGTGCCGGCACGGATTTCAAGGAAGGCCGGGCGCTCGTCGTCCGGGTCCTTGGGGATCAGCGCCAGCTGCAACTCTTCGTGCAGACGGGCCAGATCGCCTTCGGCTGCCGCGATCTCCTCGCGCGCCATCTCGGCCATCTCCGGGTCAGTGAGCAGCTCCCGCGCGGCCGACAGATCGGCTTCGCGCTGTTGATAGCGCCGATAGCACTCGACCAGGCCCGAGACCTCGGACTGTTCCTTGGTGAGCGCCCGATAACGCTTCATGTCGGCGGCAATGGAGCCGTCGGCCAAGGTGGTGTCCAGCTCGGCCAGGCGATGACCCAGGCGTTCGAATTGCTGGCGCAGCGAGTCTTTCATGAGGGCGGTCCGGTGGGCTGAATAGGCGGCGAGCGAGTGACGCTGCCGCGCGGCAGGGCTTCAGCGCTGGCGCTAATGCTCAGCCGGATCGCGCGGGCTGTTGCGAAGGAACAGGCGCGACACGGTCTGGGTCAGCTGCACGCGCTGATCACCGTCCGCCGCGTGCAACTCCGCCAGGGTGCCATGCAGCATCTTCTGCGTCAGCCCCTTGGCCAGCGCCTCCATCACGGTGTCGACATCCTCGCCACGCGCCAGCAGCTTGCGGGCCCGTGCGATCTCATGGGCGCGCCAGTCTTCGGCCTGGCCATGCAGGGCCTGGATCAGCGGGACGGTATGACGCTGGCCGAGCCAGTGCACGAAACTCTGCACGCCGGCTTCGACAATGGCTTCGGCCTGCTGCACCGCAGCCTGGCGCTTTTCGCCGGCGCTTTGCACGAGGCTGGAGAGGTCGTCCACCGTGTAGAGGTAGACGTCGTCGAGCTGGGCGACTTCTGGCTCGATGTCGCGCGGCACGGCGAGATCCACCATGAACATGGGTCGATGGCGTCGCGCCTTGAGCGCACGCTCCACGGCGCCCAGCCCGATCAAGGGCAGGCTGGATGCGGTGCAGGACACGACAGCATCGAATTCATGCAGGCGCTGCGGCAGGTCGGCCAGACGGATCGCCTCCGCGCCGAGGTGTCCAGCCAGCTTCTCTCCGCGCTCCAGCGTACGGTTGGCCACCGCCATGTGCTGGGGCGTCTTGGCGGCAAAGTGGGTGGCCACCAGTTCGATCATCTCGCCGGCGCCGACAAACAGCACCTTGATCTGCGCCAGGTCTTCGAACAGCTGCGCGGCCAGCCGCACCGACGCTGCTGCCATGCTGATGGAATGGGCCCCGATTTCAGTCGAGCTGCGGACTTCCTTGGCTACCGAAAAGCTGCGCTGGAACAGCTGATGCAAGGTGGTACCCAGGGTGCCCGCCTCGCCGGCCTGCTGGACAGCCTGCTTCAGCTGCCCCAGGATCTGCGGCTCGCCCAGCACCATCGAATCCAGCCCGCTGGCGACCCTGAACGCGTGACGCGCGGCCGCACTGCCTTCCAGCACGTAGGCATGATCCAGAAGCGCGTTGCTCCCCACGCCACCGACTTGGGCCAGCCAGTCCACGGCTGGTTGGACCAGCGCAGGCGCACCCGCCACATAGAGCTCGGTGCGATTGCAGGTGGAGAGAATGGCGGCTTCGGGGAGGTTGGGGCTCCTGCCCGGCTGCAGGGTCTGGAGTTGCTGACGAAACCCGAGCAAAGTGGGCGCCAGTTGCTCCATGGAAAAGGCGAAACGCCCCCGCAGGTCCAGCGGCGCGGAGTTGTGGTTCAGACCGAGGGCGAAGACCGACATGGGCGGATTATAAAATTTGCCAGCGCTTATAAAGGCCATGTGTGTGCGCCAGCCCGACGCGACATCACATTTCTTTCCGTTTGCAATCGATCGATGAGCCCACTCGACGCCCTATGGCATTTCACCAACCTGCTGGCCCCCGCCTGGATCGTGGCGGCGCTGATGGCCATGGGGCTCAAGCTGCTGTGGCGCCGCGAACTCAAGAGCCTGTCCTGGCAGCGCCTGGCACTGTGGGGCGGCATGGGAGGCAGCATCGGCATCCTGGCGGCGCTGTGGCTGCTGGGGCGTGATGGCAAGGTGATGGGGTACGGGCTGATGGTGCTGGCCATCAGCCTGCCGCAATGGTTCTTGAGCCTCAGGCGCTGAGTGTCTCGCCGACAGGGACCTCGGCACGCAGCGAGTGCGCGAATGCCTGGGTGATCGTCACGTCGATCAGCTGGTTCATCAGGCGCGGATGGCCCTTGAAATTGACGATTCGATTGCACTCGGTGCGGCCCATCAGTTCACTCGGATCCTTGCGGGCATTGCCAGTGACCAGGATCTTCTGCGTGGTGCCGACCATGGTCTCGCTGATCTTCACTGCGTTGGCCTCGATCATGGCCTGCAACTCCTGCAGCCGTTTGACCTTGGCCTCGTAGGGAGTCGTGTCCTCCAGGCTGGCTGCAGGCGTGCCGGGGCGCGGGCTGAAGATGAAGCTGAACGAGGCATCGAAGCCGACGTCTTCAACGAGCTTCATCAGCTTGGCATGATCGTCTTCGGTTTCGCCGGGAAAGCCGACGATGAAGTCGCTGGCGATCCGGATGTCAGGCCGGATCGCACGCAGCTTGCGGATGATGCTCTTGAACTCCAGCGCGGTGTAGCCGCGCTTCATGGCCATCAGGATGCGGTCGCTGCCATGTTGCACCGGCAGGTGCAGGTGGTTCACCAGCTGCGGAATCCGGCCATAGGCTTCGATCAGCCGCGGGCTGAACTCGTTGGGATGGCTGGTGGTGAAGCGCAGCCGCTGGATGCCGGGAATCTCGGCGGCGTACTCCAGCAGCAAAGCCAGATCGGCGTGCTCGCTGGTATCGCCCATCTTGCCGCGGTAGGCGTTGACGTTCTGGCCCAGCAGATTGATCTCCATGACGCCCTGGTCGGCCAGACCGGCGATTTCGGTCAGCACGTCGTCGAAGGGGCGCGACATTTCTTCGCCGCGCGTGTACGGCACCACGCAATAGGAACAGTACTTGGAGCAGCCTTCCATGATCGAGACAAACGCGCTGGCGCCCTCGACCTTGGCCGGCGGCAGATTGTCGAATTTCTCAATCTCGGGGAAGCTGATATCCACCTGCGGGCGGCGCTGTTCGCGGCGCGCGTCAAGCATCGCCGGCAGCCGGTGCAGGGTCTGCGGACCGAAGACCACGTCCACATAAGGCGCGCGCTCAATGATGGCAGCGCCTTCCTGGCTGGCCACGCAGCCGCCGACGCCGATCATCACGCCCTTTTCCTTGAGATGCTTGACGCGTCCCAGGTCAGAGAACACCTTCTCCTGCGCCTTCTCGCGCACCGAGCAGGTGTTGAACAGGATCAGGTCTGCGTCGTCGACGTTGTCGGTTTTCTCGAAGCCTTGGGCAGCGCCCAGCACATCGGCCATCTTGTCCGAGTCGTACTCGTTCATCTGGCAGCCGAAGGTCTTGATGAAAACTTTCTTCATGAGGCATGTCGCCACCCCTGTCGGGGAGCGTCCTTTGCAATGCGCGCTGTTTGCGCGGATGAAGGGTAGAGGCCGACTGGTCTCAGGCGGCTCAGCGCTTGGACCAGGTCTGGGTGCCGGGCTCGAAGACCAGCGTTGCTGCTTCCTGTGCCGACCGAGGCCAGACCTTGTTGGCCAGTTCAGCGGCATTCAGCACCCAGATGTCCTGCAGCAGGCCTGATGTCGGCTCGACGGTGTAATGCACGATCAGCTTCTGTCCGGCCACGCTGGCGGGTTGCAGCAGCATGTGTGACTCGCTGCGCATGCGAGAGCCGGGGGCCAGCCGGGCGGGCTGGCCGTTCAGCCTGACCTCGGGCACCTGCTGCACGATCAACTCGCCGCGCAAGGCGTAGGCCGGAAACGGGCGGTGGGTCTGCGCTTGTGCCGGGCTGAGGCAGGCAATGCTGGTCGCGAACGCGAGCAGGACGGAGGCGGGTGCACAGCGATACATGGTATGTGTCCAGTGGCTGCGTTGATGATCAATGAAAAACGGCCCGAGGTTTGCTCGGGCCGTCTATCTTGTTTTGGTGGCGCTTCAGGGATTCGAACCCCGGACCTGCGGATTATGATTCCGTCGCTCTAACCGGCTGAGCTAAAGCGCCTCAAGCCCACTATTCTAGCGGCTATTTCGGAGAGAATGCAAGCACCCTTCGCGACGCCTCGGAAATTTCGGGCTCGCTGCTTTGAAAGACGCCCCCTGATGTTCAGCTTCTTCAAGAAAAAGTTCGGCGGCGCCACCGCCGTTCCTCCGGCCGTGACGACGGAGCCGGCGACCTTGCCTGCCGTCGCTCCTGAGGCAAAGCAGCCGGACAGTGTGCCCACTGGGGCATTGGTGGAGGCGGGTCCGCCTGCCTCTGCGCCACGCACCAGCTGGCTGGACAAGCTACGTCAGGGCCTGCGCAAGACGGGCTCCAGCATTGCGCAGGTTTTCACCGGCACCCAGATCGACGACGCGCTCTACGAGGAGCTTGAAGCTGCGTTGCTGATGGCAGATGCGGGCGTTAAGGCCACGCAGTTCCTGTTGGATGACTTGAAGCGTCGCGTCAAGGATGCCAAGGCGACTGAACCGTCAGTTGTGCGCGGCTTGTTGGCTGACGCGCTGACCGAGTTGCTACAGCCGTTGGAGAAGGCGCTGGTCGTCGGAGAGCACAGCCCGACGGTGATGATGGTGGTCGGCGTCAATGGCGCTGGCAAGACCACCAGCATCGGCAAGCTGACCCGCCATCTGGCCGATGCCGATGCCAAGGTGCTGCTGGCGGCGGCCGATACCTTCCGCGCTGCGGCGCGCGAGCAGTTGGGCGTCTGGGCGGATCGCAACCGGGTAGAGATCGTCAGCCAGGAGGGCGGCGACCCGTCGGCCGTGACCTTTGATGCAGTGGTGGCCGGCCGCGCGCGCGCCTGCGATGTGGTGATTGCCGATACTGCAGGGCGCCTGCCCACTCAGCTGCACTTGATGGAAGAGCTCAAGAAGATTCGGCGTGTGATTGCCAAGGCTCAGGAAGGTGCGCCGCATGAGGTGCTGCTGGTGGTCGACGGCAATACCGGCCAGAACGCGTTGACCCAGGTGAAGGCGTTTGACGACGCCCTTGGCCTGACCGGGCTGGTGGTCACCAAGCTGGATGGCACTGCCAAAGGCGGCGTGCTGGCCGCGATCGCGCGCGAACGCGCCATTCCGGTCTACTTCATCGGCGTCGGCGAGAAGCTGGAAGACCTGCAGACCTTCAATGCACGCGAGTTTGCCCAAGCGCTGCTGGAGTAGGGACGCACAGCGGCGAAGTGCCAAGAACGACCAAGCGGGCCGAGGCCCGCTTTTTGTTTGATGATCCCTTGGCTCCGGCTCACTTCATGCCCGGAGGCATCATGCCTCCGAGGCCCTTCATGCCGCCCATCTTCTTCATCATCTTCATCAGGCCGCCGCCCTTCATCTTCTTCATCATGCCTTGCATCTGGTCGAACTGATTGAGCAGGCGGTTGACGTCCTGGATCTGCACGCCGGCACCGGCTGCGATGCGGCGCTTGCGGCTGGCCTTGCTCTTGCCGTCCATCAGCAGCGCGGGGCTGCGGCGTTCCTTGGCCGTCATGGCGTTGAGGATGCCTTCCATGCGGCGCATGTCGCGCTCGGCCTTGTCCATGTCCGCCGCGCCCGCCTTGGCGGTCATCTGTGTGGGCAGCTTGTCCATCAGGCTGGAGAGACCGCCCATCTTCTTCATCTGCGAGATCTGGGCCAGGAAGTCGTTCAGATCGAAGCCGTCACCTGACTTCAGCTTGTCGGCCAGTTTCTGCGCCGCGGCGATGTCCACGCCCTTGGTGACCTCCTCAACGAGCGCCACGATGTCGCCCATGCCCAAGACACGGCCGGCATGCCGTTCTGCGTCGAACACCTCCAGGCCGTCGATCTTTTCCGACACGCCCGCGAACTTGATCGGTGCACCTGTGATCTGCCGCACCGACAGTGCGGCGCCGCCGCGCGAGTCGCCGTCCAGCTTGGTCAGCACGATGCCGGTCAGTGGCAGCGCTTCCTTGAACGCCTTGGCGGTGTTGACTGCATCCTGGCCCTGCATCGCATCGACGACGAACAGAGTCTCGACCGGGTTCAGCGTGGCATGCAGATCCTTGATCTCGGCCATCAGGGCTTCGTCGATAGCCAGGCGGCCGGCGGTGTCGACCAGCAGCACGTCGAAATAGTGCTTCTTCGCATAGTCGATGGCCGCCAGCGCGATGTCATGCGGCTTCTGATCGGGCGCGGACGGGAACCATTCGGCGCCGGCCTGTTTGGTTACCGTCTTGAGCTGCTCGATCGCAGCCGGCCGGTAGACGTCGGCCGATACCGTCAGCACCTTTTTCTTGCGCTTCTCGATCAAGTGCTTGGCCAGCTTGGCCGTGGTCGTGGTCTTGCCGGCGCCTTGCAGGCCAGCCATCAGGATCACGGCCGGCGGCTGCGCGGCCAGATTGATGTCAGCCACGCCGTCGCCCATGGTGGCGGCCAATTCCTTGTGCACCACCGACACCAGCACCTGGCCGGGGTTGAGCGACCCCACCACCTCCTGGCCCAGCGCCTTCTCCTTGACGCGGGCGATGAAGTCGCGCACCACCGGCAGCGCCACGTCGGCTTCGAGCAAAGCCATGCGCACCTCGCGCAGCATGTCCTGCACATTGCTCTCGGTGATGCGGGCCTGGCCCCTCATGGTCTTGACGAGGTGGCTCAGGCGGTCGGTCAGGGTGGATGCCATAGGGTGGCGCAGGTCGCGGCAAGCGGTGCGCTCAAAAGTACACTGTGGCCATGATTTTATCGTTCGCCCCTGCCGGCAGTGCCGGGATGCTTCTGGCGGGTTCCAGCCTGCTGGCTCTGCTGGCCTATGGCGGCGCTGCAATGTCTGCGGATTCGACGGCTTCGCGCTGGCGTGGCCTGCCGGCTTTGCTATTGCTCGGCTGGCTCGGGCACCTGTTGGCGCTAACGGTGGACATTGCCGGGCTGGGCCTGGATCTGGGCGGCGCACGTTTCGGGTTTGCGCCTGCGCTTTCGATGACGATGTGGCTGGTTGTGGCGGTTTATCTGATCGAGAGTCGGCTGGTTCCCCTGCCGGGGGCGCGCCGCGTGCTTGCCGCACTGGCCGCGCTGACCGTGCTGGTGGCCTGGTACTTCCCGGGTGAGGCGCGACCCCAAGCGGCGTCCCCGTGGGCGCCCTTGCACTGGGCCCTGGGCCTGGCGTCCTACGGACTGTTCGGTGTGGCGGTGTTGCATGCCGTCATGCTCAGCCGCGCCGA
>NZ_JBILQK010000102.1:0-10713 GCF_044373315.1 Roseateles sp. | reverse complement strand
GCAGGCGTAACCACCTCATTGAGCAGCATCCATTCGATGCCATCGCCTTCGGTGGCGGACTTGCCCGCCAGGTTGCCCAGCGGCGTGGCCGTCCACTGGTCTTGCACCAGCGGCACGAACTTGCCGTCGCCGGGTTGCGAGAAGACGGTGGAATAACGTTCGATGCGGCCTTCGCCGACCCAGCGCATCTTGAAGTTCCACATGGCTTCGGCCCCGTTGGTCGGGATCGGGAAAGGGATGCCGCCGGTGACCGCCTGCCCCAGGTCGAAGCCTGTAGCTGCGAGCTTGGCGCCGGTAGCGTTCTTGCGGGTGTTGTCGTACACCTGCTGCGGGTAGCCACAGCTGCGCCGCGTGGGGTACACGTCCATCTTGTAGCCCTTGAGCTGTTTCAGCAGCGCAAGCTGACCCTCGCTCAGGCGGTCTTTGTAGCGATCGGCGTTGCCCGCGTCGACGGTGAACAGCAGCTTGTCGGCAGCGTAAGGGTCGGGCCGGACAGCCCCGGGCTTCCAACCTGCGGGTGCCTTGACGTCGCCCCCCGTCCACGCCGGGATGCTGCCATCCTTGTTGCCGGCTTTCTCGGCGCCCATGGGCGTCAGCGTTGTGCCAAGGGCTTGCGCCTGCGCCTCGGTCGCGGCCAAGGCCGTGAGTGGGATCGCGCCGGCAACGGCAAGCGTTGTCGTGGCCCAGATTCTGTCCCAGTTTGTCATGTCACTTACCTTTCACGCCAGCGGTGCCGGCAGACTCGTCTTCGACCACTCAGTCAATCGCCAGGCCCCTGGCCCGGGCTTCCAAAACAAGTTGCCTTCGGGCCGCGGCGACGTCCAGCAGCGTCCTGGAGCGCGCTCGCGTCACTTCTGCGGCCGTGTAAGGCGGCGTGCCTTCAGGCACCGAACTCCGAGCCATGCCTCCCAGCATCCAGTTCGTCACTTCGGCGATCTGCTCATCGCTGAGGCCCGAACCCATCACACCCGGAACACTGACGATGAACTCACGTCCGCCAGGCACCCGAAGAAACTGCCCCAGGCGCCGCATGTCCGGTACCTGGCCGGCCTGTGCGCCCGAACCATCGAACCCATGGCAGCCGGCGCAGTGCAGCACGTAGTGCGCGCGGGCATGCGTGGTGGTCGCCACGGAAGGCGCATCGCCGCGCGCCGGCACCATGCGCCCGAGAACCATGTTCTGACCGCCCAGCGCATGGGCGTTGGCCAGCGGCAGCGCCAGCAGGAGGACGGTGTAAAGATGCCTCAGCATGGCTCATCATTCGCCGAGGATCTGACGCCGCATCTGGCGGGTCTGCGGCGCGCTGCCACCAGCCGCACGCACCGCGCGGATCTCATCGGCGGTGTACGGAGCAGGCTCGACAGCACCCTGCAAGGTCCGCACGTGCGTGGCGATCAAGGCCAGCGAAGCGTCATCCAGCGACGCCCCGAACCCCGGCATGCTGCCTACGAACGTCTGTCCCGCGATCTTGATCGGCCCCGACATCCCGTGCACTAGAACGGTGGCCAGATAGGCGCGCTCGGAGCCCAACTTCCGCCAGTGATCGCCCTTGATCGTTGGCGCCAGCCCCACCGTGCCCGTGGCGTCGGCTTGATGGCAGGCGGCACAGTGCTGCGAATAGAGAGAAGGCCCGGTGGGCTGCGCATTTGCCGCGCCAAGGGCGGACAGCGCCAGGTTCACCAAGACCAGCGTGCGCCGCATGGTCATCAAGACGAGCTTGCGCTGCATGCTCATGCCACCCCGACGATGATGGAGGTCGTGCAATGGAACATCGAATTGTTGTTGGCCATGCACCAGTTGATGTCGTTGTGCACCCCCAGGCGATATCCGGGCCGCTCGCGCTCGTTGTTGTTGCACAGACAGTTGCCGCACGAGTTGATGCCGCAGCAGTCGTTGTAGGAGATGAGGTACTGCCGTCCGTCCTTCGGGTTCAGGCAGGTGCCCACCCAGGAAACTTTGGAAGGCTCCGTGCCGGCGGGGCAACTCGTCAGGCTTCCGCCGCAGCACGTGCACAGGAACCCGTCAATCGCGCAATAGCGCCAGTATTCGCACTTGGTCGCATCCTCGGTCGCCGCGCCGCCGGCCTTCGCGCCTCCCCCACCGGCGGCGTGTGCCGACCCGAACTGGCCGCTACGATCAAACGGCAGCATGGGCAGCAAGGCACCGCCAATGAGTCCGGTTCCGATGCGCGCCAAGGCACTGCGTCGCCCGTGCCGGTGCGCCACCTTGCGAACGGCACGCTCGGTTTGCTTGTCAATAAAGTCGGTGATCCAGCTCATGCTGACTCCTGGTGTTTGGAATGCGTGGGGGGCCCCAGCTTCAGGCGGTGGCGTTGCCCAGGTACTGCTGGATGGAGGGTGCGCCCATGTCGTGCGCGTTCAGCAGGCTGTCCAGCTGTTCGCGCGAATTGACGAGCCCCTTGGACACCACGGTGCCCGCCTGATCCAGCACCACGGCGTAGGGCAGACGCGAGACGCGATAGGTCATCCCCAGCTCCGTGGAGAGCACATAGGGTAAGTTCTCGAGACCCTGTTCGCGGACGAAGCGCAGATGGCTGGCTTGCTCGCCATCACTGGCCAGCACCACATCCCATTGACGGCGCTCATCGCGCTGCAAGGTCTTGAGCACAGGGATCAGCTTCTTGCAGATAGGGCAAGTGGGCGAGAGGAAGAAGACGAGCTTCGGACGGTCTGCAGGTCCTCCAAGCGTCACCGGCTCCGACTGGATCCCTGTGAGCTGAAAAGCCGGCGATGCCTCGCCGACTGCAGGCCCGGAGTCGGTGACGAGCGCCCCCATCGGGGCGACACGCTCGAAGAGCACGCCCACCTGCCGAGACAGTGCCCAGAGCATCACGCCCAGCACGATCACGGCCAGCCACAACAGGATCACGGAAGCAGTCAACGCATTCATCGGGTTCTCCAAAGTGCATTCGTCGATCGGGGCGTTGTGCGGTGGCGCAACACCTGGTGGAACGCGGCATTAATCAAGGTAGCGAGGACGACCGCCGCAGCGACTACCAGGTAGTCGCCACCATCCAGTGAACGCTCCGACATGGGCAAGCCGGCGGTCAGTGCCACGCACACCAGTACCAGGTTGCGAGCGACCAAGGCCCAGGACACCGGAATCGCCTCACCGCCGCATCCGCAGTCCGGCGTGCGCCCCTGAATCAGCTGCAAGGCCATCGCCGCGCCGTACAGCAGCAGCAGGCAAGCAGCCAGTCCGGCCCCGATCCAGCGCCAGGGTGTCAGCAGCAGCGCAGCGCCAAGCGCCTCGGCGAACGGCAACATCCAGAAGGCCAGGCTGCAGGCCCAGCCCGGAACACCGTACGCCGCCAGGTGCTGGGACCACAACGCCAGATCCTGGACCTTCACGATGGCCGCGTGTCCCATGAGCACCGCCATGCTGGCGATCGCAATCCAGACGAACAAGGGATCGAGTACCGGATTCATGCCGACCTCCTGGCCACCACCGCGGCCTCAGTCATGCGACTCAAGCTGCAACGCGGCGGCGCCAGCCGGGGCCACGGTCGCCATCAGCTTCAAGGGCTTGCCGTCGTTCCACTGCCACGTCCTCAAGGCGCCGGTCAGGCCATCCAGCGCCTGCAGTCGCTGCCCGGAGCGCGAGAAGGTAATGGACGCCGTGCCGTGCCCCGGGGCGGTGGCGATTCGCTTGCCGCTGCCCAGGTCCACGAACCAAAGCTGCTTGGCAGGGAACTTGTGGGAGCCCTCGCCACCCTTTTCGTGCATCGCCACTACGGCCCAGCGTCCGGTCGGATGGACCGCAAAGAGCTGGTAGCCGCCGGGGCGCCAGCCTTGCTTGCGTTGAGCGTCGTTGACCAGGCTGCGCGACGACTTCAGGACCGCCATCGGTCCACCGACGTCCACTTCGTGCAGCCCGCCCTTGAACGAGACGAAGAAGTAGCGGTCGCCCAGGCGCTCGGCATGGTGGAACCACGCGTCGTTGTCGGCATCGAAAACCTTCTCGCTCGCCTGCCGGTCAACCACCTGCCCCTTGTCGTCGAGCGTGACCGTCGCGACCTTGCCATCCCCACACAGCATGGCAAACCGGGACGGATGCCCCGCCGCGGGCAACGTGCCCCAGCAACCAGGCGTCGGCACCTCCGTCACGACCTTGCGCTCGGTGAGGTCGACCACGGTAATCGAGGTGGCCGGTGTGGCGTTCTGCACAAGCACAAATCGCCCGTTGGCGGTGACGCTGATCAGCCCGCGGTAGTTCAGTGCCTGTGCACGGCGCGGCGGCAGCAACACTTCGTACTTGATGCCCAGCGTCGTGCTGTCCCAGACCTCGAGAACGTCGGTCCGCTCTCCGCGTCCGCCACGGCTGAGATAAGTCGTGGCGACGTAGATCTCGTCGGACCTAGCGCTGAGCGCGAACATGCCGGCATAGCCGGTGTGCAGCTGACCGAGGAAGCGACCCTTGACCGCGTCAAAGATGCGCAGGCGTCCGTCGATGATGGTGTTGATGGCAATGTCGGCCACATACACGCGCTCAGCGGGCGCCGACTCCAGCGTCGATGGCACCAGCGTTTCCGCTGGCAACTCCGGGGCTTGTGGCTTGGCCGGCGCGGCCAAGGCTGGCCCGGAAAGGCCGAGGGCCGCGCTACAGACCACAGCTGCCGCTTGGCGCCATGTCGAACGGCTGGCAAAAGCAAGGGCGATCATGAACATACTCCTGGATGGCGCCGTCGTGCGCACCGACTCAGTCGGTTTGACGGATTCTCGAAACTGGGGCCTTCTCGCGGTAGCACGCAACGGCAAATTGACCTGCGCCAACCCGAGGGAAAACCTAGGGGACGCACCCGTCTACTTCTTGATGCTGATGACCTGGGGTTGAGTGACTGCCTTCAGGCCATCGGTGCCGAACTCGACGCCCCAGCCAGAACCCTTCACGCCGCCGAAGGGCACCATCGGATGGATCGCCCCGTGCTGGTTGATCCACACCGTTCCGGCCTGGATGCGCGACGCCACGGCCTTGGCCTGCTCGATGTCAGCCGACCAGACGGAGGCCCCGAGCCCGGCATCGAGCCGATTGGCGCTGGCGATTGCAGACTCGACGTCCTTGTACTTAATGATCGGCAGCACCGGGCCGAACTGCTCCTGGTCCACCAGGGCGGCACCGTCGGCGATATTCGTAACTAGCGTGAGCGGATAGAAGTAGCCCGGCCCCTCTTCGGGCTTGCCGCCGCAGACGATCGTGGCTCCGCCGGCCTTGGCCTGTTCCACCAGCGACACAACCTTGTCGTACTGCATGCGGTTCTGGATCGGGCCCATTGCGATGCCGGCGTCCATGCCATTGCCCATTGGCATCGCTTCTGCCAGAGCCTTCAGCTCCGCGACCACGGCGTCATGCAGGCTCTCCGGCACGTACAGCCGCTTCGCGCAGGCACAGGTCTGGCCCATGTTGAGGAATGCGCCCCAGAACAAACCCATCGCCATCGCCTTTGGGTCGGCGTCGGGCAGCACGATGGCCGCGTCATTGCCGCCGAGCTCCATCGTGGTGGGGGTCAGGTTCTTGGCCGCAGCCGCCGCGATGCGGGCGCCGGTGGCCCCGGAACCGGTGAACATGATCTTGTCCACGTCGGCGTTCTCAACCAGGAAGCCACCCACCTCACCACCGCCGCTGACGGTGTTGATCACGCCGGGCGGAAGCGCCTCGGCCATCAGTCGCACAAGTTCGAGCGTGCCGATGCTCGTGTACTCCGAGGGCTTGATAACCACCGTATTGCCAGCCCGGATAGATGGAATGATTTGCCAGATGGCGATGAGAAGCGGCCAGTTCCAGGGCGCGATCGCGGCAATCACGCCGAAGGGCTTGCGATGCACCTCGTCGCGGCGGGTGGCGTCCTCGAACACCACGTCCACCGGCAGGTCCAGGCTTGCAGGCACCTGCGTCCAGACCTCGCACCCCCAGAGCTCGAAGCGTGCGCCCGGTACCTGGTCCGGGCCGACGCCGCCCAGCGGCTTGCCTTGTTCGCGCGTGACCCACTCGGCCAGGTACTCCGCGCTGCCCTTGATGACCTCGGCCACCTTCATCATCAACGCCTTGCGCTCGGCGTCGGGCCGCGCGGCCCAGCCGGGCTGCGCCGCCCTGGCGGCCGCCACAGCCTGTGCCACCTGCTCGGCGCTGGAATTCGGTACGAGGCCCAGCACCTCGCCGGTAGCAGGGTTCTTCGACTCAAACCCATTGACTGAACTGACGGCGCGACCGTTGACGGTGTTTGCAAAGCTCTTCATCGAGATACTCCAGGTTCGACTGCGGCGGAAGCGTCGCCAATGCAGTTACGACAGTTTCGAGATCTCGTCTCGATTAATCCATCGCGTACATTCGCAGCGGGAAAACCCGCGCCACCGACTCCCTACGCATCGGCCTTGGCTCGGATGTGGAGCACCACCAGCCACGCGAGGTAGCCGGCGATCAAGCCGGTCTGAGCCCAGTACATCGTGGTCGGGCGGCCGGCGAGAACCGATTGCAGAGCGTCCGACAGGTTCACCGCCGACAGGCCCAGGACCGTCACGCTCAAGGCCACCAGCGCGGCGGGCACGGCGGCCCGGATCGTCGCGGCCGTGTAGAAGAGGCAGATGTAGGCCACGACCGCGAACGAGATGATCTTGTCCTGATAGGCGTGGAATGGCACGTCGTAATAGACGAAGACCAGCGGGTACTTCAGACCGAAGAAGTGCGCTACGGCCATGCAACAGAAATAGGCCACGCCGGCCCAGAGCGAGAGGTTGAGGATCTTCGAGTTCATTGACTTTCCTTCCATGACGAGTGCGACATTCTTGGGCTCGCTGACTGTTCACGCGAGTGGCCTGGATGCCATACTTCGATGGAATCGGGTCAACCCCTTCGGATCTGTCGAGATGAGTACACGCCAGAAGCTTCCCGTCGTCGCCGTCGTCGCTTTCGATCGCGTCAGTCCCTTTCACCTCTCGGTGCCCTGCGTGGTTTTCGGCGACGCGCATCCCGGCGTGCCAACGTTCGACCTGAAGGTGTGCGCCGGCGAAGCCGGCACACTGCGCACGACGGCGGGGTTCGCGGTCGGGGTCGTGCATGGCCTGGATGCGCTCAGGCGAGCTGAAATCATCATCGTCCCCAGTTGGCGCGATCCGGCCGAGCGTCCCCCGGAGCCTTTGCTGAAGGCCCTCGTAATGGCGCACCGGCGCGGCGCCAAAGTCGTTGGGCTCTGTCTAGGCGCCTACGTGCTGGGTGCGGCAGGTCTGCTGGAAGGCCGCGCGGCCACCACACACTGGTCCTGTACCGCCGACTTTGCGCAGCGCTTTCCGAACGTGCGGGTGGACCCCGACGTGCTGTACGTCGATGAGGGCGACATCGTCACCTCCGCCGGTACGGCCGCCGGCATTGACTGTTGCCTGCACCTGTTGCGCCAGCGGCACGGAGCGGCAGCGGCCAACAGCGTGGCGCGGCGGCTGGTGGTGCCGCCTCACCGCCAGGGCGGGCAGGCGCAATTCATTGAACAGCCACTTCCGAGTTCGACGCGCGACTCGCGCTTGTCGTTTCTGCTGGACAAGGTGCGAGCCTCGCTTAGCGAAGCGCACACGCTGGACAGTCTGGCGGCCCTTGCGGCCATGAGCCGCCGCACCTTCACGCGGCACTTCCGGCAGTTGACTGGAACCACGGTGCAGCAGTGGTTGCTCGGGGAGCGACTGTCGCTCGCCCAGCGCCTGCTGGAAGCTTCGGATCAATCCGTCGAACACATTGCCGAACTGGCGGGCTTTGGCTCACCCGTGTCGTTTCGACAGCAGTTCCGCAGCGCGTTCGGCGTGACACCAACAGCTTGGCGTCGGACTTTTACCGGCAGCTGAGTTCCCGAGCGGGCACCGAGTCATCCTGGCGCCGCGAAAGCTGATGCACGCTTTCCATCTCCACTCAGTAACCGATGCCCCGACTGGTCGCGAGGCGCGCTGGGCCAGGAGGCCGCTTCTTGCGCAACCGGTGCATGTAGCGATCCAAGATTGTGAATGAGCGGCGCCGACATCCGACTGCGAGGGGCAACGACCGCCGCATTGGTCTTCGAACGAGTGCTGCCGACCCTGAATCGCCATACGTTGATTCGATTCTGTAGTCAGAGAGCTGCCGATGGAGCGCAATCAAGGGAACCCAAAGGCTCGAACGAGGATGGGAATCGTCGACGGACAGTCTCGGTTCAAGCTGACCTACGGTCCACCTTGCCAGCAACCTCCACGATGCGTTGGCGCAACCATTGCAACCCTGGGTCTTTGTCCTCTTTCGGATGCCAGTACATAGCCACCTCGAAACCTGGTATCGCCAGTGTTGGTTGTACCACCGTCATGTGGTCTGGCAATGGCATGTTCTTGAGGAGCCTCAGCGGAGCATTGAAGGCCCAGTGCCCGGCGCAGGCCAGTTCGATGGCGCTGGAGAAACTCCTGGCGCGACAAGCAATCTTGCGCTGGTGCATGCCTAACGTTGCGTCCGTCGGATTGGGCTCTGCTTCCCCTGTCGCCAGCAACACATGCTGCATGCCAAGGTAGCGCTTAAGTGTCAGTGGCAGCGCTGCTTTGGGTACCAGCGTCTTGAATTGCTCTTGCAACAACAGGCGCCGTTTGGCCCAAGGGTAGGTCCCGTCCGGTGACAGCAGGGCGAGTTCGGCATCGCCCTGAACACTGTCGACGCCGAGATCGCCGCCATTGAGCAAGTGAAAGCTCAAGCCAGGTGCCACCAGGCGCAATCGCTTCACCAACGGGGTCAACAGGACGTTGATCTCATAGTCGGTACAAGCGATGCGAAACACACGTTCGCTGGTCGCCGGATCAAACAAAGTGGGCGCACTGAGCGCCCGCACGCGTTGCAGAATTTCCGCCAGCTCCGGGCCCACGACCAGCGCGCGGCTGGTAGGCACCAAGGTACGACCCACGGCGCACAGCAAGGGATCATCGAATGCCGCTCGCAGCCGGGTCAGGGCTCGGCTCATTGCAGACGGCGTGACGCCGCAAGCCAACGCTGCAGCGGCGACCTGACGATGCTGCAGCAAGTGGTGCAACGCGATCAACAGGTTCAGGTCAAGGCCCAAGGCATCGATTTTGCGCATATCACAGGTGAGTTGTACGCATGCAGTATTGAGCGAAGCCACACTAAAGTCACGCCCTATGAACTGCAAACACCAGGTCTTCTAACGCTGCCGCTGTGCTTGTTGGCCCTGCCAGAGCTACCACCACTGCAACCCACAGGAAATTCGCAACCGCCTTTCAACCGTCAGGGCGCATTGACCATCCTCAGGCAGGGCAGCGTCGTCAGGGACATGCTCCAGATACCTTAGAGCGTGCGCGTGTGACCCTCATCCTTTACCCGAGACTTAGCATGCGTGCCCTTCCCCACGGTCCTTCAATTCTTGCCCTAGTAACCGCCACAGTTCTTGCTTTTGGCACAGTGCCCGCGCGTGCAGCAGGCGCCACGCCCAAAGAGATCGTGGTCGAATTCTTCGAACTGGCGTTCGTCAAGCGCAAGCCTATCGAGGCGGCGATGAAGTACATCTCGCCGACGCAGTACACGCAGCACAATCCCAACGGCGAGGACGGCCGCGAGGCCTTCATCAAGGGCTTCGCCGCCTTTGTGGAGAAGAGCAACTACCGCTGCCACATCAAACGCGCGATTGCTGAAGGGCCGCTGGTCGCCGTTCACAACCACTGCCAGGAGAACCCTGCTGATCCAGCGGATCGGGGTTCAGCCGTGGTCGATATCTTCCGCGTCGAAGGCGGCAAGATCGTCCAGCACTGGGACGTCGAACAAGCTGTGCCGGCCACGTCGAAGAATCGCAACACGATGTTCTAAGTTGAGGCTATGAGCAATATCGAACGCCTGGGCGACACCGGGCAACGCCGCGAGGCCCTGGGCCTCATCGTCAAAGCGGGATTGTTGACGGCCAGCCCCGCGCTGTGGTCCGCCGCCAGCGCGCTGAGCTCGGGCACAGCAGGCGATTCGTCTGCGCTGCTGAATGGGTACACGGCCAACCAGGTGAAGGTCAGCGCGAGCGAGTTCGGCGGTCGCCCGTGCATCACGGTGGAACTGACTGACGAGGTGCAGCGACGCATGCTGGCCGGCGGCGCGGGCAATGCGCCCAGCTACGCTATCCGGGAAGGCCCTTTCACCGATGGCGTGATCGAAGTCGATATCGCGGGCGAACTCACGGGCCGGGGCGTGGCAGACTCGCGCGCCTTTGTCGGAGTGGCCTTTCATCTGTCGAGCGACGCGCAGACCTATGAGGCCGTGTACTTGCGGATGACCAATGGCACGCTCAACGACCCGCCACCGCCACCGCCGCGAAACGTGCGCGCCGTGCAGTACGTGGCGCATCCGGACTTCCACTTCGACGTGTCGCGCTCACGTTTTCCTGGCCGCTACGAGAAGGCCGCGCCGTTAGCGCCGGGTCGATGGCACCGGCTTCGCCTTGACATCAAAGGCAGTCGCGCCCAGGTACAGGTGGATGGTGCCACGGTGCTGGTCGTCGAGGACCTCAAGTACGCTGGCCGCACTGGTCGCATCGGATTGTGGGTAGACGACGGCACCAGGGGGCACTTTACCAATCTCAGCGTCACGCCAGTTGGTTGAAGCCCTTTTGTAGCCGGTGGCTGAAAGCGGCGCGACCCCGAGGAAGATTGCCGCGGGAGATGGTCTTCACTCCAGCGCTGTGCGCTGTGCGCTGTGCGCTGTGCGCTG